>JAEUUT010000143.1 GCA_016787415.1 Saprospiraceae bacterium | reverse complement strand
CATGAATTTATTCGGGAGCACACAACAGGGATGGAAGCATACCTTCAAAACCTGCGCCAGTACAATCTGGAAGACCTGGCGGTAGAATGTGGCGTTCCATTACCACAAATTCGCGCGGCAGCCGACCTGCTGATCGGGCACAAAAAAATCATCGCCTGCTGGGCCATGGGACTTACCCAGCACAAAAATGCGGTCGATACGATCAAGGAAATCGTCAACCTGCTTTTGCTCAAAGGCAGTATCGGCAAGCCTGGCGCAGGCACCTGCCCGGTGCGTGGCCACAGCAATGTGCAGGGCGATCGTACGATGGGGATTTATGAACGCCCGCCACAGGCATTTCTGGATCGACTGGAAAAAACCTTTGGCTTCCGGCCGCCCCAGCATCCCGGCTACGATGTAGTGGAATGCATACAGGCCATGTATGAAGGTAAAGTGCGGGTGTTCTTTGCCATGGGTGGCAATTTCTTGTCGGCTACGCCCGATACAGAATACACAGCCGAGGCCTTGCGTCGCTGCGACCTGACGGTGCACGTATCTACCAAACTCAACCGCAGCCACCTCGTTCATGGTAAAGAAGCCATCATCCTGCCCTGCCTTGGCCGTACCGACCTCGATATGACGGGCGGCGAACAGCAGTTTGTTTCGGTGGAAAATTCGATGGGCGTTGTACACAGTTCGAAAGGCAACTTACGGCCCGTTTCCATCCAATTGCTTTCCGAACCTGCTATTGTGTGTCGATTGGCAAAGGCCGTCCTTGGCCCGGACTCCGGTATTGCCTGGGATCACTACGAGCAACATTACGACCACATCCGCACAGATATAGAACGCGCTATCCCAGGTTTCGACGATTACAACCGCAGGGTGCGAGAACCCGGCGGATTTTACCTGCCGAATGGCGCAAGGGTTGGGAAATTCAATACACTATCGGGAAAAGCGCATTTCAACCTGGCAGAAGTGACAAGGCAGCAACTTGGTTCTGATGAATATATCATGATGACCATTCGCAGCCACGATCAGTTCAATACCACTATTTACGGGCTAGATGATCGGTATCGCGGCATTTTTCACGAGCGCCGCGTCATTTTGATGAACCCCTACGATATGGGTAAAGCCAGCCTGAAAGATGGTGATGTGGTGGATTTATTCAATTTCAGTGGCGGTGTAGAGCGCGTAGCACGCAAATTTATTGTAGTGGCCTACGATATTCCCGAGCGCTGTACGGCCACGTATTTCCCTGAAACCAATGTGTTGGTGCCCATCGACAGCACTGCCGACAAAAGCAATACACCCACCTCTAAAATGGTCATCATCGAAATGAAAATGAGTCCTGAGTCGTAAGTCCTGAGTCCGTAGAGTACACCAGATTATTTTTTGGCTTTTGTAAGAATGAACGCCAAATGTATCAACGTGTACTCTACGGACTGAGGACTCAGGACTCAGGACTGAGGACTCCTCCTAGGCACCATTTCAAAAATACAGGCATCGCCTCTCCCCAAGTATGCGGTTCGTGCCGCCCGCCATCCATTTCGTGGTAATACACATCGAGTTCGGGGCAACCTTTCATAAGTAGTTCCCGTATCAGATCGAGGGTATCGTCGATGGAGTCGATGATACCATTGCCGTTGCGGTCGTCCTCTTCGTCGAGCGTGCCGCATTGAAACCAGAACCGTTGTCCCTGGTGCCAGTGCGTGCTCTGGCGAATAATATCGTGCATGATGCGATCCGCATCGGGGTTTTCAGGATGCACCGGCGACCAGCGCCACCACAATGCGCCGGAGAACACACCGGCAGTGCCAAACAGGTTCGGGTGTGCCCAGGCGATGTCGATAGCAGAAAGTCCGCCCAGGGAAAAGCCTGCTATCACCCGATGTTCCGCTCCTTCCATCAGCCGGAAACGGCGTTCCAGCGTAGGCAGTAATTCGTTGATAATGAAAGAGGTATATTGGGACGCCTTCTCTCCGCGCTGTTTGTAATCTGCCTGCCGGGCGGTGCCGTACTCATGGATCCGTTCGCCGGAAGCATATACGCCGACAGCAATAAAATGGGGCACTTCCTGCTGGTAGTATAGCCGTTCGAGGATGCTGGAAAAATGCATCACGGGCAAATCCTGACCGTCGTTGAACACTACCAGCGGATACTTGCGCTCGGGCGAGCGGTGATAATCAGGTGGCAGGTACACGTCGAAATCCACTTCCCGATGCAGGTGCTGCGACGGGAAATGCCGCACCTGGCGTAGATGCGGGGCTTTTCGCTGCAACAATTCGAGCAGCGTTTCGACGGGTTTTTGCCAGAAATTCATGTTTAGTTGGGCATGCGCTCGCGGGCCAGTTTCAGAGACTGTTCCAGTTGCTGTTCTTCAGACAGGAGGGTATTGTCGATGACAATGGCATCTTCGGCTTTGGTGAGCGGACTGTCGGCACGGGTGGAGTCGATTCGGTCGCGTTCTCCCAGGTTGCGCTGTACCTCATGCCAGTCGGCATCGATGCCTTTGGCTGCCAGTTCGAGGTGCCGGCGGCTGGTGCGTACGTCGAGGTCGGCGGTGAGGAAAATTTTCAGTTCCGCATCCGGAAACACGACCGTGCCAATATCGCGGCCGTCAGCAACAATACCTCTGCGTTTGCCCATCAATTTTTGTTGATGAACCATCGCGCGCCGCACAGCCGAAATTGTCGATACCGGGCTGACGTGCTCGCTGACGCGCATTTCCCGAATGTCGTGTTCGATGTCCTTTCCGTTCATAAACGTCCGGTTCTGGCCGTCAATCCGTTCAAAATGAATTTGAATATTGGGAAGCGCTGCTTCCACCACAGCCGGATCGTTGTAATCGAGATGATGCTCTAGGAAATACAGCGTGACGGCTCTATACATCGCCCCAGAGTCGAGGTAAGCGTAGTGGAGTGCTTTTGCCATGGCTTTGGCAAGCGTACTCTTGCCACAGGAAGAATAGCCGTCGATGGCCACAATAATGCGTTTCATAATTTTCCGCACGGAAGTCTGGCAATTCGGATATTTTTACCGCCTTGCCTTGTCTACTTTTCATGCAGACCGACTTCTTTTTATTCTTGTTACTGGTGTGTTACGCAGGCGCCACGCTTTGGCAAATGTTGGTTTGCTGCGGAATATACGCTCGTTTTGCCTTGTACAGAGGTGAAAAAAATCGGCTGCAAGAACGAGAAAAAAACACGTTGCTACTGCCTTTTTCCGTGATTATTTGTGCCCGAAATGAAGCGGACAATTTGCGCCGCCACCTGCCCTCCGTTTTGCAGCAGGATTATGCAGGAGAATGGGAGGTACTGGTCGTGGATGACGACTCTTCCGACAATTCTCCCGATGTGCTGGCAGCATTACAATCTGTTTATCCGCGATTGAAGTATTTGACATTAAAAAACAAGGTTCTGAAGGGCAAAAAATATGCGCTCGAACAAGGCATCCTGTCTGCCAGTAACGAATACTTGCTGCTAACGGATGCCGATTGTGCGCCTGTTGGCAATAAATGGCTTGCCTGCATGGCGGAATTATTTACTTCGAAGTCCGATACCGAAATTGTGCTGGGTTTTGGCCCCATGCAGACAACTACTGGCATGCTCAATCGCTGGATTCGATTCGAAACGGCGCATACGGCGTTACAATATTTCTCTTTTGCACTCGCTGGTATGCCATATATGGGCGTGGGCCGCAACCTGGCATTTACAAAACAAACTTTCGAGCGCGTAGGCGGCTTTGCAGAGCATCGTCATATTCCTTCAGGCGACGACGATTTGCTGGTCAATGCTGCCGCCAATTCACACAACACGGTTATTTGTTTGTACCCAGGATCCTTTATGTATTCTGCTGGGAAAACAAACTGGTCGGAATGGCTGGCACAAAAAAGACGTCACCTGGGCGCTTCCACAGTTTACCGCCCATTGCATAAATGGCTCTTGGCTGCTATAGGATTATCGCTGGTATTCCACTATTTTTTCCTGTTTTTGCTGTTGGTCACGGTTCAGTACGCTGTACCTGCCTTGTTGCTGTATTTTGTGCGACAGGTCATGCTCCACTTCCTTTATAAAAGGGTTTTTACATTGTTGCAATGCAGGGATTTGCTGTGGTACACCCCTTTGATGGATGCAGGTATGGCTATTTATACCGGGATCGTGGTGCCGTGGTTTTTGTGGGTAAAACGATCGGATATGGGGTGGAAATGAATATGATTACATATCAAGCATGTTTTTAACCATGTTTTTAACCATGTTTTTAACCATGTTTTTAACCATGTTTTCACAGGGCGCTGCCCTGTGCTATTGAATACGCCCTTTCAGGGCTACGTGTACCACTCACCACTCACCACTCACTACTCACTACTCACTACTCACTACTCACTACTCACCACTCACTTCCGAATAAAATACACCGCCAGCACGAGTAACCCGAACCCAACAAAGTGGTTCCATTTGAATGATTCATTTTTGAAGAATATCATGGTAAATGCTGTGAAGACAAGCAGGGTGATGACTTCCTGAATCACTTTGAGTTGGATAAGCGAAAATGGGCCACCATTTTCTTTGTATCCCATTCTGTTGGCAGGCACCATCAGGCTATATTCCAAAAAAGCAATAAGCCAACTGGCTATAATGAGCCCGAAAATGCCGGCTTTTTGAAAAAATTTGAATTCCTGAAATTTAAGGTGACCATACCAGGCGAAGGTCATAAAGACGTTGGAAAGGAGGAGTAACAGGATGGTGAAAATGCCTCTCATGAATTTTTTTATGAATTGACGTATGTGGCGGCAAATATACCTCACCTGAATTTCGTTTGCGGGACGTTCTATTTTTACCGCTTATTTGCCAATTCTAATTTGACAAGTGTTATGAAATTTTTCCCAATTTTTCTTTGCGCCTCTTTCCTGATTGTTTCTTGCAAACGCAACAATACGCCTGCTCAGGCCGATTCGGTCAATGCATCCAATACTGCATTGCCAGCCGATTTTAATACTTTTTATGATAAATTCCATACGGACAGTGTGTATCAGATGGAACATATTTCCTGGCCGCTTCAGGGCGATTCCAGCGAACAAGTCGACAGCACCCATTATGCGAAAAAGGATGTTTTCTGGCAAAAAGAAACATGGCTGATGCACCATCCGGTAAATTATGCTTCCGGCGATTACAAACGCCAGATTCAAATGCTGAGCGATGACCTGATTATTGAATTCATTACGATCACTGCCGGCGGATTCGGTATTGAACGTCGTTTTGCCAGGCAACCGGATGGAACATGGAACCTGATATATTACTCCGACATGCAGGAGCGAGGTAAATAAAAACATGAGTCATCCCGAAATTTTCGGCCCAAAACAGATTGATTAGGTTGATCTGCGTAAATCTGCGAGTATTCTGCGAGTTCTGCGGGAAATTACTCTACGAGAAAATCTGCGGGAATTACGCTCTGCGGGAAATAGCCACAAAAAAAATCCCGAATCCTGGCCTTGACCAAAATTCGGGATAACTCATGGCTTATTTTATCGGGTTGTCAGCGTGTATTAGCGCTGAACCACAAGTTTACGCGTGCTCTTCGAATCACCATTGCGAACTTCTACGAAGTAGATACCGTTTGCGAGGCGGCTGATATCGAAGTTCATACGATTGTCGCCTTTGCCCATTACACGGTTTTGCTGAATGGCTGCTTTGCCAGATGGATCAACGATTGTTACCTGGACATCAGCATCGGCTTCCATTGGAACTTCCACCGTTACCTGTTCGCCTGCGGGGTTCGGGAACATACCAAATGCCGCATTTTCAAAGATAACCGGTACTTCGATTTCCTGCACTTCACCGTCGGTGCTACCGTCGGTACGGAAGTTGCTGCTGCTCAGGCTGATACGGATGGTATAGCACTGGGTATTGCTGAATGCGCCGTTATAGCCGTATACATAAGCATAATAACTGGTAGAAACAGTAGTTGTGTTGTAAATCATTACTTCATCAGCCGTACCAGCATTCTGCGATTGAGCCAGAATAGTATTGCTTGTACCGCGATAGAGGCGTACGTCGTAGTCGGCCGGCAAAGTTGTCAGGTCGACCTTGATGCGGCTGGTAGCAGATGTATTGGCAAATTTATACCAGTCTACATCGGAAGCGGATGCAATCTGAGCAGTAAAGGTGCTGTTTACAGGAACCGTTTTAGCAGTATTGCGTGTGTTGTTCGACTCATAGGTGTCAACGCAAGTGCCGCCACCAGAAGCCAGCGTGGTAAAGGATGCTGCTGTAGAGTATGCAGCAGAAGTACCACCGCAAACCGTTTGCACCTGATAGTTATACGTGCTGTTGGCAGTCAGGCCCGTCAGGCTGCGAGACGTGGTAGTGATACCAGTGATGGTAGTCCAGGTAGACGAAGAAGACAGTTTGTATTGCAGGTTGTAGGAAGTAGCGCCGCTGGCAGCCGACCAACTTACTGTAGCGGAAGTCTGTGTAATGCTGGTAGCGCTCAGGCCCGAGGCCACACCGCAGGTGCCGCCGCCGGTTGGAGGCTGGCAACCCGTAGAAGTCAGCAGCGAAACACGGCTGCCGCCGGTAGCAAAAAGCGCCTGTGCACGGGCTTTCTGACCAGCCGTGAACATGTACATGCAAGCATCGTCGGTGTAGTCCATGTAGTTCATGGTCATTTCAACCGGTGTGCCGGAGCATGTAGACAAATGCGGGTAAGTTGGGCAACCTGCATTGGAGGTGTTATGCGTAGGCGTATCACTCACGAGGTCGCTACCGCAGTTGGCATCGCCCCAGATGTGGCGCAGGTTCAGCCAGTGGCCGATTTCGTGTGTTGCCGTACGGCCTTTGTTGAAAGGAGCAGTGGCAACACCTACCGTACCGAAATACAGGTAGTCGCACACTACGCCATCCGTAGCAGCAGCGCCGCCAGGGAATTGAGCGTAGCCCAGCAAGCCACCGCTCAGGTCGCATACCCATAGGTTGAGGTATTTGTTGCGATCCCAGGCATCCAGACCACCTTGAGCCGTGAATTTCACAGCGTCATTGCTCGAAAAAGCCGTGGTAGAAGTTTGCTGACGACGGATACCCGTTGTAGCATTGCCACTTGGGTCTTGTGTAGCCAGGCAGAAGTTGATTTCAAAGTCGGCGATCAAACCGGAAAAGATGGCAGGCGTATTTGTACGGTCTGCGTTGGTAGCGCGAAAGTCCTGGTTCAGCACATCGATTTGCGACTGGATTTGTGCGTCGCTGATGTTTTCGGAAGTAGTGTTCCAGACTACATTTACTACTACTGGAATAGTGACCTGTACACGTTCGCGCAAACCCGGAGGGGTGTTGATGAAGTCTTCCGTGTGGCGTTCGATTTCCTCCAGTTTTTCACGGAGGATTGGATTGTTCATGAGTTGTTCTTCCAGTACATCGTGTGAAGCGCAAACACGCTGGGCGGAGGCATTGAAGGCCACGAGCAGGAATGCGCCCATAGCAAACAGTAGGTTTCGAATCATGATTAAGACAGTAAAGGTTTGAAAATGAACAGTTTATGTTGATGTTATTCAGAAAGGCAGGTTAAATGAAGCCAAATTTTCATTTTCGTTTTTCAGATCGGAGAGAATTTTCGCAGGGCAAATATAGAAAGTTTAAATTTTGCTCCCGCAATTTTTTAGTCCGATAAATGCTAAAAAAACGTTTTGTCCAACCCATATTTTTTTCTGAATCCTGATAACACGAACAAATCCACTTTCAGGTTGCCTCTTACCACTAAAAATTTTTATTTCGGAAATCATTCGATTACATGCCCAACAAATTGAGCCCCATTGTCGATAATACGTTGTTGGCTACGTCGGAATCCAAGGCCGCAAGCCTCATAAGCAAAAAATACCCCCGCCTGATAGTAATAGCCCGACTCGTCTTGAGCCAGTTGTGCTAATGCCTGGTAAACGCTTTTTTGCTTGTCGTATTCGCCGGAACGAACTTCTACTGGCAGCCCGATTTCATCGTGGATGCTGACATTGGCGCCTTCCCGACCGAAAAAGACCTTTTGTACAAAAGGAAAATTGCTTTTTCCAACAGGCTCTACGAGCGTGGCTTCCAGCAGTGCTGGGTCTTCTGGAAACAGATCCCACAAATACTTCAGGATGGCTTTTGATTGAAAAAGCATAGTGTAGGCTGGATTTAATACCACTGCCAGGTCGCGCTGTACAATCCGGGTAAGGATGTTGCACAATTCTGGCTCATCTTGAGCGATGTACTCCCAGGGCACCAGTTTGAACCAGAAATCGAAACGGGTGAAGGTATCACGGCCCTTGTCTGGTGCAAAAATCCCTTCGGTTTCAGAAAAATGAACCTCGTCGACATAACAAAACCGCGTTTCAAAACCTGCTTCTGCCGCGGCGGCAGCCAGCAAGGAAACATTGTCGTCATCTTCCTGAGCGTTCCGCAAGGTGCTAAAAAGAATGGCAGGCTCCCGATCCGGATTGAGCGATTTGAGTCGCTCGAAATTGTCGATCAAGGCATCGTACACATGATTGAATTGCGCATCGTCGGGCAGTTCATTGGCTTTCAGTTGGCCCCATTGAATAATGGCAGTTTCGGGCAGAGAGGTGGGCGTATCGGCATTAAACTCCAACAATTTGACAGGCAAGCCACCCACGCCGCCTGCAAAATCGAAGCGGCCGAACAGGTGCAAGTGCCGGTCGTCGTCCCAACTCAGGCGAATTAACTCGTGTAGGTTGCGCGGAATACCCAGTTCGGCTAGCAAATTGTGCTCCAACACATAGGTACCTGCCTGCACAAACAGGTCGTACAGCCTGTTTCCGGTTTCATAAAAGACGTCCCGTTCTTTTTCCTGCACCACCACCAGTTCGGTTGTCAGGTAATCGGCTGCTTCATCTGAAATAAAGTAATCCCAGCCCAGTTCACGAAAAACCTGATTGGGCAATTGTGCAATCGATTTTTTCCTGATCATGATCTTGAACTTCTTCCAAATCCTTTAAAAAATCCGCTGCGGCTTTTTGCAGGCACTTTTACCGTTCTGCTCACCGAAGTACGGCGCAATTCAGAGGCAGTGTTGCCCATCGGTGAGCCGCCGCGATATACATAGCCGGGAGCGGGAGAGCCAAAGCCACGGCCCATCATGTGGCCCATGGCGCTCCACCAGAGAATATGTCCAAGGCCGAACCCGCCATGATGCTGATGTACGACGGTGGTTTGACGTACAGTATCCTGTGTGCCAACCAGTCCACGAGCCTGCGCCAGGCTGAGCGTGTCAATTTTTCCGTCGAGGTGTTTTACGATAACCTTCGACTGATCGCGTGCGTCCACTATTTGTTCGCCTGCCACGGTAAACTGCCCCGGCTCGGTTTCTTCTACCGTTGTAATAACGCCTTTAGTGGGCTCTTCTACCGTTACCTCTTCCCAATCAGAACCATTGTCGCTGCCGCAAGCAGCAGGAACGGCCAGCAAAGCGGAAACGGCAACGTATAAAGCGCCTTTTCGCACCCGGCTACTCCACGACTGACTTTGGCTGAAATTTTTATATGGTGTCATGCTGTTTGTTTGAAAAATGGAAATGCAAAGGTGTACCCGAAAATGGCTGATAACAAGTTGAAGAGAGAGATAATTCGATAAACGACGTCTGTAAACGGATGGCCCGGATGAAGTAGCGACACAGGGAATGTACTGGGGTACTTCGATGTTCAGCCCTTTATATATTTGCAGCCCTTGTTTGGGTTTACTTTTCCGCTACAGACATCCATTTACTTGCACCTAACTTTTACTATGCTGAATCGTTTTTGCACCACTGGCCTTCTCTTGCTGTCGACAACCCTGTCGATTTTTGGCCAAACAACCCTCTTTGTACCCCGAAATATCCAGAAATCTTATGAAAAAGGTACCCGTAGTTGGGATGGTAAGCCTGGGGCCAAATACTGGCAAAATAAGGCCAGTTATGTTATTTCGGCTTCGCTCGACCCTAAAACGCATTTGCTGACAGGGGATGAAACCATAACGTATTCCAATAACAGCCCCGATTCCCTTCAGTTGATTCGCATCAAATTGCAACACGACCTGTATAAAAAAGGTGTGCCGCGCTCATTTGAGGTAGATGCTTCAGATGTGGACGATGGGGTGCGCATTGAATCGATTCGCTGGAATGGACAGGAAATTGCAGCGGATAAATACCGGCGTTTTCAGACTTTTCTGGATATACCTTTGAAAGACAAGCCCTTGCCAGGCGGCGCAAAGGGCACCCTTTCGGTCAAGTGGTCGTACCGGCTGCCTGCGGCTGAAAGTGCTGCACGGGAGTGCGTCTGCGACTCCTCTTCTTTTTTTGTAGCCTACTGGTACCCGCAAATTGCCGTTTACGACGACATGAACGGGTGGGCCTCCCATTCCTACACGGGTTTGCAGGAGTTTTACAATGATTTCAGCGACTACGACGTTACGATTTCCATGCCTGCCGGTTTTCAGGTATGGGCTACGGGAGAATGGCAGAATGCGGCTGATATTTTGTCTCCTGCTTATTATGAGCGCTGGAACAAAGCCCATAATGCCAATGAGGTGTCTGCCATTTTTACTGAAAAGGAACTGAATACAGGAGGCGTTTTCAAAAACAAAAAAGCCCAGTCATTCCGGTTTACAGCGAAGGATGTGCCTGATTTTGCTTTCGGCACGAGCAATCACTTCAATTGGGACGCCACTTCGATTGTAGTGGATGACAAAACCGGCCGCCGAACTTTTGTGAGTGCCGTGTACAATTCTTCTTCCTCTGATTATACGCAGGTAGCGCGTATTGCTGCCGATGGAATACGCCTGATGAGTACCTGGCTGCCTGGGTACCCGTTTCCTTATCCGGTTATGACGGTGTTTAATGGCAACGATGGAATGGAATTTCCCATGATGTGCAACGATGCAAGCATGGCCCCCGAATCGCCCATGACCCTCACGATACACGAAGTGAGCCACACTTACTTTCCATTTATGATGGGCATCAACGAACAGGATTATGCTTGGATGGATGAGGGCTGGGCTGCTTTTTTCGACTTCAAACTGTCAGATTCGCTTTCCGGACATACCCTGGGTCGGGTACGGCCCTATTCGCCCATTGCAGGCACAGAAGATGACGTGCCTCCTATGGTAAAATCGCGTAACCTGAGCGTGGCATACCGCAACGCCTCCTACCAGCGCCCGCAGAACGCGTACTTTACCTTGCTCGATCTGCTGGGATATGAAAAATTTCACACCTGCATGACCACCTATATGGATCGCTGGAAAGGCAAACACCCCGCTCCTTTCGATTTTTTCCAAACCTGGAATGATGTATCCGGCGAAAATCTGGACTGGTTCTGGCGACCCTGGTTTTTTGAATGGGGATACCCCGACCTGGCTATTCAGGGGGTTATTAGCGATGAGGCGGCCCATGCACAGGTGGTGATGGTGGAGAAAAAAGGGAATATTCCAGTGCCGGTTCATCTGGAAATATCTTTTTCGGATGGTTCCAAAACAACCATACACAAAACCGCGGCCGCGTGGAAGGATGGACAGCAAGATATCCGGATACTGTGCCCTACAGGCAAAAAAGTGGTGAAGGTGGAACTGGGCAACCGCACCATTCCGGATGTGAATCCGGCCGACAACAAATGGGGCGCCTGAAAGTGATTCTGTGTACCTAAAACAAAGATTTTCAATCGAATTTAATACACCAATCGCTCGGGTCTACTACCTTTCGGCGGCTAAAACCTGAATCTTAACCTTTATCAAACATTTTCGTCGTATGAAGACCAATAATCTGCTTACATACCTGCTCTACGCGTTGCTTGCTCTTTTGATCATTGCTGCCGGATACAAGGCCTGCCAAATGCAGGAATCCAAAAAACGACAGGCAGAAGAAGAGGCCGAATTGCAAAAAACACTTCGTGATATGGGCTATGTGCAGGATGATACCACTTCTACGGGAAGCACCTACACAGGCGATGCTACTTCGTCGACCACTTCTTCAAACGGAATTGAAAAAGAGCCTTCTACAACAACTTCCACACCTGTCACTGCTTCGAAAACCGCGCCTGCTACCCAGACGCCGACAACCACTACTAAGCCGACAACGAGTGCAACAAATACCGGTAAATCGGCAACTACGACCTCCAAACCTGCTACCACAACCTCTAAGCCTGTCGCAACCACTTCTACAACGACTGCATCCAAAGGTGTTGCTGCCGTAAAAGGCCCGGGCGCAGGCCGCTGGGCTGTTCGTGCAGGTACATTTAGTCAAATGGAAGGCGCTCGCCGCCGCCTGGAGGAAGTGATTCGTTTGGGCTATCCCAATGCGGAAATTTCCAAAACCTCTGATGGCAAAGCCGCTGTAGTCGTTTTTCGTTCCAATGACAAAAACGCTGCCGTCCGGGTAGTAGACAAACTGGAAGAAAAAGGGGTGGATGCTGCCGTTTTTGATCGGAGCAAGCAGTGAGTAGGTGGTGTTTTTGTGTTTTGGTGTTTTGGTGTTTTTGAGGTGCTTCGCTCTTGGTATTTAGGTTGATTTCTCGGGAATATTAACTCAAATACCAAGAGCGAAGCACCTCAAAAACACCAAAACCCCAAAACACAAAAACACCAAAACCACCTCACCCTCCCAGCCGATACCCGTTCAAAAATTCCTTCACGCCCATCCGGCGTTTACCTTCCATTTGTAGTTCCAGAATGTCCAGAAAGCCGTCGGACGTGCTGACGTGCAAGTGATTTTTTCCATCCGAAATGAACGTGCCTGGTGGTACAGTTGGGACACCCCCAGTTTTCTGGGCGCGCAATATTTTCAGGGTTTTGCCATCCAGTTCTGTCCAGGCGCCCGGGTAAGGGCTAAGTCCACGAACAAAGTTGTGCACAGTCTGTAAAGGTTTGTGAAAATCGATTTTACACGTTTCTGTGAAGATTTTCGGCGCATGTGTTGCTTCCGTTTCTTCCTGAGCAAACGGTACAACTGATTTGTTTTCAAGGGCTTGTACGGATTTCAGGACGAGCCCTGCGCCCGCCTCCATCATTCGGTCGTGCAATTCGCCTGCCGTTTCATTTTCGCCAATTGCAATTCGTTGCTGGAAAAGCAGGTCGCCAGTATCAATTTCATGTTTTAGTAAAAAGGTGGTCAGGCCAGTTTCCTGTTCTCCATTGATAACGGCCCAGTTGATAGGCGCTGCGCCGCGATACTTGGGCAAAAGAGAACCATGCAGGTTCATAGTACCCAGGGGAGGCATATTCCACACGACTTCCGGCAACATCCGAAACGCGACTACAATTTGCAGGTCTGCCTTCCAGTTGCGCAATTGCTCCAGAAAATCCGGGTTCTTGAGTTTTTCAGGTTGAAGAACTGGAAGCCCTTGTTCGAGGGCAAATTTTTTCACCGCCGACACCTGTGTACCCATTCTTCCTCCGGGTTTGTCGGGGGCGGTTACAACACCAACTACCTGATATCCGTTTTCCAGTAGCATGCGAAGTGGCGCAACCGCAAATTCGGGTGTGCCGAGATATACAATTCTCATAAGACGAACAGAAACTCTTTATAATTTTGCAGGCTCATTTCATTTCCAATCGCGGATTCATGCCACATCATAAACATTCCTTCTGTTTTGCACTCTTTTTGCTCGTTTTTGTTTCATTTCCTGCATTTTCACAGGCTGTAGTGGAAGGATATGTGTATGAAAACAACAATGCCGGATTTATTGAAAATGCCAGCATCACAGTGTATTCCATGCCAGGTGACAAGGAGATTGCCACCCTCCATTCTGATCCGTACGGGCATTTTACAACAAATCTCCCTGCCGGTCAGTACCGGATGGTGACCCGCAAAGATATATTTGAAGATCGAGAGGACATCTTTAAGGTGGAAAACACCAAAATATTTCTCAAAGTTGTCATACGCCGTCAACCAGGATACTTGCTGGATGTACGATTGGTGGAAATTGACCCTGTGAGTAAAAATCAAATCGAAGTGCCTGGTGTAACCGTCGAAGTGTACAACAGAACCACAGACCACCTGGAAATTATTCAACATCTAAAAACGACGGCTGCTTTCCAGCAACGGTTTGACCAGGGTAATCGCTACCTGGTCATGCTGCGTAAGCCGGGTTACCTGGGAAAACGTATAGAGGTGTACGTTAACAACAATGGTTGTGCGCTGTGCCTGGAGGGGCTGCCCGATTTCACAAAGGGTGATAAAACGCTGGAAATCGGCTCCAATAAAGTAATTCCATTATCTGCATCGGTTGTGCTGGAACGACCTGTAGCAGGAAAGCACATACCGGTGGAATATTATTCGGAAAGCAATCCGGTTGATAATTGGACCGACTCCCACGAACATGTAAAAGAACTGGATCAAATCGTATCGCTTCTCCGCGACAACCCGGATGTATCATTTGAAATTGGATTTCATACCGATTCCAGGGGGAACGACGCTTTCAACCTGGAGTTGTCACAAAAAAGGGCAGATGCCGCCCGCAACTATATCATTGGCGGCGGTGTAGAGCCTGAACGCATCATTGCAAAAGGTTATGGAGAAACACAGTTATTGAATAAATGTGCCAATGATGTGTCCTGCCCGGAAGGAGAGCATCTTCAGAACCGCCGTGTGGAACTGATTATTACCAACGTTTCTCAGGAATCCTATGCCTGGTTGAGCATCGAGCAGATCATTGAAGAGGAAAAAATTGCGGCGCGCGCCCAGGCAGAACAAACCCAGGTCAAAAACATCCCCAAGCCAACACAAATCAGAAACAAACCACTTCCAGAAGCCAATAACTCGGTACCATTGCCGGAATTTCAGGGAAATAAAAAAGAAGATGGTTCCAATCCGCCTGGCAGTCCGGCACGTTCCATGGAAAAAAGCCAGTCCAAACAGGTGAATATAGTTCCCATGGACGGTACTTATGCTGGTTATGCTGTGCAGATTTACACTACCCCTCAGGAACTGAATGCACTCCCCAAAAACCTGCGCAGTTTTTCCGAAATTTTCTGGCGGCAGGAAGGGGATGGCGCCTGGTATTATTACGTTATCCCTCCGGGAACCGATAGTGAAATTAAAAAATATTATAAAAAAACGATCAAACTGGAACATCCCGAGGCGCTGCTGGTCCGATTTGGGCCCAAAGGCAAGGAAATTGTAAAATGATTGTAACTTCAAGCACCCAATTCAGACAGATATGAATGCTTTAAACTGGAAAAATAACCAGGGCATCGAATTATACGCTGCGCACTGGCCGGTAGAAAATCCGATTGCCGTCATCGCACTGGCACACGGCCAGGGCGAACACATAGGCCGCTATCAGCATGTAGCCGAATGGTACAATGCACATGGCGTGGCTGTGGTAGGTTTTGATCATCAGGGTTACGGCCGAAGTGGCGGCCCAAGAGGCCATGTGAAAGACATAGATGCTTTTCTGGACGATATCGGGTTGTTGCTGGAAAAAACCAAGGAATTGTATCCACAGACGCCCTTGTTTTTATACGGACATTCCATGGGCGGCAATCTCGTGTTGAATTTTGCCCTGCGCCGCAAACCCGAACTGAAAGGCTTGATTGCTACCAGTCCCTGGATACAACTGGCTTTTGAAGCGCCGGCTATCAAAGTGTTGGTGGGCAAACTGATGCGGAAATTTATGCCTACACTCACCCTGCCTACCAACCTGGCAGCGCACTTCATTTCTCAGGATAAAGAAGTGGTAAATGCATATAAAAACGACCCATTGGTGCACGATAAAATCAGCGCAGCAGCAGGTATCACGCTCATGGACGCCGCCGATTGGCTGGATTCTTACAAAGGTGAAGTGCCGATGCCGTTGTTGTTGTTGCACGGCACAGGCGATAAAATCATTTCACCCACAGCAACCAAGGCTTTTGCCGAAAGGGTAAAAGGCGATGTGACCCATCAGGAGTGGGATGGCCTTTACCATGAATTGCACAATGAAAATGAAAAGGCCGAGGTATTTGAATTCACCCTCCTCTGGATGAAAAAACACCTCCCTGCCAACTGACGACTGTTGACTGCCCACTGTTGACTGACGACTTTATACTACCTCCTCCCCAGCGTCACCGCGCCCAAAAGCAGTACTGCCTGGAAAGAGACCAAGGCCAGGATCACGGCGCCTGCTCCCGCCAGCCAGCGGTTTTGCAGTTCACCAATCTGGTAGGCCCAGTACAGGACGCGTGCGCCCAGTACCGCTGCCAGAATCAGTATGATCCGGGCTACAATCGGGTGGGCATTCCACAGTGAAAACCGACCGAAAAGGCTGCTTCCAACATAATACACGCCAAGTATGGCTACAAAACCGAACAATACGTAGAACAAAACCTTACTCATAGACCGTATTGTTTGATGACATCTTCTGGCGGCCCATCCCACTGATTGGGTGTATTACCCTGGTATCCAATGTCTTCAATACCTATTTTGCTGGACCAAAATCCGGAAGCAGTCAGGTTGCGCATCAGGCTGAAAAAAGCGATTCCCTGGCTCATGCCGCTTTTTTTACGCTCTGGATAGGCAATGTCTTCTACTATAGCGATGCGTTGCGCGTCGGTGCAACTGATGAAATCCTGCTCGTGGCGTTTTTTCATTTGACTGTCGAGCCAGGCCATTCCACCCCGCAATGGGGTTTGTAATTCAGGTTTGTCTTTTGCCATAAATTCGATGAATTCAGGTACGCCTGCATCTGTAGCGCTTCCGGAACGGCTGTCGCGCGGAATGATAATATCCACCAGCACAGAAATGGTTTTCATTTCGTGTTTGGTAAAAAACTGCTCGGCGAAAAGTTTCGCGTCTCGGGCATTTTCATAGTCTGTACGCCCGAATTGCTCAAATACCGGCTCTTTTTTCTTCTCATCCAGCCCTTCCAGCGGGTTCAATATGTCAGAGGCTCTCACCTGGGGGTTCAGGCCCACCATTCCCAAAGAACTCAAGCCGATGCCTTTTAATAGATTGCGACGTTTCATGTTGCGTTATGCTTTTTTGAGTTCAAAGATTAAAGATTTCCTGCTTTGCGCTCTTCCACGATATGCCTGGAGGCACGCATAGATAAAGCGAGGATGGTCCAGGTGCAGTTTTTATCGCCTTGCGAGACAAACGGAGCGGCATCGACAACAAAGAGATTTTTGACATCGTGTGCCTGCTGCCATTTATTGAGTGCTGATTTTTTCGGGTCATTACCCATTCTGATAGTACCCACTTCATGGATAATTTCCCCTGGTTCGGCAAGGCCATAGTCGGCATCGGCGCCCGGTTTTTTACCCAGCGCTATGCCGCCCATTTCCTGAATGATTTGTTCGAATGTATCGTGCATGTGTTTGGCTTGCAGGCGTTCGTAGTCCGACCATTTGTAATGGAAACGCAATACTGGAATGCCAAATTTGTCAACTTTATCCGGGTCAATTTCGCAGTAGTTGTCTTCACGCGCCACGGCTTCTCCGCGACCGGCCATACCGATATAGGCGCCATAGAAGCGCCGGTAGTCGTCCTTGAGCGAGGCGCCATACCCGCCTGCTTCGCGTTTGTTGCCACTGCGGTCGGGAAACATTCCATTGATACCTTCAATGCCCCAGCCAAAGCCGTACGCTGGCATGCCCATGCCGCCCCAGTATTCGATGTGGTAACCACGCGGGAAGTCCAGTTTTTTATTGTCGAGCCACCAGGGCGAGTATACGTGCATGCCTCCGACGCCGTCTTCATTGTAGCGTTTCCGGTCAAACAGCGCTGGAACGATGGCGCCTCTGGAAGCGCCTGTAGAGTCGTGCAGATATTTGCCTACCACGCCAGATGAATTGGCCAGGCCTTCTGGAAAACGTGCCGATTTGGAATTGAGTAGCAGGCGCGCCGATTCGCAGGCACTGGCAGCCAGCACCACGACTTTGCCGCGCACCGTTTTTTCTTCCATCGTCAGCGTATCCACGTACGACACACCGTTGGCCAGTCCGGTTTGTGCATCTGTCAGCACTTCGCGGGCCATGGCATAGTAAACGATGTTCAGGTTTTTGGTCTTCTCAGCCGGTTTGCACAGACAGGAAGACGAGGAAAAATCAGCATATGCAACGCAGGCCCGGCCACACTGGCTGCAATAAAAGCAGGAGCCACGTTCCTCATTGATCTGCTTGGTCAGAATGCTGAGCCTTGAAGGAATGGTGGTAATACCCAGTCTTTTGTTGTGTTTCAATAGCATCATTTCATGCAAACGGGGTTTAGGCGCCGGCAGGAAAATGGAATCCGGGTCGTTGGGCAGGTTTTCATTGCTGCCAAAAACGCCGATCATGCGGTCAATTTCATCGTAAAATGGCGACACATCCTCGTAGCCAATGGGCCAGTCTTCGCCCAGGCCGTCGATACTTTTGCGTTTGAAATCCTGCGGCCCGAAGCGCAGGCTGATACGCCCCCAGTGGTTGGTACGGCCGCCCAGCATGCGCGAACGAAACCAGCGGAATTTCGTGTTGTCTTTAGTTGTGTAAGGCTCTCCATCGATGTCCCAACCACCATAAGCAGCATCAAAATCGCCGAATGGGCGGTATTTGGTGCTGGCGCCACGGCGAGGCGATTGGTAGGGCCATTTCAATTGGGTAATGTATTTCGGGTCGGCAGGGTCGAAATGCTGGCCCGCTTCGAGCATACATACTTTGGCGCCGGCTTTGGTGAGTTCGTAGGCTGCCATGCCGCCGCCTGCTCCCGAGCCAATAATGATGACGTCATAGGTGGTCGGGGCTTCTTTGATTTGAAAATCGGACATGTGTGAAGAGAGAAGTTTGAGCCGCTAATGTAACACGGATTGCGCGGATGGGGGACGGATTTGCACGGATTTGATGGGTGGACATGAAGAAATTTTTACCCTGCGGATTTATACAGATTAACTGGTAATATCCAGGGTTTGTGCAATTTGATGAGCGGAATTCAGTAAATAAAAATGCCACATTCACACCCATTCAATCCGCGCAAATCTGTCCCTCATCCGCGCAATCCGTGTTTCAATGTTCTGAAAAAGCCCCATTTTTCCCCATCCAATCCGCGTAAATCCGTCTTAAATCCGCGCAATCCGTGTTTCAGTGTTCCAAAAAATCCAAATCTTTTCCATACGTTTCTTCCATCGTCCATGCAGCAGCAATGGCAATAGCGAACAGAATAACGCCAGTGACCCATGCGCCCGTCACATAATCCTGAAAAAGATTGCGGTTGTATTTGAATAACAAAATGATGAGTGGAAGAGCGCCACGTACCATATTGGGTATGCTGATGGCTGCCGAAGCGCGCAGGTTGGTGCCAAATTGCTCGACACCCATGGTCATATACACTACATTAAATCCTGCGCCAAAGCCGAGGCCCATGCACAGGAGATAGAAAGTGAACGCACTGCCGCCGCGTTGCAGGAAAAACAGGACGCAAAAGAAAATGGTAATAGCCATGAAGAGAAACAAGGTCTTTTTCCGGCTTTTCAGTCGCTCGCTGAGCCAGCCCACAGAAAAATCGCCGAGGCCAACGAACAGATATAAGTACATGATCGCCATGCCGGGATCGATGTCTGGAATACCAAAAGCCTTCCCAAACTGATCTGAAAAAGTAACCAGCACCCCAATCACATACCACACGGGCACCCCAATCAGAATACAGCGGATGTATCGTCCGAAACGCTCCCGGCTGGTAAAGAATAGAAGGAAATTGCCACGTTCTACAGATGTTTGTTGCACTTGTTTGAAAAGGCCGCTTTCATGTACGCTCACCCGCATCAGCAACAACACAAAACCCAGCGCACCCCCGATGTAGTAGCAGGTTCGCCAGTCGAATACCTTGCTCATGAGAAAGGCCGCCACGGCGCCCAATACGCCGAATCCTGCAATAAAGCCCGCAGCCAGGCTGCGTTTTTCTTTGGGTAGCATTTCGCTGACGAGCGTAAGCCCAGCGCCCAGTTCGCCTGCCAGGCCAATACCTGCAATAAAACGCAGGACGAGGTATTGCGGCACACTCGTAACCATGCCATTCAGGATATTGGCAATGGAATACAGCAAAATAGAGCCGAACAGCACGCTCAGGCGCCCTTTTTTGTCGCCAATTATTCCAAACAAAATACCTCCCAACAATAGCCCGATCATTTGTACACTGATCAGTAATTCACCCTCCGTCAGAATTTGATCCGGAGAAAGCCCCAATCCCGCGAGGCTGGCCTTCCGGATGATGGCAAAAAGCAGCAGGTCGTATACGTCTACAAAAAAGCCCAGGGCACTTACTATCACGGCTAATTGGAAAATGCCGCGTCCATTGTTCATCATTGCAAAGTGATTTGTGGCAAATGTATAGAAATCATCTACACCCATGACCATCATCACCCTTATGCGAGTCGGGCAGGAGATACTTTTGACAAAAAATTATTTCAACCATACTGCATATGGCCTCCACCGTACTCTTGCAACCGAAGAATCCTGCCATTACAACCCATACCTGTTTTCACTGCCATGATGCGTGCCCCGATGAGCACCTGCACATCGACGACAAGTATTTTTGTTGCGACGGGTGCAAGATGGTGTATGAAATATTGAACACGCACAACCTGTGTGAGTACTATGCGCTGGACGACAAGCCGGGAAAAAGCCTGAAGGCGCAGCGCAATGCCAAAGCATATGCCTACCTCGACGACCCGGAAGTGCAGGAAAAACTGCTTGAATTCAATAATGGAGAAACTGCTCAGGTGACATTTTACCTGCCCAACATGCACTGCGTGAGTTGTATCTGGTTGTTGGAAAACCTGTACAAACTCGATGCCGGCGTGCTTCACTCTCGCGTTGTTTTCCTGAAAAAAACAGCCACCATCCAATATCATCCTGAACAGACATCGCTTCGAAAACTGGCGGCGTTGCTTTCTTCCATCGGCTATGCGCCCGAAATCAACCTGGGCGATGTGGATAATGCCAAACCCAAGGTAATCAGCAAAAAACTGGCGTACCAAATCGGTATTGCCGGTTTTGCTTTTGGCAACATCATGCTGTTCAGTTTTCCCGATTACGTGGGAATGGATGCTGAAACGTACCGTTGGTTTGCCGATATTTTCGGCTACCTGAGCCTGGCGCTGGCTATTCCTGTTTTGCTGGTGAGTGCCCGCGATTACCTGGTTTCTGCCTGGAATGGCTTGCGAAACGGACACTTGAACATAGATATTCCCTTGTGTCTGGCCTTGTTGTCGCTGTTTGGCCGCAGCGTATGGGAAATTTTGACCCACACCGGCCCGGGTTACCTCGATTCCTTTGCCGGACTTACCTTTTTACTGCTGATCGGAAAATGGTTTCAACAGCGTACCTGGCACCAGTTGTCGTTCGAACGCGATTATAAGTCCTATTTCCCTGTTGCGGCTTCTTTGAAAACGGGCGACGAAGAAACGTCTGTTCCTGTAAACCGGCTGGTACCAGGTGATATTATTGTGGTGCGGAGCCAGGAAATCATCCCCGCCGATGGTATTTTGCTGAAAGGAACAGCACAAGTGGATTACAGTTTTGTAACGGGCGAAGCCGAGCCGCAGGTCGTGAAAAGCGGTGATCGTATTTTTGCCGGCGGCAAACAAACAGGAGAGAGTATTGAAATTTCACTTACCCGCCGTGTTTCTCAAAGTTACCTCACCCGCCTGTGGAACGACCAGGCTTTTAAGGAAGATGAACAGGGACAGGTGACGAAACTTGCCGATCAAGCAGGTCGTTTCTTCTCCTGGATGATCCTGATTTTCGGCCTGGGCGCATTCCTGTACTGGATGCCTACTGACATGGGCCGTGCGATCAATGCCTTCACCGCTGTGATGATTGTGGCTTGCCCATGCACGGTGGCGTTGTCTATACCTTTTACCCTCGGCAATATCATGCGCATCCTTGGGCGCCACCGTTTTTACATGAAAAATATCAAAACGGTGGAATCATTCAGTGCTATCGATTCGGTGGTATTTGACAAAACAGGTACGATTACCAACGTATCGCAACAGACTTATGAATTTAAGGGACAGACGCTCTCTTCTACTGATAAAGTAGCCATTCGTTCGCTCACCAAACATTCTTCGCACCCGCTCAGCCGCCGCCTGTACGAATCCATGCCGGATGTGCCGCTTGTGATGCCACACGAGTTCCAGGAGATTCCCGGACAAGGTATCGTTGGCAATATAGGCGGCCGGAATGTGAAAATTGGATCAGCGGCGTTTGTCGGCGCAGAAGGGCAAGGGCTCTTTGTTGCAATTGACGGACATGTTCTCGGTCATTATGAAGTGAAAAGCAGGTATCGTTATGGCCTGAAACAGGTACTGGAATTTTTCCGTCAAACCAGGCCTGCTACCTGGTGGCGCAAAAAACAAACTGACTTCAACCGTGTGTGGCTGCTCTCCGGCGACCAGGATCGTGAAGCAAATGCCCTCACTACCTTTTTCCCTGATCGGGAAACCATGCTTTTTCAGCGTACGCCTCAGGATAAACTCGAATTTGTAAAAAAACTCCAGCGCCACGGTCGCCAGGTCATGATGCTGGGCGATGGCCTCAACGACGCAGGTGCATTGCGTCAAAGCAACCTCGGCGTGGTGGTGGCAGAAGATACCAACAATTTTACGCCTGCCTGCGATGCGATTTTACATGCAGATGAGTTTGAAAACCTGCCCAAATATGTGGAACTGGCCCGTGCTGGCGTTCGTACGGTCAACAAGTCATATGCAGTGGCACTGATTTACAACATCATCGGACTCGGTTTCAGTGTAACGGGCCATTTATCGCCTTTGGTGGCTGCAATTCTGATGCCGACCAGTTCGATTTCGATTGTGTTGTTTGGCGTATTGATGAGCAACTGGGAAGCAAAGCGCATTTTGAAATAGATTCAGCCGGTTCGTGAAACCTTCAAATGCTTGATTTTCATAGAAATAATATTTCTATCCGCATTGGTTTTCGCCAATGACAACGCCTTTTCAAAATGCCCGATTGCGGTGTCGGCATTGCTTTCAGCATATAGCGTTCCGAGCAGACTGAAATAGTACGGGTTATCCAGGAGTTGCAGTTTTTCAGCCTCTGAAATGGCCGCTGCATTGCCCTTTACTTTGGAGAGTGCAAAGGTCCGGTTGAGCGCTGCTATGGGTGAATATTCCAGCAGGAGCAAGCGATTGTACAATTGAAGGATTTGTTGCCATTTTTCAGGCGAATCTGTTTTTATAGTATGCCAATATGCAATACCTGCTTCGAGGTGATAGCGGGATGCCTGCTCGCCGGCTGCTGCTTTATGCAGAAAAAATGCGCCCTGTGCGATCAGTTCCCGATTCCATAAAGATTCATCCTGGTCTTCGTATAAAATGAGTTCGCCCTGGTCGTTTTTCCGGGCTTTAAACCTGGAAGCATGAAAGCACATCATGGCCAGCAAGGCATATACCTGCGGTTGGGCGGTGGCTGGATAAGCCGTCAGCATCTGTGTCAGGCGCATGGCTTCAAGGCACAGGTCCTCCCGCAGTACGGTATCGTGGCTTTCTGAGTAATATCCTTCATTGAAAAGCAGGTAGAGGGTGGTCAGAACGTTTTCCAGTCTTTGAGGCAAAGCCGCTTCAGGTGGCATTTCAATCGGAATGTTTTCTAAGCGCAGTTTCTCTTTTGCCCGGAGCAGGCGTTTATTGATGGTTGCCTTATTGCTCAGAAATGCGCTTGCAATTTCCTCGATACCAAAACCGCACAAAATGCGGAGTGCCAATGCTATTTGCGATTCTGCTGGCACCGACGGGTGGCAGACCGCAAACAACATTTGCAACTGGCTGTCGTAAATATTAGTTTCGGAAAGGTCGATGTCAGGTATCTCAACATCAGGCCTTTCCGATTCCAGTGCAGGTTTGATTTTGTCGTTGTACAACTTGTTGCGAGTCAGGTAGTTGTGCAATTTGTTTTTGGCTACTACATACAACCACGCAGTTGGGTTTTCTGGTACGCCTTTGTAAGGCCAGGTTTCGGAAGCAAGTAAAAATGTTTCGGAGGCAATATCTTCAGCCAACTGGATATGGCTGGGCCCCAGCCGCTTGCATAAAACAGCCGTGATTTTGCTGAACTCGTTTCGAAAAAGATGAGGGAGCAAGAATAGAGGTGAGAGGTGAGAAATGAGAGAAGGGTAAGCGAAGCAATTATTTATGCGCTACTTTTCTGACTTCTACGGTATTGCCTTCACCCAGTAAAACGGGGCTTCCTTTTGCAAATTCGACCGCTTCTTCCACCGACTCGGCCCTTACAATAATGTATCCGCCAATGGTTTCCTTGATGTCTCCAAAGGCGCCGTTGGTCACCATTTTGTTGGAGTGAACCACTTTGGCTTCGTCAAAGGGAAGGCCCACTCCCGCTACAAACTTGTTCTGGGCAGCAATACCTCCAATCCAGTCCATCGTCATTTGCATCCACTGCTGGATTTGCTCCGGGGAGGCCACTTCTTTGCCATCCATGTGTCTGAAAATCAATACAAATTCGTCCATGTTGTTGTTGTTGGTTTGGTTACAGAATGATCACATACAAGTCTATAACCATCGAGATTTCCGAAATGAGACAGCATCAAGAATTTTTTATTGCTTGCAGATCAACAAAATCGGGCTGGTTCGAATTTCGTTGCTCATGTGCCCCGCTCTGTCGCGAATCGTAATAACATATCGAAGTGTATCTGTATTAATCGGAACCAGTTCGCAGGCGGTTTTGGTGCCTTCTACCGGGTCGACGTGAATGCAGCAGGTGGTAGGCAAAACGACAGAAATTTCACCGGAAATACCATTTCCAGCACCTTGCGGGTCTACAAAAGGAAGTTTTCGTTCGCTGGCAAACTGATCGCGTTCATCGCGAAAGAAAACGCTTGTAGTTGGGTCGTCATCCGGGTAGCCCAGGTCGCCGTCGCCATCTGTGTAAGCGAAAGTAACCGTAACACTGTCGGGATCAGAGGCAGGAATGGCTTTTTGCCGCATGACACTGGTAGAGACACTTTTAAATGTAATGACCGGCTCGAGCGGGTAATCAGGCGGTTTTACGCAAAATTGAGCCGTCAGACCGGCTAAAACAGCCAGGCAAAGTATTGTGAGGACACCGTTCTTCATAGCGAAATGATTTATGCCGTATTTTGTGCCAAAAATTGGCTTTTTTTGTGAGAATGCAAACACCCGAACGATCAGAATTATTGCCACTGCTGGCAGATTTGTCGCCAGCGCAGTTTGAAACGACCGCATTGTCCGTTTTTCGGTACCAGGCGCATGCAAATCCGTTTTATGCAAAGTACCTGAAACTGCTGGGACGCACCCCTGAATCTATTGATCGGCTGTCCGATATTCCTTTTTTACCCATCCAGTTTTTTAAACAACAGGAAATCCAAAGTGGCGAGTGGACGCCGGAAACTGTTTTTCTGAGCAGCAGTACCACTGGCCAAACGCCTTCGCAGCACTTGGTGCGTTCCGCCGATTGGTACCTGCAAAATACGAAGCGTGGGTTTGAACAGTTTTATGGTGACCCTTCAGACTGGTGCGTGCTGGCACTGCTTCCATCGTATCTGGAACGTTCCGGATCTTCGCTGGTGGCCATGGCCGATTATTTTATCCGCTTATCCAAATACCCTGAAAGCGGCTTTTTTCTGAACGACTTGCAACAACTCAGCCATACACTGGTAAGGTGTCGGCTGCATGGGTATAAAACCTTGTTGCTGGGTGTGAGTTTTGGACTGCTGGATTTTGCTGAGCAGTTTCCGATGGACTTGTCAGGTACTACCATTATGGAAACAGGGGGCATGAAAGGCCGGCGGAAAGAACTCACCAGAAGCGAACTTCATCAGGTGTTACGAAGGGCTTTTCATGTGCAACACATTCATTCTGAATATGGTATGACAGAGTTGCTTTCTCAGGCATATGCCATGGAAGGAGAAGTTTTTGCGCCAATGGATACCATGCGTGTCATGGCTACCGAGATCAACGACCCTTTTTGCTTCACAAAGCCCGGGAAAACAGGTGTGCTGAATGTTATCGACCTCGCCAACCTGGACACCTGTAGTTTTATACAGACAGAAGATGTAGGGAGGGTGTATGAAGATGGTCATTTTGAAGTGCTAGGCCGCCTCGATGTGGCAGAAATGCGTGGCTGCAACCTCATGGTGGAATAACCATTCTCACTTCTCACCTCTCGCTTCTCACCTCTCACTTCTCACCTCTCACCTCTGTATCCTGTACACCTTTACCGCAAAACGTCCGTTTTCAATACTTCCCATGGGCCCAGCGCCGCTGAGCAAAAGGCCTGAAAAATGCCCGAAAATGGTATCGTTTCGATAGTCTTCAATTTCAATTTGCAGGTCGTCGCTTACTTCATTTGAAATGCCGGTGTAATTGAGCGTATCGCGCTTACTAAATTCCACACCGCCCCAGCCAAAATCCTTTAATTGAAGTACGGCATAGGAAGGGGTATAAGGATAATCGCCGTTTTTTTCATCGAATTCGAACCCGATAGCAATGCCGAGTGTAGGTAGGGTAGGGTGATCCTGTCGGACTATTTCTACATAGTTTTTTACTGAATCGTACCAATTGCTCAGGGTATCCATTTTCAACACGGCCTGTTTACCACGCAGGCGGTATGCTTCAGCAGAGGGCTGCATTGGATAGGCGAGAATCAAATCTCGATTTTTGAATGTGCAGGAAATGCTATTTCCCCAATCCTGGGAACTCACGGAAGAGAGGCAACAGGCAAAGGCGGCACAAAGGATTAGAGCAACGGAATCGGTAACCATAGCGCACAAAAGTAGGGGGCATCCGCGATGAAAAAGGAGCCATGCGGATTTTTTTTTGAGGCTGTTTGAGTTAATCTGTGGGAGGTAAAAAAGATGCTTTTGACCTCTTCAAGACTAACTCAAACTGCTTCTTGGTTGACCGTTACTCCAAATCTTAATGCTGCCCGATACGCGCCTTCATTAACTCCGCATACGTCCGATAGCCCGGATGTTTAGGGGAGGAAATGATGAACAATTTGGCACTGGTATTTGATTGAATTTCAAGAGATTGTTCATCGTTTACGAGTACAAAATCCGAAATTTTTGCCTGAGCGTCATTCACATTTGCTTCACCTTCCAGCAGGTAAATAGAGTAAATCTTTTCCGGGCTTGCAGAGATAGAATGTTGCCCGTTATTCAGTTCAATCACCTCTATTTCCACACCCGGGGTGTCCATTTTGAAGGGGCTGCCTGCACCTGCCAGATGGGTTATCTTTTTGCCTTCCGTTGTGACAACTGGGAAGTCGCCTGCCCGGTAGTCATCGTAGGTAGCAGGCTGGTTCATGGTTTTGGTCAGATTCGGATCGAACCAGATTTGGAATATTTCAGCATCCTTGCTCATGAATTCGGAGTGGCTGATTCCATTGCCTGCACGGATGATTTGTACATCTCCGGCTTCCAATGGTCGCCATTCATTCATTTTGGTATCGAAATGCTTGATGTTACCTTTTAGTACAAAGGAGCAAATTTCGAATCCCTGATGAGGGTGCAGCCCGATCGTGCTGTCTACTACCGCCCGGGCATGTGCCCAGTAAAACAGGTTGGAATAAGGGCGAAGGGGAGAGTGATCGCTGGGAAAGCCAATGGGTTTGTTCTCTACTATTTCGCCGCCATTAAACGCTCCATAGCCCTGTTTATCTTTTGGAATGAGTGTGATTGCCATTTTTTAAATGTTTCAACACTAAACATTGAAAAGCGAAAATAGTTATCAGTTATCGGTTATTAGTTATCAGGGGGGGTAAGGGACCATTTGTACACATGATTGGCATTCCTTTCTGTATGGCTAAAAATGTGTACAAATGGTCCCTTACCCCCCCTGATAACTAATAACCGATAACTGATAACTATTTCAGTCTCGCCAGACTTTCCTCCAATATTGCTATCCTTGTCTGTGCATCGGATAGTTTTTTTCGTTCATTTTCAATGACTTGTGGAGGTGCACCATTTACAAAACGTTCATTGGAGAGTTTGTTTTGGACGGATTGAGCGAAACCCTGCTGGTAGGTAAGTTCGGTAGTGAGTTTTTGAATTTCGGCCGCCACGTCAATTTCCTGGTTCAGCACAACGTAGTATTTGTCGGTACCGGAAATAAACGATTTGGCATTGGCTGGCTCCGTGTCCGAAATATTCAACTCACTGAGGCTGGCGAGTTTTTCGATCATTTCCCGCAGACCGCTCACACTAAACAATTCGGCAACAGCCGGGCTGTTTTGAACCGTTACGGTTAATGGCTCACGCGGTTTGATCTGGTTTTGGTTGCGCAGGTCGCGGATTTTGGCAATGACATCCTTGGCTGTTTCTACTTGCCCGATCAAGGTAGCATTTGCACTTGAAATAGCAGGGTAGGGCTGCGTGCAGCAGTCATTGCCTTCAGCACGATCGCGCAATTGATGCCAGATTTCCTCCGTGATAAATGGCATAAATGGATGCAATGCCACCATCAAGTCGGAGAAAAGGTCGAGCGTCGCGTCATAAGTAGCCTGGTCGATCGGCTGCTCATATCCCGGTTTGATCATTTCGAGGTACCAGGAACAGAAATCATCCCAGATAAAACTGTATAGGCCGAGTAGCGCTTCGCTCAGACGGAACTGTTTAAAATCATTGGCGCCTTCGGCAATAACCTGGTTGAATTTTTCCCGAAGCCAGAGAATAGCAAGTTCATTTTTGCGTTTAACCTCTTCATTTTCAGGTGTTTCAGTTACTTGCCAGCCTTTTACAAGGCGCAAGGCATTCCAGAGTTTGTTGCAAAAATTGCGGCCGTTTTCACATAGTTTCTCATCAAACAGAATATCGCCACCGGCAGCAGCACTCGACATCAGGCCGTAGCGCACGCCGTCGGCCCCGAAATCATCCAGCAACTTTAGGGCATCCGGAGAGTTCCCCAGCGATTTGGACATTTTGCGCCGAAGTTTATCGCGCACCATACCTGTAAAATATACAGACTCGAAAGGCCGGGCGCCTTTGTATTCGTATCCGGCCATGATCATACGTGCCACCCAGAAAAAGATAATGTCCCACCCTGTCACCAGAACGCTGGTGGGGTAGTAGTAGTTGATTTCACCTTCCGGATTGCTAAAGCCGTTGAATACGCTGATGGGCCAGAGCCACGACGACGCCCAGGTATCCAGAACGTCTTCGTCCTGGCGGAGGTCATCCATACTGAGTTGTGCATTGCCGGTCTTTTGTCGGGCGATTTCTAGCGCTTCTTCGGCAGATTTTGCCACAAAAACGTGTGTTTCCTGGCTTAAACCCTCTGATTTTAGGTACCAGGCCGGAATGCGCTGTCCCCACCACAATTGTCGGGAAATACACCAGTCGCGGAGGTTTTCCATCCAGTTGCGGTAAAGATTCTGGAAATTGGGAGGGTAAAATTTAATCTCTTCTTCAATGACAGCCCGAAGTGCCGGAGCACCGAGGTCTTCCATTTTTACAAACCACTGCAAGGAAAGTTTCGGTTCTACGACGGCGTTGGTGCGCTCAGAGCGACCGATTTTAGTCTGATAATCCTCGATTTTTACAAGATTTCCGCTCTCTTCCAGCAATGCTTCCATTTGCTTGCGGGCTTCGAAGCGATCGAGGCCTACGAGCGGGGTAAAAGTACATTGATCGCTGATTCGGCCATCATCCGTGATAATGTCGATGATATCGAGTTGGTGGCGCTGGCCGATTTCATAGTCGTTCGGGTCATGCGCCGGGGTAATTTTCAGGGCGCCTGTACCCAGTTCGATGTCTACATACTCGTCGGCGATAACAGGAACGGCACGACCTATTAGGGGGACCATTACTTTTTGCCCGACAAGGTGTGCATAGCGAGCATCTTTCGGGTGAACCGCCACGGCCACATCGGCAAAAATGGTTTCAGGGCGTTGGGTAGCAATGACTACGCCATCAGACCCGTCTTCTTTCTTATAATGTATATGGTAGAAATGCGATTGTTCTTCGAAGTACAGTACCTCTTCGTTCGACAAAACGGTTTTGGCCTCTGGGTCCCAGTTGACCATACGTTGTCCACGATACAGTTTTCCTTTCTGGTACAGATCCACAAACATCTGGATGCAGTCCGCGTAGTATTGCGGATCCATGGTAAAGGCGGTGCGTTCCCAGTCGCAAGAAGCGCCGAGTCGGCGCAACTGATTCAAAATGATGCCACCATACTTGTCTTTCCACTGGTAGGCATATTCCATGAACTGCTCACGGGTAATATCGGCCTTGCGCAGTTTTTTTTCTTCTCGCAGCCAACGCACTACTTTGGCTTCCGTCGCAATACTGGCATGGTCGGTGCCAGGCACCCAGCAAGCGTTTTTGCCATCCATACGCGCTTTGCGCACCAAAATGTCCTGTATGGTATTGTTCAGCATGTGCCCCATGTGGAGCACGCCCGTCACATTAGGCGGTGGGATGACGATAGTAAATGGTTCCCTGTCATCGGGAGTGGAGCGGAAATATCCTCGGCGTTCCCAGTGGGCATACCAGCGGTCTTCAGTATCGGCAGGCGAATAGCGGGTCGAAAGTTCCATGTGCTTCAGCAGCGGTCGGTGTGTTATTTGAATGAAAAACCAGAATGGGCGGCAAAGGTAACACGGACACGCCTGAAAAAGAAAAAACCGGAGCGCGGGGGTGCGCTCCGGTGAACATAAATGGGATTAGACCTGGGAATAGTCCCACTAAAATGAGGCGTGTTGTGGGCAAAAAGAAAGATTGCTATATTTGACAGGATTATCAAAATGCCGTGCTTGATGCGGATTAAAGTTCGGCCAACCTCCCTTCCTTACTCATAAAGAAGGAAGGTGGCCCGTAATTTGCTTGGCCTTCACTGTTGAAGGCCCCAAGGGAAGATAAACGAAGCAAAATATCTTATTAATCTTGAAAAGATTATATACGAGTTGCGGGGCGGGGGCCCGGAAAAGTTCTTTGTTTTGGGGGGATTAGGGCATTATTTCACTAGAGATAATATATTCTTTGCCATCAGTTGGAGATTCCACCGTTTTCACGGTTTGCTTAGTTTCAGAATCCCCTTTAGGAGCAATTGTTACAGCGTTTTGGTTTGCGAGGAACAGGCTGATGACGAAGAATATGATAGGCATGACCGAGGATGATTTTGTGTTAGAATAAAATCTTGGCACAAAAGTCCGGCGAGCCTAACCTTCAAAAAAGGACAAAACTCCCCTTTTCAATCCGGTCAGATTGATCATAAACGCGACGTATTTTGACTTTTTATTGCGTTTAAAAAATTGATTATGATTGTTTTACATTCGCATAGTGTTCATTTTTGTTGTTCCGCCAAACACAACATTTTTTTACTAACTTTGTGCTGCCGGAACCGAAGGCGTGACGATTGTTGGTGAATTGTTGACAGTGCAAATATGATAACAGGCAGATCACCCGGGCAAGGACACTTTACATCATTTTAACCCGGTCAGATGGCTTGTTTTTGTATTTAAATAATTGAAAATCAATTTTTTATACTATGGATTTTGATGTACTGAAAGACCTGGTACAGACCATAACTAGGAATAAAATCAAGAGCATCGAGGTATTAGGGAACCCTGGTGAGGAAAAAAGCCGGGCCGAATTGATGTATGATGGCATCAGTTCGGGCAAGTTCAAATCGGAGGATGATGTGGCCAAGTTTTTCTTCAAGAGTGATGCGAAGGACCCGAATTATCGGAAGTTGAAAAACAAACTGATAAGGCAACTTATCAATACGGCATTTTTCGTTGATGTGAACCAGCCTGCGTTCAATGAGCGGGCGAAAGCATATTTTACAGCGTATCGGGATTTTGCTGCTGGAGTTGTATTTATGACGAGAAATGCTGTTAAATCAGCAACATATTTATTGCAGTTGGTACTTGAACAAGCAGTGAAGTATGAATTTACCGAATTAGCTGCTGACGTCTCAAGAATGTTGAGACGAAATTACGCAAGAGATGGTGGTGACTTCGAAAAAAATCAATATTATACTAATATATATCGAAAATATGAGGAAAAGCGTCGTTACGAAACTCTTGCATTGGATTATCAGGAAACACTTGTAAGTTATTATCTTACTAAGAGGTCTCCCAATCAGGAAATACATCGACTCGCAAGCGAATATTTTGATGAGATATATCCCCTTGTTGAGAAAGTAGACACTTCAAATTTTTACAGTCTAACCTATAATATTGCAATTATTAAATACTCTTCTGTTAATGATATCGAAAAGGCTCTAAAATATGCAAATGAGGCACTACAGGTTTTAGAACCTCGTAAGAATACCAATAGGTCGACGCTTGTCAATTTTACGATGCAAAAAATTGCTTTCTATAATCAGTTAAGAAAAAAAAATGTTGATGAAGTATCTCAACTTGTAAACTATTGCTTTTCGTTGGTTGAAGAAGGAGATTTCAACTGGTTTCGCGCAAATGAATTATATTTCTATCACTGCATGTATTGTAAGCAATATGATGAAGCGTTAAAAATATATGAAAAGGTTACTAAATTGCAAAGTTTTAATTTACTTGATGGCAGCCATCATGATAACTGGCTTTTGCTGGGAGGATACCTGCACCTTCTTGCCAAACTAGGTGCTCTTGACCAGTCAAAAGTTGATTCTGTTATCGGAGTCTTCCGTTTCGGTAAATTCTTCAATGAGATAGAGGTCTTGGACAAAGACAAAGAAGGCATGAACATCCCCCTCGTCTTTCTTCCGATATTGTTCCACCTGGCACAGGGCACTTTTGATGAGCAGAAAGAAACCTCCGTTGAAGCCCTCGAAAAGTATCGTCAACGTTGGCTGGCAAACGACATGAACCGGCGCAGTGATAGTTTTTTGAAAATGCTGATCGCTTATGCCAAAAAAGACTATGCATCCGCTACTGCCGAGAAAAAAATCAAGAAAGAACTGGAAATATTAAAAAATGAAACGCCGGAGGTGGCGGGGCAGAATTTTGCGGTAGAAGTGGTTCCTTATGAGACACTCTGGGAACTGTTGAACGCACGAAAATAATTTTTTTTTGAAAGGGCTTGCATTTTTGGGATATAGAGGCTACTTTAGCCGACAAGAAACCATAACCCTTCACCCTTAATCATGCACGCTATGGAGTTTGAAATTCTAAAAGACTTGGTTAAATCTGTTTCAAAACACACCTCAAAGAAAATTGAGGTTGTTACAAACCTAGAAAATAACAAAAGCAAAATTGGTCAGTTCTATAATGGATTAATTCAAGGAAAATTTAAAGATGAAAAAGAAGCAGTTAGATTAATATGTAAATCATATGACGTTAAGAATGCAACATATCTGAAAATAAAAGATAAATTAATCAAGCAACTAAATAATTCTGCTCTTTTTGTTGATACTAATCACTCATCTTACAATGAGCGTGCAAAAGCATATTACAATGCTTACAAAGACTTTGCTATAGCAGTTTCATTATTGTCCAGAGATACAATTAAGCCTGCAATATATACTTTACAAAAAGTTTTAGACCAGGCAATCAAATATGAACTCATTGACCTCGCGGCAGATACATTAAAAATGCTTAGAGGAAACCATGCGTTAACATATTTTGATAGTGAAAAACATAGCTATTACATAAACTTATATAAAACATATGAAAAAAAACGAAAGTGGGAAAACCTCGCTTCTGAATACTATGACACCCTTTTAGGATATTACTTGAATAATCGTTCTCCAAATGATGTGGTAAACAGAATATCATCTGAATATTATGAAGAATTATTAGATGTTGCAGAAACTGTTAATACATCTGGGTTTTATAGAAACCTATACATTATAGGAATAATTAAATATGCTTCAATAAATGATTCAAAAAATGCATTAAAAGTATGTGAAGAGGCCTTGGCAGTTTTATCTACTAGGCCTAATACTAATAGAGGTACAATTTCTTTATTTTTATTACAAAAAGTTTCATTATTAACCCAATTGAAAACTAATAATATCAGTGAAGTTAACAATATTTTTCAGTGGATTTATGAAAACAGTGTTGTTTCGGAACTTTCTTCAATGCGAATAAAAGAAATATCTTTCTACTTTTTTGCATCACATAATTTGTATAGAAAAAGTCTTGACTCCTATAAAGATGCAGTCAATTCTGATGGTTTTCTGTCTTTCGAAGGCTCCATTCACGACAACTGGCTTCTCCTTGGCGGCTACCTCCACCTCCTCGCCCGCCTCAACCAACTTGACCCACAAGAAGTAGAATCCGTCGTTGGAAAATTCCGGTACAGCAAACTGTTCAACGAAATCGAAGTACTCAAGAAAGACAAGGAAGGCATGAACATCCCACTCATCCTTCTGCCAGTTCTCTACGAACTCGCACAGGAACCAGGTAAATCCATGAAAGAAATACCCACAGACGGGCTTGAAAAATACCGCCAACGCTGGCTGGCCAACGACCTGAATCGCCGCAGCAATAGTTTTTTCAGAATTGTGATAACACTGGCCCAACATCAGGTACTGACGGCGCAGCAGAAGAAAAAAATAAATCGGGAACTGGCAATTATCCGAAGTGAAACCCCCGAAATCGCCCGCCAGCATTTTGCCATCGAAGTGATACCTTATGAAACACTGACGGAATTATTGCTCGAAAAAATGGGTTTGTTTTCCATTCTTGAACAGCCCGAACCTTTAGCAACCAATTGATGCCTACTGCACTGGAAAATTTTTTATTTACCCACGAATACCTGTTCCGACAACAAACAGCGCGGTATTATCCGCTTTCTTTTGATCTGATCGAACAGTTTGCGGATACTTGGGATTTTCAATTGCTTTGCTCAAATCCTCGTATCCGCTGGGATATGCCCGCATTGGAAAAATGGACGCTTCGGATCGACTGGAGCGCATTGTCGGGAAATAAAGGGATAACCTGGACAGAAGAATTGCTGCATCGCTATGCCGACCGGATAGACTGGATACAACTCTCGCAAAATCCGACTTTCCCGATTTCAGCATCTACTTTTCAGCAATATGAGGCGCGTATTAATTGGATTTACCTATCCGTCAACCCGGCACTTCCATTGACTGATGCTTTTTTGGGCACTTATGAAAGCAAAATATTCTGGCCTCTTCTTAAAAAATACAATACAAATATCCAGGCTGTCAGTGCACGTTTTCAGGAAAAACTGAAGTCACTTCCAGATAATCATACTGAAAATGTATTCCCGCTACCCGATATTACAGATCAGTATATTAAATGGGAAGTAAAAAAAAGTCCATTGCCTCCAGAACTCGAAGAAAAAAGGCAGGCGCCTGTGTCGGATTTAGATGAAGACTTTTTCGAACGCTATGATGCTTACTGGGAATGGCGCCATCTCAGTGGATGTGTCCATTTGAATTGGAGCACTTCTTTTTTCGAACGGTTTTATATGCGATTGTCTCAGGAAGTGGCCGAAAATCCCGCTTTTTTTGAAAAGGTGTTACAACCTGTCCTGCACGACGCACTCATTGAGCGGGTTTGTGAGCGTTTGAATCCACCCCATGCTGTCCGATTTTATTACTTCGAAGATAAACAGGATGCATTTGGAATGCTGCCTGAAGTAAGACAGGTGCAACCGGCATCCGGACAACGCACTTCAAATTGGGATGAATGGAAGTTGGTTTTATTCGGAAAAGACCTTGCTGTGCCCCTGCCAGATAATGATTTTGAGTTATCCTGGTTTCTTCGGCACCCGATTCGTTATGCCGATTATCACCACTGGCCGTATGAACCGCACTATCCTGCCATTGTGGTGTCTGAAAAACTGAAAGGCATTCTGGAACGTTTCAAATTGCCCCCGCATCATTTTTACGAAATCAGTCTGGCAATTCCTGAAAATCTTTACGGTACGGAAACCCGCACCTATTACATATTGGTAGTTCCGGAGCAGTCTTATCTCTATTTTGATTATTCGAAGGTGACTTTTGTGCTGGATCAGGATCGTGTCCCTTTCCCGAACCGAGGGCCGAATGGACACCGTCCTTACTACCTGAGTTCTTATTTTACCCGCAGCAATGCCCCGAAATATCCAGAAACCATTAATACGCCAGACGATTTTTTAGCAGCAAGAGAAAAATTGAAAGAACAGGACGGCTCGTTTCATCTGCGACCCATCGAATACATTTGGAATACCGATTTTGACCTGATTGCTTGCAGCGATGAACACCCGTACCGTCGTATCTGGGTTTCTGATAATATTCGAAAAGCCATTGAAATCAGTGGGCTGACTGGAATGCGTTTTGAACAGGTGTGGGAATGCCGACCACGTATGTTGCAACTGGAAAACGAAGAAACAAGACTTGAAAAAGAACAGATTCTGAAGGCTTTAAGTGCGGAATATGCTCAAAAACCACCCGAAGAAGAACAAATTACTGTACGCAGATATCGGGAAATGGCAGCATGGGCTGAAACCGTACGCTCGAACAAAGGCTTGGTAAAAAAACTGTATGAAGAAAAACCGCCTGATGTAACAAACGACCCATTCATAGCGGCTATTCGGCAAAGGGAAATAGATATGGATGTCGTTTTCCCTGCCTGGTTTGTCGATATGGTGAGAAAAGAACAGTTGCCCGAAGCGCTTTCGGATTTCAAATTATTGTCGCTGGAATCTATGTATAGTGCAGAAATAGAAGATGATTCTCCGATAACTGTTAAATCGGTCGTTTTTGCCGAATATTCAAGCCAGGTGTTGTTTCTGGTATTAAAAGTGGGCAGTTTGTATGAAATGGATGATGCAATTTACGTAAAAGAATACGACCAGGGCTACCCTGCTTCCATGATCTTGCCCATGGAGTAAAGTGGCTTTCAGGGTTGCCTGCCCAACTTGCACGGAACAGGCAACCCCAGGAACCAATAAAATACATCAATCTATGCCTCTTTTTCCACTGCCGGGTGCATGACAGTCTGCTGGTGCGCAATACTTTCATTGTGTACAGCAGAGAGGAATTTTTCGATAAATTCGTCGTTGAGCCCACGTTGGCGGCCTTGTGCAAATCCTCTTTCCAGTATCTCGTTCCAGCGTACCGACTGAAGAATAGAGATGTTGTTGCGAAGTTTGTAGCGACCGATGTCTTCCGCTACGCGCATACGACGCGACAGCAGATTGAGCAGTTCCAGGTCGATCTCATCGATCTTATGGCGCAGGTTTTCAATATTTTCCAAAAATTCAGCATTATCCGTCGTTTCCCGACGCACAATCAGACTGGCCACTAGTTCGGCGTAGGTGAATGGTGTAATTTGTTGCTTGGCATCACTCCAAGCATCATCCGGTGTCGGATGCACCTCAGTCATAAGTCCGTCGTAGTTGAGGTCGAGCGCTTGCTGCGCCACTTCGAGCAAATCTTCCCGGTTGCCACAAATGTGCGAGTTGTCGCAAATCAGGGGCAATTCCGGCATTCTGCGGCGTAGTTCTATGGGGATTTCCCAGTACGGCGCATTGCGGAATTTTGATTTGGCATAAGCGGAAAAGCCACGGTGAATAGCACCGATGTTGGTGACCCCAGCATTTCGAATACGCTCGATAGCGCCCACCCAAAGTTCGAGATCGGGGTTTACTGGGTTTTTTACCAGTACCGGCACATCGACACCTTTGAGCGCATCGGCAATTTCCTGTACAGAAAACGGATTAACCGTGCTGCGGGCGCCAACCCAGAGTACATCCACGCCATGTTTGAGCGCTTCATACACCTGGTTTCCAGTGGCGACCTCGATGGTTGTTTTCAAGCCGGTTTCCTGTTTTACGAGGCGCAGCCAGGGCAATGCTACTGCGCCGTTGCCTTCAAAAGCACCCGGGCGCGTGCGGGGTTTCCAAACCCCGGAGCGAAACAGATCGATGCCCTGATCTTTCAATCCGCGGGCGGTTGCAATTACTTGTTCTTCCGTTTCTGCCGAGCAGGGCCCGGCGATCAGGAAGGGACGGTTATTTTTTTTCGTGAACATGGCAAACAATTATGAGATAGTGAGAAATGAGCAAATTATCAGGTTCTGGGGTCGATAATGCGTCGGATATCATTGGCTTGCTGAATCAGGTTTCCAAAAGTATCGAAGTCTTTTTTGATGAGAAGTGTTCTGAAACGGCTGATGGTATTGATAAATTCGTCCAGCACGTCCAGTACATTGTCGCGGTTTTGTCTGAAAATCGGCACCCAGGTATCCGGGCTACTTTTTGCCAGACGAACGGTACTATTGAAACCGCCACTCGCCAGTTCAAAAATGCGCTCTTCGTTTTTTTCCTTTTCCAGAACGGTTAATGCCAAAGCAAATGAGGCGATGTGTGATATGTGACTCACATACGCCACATGCAGGTCGTGGGCCGCGCCTTCCAGGAAATTTAGGTACATGCCCAGCGATTCATACATGCTGCGGCATAGGTAAACAGCCTCCGGGTCACTTTTTTCCACATCGCTGAATACACAACATTTTCCTGCAAAGAGACCGGGAATGGCAGCTCCCGGACCAGAATATTCTGTACCTGCCATAGGGTGTGTAGCCACGAATCGCTCGCGGCTGGGGTGGTGCCTGACGGCTTCCAACACTGGTAATTTGGTAGAACCTACATCCAGCACCACTTTTTGAGCATCTACGAGGTCAAGTACCTGTGGAATCAGTTTGGTCAGGCTGTCAACCGGTGTGGCAACAATGATCATTCTGCTGGCTGCAACAGCCTTCTCAAGCGGCAGCACTTCGTCTACCAGCCCCAGTTCGAGGGCCTTTTGAGCGTTTTCGGGTTTGTTGTCGACGCCAATGAGTCGAGTTGCGAAGCCATTTTCCCGCAGACCCACTGCCAGTGAACCGCCGATCAAACCGGGGCCGATTATGGTGATTGTCATACGGAGAGTGCGTTTTGTATTTGATAGAGTGCGGTTTGGAGGGTGGCTACATCGCTGCAAAGAGAAATGCGTACATAACGGTTGCCATTGGAGCCGAAAATGCCGCCGGGGGTCAGAAACACGTGCCGTTCGTACAGTAATTCATCGCTTAAAGCGTAGCAATCGTCGTAATGATCGGGTATTTTAGCCCATACAAACATGCCTTGTTGCTGCGGATTGAACACACAATCCAGGCTTTCCAAAATCTGGAAGGCTACTTTCTGGCGTTCCAGATACATATCGTTGAGGGATTGGTACCATGCTGCCGGCAAATTCAAGGCTTGCACGGCCGCCAGTTGTACGGGCTGAAACTGACCGGAATCCATGTTGCTTTTGAAACGCAGCACCGATTTCAGGTATTCCGGGTGACCGGCCACCATGCCAACGCGCCAGCCCGCCATGTTGTGCGATTTGGAAAGCGAGTTGAGTTCCAGTGCAATGTCTTCTGCGCCATCGGCTGCGAGGATGCTACGCGGATGTTCGTTGAGGATAAAACTGTACGGATTGTCGTTGACAATCAGGATGTTGTGTTTTTTTCCAAAATCGACCAGCATCTGAAAAACCGATGCTGAGCCCGGCTCGCCGGTGGGCATGTGTGGATAATTTACCCACATGAGTTTTACCTGACGGAGCTCTGTTTTTTCCAGTTGCTCCAAATCAGGTAACCAGCCTGTAGATTCATTCAATTCATACAATTGTACAGAAGCGCCAGCCAGTTGCGTGGCAGCCGAGTAGGCCGGGTACCCGGGATTGGGAACCAGCGCCACATCGCCAGGTTCGAGAAAAGCCATAGCCACATGTACGATGCCTTCTTTTGAACCAATCAGCGGAAGTATCTGATTGTTAGCATTTAAAGTAACCCCATAATACTGCGCATACCAGGCAGCCCAGGCTTCTCTCAATGCCGCGATGCCGGTGTAAGATTGGTACCCGTGTGCTTTGGGATGAGCAGCGCCGTTGTGCAGCGCTTCCAGCACAGCAGGGTGGGGGGGCTGATCAGGACTACCAATACCCAGGTTAAGCACGGGTTTACCGTCCTTTTGCATTTGTGCAATTTCGCGCAGTTTTCCTGCGAAGTAGTATTCGTTGACAGCGTCGAGGCGTTTGGCAGGCTGTATCATAATTTTTCTATCATTTGCAGGTTGTGAAAAATCAGGTGCTTTACGAATTTTGTACTCCTTCCCGATATACACCTAAAACCTGTAAGTCAGTTGTACTACGCTCCAGTAATTGAAGTACTTCCGGAATTCTGTCTGGAATAGCCGTAAAATCAACAAAAAAACGATACTCCCAGGGGCGGCCGAGCAGCGGGGCCGATTGTATCTTAGTAAGATTGGCGCCTTCTGTAGCCAGCATGGTGAGTACCTGAGCCAGGCTGCCAGGCTGGTGGCCCGCGCTGAAACAGACCGAAGCCTTGTCGGCATGTTGTACAGGTACGGCTTCTTTTTTTCGGCGGACGGCCAGAAAGCGGGTGAAATTTTCCGGCACCGTTTCAATAGCAGGCGCCAGCACATTCAAACCGTAAATATTGGCAGCCAAAGTGCTTGCAATAGCGCCCATGTGAATAGCGCGATGCCGAACAATGTGTGCGGCGCTCTCAGCTGTGTCTTCCGATTCTACCAACCGAATTTTAGGGTATTTTTTGAAAAATTCGGCACATTGGGCCAGGGCCATCGGATGGGAGTGAACTTCCCTGATTTGATCGAAAGTTACGCCTGGCAACGCCAGCAGGTTCTGCTGAATGCGCAAGTACACTTCACCGACTACCACCAGATCGCTGTTTTCAAGCAGTTTGTAATTGCCCAAAATACTTCCTGCAATACTGTTCTCAATTGCCAGAATGGCTGCATCGGTTTGTGCCGCATCGGCAGATTTGTCAAAAAGAATCGGAAATGACAAGGCAGGCACTACTTCGATCTGCTCGCCAAAAAAATGGCGGGCAGCAATTTCATGAAAAGCCCCGCGTACGCCCTGAATGGCAATTCGCTGTCCCTGCATAGAGGGTTCGGGTGTGCGTTTTTGTGTTGTAGCCGTCGACGACGGCATGGCTGAGTCGGACATTGTTGCAGTTTGAAGGCAAAAAAAAGGGAGTTCCTGTTGTTCAGGAACTCCCTTGTCTGTGATTTTCAGTTTGTCATTTATACTGACGCGCACAGGTAGTTCCTTTTCCTTTTTCCAAAAAAGAAATAGTAAAAAAAGAAACCAAAATAAAATGCGCGGCTGTTGCTCATGTGGTGTACTGTTGTACTGTTACGGTGCAAACGTAAGAGGTAGAATTGAATGCTGCAAGCCTGAGACGAAAAAAAATGAAAAAAAATTCTCAACGGCTTTGCAGTTGAGCGATCTGGGCCTGGATTTGATTGAAGTGCCGATGGATATGTAGCACCTGCCATTCGATCGTATTTCCGAGGTTGAGTGTAAGAAACCCGGATTTGCCGCGGCCTACTTTTGCCTTGTTGAGGTTCACTTCTTTAGCCGCTTGAATTACACGGAGCAAGCGTTCTGTATTGATGGTAAAACCCTTCAACGCGGCAATTCCCACACTTTTTTGCCAGAAATTGTAATATTTCGGCGTTTTGTATGCCTTCCCGTTTTCCGGATCGGCGCGTTTTACAAATCTTTTTCCAGCGCCTGTGTATTTCACATCGTCTACAGGCTTCCATTCCCGAGCCTTGGCTTTGTGGATAGCAAGTTCCATCCGGGGAATATAGCGTTCCAGGTAAGCGTTCAGGTGTGCAAAACTTTCCAGTGTATTCCAGTGTTCGGGGGTGGTGCGTGCTTGCAATACAGCTGTATCCTGTGCGGCAATTTGGTTGCGTACGATATCAAGGCAATATCTGAGTTCCGTTTCCAGTCGTTCAAGTAGCGTGGATTGTGTCATAGGGCGCAAAGGTAGTTGCGTTATTCAGGGTACCAAAAGCGTGCCTGGAAAAATTTACCAAAATGAGCGACCTTTGCATTTTTAAGTAAAGACATGATTGCCTCTTTCATTGCAGGGGCCATTTACAGAGAATATGAAGACGAAGTCTATTCGAAAAGATAAGGTGAATGTTATTACGCTGGGTTGTTCCAAAAACCTGGTCGACAGCGAAAACCTAATTACCCAGTTGCGTGGCAACGATTTTGATGTGGCGCACGACAGCGACCGGGAAGATGCCAACGTGGTGGTCATCAATACCTGCGGTTTTATCGACCTGGCCAAGCAGGAAAGCATCGATACCATTGTCCAATATGCCAATATCAAACAGGCAGGCGGTATTGATAAACTGTATGTAACCGGCTGTTTGTCACAACGTTACAAAGACAATCTGGAAGCGGAAATCCCGGAAGTCGACGCATTTTTCGGGACGCTGGAAATGCCTGCCTTGCTGGAAAAAATGAACGCCGACTACAAATACGAACTGCTCGGCGAGCGTCAAATTACCACGTTGCCGCATTACGCCTACCTGAAAATTTCGGAAGGCTGTAACCGCACCTGTTCGTTTTGCGCTATTCCACTGATGCGCGGCAAACACGTGAGCAGACCCGTAGAAGAACTCGTTATGGAGGCTCGCAACCTGGCGCGACGCGGGGTGAAAGAACTGTTGCTAATTGCTCAGGAACTCACCTATTACGGCCTGGATATTTACAAAACCCGCGAACTTCCACGTTTGCTGCATGCCCTCGCTGACGTGGAAGGTATTGAATGGATTCGGCTGCACTATGCTTACCCGAGCAAATTTCCCCTCGAAGTGCTCGACGTGATGGCCGAACGCAAGGAAATATGCAATTACCTCGATATTCCGCTCCAGCATGCCAGCGACACGGTGCTTGACATCATGCGCCGACAGATTACGCGCGCCGAAACGGAGGAATTGATCGCCAAAATCAGGGAAAAAGTGCCGGGCATTGCTATCCGCACCACTTTCCTGGTTGGTCACCCGGGCGAAACGGAAGAGGCTTTTGAAGAATTGCTCGACTTTGTTCAACAGCAGCAATTCGAACGTGTGGGCGTATTTCAATACTCGCATGAAGAAAGCACGCGTGCCTACGAACTGCCCGATGAAATTCCCGCCGAAGTTAAAGCCGAACGCGCCCAGCGCCTGATGGACCTGCAACAGGAAATTTCCTATCAGAAAAACGAAGCCAAAATTGGGCAGGTTTTCCGCACCTTGTTTGATCGGAAAGAAGGCAAATACTATATCGGCCGCACCGAAGCCGACTCGCCGGATGTAGACAACGAGGTGCTGGTGCCGGCAAAAGGCAATTATATTCGCCTCGGCGATTTTGCCAATATCAGAATCACTGGCGCCGAAGAATTCGACCTGTACGGAGAAGTTGTAACGGAATAAAAATTATGGCCTACGGGCCCAGTCATTTCTTAAGATTACGCACCATGCGCATTGCTCTTGCCCAATTAGACTACCACATTGGCAATTTTGAAGGTAACCTGGCCAAAATGCTGGCCGCCGTAACATCGGCCAAAGAACAGGGCGCCGACCTGATTTGCTTTGGTGAACTGGCCGTTTGCGGCTACCCGCCCCGCGATTTTCTGGAATTCGACGATTTTATCCGACAGTCGCAAGCATCCGTAGATGCGCTCCGGGAGGTAAGTCATGGCATTGGTATCGTGGTGGGCGCACCTTCCCGCAATCCGGTTTTGGCGGGCAAAGACCTGTACAATTCCGCTTATTTCCTTTCAGAGGGCGCCATTATTGGGGTTCAGCACAAAGCCCTGTTGCCTACTTACGACATCTTCGACGAGTATCGCTATTTCGAGCCGGCAACGGAATTCAAGCCCATCACGTTCAAGGGGAAAAAAATAGCCCTGTCCATTTGTGAAGACATCTGGAATGTCGGCAATGAAAACCCGCTGTACGTGGTTTGTCCGCTGGATGAAATGATCCCATACCAGCCCGACTTTATCCTGAATTTGAGTGCTTCGCCCTTCGATTATGCGCATGCCGCCATGCGCATTCAGGTGGTGCGCGCCAATGTGGAGCGCTATGGCATCCCAATGTTTTATACCAACCACACGGGCGCACAAACGGATATTGTATTCGATGGAGGGAGCATCGTCATGTCGCCCGATGGGAAAGTATTTGATGAAATGCCCTATTTTGAGGAATGTCTGCGTGTGTACGACCTGGATGAAGTGCTGACAGGTGGAAAAACGGCGGAGCAGCCCAAACACAAAACACAACTCATACACGACGCATTGATCGTCGGCATTCGCGACTATTTCCGAAAACTGGGCTTTAAAAAAGCCATTCTCGGTCTTTCAGGTGGTATCGACTCTGCCGTTACAGCCGTACTGGCTGCCAAAGCCCTCGGGGCCGAAAATGTACGGGTGCTCCTGATGCCCAGTCAGTTCAGCAGCGACCATTCGGTGGATGATGCGCGACAACTGGCTAAAAACCTGGGTATTCAATACGATATTGTTGCTATCCGCCCGATGTATGAGGCATTCGAGACCGCCTTGAAATCCCAGTTTGAAGGTCTGGCATTTAATGTTACAGAGGAAAACATTCAGGCACGCGTTCGGGGCACCCTGTTGATGGCTATGAGCAACAAATTTGGCAATATCCTGCTGAATACAACCAATAAAAGCGAAATGTCGGTGGGGTATGGGACGCTGTACGGCGATATGTGCGGCGGCATTTCCGTGCTGGGTGATGTGTACAAAACAGAGGTGTACGAACTGGCACAGTACCTCAATAAAGATGCGGAGGTCATTCCTCAAAACAGTATTGTCAAGCCGCCCAGCGCCGAATTGAGGCCGGGGCAGAAAGACACCGATAGCCTGCCTCCTTACGAGGTGCTCGACCCTTTGCTGTATCAATATATCGAGTGCCGTCAAGGTCCGCGTGAACTGATTTCTATGGGTTTTGATGAAGCCCTCGTGCGGCGCGTACTGCGTATGGTCAATATCAATGAATTCAAACGCGAGCAGGCAGCGCCTGTATTGCGTGTCAGCAGCAAAGGTTTCGGTATGGGCCGCCGCATGCCGATTGTAGGGAAATACCTCTCGTGATTTGGTTATCGGTTATCCGTTATTAGTTATCAGGGTGGTAAGGAGACCATTCGTACATATACTTGGCATTCCTTTTTGTGTGGCCAAAATATATGTGCGAATGGTCTCCTTACCACCCTGATAACGGATAACCGATAACGGATAACCGATAACGGATAACCGATAACGGATAACAGATAACAAAAATGTTTCTCGCGCAACTCAAACTTTCCCAGTTCAAGAACTACGAACATCTGTCGATGTCGTTGTCGCCCCGGCTGAATTGTCTGACCGGCTTGAACGGTATGGGAAAAACGAATGTGCTGGATGCCATCCATTTTCTTTGTTTGTGTAAAAACCATACCGGCCTGAATGACAGGCAGTTGGTGCGGCATGACGAGCAGTTTTTTCGTATTGAAGGGCATTTCAGACAGGAAGAACAGTCGCTAAAAATTGTCGCCAAATACCAGGCCGGGCAGCGTAAAGAGATCGAGCGCAATAGCGTTCCGTACGAGCGATTGACGGACTACATTGGTCAATTTCCCGTAGTGATGATCGCGCCCGACGATGTATCGCTGGTGCAGGAAGGCAGTGAGGATCGGCGCCGTTTTCTGGATGCCACGCTGTCGCAAATTTCGCCGGATTATCTTCAAAACCTGTTGATCTACAATGCATTACTAAAACAAAGAAATGCATTATTGAAACGGTTCGCCGAATACAGAAATTATGATCCGGTGTTGCTGGAAAGCATTGACCATCAAATGTTCCGGCCTGCACAAACCCTTTTTGAACAACGTGCTGCATTTGTAACAACATTCCGACCGCTTTTTCAGGAAATATATGCCGCTATTTCCGACAGTCGGGAAGTGGTGGACGTTCAATATGATTCCGATTTGAAAGAGGGCACACTAGAACAACTCATGCCTGCCGCACTCGAAAAAGACCGCATCCTGCAACGATCAACCGTAGGGCCGCACCGCGACGATGTGGATTTGTATATGGATGGGAAATTAGTCAAGAAATTTGCCTCGCAAGGCCAGTTGAAGTCTTTTTTGCTCGCCATGCGGCTTGCTCAGTATGAGGTGTTGCGACAAGCCAAAGGCGCTGCGCCTATTCTGTTGCTTGATGACATATTTGACAAACTGGATGCCCGGCGGGTTCGCCACCTGGTGGGATTGTTGCTGGGGCGCGATTTCGGACAAATATTTATCACAGATACGCAGCGCAATCGAATAGAAGAGATAATTTCCTCCTTTTCAGAAGATTACAAACTGTTCGAAGTAGAAGATGGAAACGTGACCGAGAGATAACTCTACTTCACCGTACCACGTATGCGCAGGATTTCCGGCTTGCGCTGGGCGTCGAAAAAGACGCGTATTTTTTTGTCAAAATCTCCTCCCTGATAAGCATCGTATTCCACCCTGACTTGGCCTTCCTGCCCGGGTGCAATGGGCGTTTCTGTCCAGTTGGCAGCCGTGCAGCCGCAGGTGGTGCGCACGGTTTGCAACAAAATGGTATCAGCATGGACGTTTTTAAACCGAAAAGTGAATGTTTCGGGCCAGCCCTGCTTCAGATTCCCAAAATCGTGTTCCTGTTCTGTTGTCCATTTCACCACCGGAGCAGCATCTGGAATGGTAACAGGAGAAAGAAGTAAAAAGCCAAGTTGGAGCAGCGGCCAGAGCATCTCGGGAAAAATTTGAAATTTTAGTGTAACCTGCGCCGAAAGCAAGGTGTCAAATCGACATCTTTGCGCAGAATGAAACGCAAAGTTCCTGAAAATCAGGAAATAATTTTCAAAACAAAACAACCCAATCCAATGCGGTATCTGATTATTTTCATGCTGCTGGTCGGCATATTTATGTTTGGCAAACGCAGTTTTCATTGTTCATTTATGGGCAACGGCACGGAAGGTACCGGGCCGGTACAAACAGAAACACGAAATGTCGACGGATTTCATGGCGTGCAATCGGATATTCCCGGCGATATAGAAATTCGTGTTGCCCCTTCCTACTCGGTAGAAGCGCGCGCACAGGGCAATTTGCTGCCCTTGCTTAAAACGGAGGTCGAAAATGGCGTACTGCACGTTTACTTTGATGAAAATGTTTCTTCTTCCAAAGAAATAACACTTGTGGTCAGCGGGCCTTCGTTCGACGAATTGTCTGTGTCGGGTAGTGGAAAAATCAAGGTAGAAACGCCCATTCAATCCGAAAAAATGGAAATCGCGGTGTCTGGCTCCGGCGACCTCACCATGTTGCAGGCTACCTTCGGAGCCCTGGAATGCAGTGTGAGCGGAAGTGGAAATGTTGAAATCGGCGGTACTGCCAACAATGCGGAAACACACATCAGCGGCAGTGGTGAAATAAATGCTAAAAAACTGACTATCAATGAATTAAAGGCGCATGTCGCCGGTTCTGGTTCCATTTATGCACATGTAAACCAGCGCATTGAAGCGCATGTTTCTGGTTCCGGCAATGTGTTCTATACCGGCGACCCAAGTGTGGATTCCGATGTGAGTGGTTCGGGGAATGTGAGCCGGGAAAAGGAGCAGTGATTACCTTTTAAGGAAAATCCGGATGTTGTCTTGGTCAACCTGAAATTGCTCATGCAAGACCAGGCCTTCTGGCAATGTCGGCGCTTTGACGCCGCCTCCCAGGCTTCCAGAACCCTCTATCAGCCTGATCTCGTTCCACAGGCCACTATCCAGAAATGTTGTCAATACCTGCGCGCCACCTTCTACCAGGAGGGTGGCGCGGTTGTTTTCATACAACCTGTTCAACAACCCTTCTAACGAAACGGGGCTATCGGACGGGATAAATTCCGTCTGCTGAAAGGAGCCTTCGCGCATTGGGCCGAATATCCAGGTCGGCGCCGAGTCATCTAAAATATTATACTCAGCCGAAATTTTCTTTTCAATATCAAATGTAATGCGCAAAGGATTTTTTCCTCCATACAGCCGGGCATCCAGTTTGGGATTGTCGGTCAGCACTGTTTGTGTACCTGTGAGGATGGCGTCCAGTTCGCTGCGCCAGCGATGCACCAGGCGTTGCGTCCAGGGGCCCGAGATGGCTGTCCTTTCCCCTTGTCGCCCCAGGAACCCATCAGCGCTTTGTGCCCATTTGAGCACCACATAGGGTTTTTTAAAACGGATGGAATGAAAAAATGCACGGTTTAAAAAGGCTGCTTCCTGTGCTAAAACGCCAGTTTCCACTACAATTCCTGCTGCACGCATTTTTTGTACGCTTTGGCCCGCTACTTTTGGGTTGGGGTCTTCATTGGCGATAACAACCTTCGAAATCCCTTCTTTTAGAATCAAATCGACACAGGGCGGCGTTTTGCCAAAGTGGAAGCAAGGTTCCAGCGTACAATACAGCGTAGAAAGCGGAATCAAATGACGGTCTTCCTGTTTCACAGAACGGACACAATTCACTTCCGCATGGGGGCCTCCCCAGCGTTGGTGCCAGCCCTCGCCAATGATTCGGCCTTCACACACAAGCAACGCGCCGACCATTGGATTGGGGGAAACATGACCTGCGCCCAGCAGCGCCAGATCAAGGCACCGGCGCATATACACTTCATGCATGTTTTTGAACAGTTTCTTACAAACCAAGTAAAATACTGCCCAAAGGACGGCCATTTAATTTGATCGCATGTAATCCGGGTGCATTGTTTTTTACCTGAAGCGCCCACTGGTTTTCCCCTTTTTCCAGCAAAACGTTTTGTTCCAGCACCGTTTTTCCTTGCATATCCACCACCTGGATAAGTCCATTTTCTTTCTCCTCGCTGGTATAGTTCAGGTAAAATGAGGAACGAGCGGGGTTGGGGAAAACCCGCCATGCATCGGCTGCTTCATTTTGCTGTGCACGCCAATTCAGATCAAGCGATACAGGCCGTGCTTCGGCGTCGAACATTTCCGATGACAAAACCGATGGCTCCAGGCGAAACATGTCGGAGAGCAGGCCATCCTTCAGCACCGTGGCTTGTATGGTCAGCACCGGAATATCCGGGTTGATGTCGGCCACACTACCGTCTATCCATAAAACAGGCAGTCGACCCGAGGCTGCTGCACTCAAATTGGTGCAGGATGCAGGGTCAAAACCTGGCAATTGGGCCGAACTCAACTGGTTGATTTGCAATGATTTTGGATCAATACCGATGCCTAGTTGAAAACTTCTGGCTGATATTTGCTCTGTGGAAAACAAAGGAATCAGGACGGACTCGCCTGCTTTTACCTGCCGGTCTGTTGTCTGCAACACAAGCGGGGCGCGTTCGGAAGCAGGAGGCGCGAAGTAATCGCCGGTGACATCACCCAGCCTCACGCCAATCAAATTCACACAACCGCCATTGCTGGCTTGCATCGACTCTCCGTCAGGAATAAATCTCCAATTACTGCAAGGAAAATTATTGTCGATGCCCAGGATTACTTTTCGGCCTACTACGATGTCGAAAGTTGTAATCATTCCGTTGCAATTCATATCTGCTGCCGTCAACTTCCAGGGTTGAGTCAATATTTCCAGTCCAAGAATATGTTTGCTGATGAGCACCAGATCGAAAGTTGTGACCCCTGATAACGGGCCGTTGTCATCTTCTTTTGTAGCCGAAATGGTGTAAGTCGCATTTTGCAATTGTGTGATACTCGACAGGCTGTAAGTAATGGAAGCGGTGATATTGGCGGTCATATTGGGTGTAGTGGCGCTGATCTGGACATTTCCAATGGGCATTCCAGAAGGCGTCAGAATTGAACAGTTTTCAGCCAGAGAAGCCGTGATCTGCTGCGCGATCAGATCCATCGTGTTTTGTGGACTGGTACCGCGTATATCAAACGTGACATGCCCATCTGTATCGATTACGATGAACGTGGGAGTACCCTGAAATTCCCCAAACTGGCCAGTCATGTAGGGTAGAATAGCAGCCAGTCCGCCGCCATCATTTCCTACTCCCGGCATCGTCAGTCCTTTGCTGTTTTTGTAAATGGCTACTTTGGTATTGTTATCCGACTGCAGCGTGCTCAGCATGATAAATTCTACCTTATTGGGATGGGCGGTCAACTGACTTTGGTACAATGCTTGCCAATAAGGGGCATGGGTATTGCAGGGCGGACAGGTAGTAAAAAATGCCTCTATAACTACTACTTTTCCCTGATTCAGGTAATCGTTGTATAGGGTTCTAACATCTCCATCGGAGGTGGTTACCGTAAAATTGGGCGCGGTTTGAGAAAAAATTGAAGCGCCTGAAAAAAGAATAAACAGTGTAAAAAAATACTTCATGTGATTCGGATTTGGTTATTAAAAAAAACTGTAGGGAACGTCTATTTTCCCGAAAATTAACTTTTTTCACATTAACAGTCTATTGAGCCGCTTGTTTTTAGATTGTTAGTTACAAAATTGTCAGGTACCTTACTTTTGCTGCATGAAGCGTACTACCTTTTTAGCGGTTTCGTTCCTGTTGCTGGGCCTTGTGTTCGCCTTTGAAAATGCAACATTTGATACTCCGGAACAACTCGGAGAACGTTTGTTTTTTGATCCGATACTTTCGCTCGATAGCACAATTAGTTGCGCCAGTTGCCACATCCCGAAGTTCGGTTTTGCAGATACCACGGCAGTGAGCCGCGGGGTAGGGGGTAGGCTGGGCCGACGCAACGCGCAGGGCATCACGAATATGGCTTCCCGGGAGCATTTTTTTTACGACGGAAGAGCCGCCACACTCGAGCAGCAGGTGCTGATGCCGATACAGGATACTGTGGAAATGCGGGCCACGGCAGACCTGGTTACCCGGCGGCTTCAACAGCACTCGGTTTACGGACCTGCTTTTGTACAACTATTTGGCAAACAGGCAGATATGGATGCGCTGGCGCAGGCACTGGCAGCCTATGTCCGCACGCTCGAAACCTCCGATACGCCGTTTGATCGTTCGGCACGAGGCATGGATGGCGGCATGAGCGAATCCGCCCGGCGCGGTCGTCGGCTGTTCATGAACAAAGGCAAGTGTTTTGATTGCCATTTTTCCCCGGATTTTACTGGCGACGAATTTAGAAACGTTGGCCTTTACACCGGCACGGGCCAATTGAACGACCGGGGCCGATATGACATTACGAAAGACAGCGCCGATCTGGGCAAATTCAAAGTGCCCGGGCTCCGGAACATAGCCGTTACTGCGCCATACATGCACAACGGCATGTTTAAAACCCTGGAAGAGGTGATCGATTTTTATGATACGCCCGATCGTTTTGTGCCGGGCGGCATCAACCGGGATACCTTGCTGCGCGAACCGCTGCGGCTGACGGTGGAAGAAAAGGCCGACCTGAAAGCATTTCTGGAAGCGCTTACAGATGATCGGTTTCTTAGGTAACTTTTTGCCTGTTTGTTTGTTAATACTGCGATTTCAAAAACAACTTGCATGGAAAACAACCATCAAAACTGGAATGCCCTGACGCCCGAAGAAGCGTATGTCATCGAACAAAAAGGTACGGAAAGGGCATTTACCGGCGAATACAACCACCACAAGGGCGTCGGTATGTTTATTTGCCGCCGCTGCAATGCACCGCTGTACCGCAGTTCCGATAAATTCGACAGCGGCTGCGGCTGGCCTTCTTTCGACGATGAAATTCCGGGCGCTATCGAACGCCATGTGGACAACTCTTTTGGCATGAAAAGAACCGAAATTGTGTGCGCCAACTGCGGCGGCCACCTGGGCCACGTATTTGATGGAGAACGTATGACGGCCAAGAATACACGCCACTGTGTGAATTCGCTGTCGATACGGTTTGTGGCGGGAGAATAGGTCTCAACTTGTTTTTATATGACTCAATAGTTCTTGCAGTGCATTTAAAGTCGCCGTAAATCCTTCTTTAAAGCCCATTTCAATCATTTTCTCCATGCGTTCAAGGGAGTCATTGTAAATGGTAATGCTCACTTTTGTAATGCCATTTTGTTCGCTGAAATGAAAATCCCAGTCAGAACCTGGCAATTGAGGGTTTTCATCTTGATCTGCAAATGCATTGAACATTTTGAAATGGGTTATTGGACTAATCGAAGTATATTTCTGAATGGCCCAATGCTCTTGCCCCTCCGGGCTGACCATAGCATAAAATCTTCTTCCACCCACTTTGAAGTCCATAGATTTTGTTCTTGACATCCAGGGTTTGGGCGCCCACCACTGGTCAAGCAGTTCTTGCTTTGTAAATGCGTCCCAAACCAGGGATTGTTCCGCATCAAATTCTCTGTTGATGAATACGGAATGGGTTGACTTGTCAACGGTAAAGTCAAATTGTGAATGGCTCATTTTTGTGTTTTTTTAATGATTGTCAACAGGTTGTCTAATTGATGAAAGCGGCAATGTTCTGAAAAATGTCTCTACTCATCTGTATTTCAGGTTTAATGAAACCAATCGGTTGCAAATGTATGTGCAACTTTTCGGTTTCGCAAATGAGAGCCCAAAAATAATATTGATAGAAAAAAAAAGTCCACCCTACGCTTTGTGTTCTTCGAGCGCTTCGTGGTTTATTTTTTTAACCACGACGGACACGAGGGACACAAGGCGTAGAGTGGACAAAAACGATTGGGAAGCAGGGTGCCGCTGGTTGTTGAAGAGGACAGCCTACCCGTTTTTTATTTTTCTACCCGAGGCCATTTCCATGCATAACGAATAATCAGACAAAGCAGCACGACTTCTACAACAGCGCCAAATACCATGTGCATCCAGGCTTCTCCTGCCAGATTAAACAATGAATAGGGAATAAAAATCGCCGCAATAATGATATTCGTCCAGCGATTTATCTTGGCTGGCAGCGCCACAGAAAGGAAAATCATCAGAGCCGGAATTGTCATGGAGGCGAGTGTTCCCAAAAGAAATCCTTGCGTAATATCAAATGTAAATACGCGCCCAGCCTGTATATCTGCCACCTTGTTCGGCATAAACAAGTGGAAATGATCGACATAGATATAGAGAAACATCAAAGTCGCCCACAGTGAAGCAAGTTTCCCTTTCAAACTGACTTTGATGTCCTCCAGTGCATTTTGTGCTGTTTTCTGCGTAGCCATACAAGATCGATTAAAAATTAAACCCAAAATGAAGGCCTGGTTCATAAGCAAAGTATTTGGGCCATTTACTTTCTTTTGATTCAAAAGACTCTGGCGTATTCGTTTTGATGGGCCAATGCGTCAAACCAATAGAAGGTTCTATAAAGAAACGGTTTTTAAATAGCCTGACCTGGTAACCCAAGCGGTAGGTCATAAACAAGGTGTATCCATTGGTAATCTTCTTATCATCCTCATTTATGTATTTTTGAAAAGCATGCATGGCATGAACTCCGGTATACAACCCTTTCCACCAAAAATGATTGTATGCCAGTCCAAGGACATGCTGGCGTATATGCCCGGGGTAGTTTTCTCCGGGCGCATCAAATGATTTGCCCCAGGGGATACCCAATGGCCAGGCAAATCTGGATCTTTTCAGTTCCAGAAAAACAACATCTTTACGCGTAATCCGGTATCCAATGTTTAATTGTATGAACCCGGGCGGATTGGGATCGTCAGGAATAAAATTTCCTAACATCAGGAAGGTACTTCCAACAAAATACTTTTTGTAGGTACTGTCTTGCTTGGAATATTGTGCATTCACCTGTGTACTGCCTGCCAACACGAAGGCAAGTACCATCCATAAAACGTTCTTTTGCATAGCATTTTTTAATTGTTGTAAAACGATGCTGCAAAAGTAGATGGGTGAGATACGACGACTCGTTCACTTAAGTTAAGAAATACGTTTCTCCAGAATTCTGGCTCGTAGCCTGCTCAAGGACTGAGGTTTGATGCCCAAATAACTCGCTAACTGGTGTTGTGGAACACGTTGGACGAGGTCCGGTCTTTTTTCTAATAAGTTCAGGTATCGTTGTTCAGGCGAAGAAGTCTTGAACGCGTCAAAGTCTACGCGTTGTTTGGCTAAAAGTTCTTCGGCCATTATCCTGCACATGGTTTCAAATTTTGGAAATTTACTGTTTACTTCTACTTCCATATCAGAATCGGACACAGTAAGTATCGTGTCTTCTATACAACTTACATAATATTCCGACGGCGTTTTGTTTATCACACAATGGGGTGTCAGTGCCTCCATTTCTGTGTAGAAAGCAGTGGTTTTTTCTTCGCCATCAATGACATAATATGTTCGAATACAACCTTTTAGAACGAAGTAACTGTCTTTTGATTTTTGACCTTCCTGGAGTAGGGTAGTGCCTTTCTTTACCGAGCGAAAAATGTTCAAAGAAAGGATTGTGTTCTTCTCTTCTTCTGTAAGAGAGATGTATTTTGATATGAAATCAAAGAGGATGTCTTGCATTTTTGTGTTGTTGTTGCCTGCGCTGCACTTTTGGCACTATTACAATATTTGAAGCATCATTCGCTTCCAATTGCAATCCGTTATTGATAATGTTTAATTTGCTCCACTAATTTCAAGAACTCCGGCTCCTGGTAGTAAAGATGATCCTTAGATTTTTCGGATTCTTTAAGAATAAAATCTTTAATGCTGACACCGTCTTTATTCTTGAAATGGGGGTCGGCTCCGTTTTTCAACAAGGTCTGGCAACAATGCCACCGCCCATAATATGCAGCATATAAAAGAGGAGGGATGCTATCTTGGTGTTGTTGGTCATATTTTTTTGCATGGACGTCGGCTCCATACTTCACAAGCAAATCAATAACTGTTCCTTCTTCATAATAACTTCCTATGGAAAAACAAAGTACTGTTTCCCCTGGCCATGGAATACAATTCGGATCAGCGCCATGCTGCAAAAGCAATTCGATGAAGTCGGTTTTTCCGGAACTGGCAAAAAAAGCAAGATTGCTGCAATTGCTGGTGTCAATTTTTGCGCCAGCGTCGAGCATATATTTTACGGCCTCCAGTTTGCGCGTATTCGATTCATCGTCTGCATTGGCATCGTACAAAATATCTTGCAACAATTTTTTGTGTTGAACATGTTCTGGATGCGATTGCAGCAAAGTTTTCCACTGTTTCACTTTGCCCTTATGGAAGGCATCAAATAATTGTGTTAAAATCGGGTCTTCATATTGTGGTGGTTCACGAGGTGTTCGGGTATCCTGAAAAATCAAACTAGAACCTGACAATGCGAGCAAAAAGACGACCAATGCAACAACGCATAAAAAGCCGATGACAAGCCCGAAGTACTTGATCCAATGGCTTGTCGGCAGATTGAATACCACCAGACAGACAATTGCCACAATAGGCAGCAATATCAAGTATTTGCCCAGGCCCCTGGTGGCTGCATCTCCCCCTCCTCTGCTTTCTCCTGACATGAATACCAGAAAAATCAGCATTCCGGCAATGATAAGGTAACTTAGTATTGAAAGCATTTTAGTTGACATTGTTTTAGCCTGTTAGTGGTAGTTTTATGGTTCGTCCGTTTTTTCATAATATTTGACGATGTCTGCAAAATCGTATATCTGTTTCCAATACTCCGCTAAACTTTGGGGCTTTGGTCGCCAGTCAGGGTCAGGCATATTATCGGAGGCTTGTTGCCAATTGGCATCAGTGAGAAATAATGAATCAATAGTACAAGAAGTTAATTTTTTTATTGGTTTGAGAAATATGTAGCCATCATAAACATCAGATAGTTTAAAGTTGGGGTAACCCATTGAAAAATAACTATTGTCCGGCAGGTTACCCAAAGGTGTGTTATTTAAGTCAAAGCCAATGGGTTGATTGGATAAAAAACTCATAATTTTTTCGATGTTTCCATTCGCAGGTGATATTAGCAAGGGTTTTTTATTAGGGTAGTTATAAAATGGCTTGTGCAACAAGATTGAAAAAACCTTTTTCGGATATTTAGCGTACAATAAATTGCCGAAGTAATTACCATCAAATCTCACAAAATTTGGAGAAGTGAAGTCATAATACGGGAATTTATATTTGGTAAATGCGTGGACATCGCCAGTGAGAATGAGAATTTTTTCCTTTTTTTGGATTATCTCTTTCTCGACGATATTGAACCTGAAAACCTCTGTATTCCCATTGTAAAACACAACTTTCATGTTTTCGGGCGTTCTTTGCCCTGAAAAAGATGTCCAGTCATATTTGTAACTTAAATTTATTATTCTAAATTTTCTCTCATTTTTCATTAAAGTTTTATTAAATGCCCAAGCGAATTTATAAATATCCATATACTCCTTAAATGCCCACCCGGGATTGTAGTTAAACATTAGTTGTCTTGCCAAATTCTCATCATAGGTTTCTGCGGTAACTAAACTATCTAATGAACGCTGGTCTTCATACGCTCCGAATTCCATGCCTATAGTAAAAACTCCTTTTTTATAAAGTTGGGGTATTAAACTTCCCAAAAAATCAAGATTTTCCTTCACTCTATGATCTTCGGCAAGCAGAATAATATCAGCATTCGTGAATTTATCAAGAACATAATCTTGAGGAGAAGTATTATTGTCACGAAGGTATTTTATTGCACTGTCAACAGATGACTGTTGGCTAAACAATGCAGATGTCAGTAAAAAGATATGGATAAAAAGGATATAGATTTTTTTCATATGGGTGTCTTTGAAAATTACTCAATCTATGAAGCAATCTCCACAAAATACATATCAATCTCTCCTTTATTCTTCACCTGAATTTTTCCGCGATGGATACAGATGAACTTGTCTTTCACCAATTCATAAGTGCTCTCGCTGATGTTTATTTTTCCTGCTTCGCTATAGTTTTCCAGACGGGATGCAATGTTAACCGTATCACCCCAAATATCATAAGCAAATTTTTTCAAACCTACTATTCCTGCTACTACAGGCCCTGTGTTAATACCTATTCTAATCTCAAATGGAAATTTTCCCATGGCAATTTTTTCTTTGTTGTAATTCGCGATAAAATTTCGAATCTCAAAGGCCGCATTCACCACATTTTCTGCATGAGAATTATTTGAAATCGGTAATCCTCCTGCGCACATGTATGAGTCGCCGATGGTTTTAATTTTTTCTAAGCCGTACTTGTGAATGATATTATCAAACGCTGAGAAACAAACATCAATTTCTCTGACCAATTCTTCAGGACTCATTTGCTCGCTGATGACAGTGAAATTTTTAAAGTCGGTAAACATAACTGATATTGATTCAAATTTTTTTGCCTCTGAATACCCATTTGCTTTTAGCTCCTCGGCCACTTCTGCGGGAAGAATGTTTAAAAGTAAATCATCGCTACGTTGTTTTTGTTTTTCTACTTCTGCTTTTTGTTTCTCTACAATACTAGTTTTATGAACCAATTCTTCCGTTCTTAACGCTACCGTTCTTTCCAGTTTTTCGTTCTCCATTCGCAAATTTCGTTCCCGCCATTTGGAGAAAACTCTTAATGCAAAGAGAAATGCCAGTGCATACAAGGTGTAGGCCCACCATGTTCGCCACCATGGCGGGAGCACAATAAAGGAGTAGGTAATGGGCTCACTCCATACACCGGACGGGCTGCGCGCTTTTACCCGAAAATGATACTTGCCTTCGTACATGTTGCCAAAGGTTGCTGACGTAATGTTTGCCGGCGTGCTCCATTTTTTATTGTAGCCTTCGAGCATGTATTGGTATTGAACAAGCATAGGCTTGTCCGGGTCAATTGCTGCAAACTCAATGGTTATATGGTTATGGTCATAGGGTAATATCAATGTCTGAGGAACGGGATAAAATTTGCTGATACTATCGAATTCAATGCCCTTGTATTTATTCCGCATTTCTGCTCTTTGCACATCGTTTAATGGTTTTCCAAACGTTGATACCTCTTCAGTAACCGATGCAGGGATGGGAATAGTGTCAAATTTGGATTTTGGTTTCGGATCATTTTTTTCAGCATTCAGTAAATCATGCCAACAAACAAGTTCATTCTCTACTTTAATGGATAAAATGTTTAGTACTGGAGGATTGTTGTTTTTATATAGTGATGTATAATCCAGCCGCATCAAACCGCTTCTTTCGGAACCTGACGCAATCCATAATAATCCTTTACTGTCCTCGAATATAGCATGCTGCCCCCTGTTCACATCCATAACCGGGTAGCCTGTATTCGGATTGTAAATTTCAAAAACGGGTGTGTAGTTTTTCAGTTCGCTGTTGCTCAAATTATTATACGCCTCATAATTTCTGTTTTTTGGTGCATTGTCAGCATTATTTGCATTAGATTTAAATCCCGTGAGGATTGCAATGCCGTTGTTGGTACCCGCAATAATGTTCCCTTCTTTTGTCAAAGCAACCTGTGTCACCACATTATCCGGAAGGCCTTGCTCGGTTGTATAGGTGAAGAAAGATTTTCCATCATACCTGGCAAGTCCTCCACCATAGGTACCCATCCACAGGTTTCCGTACTTATCTTTTATTATCGATCTTACATCATTACCATGCGGCATTCGACTAAGGGAATAATTGGTAAAGGATTTACCATCGTAAAGGCTTAAACCACCGTCGGTGCCAATCAACAATTCACCCGGTTTATCTTCCAGAATACAAGCAACATAGTTGCCCGCCAGCCCCTGCCTTTTTGTGAAATTGGTAAAAGATCTCCCATCGAATTTACTTAATCCATTTTCCGTACCAATCCACAGATATCCCTTACTATCCTGCTTTATGCTCCTGACTGCGTTATTGGCTAATCCATTTAAATCAGAATAAAAAGTGTATGCATTTTCATCAAATTTTATCAAACCTATATAATCACTTCCTATCCAAATATTGCCAATTTTATCCTGAAAAAGTGACCAGTATGTATCGTTAAGTTCGTATATTGTAAAATTTTCTCCGTCAAACCGGAAAATGCTACCAAATTGACCAGTGAACCAAATGTTTCCACTTTTATCTTCTAAAATACTCCTGATGCTTTTGTCTGTAAATTTTTGAAACGCTTGTCCGGAATACTTCACTATCCCGTTTGCTGTTGAACAAAACCATAAATTTCCTGGTTTGTCCTCAACAATGCTTTCTGCTAAACCATATGCGAAACCATTGAATTGATTTAATAGGGAAGATATACTCGCATGGCGGTCTTCAAAAACAAAAGAATAATATGGCCCATCAGAAGCATAAGGATAACTTTCAACATGTGCTCCGTCAAATTTTTTGAAACCTCTAGGGTTGCTGGTCCAGATGTTTCCAAATTTGTCTATCGTAATAGTCCATGCTTCAAAGTTACCTAAAGCAATGTTGGTAAATTCTTTTCCATCATATCTGTAAAGCCCGTTATTCTCCGTACCGATCCATATTATCCCTTTTTTGTCCTGTTTTAATTCAACAACATCAAGTCCATCCAACTGAGCATAACGGGTAATTGAATCGCCTGCATACTTATAAAGACCATCCCTCCGCGCGGCAAACCACAAATTTCCAGCACTATCCTCCAAAATACTCCTTACCTCTTTGAACTTCCCAAAAGTGGAAAATGTAGTGCCGTCAAATTTACTTACACCAGACATCGTTGCGAACCAAATATTTCCTGCCCTGTCTTCTATAATATCGATGATTCTATTATCTGTTAGTCCATGTGAGGTGGTATAGTTGCTAAAAGCGTGCCCATCGTATTTGCTAACCCCGCCTACATAGGTGCCAATCCACAGATTCCCTCTTTTATCTGGATAGATACATGAAGTTACATCTTGCGCCAGGCCCTGTTCAGTAGTATATTTTTGTAGGATGGATGAAAATGAAGCCTTTGTTTTTCGGGGAGGTTGAAGTTGCACATGGTGCTGTCCAAATTTTTGTTTGATGGTAAATGATATTGGCTTATCCGGGATGGGGACGGTTTTTGCCGTAGGGGTATTTTTAAGCAGATGGATTTCCGGTTGCAAACTATCAGGAAGGTTGGCAAGTAAGGTTACCTGCACAGGATCCGTGCTGTCTTGCGTTGTGGAGACAAATGATTTATTTTTCACTTCGCTTTGATTGCAAGTGAGATGCAGGAACAGCAATAGGAGGAAAATATTTTTGGGCATGCAGTTTCAGCAAGTAGAAATTGAAGCAAGCAAGCAGATGTTGTTGGCTTGCCACAACTCTTGTGAATTAAGAAATCTGTCAGGTTGAAATTATATGGTTTTTTGTTGCCTCAATTATTTTTGTTGCCTCAATTATATGGAGTAATTTACTTCCATACAAAGCCATGTCGCCTTCGCTGATCCGTTTACCGGCATGATCACAAATTTACTAGTCAATTTTAATCAAGTCCATTTCTCTATTCGGTCCAGCGACCAAACCGTCAAGAGAAATGTGCACGAGGGAGATTAGTTTTTCATTGAGTTCTAATTTTGGTGGTGGGTGCGGTTGGTTGTTGGGTTTTTGGATTGGGCATAACGGTGAGTATATGCCCAGTGCGACCGTTTAGGGAGCATTATCGCATATACAATGTTAGTGACTGGCTTCTTTCCTTCTTTTATCTGCAATATATTTTACAAAATTAAACCCACCATTTTTCGGGATTCCATATGAAGGAAAATTCAACTCTTTCGTTTCTTCATCTCCGTAAAAGAAATTTAGATTTAGGTTATAGTCAGTTGAATTCAAGTGCTGATGATAGTAATGCTCAATTAATTCAATATCTAGTAATTCCGATTTTATAAATTGATTTTCACAAGCCATGTTTACATATACCTCTTGTTCAAAGCAATCAAATAACCTTTCAGGTCGTCCCTTATGTATCCAATAAATGGTTCTGTATAAATATTCTTTTGTTCTTTGGGTGATTTTTTCCTCGCTCACGGATTCACTTGTCCAAAAAATTGGCGTGCAAAAATTTCTCTTTATTAGTCCGTCAAACTCAAATTTATTCTTGTAATCCGTAACAGCATAGTTTGACCATGAACCTTCGACATCATCTATTAAATTGATAGCGACTTTAAAAACCCGCTCGTCTGATCCTCGCAATTCCAAATTAATTTGTTTAAGGCATTTTCCAACCAATGCCTCTGCATCAAGTGCTAATAGTGCTTCGACTTTGTTCAAAGCAAGTTCCTTTCCCATTGGATTAAAGGCAGCAATAGGCAATATCATTTCAACTTTATTTGCACCTTGTAGTAGGTACAAATACTTGTCAAATCGCTCTTTATTTCTTGGCAATTTGTATAAGTCTAAAATTTTATCTAAGACTTTTAGAAGTTCGAATTTCATTTCTGTTACTTTATTATGCTTGCCACTGACGTTTGGCTTGCTGCTGTGCCGCCGTGCGTTTGGTTTGCGGGCTAGCTGTTCGGCGGCATGGGCAGTAAGCTGGTGTTCGATGATTTTTTTCTTGTCCCAATAAACAAACAATTAATCCTACTCAAATTTTCTATTTGGAATGACTAAAAATCATGTAGCCTTATTATTCTTCTGTACGAGAAGATTTTCTAATTTGGAATTTAGCATTTCAATTTCTTTTTCAATAGGTGGAATCTTACTCTTTGCCCACCGGTCTGTAGAATCGCTATGTGCGTTATGTTTAATGCTTTCATAAAATTTTAAATCTACATAATTTCTTAGTATACTAATTTTCATCTCAATTATTTCAAAGTCTAATTGTTTAAGCACATCTGGTTCATAAAATATTTGTGATAAACTTATTTTATCTGTCTTCTTTTTCATCAAATTATCGTCTTCATGATGCCCTTTGAGCAAATGAATAACTCTTTTTACTCCGTCAACAACATTCGCCATTGCTTCATCAACGTCATGCCAATGTTTTGAGAAAATTGGCTGGCCTCCTAATGGCAAAGATTGAAACCTACTAACCTCAAATGCGTCTTGCCATGCACAAGCACGTACAATAACAGGTATTATTACTACTTCACCTGCATTGTGTCTTGCAAGTGCCTGTTTTAATTCGTTGTTTTGAATATAATTTGAGGCGAAAAAATACTTACTTATAAAAAGCAAAACGATATCAGCATTTTGCAATTGAGTTTTAATTTCATTATCCCAATGCTGACCAGGAAGAATTTCTCCGTCATACCAAACATTTAGATTTTCGTTTTTGGCTACTGGTATAAATTGTACTCTTAACTCCCGTAAAGCATCAACATCTTCACGGGCGTAGATGATAAAAATATTCAATGCCTTCATAAATGATTTTAGTTTTTTAATCGTATCTAACTACAAAAATAGCCGTTGAAAGTCAATGCTTTACGATTTGTAGTTAGAGCACTGCTTTTACCTCTTTTGGGGTATTCTAATTTCATCGAACGGTTGGCTTTACGAATGTGCGCTGCTGCGTTGGCTTTTGTGGGTGGGCTTTGCAGCGCATTTTCGTAAAGCCGTTGATGGGCGTTTTTGCTAATCTCGCTTTTCGTAAAACGATTTGATGCTTTGCTCATAAAGTTCACAATTACCTGAAACACACCTAAATCGTTTGAGATTATTATCTAAACTTGGTGCTAATTCAAAATAAATAGGTTCATTTTGATGGTAGTATCTTGCAATAAATTTATCATCTCTAAATTCTATTTCACTAAAAATGAACGGCACATAAAGGTAATCATTTTTGCCAATTATCCCCCAACGTGTATCTTGATAAACGATAGCAAAATCACCATTAAATTCATTCACAATATAATATTTACACCTAATCAACTCAATTTCTTCATTGTTATCAATTTTTATATATCCCCAATTATCGTTTCGTTTTACAGAAATTATCATCTCTTTATTCATTCTACCATGATCATCGTAAGGTCGTTTTGTTATTTTTTTTCCTTTGTGGTTGTATAGCGAAAAATATAAAGTTGAGTCTTTTGCCCAAACAAACCCAAGGTCGTTAAAGTCTTCTATTTCTGTATTACCGCCTTGTACTACTGCTTCTCCGTTAAAATTCAAATAACCGTTATCATCTGTCTTAATTAATTTGTATTTGCTAAAAGCAATGGATTGGCTAATCGTGGATTGATAATTTGATACAGTTGCTATTAATTTACTATTATTGATAAAAAAAATCTTATTTATTTCAGATAAATATACCCAAACCAAATTATTATCTAATTCCTTATTATCGTAAAATTTGGAATCTGTTGCAACATACTCTTTAAATTGTCCTTTACAAATATATTGCCCATCAGAATTAATTACTCCCGAATATTTCTCATATCCAAAGACTATTGCAATTTTATATGAACTGCTGGGCTTAATATTATTTATTTCAAATTTTTCCTTTTTGGAATTTAGAAATGTTTCTTGTCCATCAGGTTTTACAATTCCCCATCTCCCATCTTTTTCAAAAACAAACTTCAAATCACAAAATTCAATTAATTTATCGTACTTTGGTAAGATGTTAATGCTACCTGTACCAATGTTAACAATTCCAAGTAATCCGTTTTTTTTAACCTCGACATACTTAGTATGGTCAAACATCCTTATGTCATCATATATTGCATCTAAATTAACTTTGTTTGAAATTCCAAGTAGCCCAAAATATCCATTCTTTTTCACTTTAACATATGATCTGTTTTTTTGAACAATTATAGTGTCAAAATCAGCCTCAATTATAATTTCTTTCGTTGAAATTTGTAATAAACCTTTCTTTTTGTTATTTTCAAAAATGGCAAGTTCCCCTGATTCCGTCTGCGCAATTGAGTTATACTCAACAGATGCAATATTTAAACTCCGGTCAATGTATTGATATGTTTTTTCTTTTCGAATCTTTGCATACCCAAACTTATCAAAATCTGTTATTTCATCATATATCGGCGGTAATATTTTACGATTTTTCGTATTAATAAGTCCAACCTTTACACCGGATTTTATTTTTATCAATTCGCTATTTTCTTTGTTGTTGGGGAGGATAATTATTTGATTAGGATAGTTTTCGAGTAAATTTTGAAAAAGAAATTCTCTGCGATAAGAATAATTAATACCAAAGGACATTTGAGTTAAATTCCATGCGTTATTGACCTTAACATTTACTAATGCCTCTGATTCATATTGAAAACTGGTTCTTTCAAATGGATATGGGTAAATTTCACCAATTTGTTGGATTGTATCTGGTTTAATTATTTCAAATCGCTCCTTGTCATAATTGAGGTTTAATTCTGCAATTCCAATGTGTCCATTTTGATGTATTATTAAAAAGGTTGAGTTTGATATTGTTATTGATGAAATAGCATCATATGGCTGCGTAATCCCCTTTTCATTTAGCAAAATTTGTTTTTTGTCTTTATCATTAATTAATAAGTATTTAACATTGCCTAAATTAAATTCTTTAAAACTTACATAAACATTGTTATTATATATTTTGCCATTTTTGTCAATTATAAAATATTCGAAAGTATATGAATTAAGTTTGTACCCTATAAGAGCAAGGTCGCCATAAAAATCAGTGGCGTAGTCAAAGTATTTGCATAGGTTATTGCTTCGAAAAGCACATTCCCCCCCTATAATATAGTAATATTTTCCATTTTCTTTCACACGTTGAATGCCGCTTTGGCTCTCATAGTAAATCACAAAATCTCCCAATAATCTTTCTGCATCGCCAATAACTAACCTTGTGTATGAAGAATCAACCTGTTGGACTTGGATTTTACCATTTTCAACTGCATCATTTATTAAATCCTCGAAACAAACAGTAGTTTTTGAGTTTGCCATTGCAGGCAGAATAATGTTTTTGGCTTTATCTAACTGTTTTATTGCCTCAGGTGACTTGATTGGAAGTGGCTTAAAGTCATCCTCTTTTTTCTTGAATTCTTCTGAAACACTTAGATTATCTGTAATTTTCAGGTTTTCTCCAATGCTAATAATTAGTTGATCTTTTGTTACATCAAATACAATTAGAGTGAGATATGCGTTACCAGAGTTATTGAATTGGGCGACTACTCCATTATTGTCACCATCTATCTTACATTGGTTTTGTCCCAAACCCTTATTGGTGTTGGTAATAATCAGAAGAACGACAAAAATCAGGTATTTAATTTTTTTCATCTTTTTTTGCTGGCATAGGTATGGTAATGGTTGTACTTGCGTCTCCTTGATTATTTTTTTGGTCAATTATTCCGTTGTTGTCCCTTCCAACAGAAATTGAATTTGTATTTTGCTGTTGTCGTACTGGTACATTCTCTTGCGGTTGATTAGTGATAACCTTTGGCTTTGCTTTGTCTATTTGGTTTGATGGTACAGTTAGTTTAGTAGCGGGAACTTGGTGTATTAAACTATCTTTTTCAAGAGGTCTTTGGGTGGACTTGAAATCCTTCAACGTGTAACCAGAAAAACCTGCTATGCTTGCCAAAACGCCTATTGTGCCTGCTGCAATACCCCAAGCAAATCTAATGCTGTTTTTTTGCTTCGTTTTTTCGCTGTCAGACAGTTCATTTATAAAATGTAACAAGGCTGCATTAATTTTATTTAACTCTCTCTCCAAATCACCCGGGTCTGTCAGATTTCCATGTTTTTCATATTCAAATCTTTTAAACCTCGATGAAAGGGCTATCAATTCAACTTCTTTGGAATTATCCTCGAAATTTATTGACTTTAAGAAACTAATTGCCTCAGCGGTTTTGCCTTCTGATATTAGTTGCTTGATTTTATTTATGTTTATCATATTTTTATTTTTTTTGTTACGCCCATCGGTTGGATGTACGCCCGTGCCGCCGTGCGTTGGCTTTGTGCGTTGGCTTTCGGCGGCATGGACGTACATCCGTTGTTCAGCGTTATTTATTCAAAGTGACTTGAAGTATTATTAATACTGAACGATTCTTTGTACTGCCCTCTATGACTTTTGCACACAAACTGGAATTTGAAATCTCGCCTCCGCATTTTGATAAAATTCTTTGTTGCTTGTGATAGGCTCTCAAATATGCAAGCGCTAAATTTTTTTCTTCATCAGATGCGGTGCTTTTCCTTAATTCTTTGAGCGATTTTGGCTCATCTCCCGTGTTACAAGGTTTTACCATAGTTTCGAGAGTAGCATACTCGGATGATGTTGCAACGGCTCCTTTGAATTGGGTTAAATCGGCAGAGCCATTTAATATTAATTCAGTATAAGGGCGTGAAACCACTCCATTTTCATTCGTTGTCGAAAAGAATTCAGATATGGAATGTACAGCGGTAACAATTAAATTGTTCTCTATTTCTTCCATATCGTAAGTGAATTTACCTACTGGGTAATAACTCACTTCTGCCGCCATGTTTAAACCTGAATTTTCAGGGGTGAATTTGATAGTAATAGTTTGACCATTCCTTGTTATTGATATTGAACGGTCAATGACTTTGTATTTGTAAGTATTGTAAATCATGTTTGACAACTGATTTTCAAGTACTTGTATTTTCAGTTCAGTATTCTTTTCAAATTGCTCGCTTGGAGGCAGTGTTTTATTGGACTCTATTATCAGGTTCTCAACTTCACTAATTTTATTCTTATTTGAAGGCATATGTGGGAGCGTTTTTTCTGCTTGAAGCAATAACTTCATAGCACTTTGATAGTTGCCGTTTTCCTTTTCCTTATTTGCCTTTTCAATAAGGTTATTATATATTCCTTCTCTACCTGAAAACAACTTCTTTAACTCATCGTAGTTTTCTAAACCACCACAAAATTTCACCATGTTGTAATAATGAAATATGGCTTTATCCACCAAGCCTTCTTTTACAGCCTGCTCTGCATATTCTTTGTTTTGGTCACATTTAAGAATCTGGTCTGCCCGAATAACAAATTCGTTCCTGATTTCATGAACGTCCCTTCCATTTTGCAGAAAAAAATTGATTTCATTTTGAGAAACTTTTCCTTTATCAATAGAGTCTAAAAATTCATATAATCTGTTTTCAAACGTCTTTCTATGCTCAACTTTCCTAGAAGAATTTGTTGGAGTAGAATTGTAAACTTTATATGCTTCTGCTGCTTTAATATATCCATAAAGAATCGGGTGTTCGGAAAAAAAGATTCTATATTTAATGTTATACTTATGAAGTTTTTCGTCGTTTGGATATTTGCCTTCTAGAATATCGATAATGCCATATCCTCCTGCCTTGTGAAAAGCCGTTGGCTTCAAACTTAACGTCTTCTCTATCTCATTGAATACATCTTTTCCCTTTATTTTGCCATTAACTTTCATTTCTCTATCAAAATCAATCAGGCTCAATTTTGCACTATCTAAACCAACAGAATAGACGTGTTTTGAGTAATACTCCGCTTGGTATGGAAGTAAGTATTGGAAAATTAGGTTTTTTCTATCGTCTGAACGATAGTACAAATAGGTTTTATCATTTAACAGTTTAGCCACATCGTGGTAATTGTTGTTTTTAGAATTTACGTTAATCTCAACTTTTTGACACGAATGTATAGTCATAAATTTTCTGTCAAATCGAAAAATATCAAGTACGATATTTCCGTATTCGTCAAAAAAATAGAAACCAATGACGCAGGTAGCATCATCGACATTCTTAATTGGGGTTTCTAAACGTTCAATCAATTTAGAAATATCGCCTATAATTGTGGGCTTCTTTTTTACCTTTTTATAAGGGTTTAAAAGAGAGTCTCTGAAAGAATTGTAAAGGCTTTCTACTTCCCATGATTGACTTTCTTTGTTCTCCCAAAGCGGGTAAAAACCATAAACTTCTATGTTTTTGGAAAACAAGTTTAACGTGAAGAAAAAAGCGAGTACGGTCGAGGGGACTTTAATATTGAAATTCACGAAATTGATTTGTTTTTGTATTTTTGAAAGTTATTTTGTCGCCAGATTTTATAGGGTTAGCGAAGTAGGAGCCGTCAGGGTTTGGATAATCAGTTGTGCCATTAAGTATGACAATATTGAATTCAAACCCAACTTCTGATTGCTTAAACATATGGCTACCGCCTTCAATTCGGGGTTGAAGAGGGATTACTTGCCTTTCGCCTTCTTGTTCGGGTTGTGGTTTCTTATCTGATGGCAAGGGAGTTTTGGGGAGTAGTTTTTGCCATTCAGTAGAAGCCCTCTTAAATTTTTCGGTTTTTGACCGATTGTCTTTCAATCGATTTGAATTCTCATTTTTTTCTTGAAGGTATTTTGTTTTTTTTATTTTGCCTTGTTGAAATTTGATTTTATTTTCGATGCTATCGGACTCAATTCTGACTTTTTCGTCTTTTAGGCTTTGCAAATGGCTTTCATGGTAAGTAATGTTTTCATTGATGTAGTTTGTAGAAAAATTATTGGTTATTGAGTTTGGGTAGTAGATGTTTCTATCTCCTTCCTTTATTGTCGTAACATATTGAATGTAATTATTCAGTTCGCTTGGAGGCGCAATAACCGTTTGGGTTCCACCAACATTCACGCCAGTAGTATTATGCTTCCCTATGGTTAAGGAGCAATTATACATCATTAAGGCAACAGCCAATGAGATAAAACCCAATGTAAAATCTTTCATTTTATGTTCTTTTTTAGGTCTTCCAAACTTTGTTTTTCTTCAATAGAACAATCACCACTCAATCGACATATTATATCCAGTAGATTAATATGAGAAATCAGGTTAGTGTTTAGTGATTCAGAATACTCCATGCTTAGTGCATCTAAATCTTCGGAAATGATTTTAATTAATCTTGTTTTTATTATTTTTATTTCATCATTAGTTGCTGGGTTTTTGCAATTATCTAACGTATAATATTTTTCAATCAGGGTCTTTGTTTCTGAAATCAAATCAGCCTTGATTATTTGAAAATCAGCACCTTCAAACTCTGCCTTTTTTATTTTCACCTTTGCAACTGTATCCTCACAGGTCGCTTGGTCAGGGAAAATAAAATCATGAATTGATTTGACGTTTTGAAGCAATAACGCAAGCCCTGCTACGAAAGCAAGTATCCAACCGACCAAATTCTTTTTTTCCTTTTGTGGGTTAGTCATATTATTTATTTATTTTAATTTTTTCGTTTCGCTGAACGTTCGCTTTCCCGTCAACCGCCGCGTCAGCGAGCGGTTGACGGGAAAGCGAACGTTAGCGGCAATTATTGTGAAAAGGTACCAATATATTCAAATTATTCGGCTTTTTTTATTCGCTTAAATGATTTTGAAAGCCAGTCCATAAGAGTTTTTATATGCTTCATATCAGCATACAATTCATCTTTGGGTACAGTAATACCATATCGAAATGCTGTTCCGTTTGGGTCTGAGTAATCAAATGCTTCAATAACATTTTCAAACCATTCAGGGAGGACTGCTTTAAATCTAGTTCTTAATACTATTTTGAGTCTTTCCTTTAAATCAAGCAGATTATGATTGAATTGCTCTCCTACTATTGCTTTGATGTATAATTCTGTCGCATGGCGATAATTATAAAGTGCTGGCTGAAACAATTCCCTTTCTTCGTAATTTTCGTGCGCTATTTCTACAAGTTTGTCACCCGCAAGTTTAAATGATTCAGCAGTAGTAAAAATATCTCCTAATTCAAACTCACCACCAAAAACAACACCCCTCCAAGTTTCATCAATATCATCCGGCATAGCTCTAAATAAAGGCGTAATACTTATAATAAAATTGTGTATTGCCTCATCATCGAACTGACTATTGGCGTTAAGCCCGTATTTAATATTCTCAATGTCTGGATTTTCTTCCCAATAGGTAAAAACGTAGGCAAACACTCTCATATCATTAATGAGAAAATGTCGAACTTTCCCTTTGCCTGGATTAGCGTCTGGGCTCAAATAGTCTGAAAAGATTCTTGCCCATGTTTGTACGGTATCTCTATCTACACTTAACAACCGTGCAGTTTCAGATACTCCATATTTCATTGAATAATTAAACATCGTAGATTTTGTCGCGATGCGGCCGTTAGCAGCATTTATTTTCTTTCATAAATCTTATTTAATCGAGAGTTGATTGCTCCTTGATTTCGTCCAAATATAGAAGCGATTTCTGCAATTGATTTTCCTTCTTTTTCAAGACGAACCAACTCCTCATCATCTTCGAGTGACCACGGTTTATATGCGTTCCCATGGCTCTTTCTTTTCTCGGCAACAGAATATGCCTTTTCACATTCATCTGACTTTCTTTTCTCTCTTGTATTATATTTTGGTTTGAGTTTTTCGACCAGTCTTTCTTCAAGTTCCTTTCTACCTATCGGAACTTCTATCGCGGACACTTCAAAATTATCCTCGAAAAGCCTGTTTAGTTCTTCTTCAAATTGAGCCGGGAACTTTCGGCTTGGTGTTGCCATCTCGTATCCTTCCTGTCCAGCAAACCTCGAACCTCCTATTGTCCTTCTCAATGAATGGTTTCTGGTATCAAGCAAATCCCGCATCCTCTTTTTTATATTGCCTGTTTCACCGACATAACAGATAATCCCTTCCTCTTTTACAGCATAAACTCCAGCCGCTGATTGAAATTTTTCTGCCCAACTTAAGCTATACTCGACCAATTGCCAATCGCCATAAAGCAATTCATTTTCCAGTTTGCTTAAGTAATCCTCTATTCGTTGGTTCATTTCTACTGGTTTTTATGATTATTTATTTTTCTATTTGCCGCTAACTCTGGTTTCCCGTCAATTCCCCCTATATAGACTCAATTGCGTCAAAATCCGCTTTGTCACCCACTTATCAATACACGCCAGTTGCGTCAAGCTAACCAACCTGGTTAGCTTGACGCAACTGCGCAATTGACAAATCATGGGGAGCATCAGGTTCATGGACAGGAGGTTTAACAATGTAAATGTAGGGTACTGCCTCAAATTTCCAAATCATCTAATGGACTTTTTATCCTATCCCAACTTTTTTTGGTGATATGGGTATAAATCTCGGTCGTTTTGCTGCTTTCGTGGCCCAGCAGGTCTTGAATGTAGCGTAGATCAACTCCTTTCTCCAATAAATGTGTGGCGAAAGAGTGCCGCAAAGTGTGTACCGTAGCCAAAGGGTTGATTCTCGAACGCTCTTTTGCTGCTGTGAAAATAGCCTGTACGCTCCGATCACTGTAAGGGCCGCCGTCTGCTCCTTCTACGAACCAGTGTACTGGCTTATACAATTCCATGTAGGTACGAATGATGGCCTCTGTTTTTCCGGCCAAAATGGTACATCGATCCTTTTTCCCTTTGCCATCGCGGATGAAGATGCGGTGTTCATTCATTTGAATATCAGTCAGACGTAACTTTGTCAACTCTCCAAGCCGCAATCCTGCGGAATATATCATCATCAAAATGCACCTGTGTTTAAGATTATCGACAGATCGCAGCAGGCGTGTTACTTCTTCTTCTGTTAATACCTGCGGTATTTTTTGCGGTCTTTTTGCCTGAACCAGTCCCTCAACCTTTTCTGCCTGATCAAGCACCTCACAATAAAAAATCTTGATGGCACAGGCTATCTGGTTCTGATAGGACTCTGTGATATGCTTGTCCCGGATGAGTTGCATAATATAGGCGTTGATCTGCTTGCGTGTGATCTGACTGGGTTTGGTATCATTATAGTGCATGATAAACTGCCTAAGTGAGTTTTTGTATGATTTGATCGTACGCCTGCTATACCTTTTCAGCATGAGCATTTGCTCCAGGGCCGTTACCGCTGATTCATATTGTGCCACAGCAACATGCCCCCTGAGAAAATTATTCTGCTGCGGCACTGCCTCCACCAGCCTTTCAGGGATATTTTCACCGGGCTGAAATGTCCACTCCACCACTTCATTCAGGTACTGCGCTACAAAACGCACGGTTAGTTGTGTTCCTGGAACTTCCCAAATATACCAGTCCATGTTCCAGCGACGGCCATGTATATTTTTAATAATACTTAGGTGCGTAGAGATCATATTTTCAGGCAGATCAAGGCACCAGTAGTCAGGGTTGCAGGGGTGAGGGTGTATGGTAATCTTGCCACTTTGTTTATCAAACTTAATAGTCGTTGCCGATTCTGGTATTAGCAGCACTACCGACGTCTCCCGATCAATCAGCAATTTGTCTTCGAAATGTGCCTGAAAAGTCTTAAAAAGTTCTTTGGTTCGTGGCACACTCCATAGTTTTTCCCGTGAATGCCACCATTTTCCAGGTATGTTATTGATGAAATTTTTCCAATCTTTGCGTTGCGGCGGTACGACGAGAAATACACGATCAGGTTTTTCAGAACAATACCGAATGATAAGGTGCTCACCAGATGTTTCAGGCATAGCAGACACTGATTCCGCAGGTGTGAAATAATTCGGCAAAACAACAACCCTTGAATCTTGATCTTGATTTCTGGCTTCACAGGATGCAGTTAGTTGAGTTGATTCGGGAACTGTCGCTATCTCGCAGGGCATATTTTTCACGGGAATACCCTCAAATACACTTTTGAAAACGCCCCAGGCTTCTTTGGTATATGGCATGATCCAGGCTTTTATTTCCGGCGAAAAGTAACATCCTTTCACTTGTTTCATTTTTGCCGGAAAGGCTGGGTCAAATTGTGCATTAGTAACTGCAATTCGAGTGCAATTTTCAATGTTTATTTTTTTTACCTGTAGTTCCATTTCGTAATTTTTTGAGCAAAGTAAAAAAAATAAACTTGAGTAAACCATTAAAAACCAACGCGTTAAAAACTTAATCGTTTGTAATCACTTACTATCCGATACTAAACGATTAAGCCGTTTTTTACCATTTTTAATCGCTTTCATAATATGAAAAAACACTGCTTCCAATGTGGCAAAGAGTTCCTTGGCCGGACTGACAAACGTTTTTGCAGTATCCTCTGCAAAAACCAGCATCATTTTCAAAAACGTCAATCCACCAAAAATGAAGTCCAGGAAATCGACGCCTACCTTCACCGCAACCGTGAAATCCTCGCTACCATCATGGGCGATTCCGTAAAAGAAACGGTTGACAAAACCATCCTAACCCGCGCCAAATTCCGCTGGGAGTACATGACCGGCATCTACTGGAACAAAGAAGGCAAAATGTACCGCTTGGTTTATGACTTCGCCTGGATGGACTTCTCCGACCAGCGGGTGCTCATTATCCGCAAGAAAACCAAATAAAAAAGCCCCGCCCGTACCCAAGATACGAACGAGGCTCTCCCTTTAAAAATCCGCGTACATCCGCAAATCCTTCCGTGCAATCCGTGTTACGCGATCACCTGCGGCACATGCCCTTTATACAGCCCCTGCTGCATTTTCTCGCGCACCGCTGAGAAAGCATCCAGCGTAATGCGGATATCTTCTTCCGTGTGTGCGGCCGTCGGAATCAGGCGCAGGATAATCATGCCTTTTGGAATCACCGGATACACCACGATGGAGCAGAACACGCCGTAGTTGTCGCGCATATCCATCACGAGGGCCATGGCTTCTTCCACTTCGCCGTGCATGTACACGGGCGTCACGCAGGTGTTGGTGTCGCCGATGTCGAAACCGCGTTCTTTCAGGCCGTTTTGCAGCATGCGTACGTTGTCCCAGAGTTTTTCGCGGAGTTGCGGTTCGTTTTTGAGCAGTTCGAAACGTTTGAGCGCGCCTTCCACGAGCGGCATGGGCAGCGACTTGGCGAAGATCTGTGAGCGCATGTTGTAGCGCAGGAAACGGATGATGTCCGTCGGGCCGGCGATGAATGCGCCGATGAGCGCCATACTTTTGGCGAAGGTGCTGAAATACAGGTCTACGTCGTCGGTGACGCCCTGTTCTTCGGCGGCGCCGGCGCCGGTAGCGCCGAGCATTCCGAAACCGTGTGCGTCGTCGATGAGCAGTCGGAAACCGTAGTGTTCTTTCAGGGCGGCGATTTCGCGGAGTTTGCCCTGGTCGCCGCGCATACCGAATACGCCTTCGGTGATGACGAGGATGCCGCCGCCGCTTTCGTCGGTGAGTTTTTTAGCGCGTTCGAGGTTTTTGGCCAGGCTGTCGATGTCGTTGTGCGTGTAGGCGAAACGTTTGCCCATGTGCATGCGCATGGCATCCACGATGCAGGCGTGGCTTTCGGCGTCGTACACGGCCACGTCGTGGCGGGTCAGCAGCGAATCGATGACCGACAGGATGCCCTGGTAGCCGTAGTTGAGGAGGTAACCGTCTTCCTTGCCCACAAAATGCGCCAGGCCGGTTTCGAGTTGTTTGTGCAGTTTGGTTTCACCCGACATCATGCGGGCGCCCATGGGGTAGGCGAGGCCCCAGCGTGCGGCGGCCTCTGCGTCGGCTTTGCGCACTTCCGGGTGGTTGGCCAGGCCGAGGTAGTTATTGATGCTCCAGCAAATGACTTCTTTGCCTTTGAATTTCATCCGGTTGCCGAGTTCGCCCTCCAGTTGGGGAAACATGTAGTAGCCTTCCGCCACTTCAGCGTATTTGCCGAGCGGGCCGGCCTGCTTGAGAATACGATCGAATAAATCCACTTCTTTGAGTTATGAGTTATGAGTTATGAATTTCTTTTTAGTTATGAATGATGAGTGATGAGTTATGAGTGTTTGTGCTGTACGCTTGGCATTGTCAATAGAGTGGCCAGGTGTACAGCACAAACACTCATAACTCATCACTCATAACTCATAACTAACTTCACGCTGCTTTCATGGCCTCTTTCGCCTTTTTCTGCGCTTGCGCTTCTTTCCAGTCTTTCCAGCGGGGGCCCATCACCGCATTCATGCCCTTGTCGATGACGAAGTGGCGGGCGATGTTCCACAGCCCTTTGGCCTGGGTGAGGACGGAGTCGCGGGAGCGGAGGCTGATGGAGTAGCCGCCATCCACGTACACGATGTAGTGCCACCACATGGATGGGATAAACAGTGTTTCGCCGTGCTGGAGGATGGTTTCATGGCCCGTGGCTTTGTCGAGTGCCGGGTATTTTTCATAATCAGGCTTCAGCGGGTTCACGTGGCTCTGCACGGTGTACGGGTGCTGATAGAGGAACGGGTTTTGTGCCTGATCGAACAGTACGATGTGCTTGCGCGTCCAGAAGTGTGTGTGGAACACGTGCGAGCAATCGATGTCGTAGTGCAGGTTGGTGACCGAACCGGCGCCGCCGAAAAACATAAACGGGTAGTTGTCGATCCAGCCGTCGCAGATGGTCGGGTTGGACACGTCATTGACCAATTCCTTGGCGTGGTCGAGGATGTTCCACAGGAAAATGCGCTTGTCGGCAGGGCCAGCCTGAATCATGTCCAGGTAGTCGCCGAACTTCATGGTTTCGCCGCTTTTCATGTAGTTGGGCCCAGGTTTGTGGTAATCGGGGCCTATCACCGGCACGTCGAGGTAGCCGTAGTTTTCTTTCAGAAATTCGGGTGTCCACTTGGTCATGGCTGGCCAGTCTTTGGCCAGGTCGGTGAACACCACCGGTTTTTTGGGTTTGAGGTAATTTTCGATGAATTCCTCGCGCGTGAGTCCGCTGCGACGATCAATTTGTATGAGTTGCATAGTAAAAAGAATACGGGTGTTTGGGATTTAAGATTTTAGATTACATGATTTTAGATGTAAGATTTGAGGGCATCTCGAATACTTCTAAAATCTAAAATCATGTAATCTAAAATCTTAAATCAAAGGGCTTTTACTTCAGGCGCCTCCATGAATCCCTGTTCGATCATCCACTTGTCGCTAAAGAACTTGGTGGCGTATTTCGAGCCGTGGTCGCTGAAGAGCAGCACCACGATGTCGTCTTCCGTGAGTTCGTCCTGGATTTGTTCGAGGGCTTGCAGGGCCGCGCCGCTGGAGTAGCCCACCATCATGCCTTCCATGCGAGCGAGTTCGCGGGCGCGCAGGGCGCTGTCCTTATCGGTCACTTTGATGAACTTGTCGATCATCTGGAAGTCCATATTGGCCGGAATGATGTTTTTTCCGGCGCCTTCGATGCGGTATGGGTAAATTTCCTTTTCGTCGTAAACGCCCGTTTCGTGGTACTTTTTCAGTACGGAACCATAGGCATCCACGCCGATAATTTTCAGATCAGGATTCTGCTCGCGCAGGTAGCGGCCCGAGCCACAGAGCGTGCCGCCGGTGCTGGCGGAGCCCACGAGCCAGGTGATGCGCCCCTGGGTTTGTTCCCATATTTCGGGGCCGGTGCTCAGGTAGTGCGCTTCGCTGTTTTCGAGGTTGTAATTCTGGTTGATGTAGTAAGCGCCGGGAATTTCCTTGGACAGGCGCTCGGCCATGCGGTAGTACGAATTCGGGTCGTCGGGCTTGGCCTCTTGCGGGCACAGGATCACTTCAGCGCCCATGGCCTTGAGGTTGTTGAGTTTGTCTTCCGAAATTTTGCTGGAAACGGTCAGCACGCAACGGTAGCCTTTGAGTGCCGATACCATGGCCAGACTGAACCCCGTGTTGCCGCTGGTAGCGTCCACAACGGTGCCGCCGGGCTTGAGTTTGCCGAGGCGTTCGGCGCGTTCGATCATGTGCAGGGCAATGCGGTCTTTTGCACTCAGTCCGGGGTTGAAGGCCTCAACTTTGGCATACACGGTGGCTGGAATGTGCATCACAACGTTGTTGAGGCGAATAAGCGGCGTCTTGCCGATTGTTTCAAGGATATTGTTAAATACCATTCCGGGAACTTTTAGAGATGTACAACGTAGTGAATTTGCTTTTGCGAAAAGTAAACAGAATTTTCGGGAAAGCAGGAATAAAATATGCAATCACCGGACAAAAAATCATTCCGGGGCGCTGGTGGGGAATAACTTGCCGGAATCCCGTCGCCATTTGCTGCCGCAAAAGTACTTCATAGCGCTCAAAGTAGGTCTATTTGATTTGCAAAAGCATGCTTAACAAAAAAATCACTTGTATATTTTTGCAATACTAAATATTATGTTCACCTTTGGTCGCCTTCTCCAAACATTCGTCTGGATTTTGGCTTACACACACAATTAATTCACATTTCAATCCCCCCACCTATGCTAGTTTTTTACGTAGTTGCCATTTGTCTTATAATCGTACGCGCTGTACCTTATGTCACCTCGTATCTCGAAACGGGCCTCCGCCGATAGGTGAATGATTTAAGATTTTAGATTACATGATTTGAGATTGTAGAAGTAAACGGGATGCCCTCAAATCTTAAATCTAAAATCATGTAATCTTTAATCTTAAATCAAAACTTTCCTTCCAGAAATGCCCGGACGTCTTTTGCTGTCTGAACCGGGTTTTCCTCCTGCGGCCAGTGGCCGGTATTTCGGTAAATTTTCAGGAATGCGCCCCGAATGCGCCGGTGAAAGTCGTACGCATGTTCGGGCGAAATGCGCGTGTCTTCCGCGCCCCAGAGAATGAGGGTGGGATTGGTAATTTTTTCCACCACATCGGCGGGCGGGCGGTTGTCGCTCACGGAAGCGCGGTCGGTAAATGCCTTGCGGTTGCCACTGCGCAGCAGCAGGTCGAAATGGCGCTGTTCGAGGCTGTCGGTCACCAGACTATCATCGGAATACACATCTTCCAGCATGATATTGATAAACGAACGGGGCGTTATTTTCCACAGCGCGCGGTTGAGCACGGGCGTTCGGGCCAGCAGGTTTACAATAGATGACTTTTTTTCTTCAAAGCCGGGTGCGGCAATCAGAATCAATTTATCGACCTTCCCGGAGGTAGATTCTGCGGCATAGTGCCAGGCAATCTGTGCGCCGAGTCCGTTGCCTGCCAGGTGAAATTTGCGCAGGTTGAGGTGTGTCGCCACGCTGTCAAGAAAACTCGCGTACATAAATGCGCTGTAACTCCCGCGCGGGTGCGGCCCCGTGAGCCCGAAGCCGGGCAAATCGACACTGATGACCTGGTATTTATCCGACAAAGCAGTGGCCCAGCCGTTCCAGGTGTGCAGCGAACTCTGCGCGTCGTGCAACAACAGAATAGGGTCGCCTTTCCCGCTGATACGGCAATGGACGTCCATATTGTCGATGTGCAAAAAGCGGGAGTCGGGGAGTGCGTATTCGCGAATAGCAGCCTCGGCTGGCAGGTCGTTGTGCCAATTGGTCCAGAGCCAGTATCCGAGAAAAAGAAGAATCGCCCAGCGTAGCAGAAAGGAGAGGCTCAGAAATCCCAGCCATTTTCTGGCTGTTTCGAGCGGGGTAGGGCTGGACGAGGGTATTTCCATGGGTGATGAGGTTGGATTGGGCGGGATTTAGGGTTCCCGCTGGCGCGGGAAGGGAATTGGGATTTATCGGATGGAGCGGATTTTATTGATTTTTGTGGCCTGGCGGCCACTTTTTGATTTTCCTCGTTATAAAAAAGAATTATCAATCAGAATGTGGCCGCCAGGCCACAAAAATCAATAAAATCCGCTCCATCCGCTAAATCTTTTTCCCCTCCCGCGTCAGCGGGTACCCAACATCTCACGCCATCTTTTTATCCGAAGCGAACACGGCGCCCAGGAACTCCCGGTTCATCCGTGCAATATTCTCTACAGAAATTTCTTTCGGGCATTCCGCTTCGCAGGCTGTTACATTCGAGCATTTGCCAAAACCTTCCTTGTCCATTTGAGCCACCATGGCCAGCACGCGTTTCTGGCGTTCCACATGTCCTTGCGGCAGCAGTGCCAGGTGCGATACTTTGGCAGAAGTGAACAGCATGGCCGAAGAGTTGGGGCAGGCAGCCACGCAGGCGCCACAACCGATGCAAGCGGCTGAGTCGAAGGATTTGGACGCCTGTTCTTTTTCAATCGGAATAGCGTTGGCGTCCTGCGCCTGGCCGGTATTAACGCTGACATACCCACCGGACTGAATGATGCGGTCGAATGCAGAGCGGTCGACCACCAGGTCTTTGATGACCGGGAAAGATTGTGCGCGGAATGGTTCGATCACAATCGTTTCGCCTTCCTTGTAGTGGCGCATGTGTACCTGGCAGGTCGTAGTGCCTTTCATCGGGCCGTGCGCCTGTCCGTCGATCACCAGCGAGCAGGTACCGCAGATACCTTCGCGGCAGTCGTGTTCGAAGGCCACGGGTTCTTCGCGTTGCGAAACGAGTTGTTCGTTCAGTACGTCGAGCATTTCCAGGAATGACATGTCGGGATTTACATCCAGATTGGGATAGGTAACAAATTCTCCCTTGTATTTGCCGCCCTGGCGCCAGATTTTCAGATTCAGTTTCATCTTTCGTGAGATGAGTTGATGATGAACAATGATATTTTTTGAAAGGCTCCGGTCTTAAAACCGCTAACCTGTTCTTGTCTATTTTTTTACTTCTACTATGTCGGAGCAATTGTCTATCAACAAGTTGCCACTTTTTCCTTCACTGCCAGGCGCGTAGTAAGCCATCAGATCGATTTCGTCGTAATCCGATTTGAGCGGTGCAAGGGTAAATGTGTACCGCGTCCAAACCGAGTGTCCAACAGTTGTGCTTTCTGCGAGCAGTTCTTCTTCGCCTGTTCGGGTATTCACGCCCCAGATTTTTAAAATAGTGGGGTTTTTGTAATTCACTTCTGTCCCGGTCATCCTCGAAATCGACTGGTAGGTATTGGAACGCGCCAGCCAGATGCTAAAAGAGTAGGTAGAATCTTTGCGCATCCATCCATTCAGTTTTTGTCCGATGCCCTCCCAGGTATTGTTGTCGCGCACCACCATTCCCACATAGTTTTTGCCGTCCTGCGCATCCATTTTTACTCCATACCAGCCGGGTTGTATGTCGGATGGCGTTTCTCCTGCCGCGCCCATATCCAACCAGCCACCAGGCGCCATTCCTGCGGAAGGGGTATCCCATTCAAAAGATGCATTTTGAATATGAATTGTTGTTTGGGCACCTAGCAAGAGCCCATAGAAAAACAGATACAAAAGTGATATTTGTTTTTTCATACACAACCAATCACTATCCTTATTTCAAAATTTTCAAATCCGAGCAATTGTCCATCAACAAATTTCCATTCATTTTTTCCTTTCCTGGTGCATAGTAAGCAGATAATTCAAGACGGTTATAACTGCCTTGATTAGGGTGTAGGATAAATGAATAACGTTTCCATTTATGATGATTAATAGTCACGCTTTCTGCCAGCAATTCCCTCGTATTTTGCAACGTATTTACGCCCCAAATTCTCAATATGGTTGGCCTGGTGTAATAGAGGTCTCCATATTTTCTGGAAAACGCTTTGTACACATCGGAATTGGCAAGATCAAGGCTAAAACTGTAACTTGAATCCTGATGCATCCAACCGTTCAAATCCTGTGCGACACTTTCCCAGGTGTTGTTTTTCCGTACTACCATACCAAGGTAGGTGTCGCCGTGTGAAGGTTTCAAATACACCTCATAAAAACTTGGTTGTACATCTGGTGGAGTTTCCCCTTTTACACCTGTATTGATCCATCCAGTAGGTAATATGGTATCACCTGCAGTCAAATCTTCAAACGAAGGATTTACCAGTTCAATGGTATTCATTTGCGCCTGAAGTTGCCCCAATAAAAAGAGTAGACATCCAGTAATTAAAACTTTCATAATGAAGCAATTAAAAACAAGCAATTGGTAATTAGGGTATTAATTTCTGTTTAAGTACCTGAAACCACTACTCATACGAGCGCTGCACCACCTCAATTTCTTCATACACCAGCGGCTCTTTGTGCAGGGCAGGTTCGGCGCCTTCGCCTTTCCATTCCCAGGCGGCCACGTACATGAAGTTTTTGTCGTCGCGTTCGGCTTCACCTTTGTCGGTCTGGTATTCTTCGCGGAAGTGGCCGCCGCAGGATTCATTGCGGTGGAGCGCGTCGCGGCACATGAGTTCGCCGAGTTCGATGAAATCGGCTACGCGCCAGGCTTTTTCCAGTTCCGGGTTGTATTCGTCGGTGCGGCCGGGCACGAAAGCATCTTTCCAGAACTCGGCCTTGAGGGCTTTGATTTCCTCGATGGCTTGTTTCAGGCCTTCTGCGTTGCGCGCCATGCCACATTTGTCCCACATGATTTTACCCAGGCGGCGGTGGAAACTCTCAATGCTCTGGCTACCGCCGAGGTTCATGAGTTGGTCGATGCGGTCGCGCACGTCTTTTTCTGCCTGGTCAAATTCCGGTGTGTTGGTCGGAATCGATCCGGTGCGGATTTCTTTTGACAGGTACGAACCAATGGTGTATGGCAGTACGAAATAGCCGTCGGCCAGGCCCTGCATAAGCGCCGAAGCGCCGAGTCGGTTGGCGCCGTGGTCGCTGAAATTGGCTTCACCGCAGGCATACAATCCGGGGATGGACGTCATCAATTCGTAGTCGACCCACAGACCGCCCATCGTATAGTGTACCGCCGGGTAAATGCGCATGGGCACTTCGTACGGGTTTTCGCCCGTAATTTTGGCGTACATATCGAACAGGTTGCCATAAGCGGCCTCCACTGCGGCGCGGCCTTTACGTTTGATGGCATCTGCGAAATCGAGGTACACGGCCAGGCCCGATTTGCCTACGCCGAGGCCTTCGTCGCAGGCCACTTTAGCGGCACGGCTGGCGATGTCGCGCGGTACGAGGTTGCCAAAAGCCGGGTAGCGGCGTTCGAGGTAGTAGTCGCGGTCTTCTTCCGGAATCTGGCGCGGGTCTTTCAGGCGGTCTTCCGCTTTTTTCGGTACCCAGCAGCGGCCGTCGTTGCGCAGCGATTCGGACATGAGCGTCAGTTTCGACTGGTAATCGCCCGACACCGGAATACAGGTCGGGTGAATCTGCGTATAGCAGGGGTTGCCGAAGTGTGCGCCGCGGCGGTGTGCGCGCCATGCGGCCGTGGTATTGCACATCATGGCGTTGGTGCTCAGGTAGAACACGTTGCCATAGCCGCCCGTGCAAAGCACAACGGCATGTGCGGAGTGGCGTTCGATGGCGCCGGTGAGCAGGTTGCGTACGATGATACCGCGGCATTTGCCATCTACAATCACCGTATCGAGCATTTCGTGGCGATTGTAGAGTTTGACGGTGCCGAGTGCCACCTGACGGCTGAGGGCCTGGTAAGCGCCGATCAGCAATTGTTGTCCGGTCTGGCCGCGTGCATAAAAGGTTCTGGATACCTGTGTGCCGCCGAAAGAGCGGTTGTCGAGCAGGCCGCCGTATTCACGGGCAAACGGTACGCCTTGCGCTACGCACTGGTCGATAATAGCGGTCGACACTTCTGCCAGGCGGTGCACGTTGCCTTCGCGGGCGCGGAAGTCGCCGCCTTTGATGGTATCGTAAAACAGGCGGTAAACAGAGTCGCCGTCGTTGCGATAATTTTTGGCTGCATTGATACCGCCTTGCGCAGCAATAGAGTGTGCGCGGCGGGGGCTATCGTGGAATGTGAAGCATTTAACGTTATAGCCCAGTTCGCCCAGGGACGCGGCAGCGGAAGCGCCGGCAAGCCCGGAGCCCACGATAATCACGTCGATCCGGCGTTTGTTGTTGGGCGCTACGAGGGGCACATGGCCTTTGTAGGATTCCCACTTTTCATTGATGTTGCCGGCAGGGATTTTGGAATCGAGCGCGGTTGCCATATCTTTTATCAGGAATATTGAAATGAAAAAGGACGAGTCCTTTTCGAAATTTGGTTGATAGTCAATGTTTTGTATGCTCTTTCGGGAATTAACCCATCAGATACATCCAAACAGGAATGATCGCGAAACCCAGCGAAACGCCCACTGCGTACACCATGCCCACACCTTTGATTAAAGGCAGGTATCGCGGGTGGTTGATGCCCAGTGTCTGGAACGCCGACCAGAAGCCGTGCCAGAGGTGCAGCCCGACAACGACCATGCACACCACATAAAAAATGACGAATCCCAGGTTCTGGAATGCTGCTGCCACGGGGAGGTACAGGTTTTGAACCGGATGGTCATAGGCTTCCACTTCCACTGGAGGCAGTACGCCCATTTTCATCTGAAGCCAGAACTGCCAGAGGTGCAGGATCAGGAAAATGAAGATGACGATCCCGAACCAGGCCATGTTGCGGGCATTGCGCTCATTGGGGCGTGTGTGTGCTACTGCGTAGCGTACATTACCACGGGCAGCCTTGTTGGCCTGCCACAGGCGGATGCCCTGGATGGCGTGCCACAGAATAAAGGCGTATAAAGAGTAGGAAATGGTTTTGATCAGGGGATTGTGGGTCATGAAGAAAGCGTAGGTATTGAACGCTTCTCCACCGTCGTCTTTTAACAGTTGCAGATTGCCGAGCAAGTGGACGATCAAAAAGAGCATCAGGAAAATGCCGGTTAGCGACATGATGACCTTTTGCCCGATCGAAGACGAGAGAAATTTGCTAAACCAACTCATCGATAATGGTAAGATTGTTAGGTTCTTGTTTGTTTTGATGGCGCCTTGCGGCGCTACCGCGCAAAGAAACAGAATGAAGTGCAATTCAACACTGTGCTGTCGCTTTTTTAGCGGAACAAAACTACTGACACTAACGGCAGTACCAAATTATCGTTCGGGAAAGATGTGAATTTTGAGCCTATTTAGAAGCGGTAAAAATATCCGGCATGATTACAGGTGCAAACGCGCCTTTCTTTCCAGCAGGGCATCTTTCGATTCTACACGTTCCGGATCAGGAATACAGCAGTCGACCGGGCATACGGCCGCGCATTGCGGCTCTTCGTGGAAACCCACACATTCGGTGCATTTATCCGGCACGATGTAGTAATATTCGTTGGAAACCGGCTCGTTTTTTTTGTCTACGGATACCACCGTTCCATCTTCCAGGCGGTATTCTCCTTTTACTGTATTGCCATCGGAAATGGTCCATTCCACGCCTCCTTCATAAATGGCATTGTTCGGACATTCGGGTTCGCAAGCGCCACAATTAATGCACTCATCGGTGATCATGATTGCCATAACACTGTATCTGTTTGTTGAGGCCGCAAAGATAAGAATAGTTGATATGAGTTATGAGTTATGAGTTATGAGTTTTTTGTGCTGTACACCTGGCATACCAATAAACAAAGCCATGTGTACAGCACAAAAAACTCACTACTCACTACTCACCACTCACTGCACCGCTCTCACAAACGCATCAATATTCGCGCTTTCCAACTGTTTTTCCAGCACATCGGCTTCGCGGCGGGTTTTGAAGCGGCCGACACATACCGAGAAGAAGGAAGAGTTGGGGAAACGAACAATTTCAGCCGATTCATAGCCGGCAGCGCGCAGGGTAGACAGTTGGTTGTGTGCGCGGTTTTCCATCAGGAAAGAACCGGCGATTACGTAGTAGGTATCGCGTTGAGCATCCGTTACCGTCACTGCGCCATGAGTAGCAGGGTGTTTACCGCCGTTCGGGGCCGTAACACCCGGGTCGATGGGCTGCGGACTGTGCATTTGCCCGTTTACATACACCATGGAAGCGCCTTGCATACCTGTCAGAATACGAACTTCTGTACGGCGGTTGCGGGCGTGTTCCTGTTCGGTGCATGTTACGCCGTCCTGGCAGATATTGCGCGGTTCGCTTTCGCCATAACCGACCGGTTTCAGGCGATCCTGGGCAATACCGCGGCTGGCAAGGTATTCCACTACGCCATTGGCGCGTTTTTGGCTGAGTTGCTGGTTGTACTGTTCGTTGCCCCGGCAGTCGGTGTGGCTGGCGAGTTCGACCGTAATAGACGGCTGCTGCTTCATCAGTGAAACAACCAGATCCAGGTCTTTCCGAGCGTCGGGGCGCAGTGTAGCGTCGTTGAAGTTGTAGTAGATATTCGGAAGTTCTACTACCGTACCAGGAAGCAGTGGCGCCACCGATATGTTTTGCATCAAAGGTTGGCCAGGCACAGCACCGTGGGTATCCACTTCTGTGCTTCCGATGACACGACCGCCCTGGTAGAGATCAACCTTGTACTTCTTGTTGGCGTCGAGGTAGTAATCCACCATGCCGTTGGCGTCGGCAATGACGGTATCCTGTTTGCCATTTTCATCGGTCAGTACAAACATGGCGCCACCCAGCGGCGCGTTCGTCACGTAGTTGAAAGCGGAAGGCGTCCACTGTACCTTGCCGGGAGCGGCGTTGTTGCTGCGTTCGAGTTGAATCGGCACTTCGTTGCCGGGCTTGGAAATCGTGAGGCGCACCTGTTTGGTCTGGTAGCCTTTTTTGGAAACGATCACCACGTAATTGCCCGGTTTTACTTCGGTAGAGAATCGCCCTTTGCCGTCGGTAACGCCGTTGATGCCCTTGTCGGGCGCCATCGATTTAATGACGTCTTGCCCGTTTACGTTCTGAATGGTAATCAGGTTGCCCGATTCATCACGGCCAATCACGTTGTTGGCTTCGTAGTTGAGCACCTGCACGTCAGCATCAGAGATAGCGGAGGAAGAAGACTTGTCCGTCACGACCACTTTGATGTCGAGGTTGCGATCTGGTACGCGTTGGTTTTGCAGCAGGTAGTCGTCGATGTTGCCATTTTCAGTGTGGAAACTAAAAATTTCGTCGCCGCCCTTGCCACCGCTGCCGTTGGTGGAATAGTAGCCGTTGATCTTATTGAGGTCTACAATCAGTCCAAAGTCGTCGCCGGAAGTGTTGAACGGACTGCCGAGGTTGACAGGTTTGGTCCACTGGTTGCCGTCCATAATGGCGTAATACATATCGAATCCGCCCTGGCCGCCTTCCATGGCATCCGAAGCGAAATACAGCGTATTATCGGCATGGATAAACGGGAAAGCCTCGCGGCCTTTGGTATTCACACCAGCGCCGAGATTGACCGGTTCGCTCCAGGAATCGCCCACTTTATACGACACGTAAATATCGGTGCTACCCAGCCCGCCGGGGCGGTTGGAAGCAAAAAACAGTTTGTCGCCGTCGATGCTGATAGCCGGGTGAAAATCGTCGAATTCGTTTGTGTTAAAGGGCAGCGGTTGCGGTTCGCTCCACACGCCGTTTACCTTTTTGGACGAGTAAATGCGCGTTTTCTGGGTCTTGTCCTTGGCAAATCTGTCCTTACCGCCAATAATCGCATTGCGGGAGAAATACACCGTTTCCGTCGTGCGGTCGAAACAAACCGGCCCTTCATGCGCACCAATGGAAGAAAGTTCCTTGGCAAACGGTTCTGGTGTCGACAGCGCGCCGGTGGAATCGCGGCGCGAGCGCAGGATCGACATGGCCGGCAATTTCAATTCCGAATCCGTCATTTTTTTCAGTCCGGCACTGTTCGTAGAGATCAACACGATCCCGTCTTCATAAAAAGTGGGACTGAATTCCAGTCCTGCCGTGTTCACCGCTTCCTCGTTTTTCACTTGTACAGTAATGAGCGGCGGGGGCGCAGGCGTTGTTTGAGCGTATAAAGCGTCGCAGGCGAGGCAGGATGCGAGTAAAAAGAAAAATATTCGTAGGGCTTTCATAGTTCCCGTGTTTTTAAATGTACCGGAAGCCGGTTCCGATTGGATTTTGAAATGAAATTACATGAAAAAGCGCGGGTTAGACATCTTTTTGGTGCGTTTTTTCAAGTCAGCCTGCACCAGTAATTCGATGGAACCGGCGTTGTAATCTTTCAGACTGGAGAGACCGAAATCGTAAGAAGCCCCTACGCCGAATTGTGGCGTGGCTTGCCAGAAAGCCAGCAAATCGACCGATTCGCCCGGGCCGTCGCCGCCGAGGCGGTACGATAAACCGGCTGTAAACTTCTTGCGAATGTCGAGGTTCACATTGATGTCGGCATCAAAAGGTGCATTGTTCACGTATTTCAGCAAAATAGCGGGCATCAGGTTGATGTCTTCGGCAATCGGAAGGATGCCGCCTACCGTAGCATAGTAGTGCTGGTATTCCTTGGCAATGAGCACAGAGTTGTTGTTCACATAACCAATTGCGTTGGAGTATATGCGCGGTACCGAAAATCCAAAGTAAAACTGATCGCCTACGGTGCCGTAAATGCCGGCGCCCACATTGCCATAAAAGTCATTGACGCGGCTGTCGCCCAGCGAAGGGTCGCCAGTCGAATTAGGTTCTGCATCGCTGAATGCAATGCCCAGCGAGCGCAACGAAGCCATGATACCGACGCGGAAGGAAAAGTTCTCTCCAGCCACCAGATCATAGGAGTAAGCCAGCGACATATGTAGGTCGCGTTGCAGGCCAATCGACTGATGTGAGAGGGTAACGCCCACACCTACACGTTTCGACAAAAACGGAGAGTTGAAACTGGCCAGGGCCGATTGCGGCGCTCCTTTGAAGCCGATCCACTGGTTGCGGTAAATAGCGGTAACCGAGGGAACGCCTCTCGCGCCGGCATAAGCAGGGTTCAGCAGCAGTTTGTTGTACATAAACTGCGTGTATTGATGCTCCTGTTGCGCAAAAAGCGCCGCTGCAAACACCATGAAGGCGAATGAAAATACAAGTTTTTTCATGACGCAATATTTTTATGAAACCGGGTCGGGCGGCGGTGCTGCACCGACCCGGTTCGAGTTGTTTAACGGAAGATTTCGATAAACCCTTTAACGGTTGCTTCGTTCGGGCCGGGTTTGAACACATAAAAATACACGCCATCGGGCAGGTCCTTACCGTCTTCGCCATCCAGCGTACCGCGCCATGCTTTGGTCGGATCGTTGGAGTACGGTGCGGCCTCGTACACCTTGTCGCCCCACTGGTTGTACACTACAAGAGAGTTTTTGTCAAAAAATCCGGATTCCAGACAGGGTATCTCCAGCCAGTCGTTCACATTGTCGCCGTTCGGGGTGAAAATGTTTGGAATGAACGAACACGTTACGTCATTCACCTTGATGGTCACAGTCGCCATATCGCACAACAGCGGGCACGACTGCGAGCACACTTCGTAGAAGAAAGAAACGCTACCGGGGTCAGCGCCTGCCTGATACGAGAACATGCCGTTGCCGAGGTTGGTGACGCCTGCAAGTGGGCTTACTTCTGTGATAACAAAATCGCTGGCAGGATTCAAAATGTCGTTTGTCAATACACTGAAGGTATCCAGCGTGTTCGGGGAAATCTCAAAGTTGGTATCGTCCACCGCGTCTGGTTGAAGGGCCAGTTGTACCTTCACCGTATCTGCCGGTGTGATACAGCCGTTGATATTGGCCGTCACGATGTAATTTCCGGCATTGGCAGGTGTCAGCGACTGTATGGTGAACTGGTTGCTGCTCGAAGTGAATCCTTGCGGGCCCGTCCAGGAATAGGTGGCGCCGGCAATGGCCTGCACGGAAACCGTGATGGTTTCGCCCGCACATCCCGGATTCGGGTCGGCCATCGGGTCGAGCGGCCGGATCGGCAACACTTCGATGATAACCGAACACTGTGCGGTACTTCCCGAGGCATCAGTAGCCTGGAAAACCAGGGTGTCGCGCCCGACAGGGAATGAGGCGCCCGTCAGCAAACCGTCTATCTGTTGCACCAGCGGCGTACCACAATCGTCGATAGCGGTTGGTAAACCGAAGTTGACAACGGCAGCCGTGCAGTTGGCGCCTGCGGTGGCGCTGCTGACAAAGTTGCCGGGGTTGGTGTAGATTCCGCCGCCAGCATCCAGGAAGACTTCGCCGGTCGGGCAAGTAATTTGAGGCGGCAAACCCGCACTCACCGTTACGGTAAAGGTGGCTGTTGTGGAAAAACCGTCGTTGTCTACCGCTGTGTATTGTACCGTCGTCACACCAATCGGGAAGGTGTCGCCCGGCTGGTAGTTGGAATACAAGGTATCGAGATCACAGAATCCCACTGCCAGTGGCGGCGTCCAGGTGGCTACTGAATCGCAGCCCGCCAGGTCGATGTTGGCTGGAATTTGCTCGAAACGTTTGAATGGGCCGTTCACCGTGATTTTGAACGTACAGGTATCGTAGTTTTCACTGTCGTCAAATGCTCGGATGACAAGTGTGGTAATGCCAACAGAGAAGGTGTCGCCTGGCACGAAAGCAGATTCGTAGTGGCTTGGATCTTGCATATCAGTACAGTTGTCTGTTGCTGTTGGGAATATCCATTCTACTACTACTCCACATGGATCTTGCGTATTTACGGTCACATCTTGAGGGCAACTGCTAAATACGGGCGGTACAAGGTCGATTAATATTACTTCAAATGTACAAGTAGCCATATTACCGGCATTATCTATTGCCGTGTAAGTTACTACATTGGTTCCGGCCGGGAAAACGCCTGGTTCCAGGTCTGAGGTCAGGGTCGCGTCTCCGCAGTTGTCGGTTGCAGTTGGTGGTGTCCAGGTAATCAGCGAGTCGCATTTGTTGTCAGGCAACTCGATAATGATCGTTCCAGGACAGTCGCTGATAACAGGCGGAATGCTTTCAGTAACTGTAACTGAAAAAGAGCAGGTGGTTACATTGCCTACATTATCGACAGCAGAGTAGGTGACAATGGTAGTGCCCGTCGGGAAGAATGTGCCCGGATCGATGTCTGCAAATACATCCACGCCATCCAGGTCGCAGTCGTCTGTGGCGACAGGCAATTGCCAGGTGGGGAATGCACCGCATGTATCCTGATCCGTATCTACCGTAAGATCGGCAGGGCACTGATCAAAAACAGGCGCATTGTTGTCGATTACGGTAATGTTAAACGAACACAGGGCCGTATTGCCGAAATCATCCACCGCCACGTAAGTCAACACGCTGGTGCCAGCATCGAGTACAACCGAAGGTTCGTATCCGATCAGTTCGGGCGTATTGTCGCAGTTATCTGCCACCACTGGCGCGTCGAGGCTGACCGTAGCAGTACACAAGCCTTCATCCGGAGCAACGATCATGTCTTCCGGACAAGTAATGACCGGCGCAAGGGTATCCTGCACTTCAACAGTAAAAGCACAGATGGCTTCGTTGCCAGAGGCGTCAGTGGCGACATATGTCACAGGCGTCACCCCGATTCCAAACAAATCACCTGGTGCATAATCACCCGAGAGGGAAATGCCGCCCTGGGTACAAGAGTCAATTGCTTCCGGTGTGTCCCAGAAAATCGGAATCATACATGTATCGGAAGGCACGGCCACTACAATATTTTCAGGGCAACTGTTGAATTGAGGTGGCAGGTGTTCCAATACAGTTACAATAACGGAGCAGGTACCGGTATTTCCAGCCTGGTCATAGGCTGTGAAAACCACTGTTGTAGCGCCAGCCTGGAACAGATCGTCGTCTTTACTGGAAATGATCTCCTGAATATTGCCACAAGCATCCTGAGCATCAGGCAATGGAACTACAATATTTTCGCTGCACGTACCTTCCGCTGCGTCTACTTCAATGTTGTCAGGACAAGTCAGCGTTGGAGCCGACTGGTCGCCGATAGAGAAATAGCCGCTCGTAGTGTTGAACGGAACCGAGTTGAATGCTGTGTTGACTGCATCAAAAGGAGGTACAAAGTCGATATTGGTAGTACCAGTAGGATTGACAACAGTAAAGTAGATCGTAAACAGAATGCCTCCATCCGGAATGCTGGGCCAGTAAGGCGGAACAGGATTTCCTGACAAAAAGCGCAAAATGCCTGTGTTGGTACCGATGTAATTCAAAAAGTCGGCAGCGTCGAGGTTGAGCCCCGGGTAGCCATTTCCTACGGAATCAAATTGCAGGACAGTTTCATCCCAACCCAGTGAAAACTGCAGGCCGATCAAGTCGTTAAAATCCTGCACGCGTACGTTGAAGGCCACCTGGCCGCCTGCGTTTTGGCAATCTGCTATGATCGTATCCACACTGATGCCGAGGCCGGCTGCCGAGTTTACAAGTACATTGAATGCGCAGGTTCCGGTATTGCCAGATGCGTCCGCCGCAATGTATGTGACCGTTGTAAGGCCGACATTGTAGTTCCCATCGGCAGTGCCCGTACCCTGGCCTGTAGTAGCGCCGGTTTGGGTGTAGGTATAGGTTACATTGCTACAGTTATCCGAAAAAGAGGTAGGTGCGAGGTCGGCCACGGGCGCCGAACTGTTGCCAGTGTCTGCTGTAGCGGTGGCATTGGCGGGACAAGTAATGGTGGGCGGTTCTAGATCCTCGAAATTAACCTGTCCATCGATGTAAGTCGCCTGAATTTCTTCTGGCGGGAATACCGCGCTGGTATATGCTTCCCGGATAGAAGGGAAATCGCCGAAAGTGATCGGGGAGTTGCCGTTGTTGCCACCCATCACATTAAAATTGAGTGTAAACAACACAGCGCCATTCGGAATGGTGGTGCCGTTCAGCGAGTTGGTCGTCCAACTGAATGACAAAAAGCCGGAACTCACCGAAGAAACGCCAAAGTTGGTCGGTGCCAATTGAAGCGCCGGATTGAAATTGTTGACAGAAACATACTGCAACAACATCGGATTCCAGCCCAGCGAAAACTGGAGCGAACCGAGCGAGTCAAAATTCAGCGCTGTAATATCTACAGAAAACGACTGTCCGCAAGCCGCAGAAGCGCTCTCTGCAATCAGTGTCAGTACATCGCTGCTGGTCGAGACTTCCAGCGTTACCGAAAAAGAACAGGTGGATGTATTGTTTCCTACATCGGTAGCAAGATAAGTTACGACCGATGTGCCAAAATTGAAAATATAGCCGCTTGCATCCGGATCATTCGGCGCATTGGCAATCGTAGCGCCATTAGAAGACCAGCCTACAGTTGGGACGCTGCAATTGTCGATAGCGCTCAAAGGGCCGATATCATTGACGGCAGAAGGTGCGCTGACCGCAATGGTCAGGTTGTCGGGGCAAACAATCGTTGGTGGTGTGTCGTCGATGGGCTGAACGCCACCTGTCACGGTTTGTACGGTCAACTCGTTGCCGTTGGCATCCGTTACTTCAATCTGCACCGGATTGCCTGTAATTTGCACCGGCGAAAACGGCCCTGAAATGCGGCGGAAGGCCAGTGAAAACAAAGTGCTGTCGTTGGGGATGGATACCCCGCCGAATTTGGTGTAGGTAAAAGTAATCCGGCCAGAAGCCAGATACGTGGTGGAGTCGAAACCTGTATTAAACGCGCCTTGCGTTAGCAAAGGGTTCAAAGGAGTGGTGTAGGCATAATCCAGGTCGTTGGTATTCCACGAAATGGTAAATTGGATAGAGCCTGCATTGGTGAGGTTACGCGCTCGAATGGGTATGAGGAACGTATCAGATGACTTACAGTCGATCAGGACTGTGTCGGTTTTCAGGATGACTGCCTGTGCCGACATTTGACTGGAAAAGACAAATGACCCCAGCAGCATCAGGATTAGAAAAATATTTCTCATGGTTTTAAAAATCATGCATTAGAGAAAAATGATTGTACGACCTTTTGAAACAGGACAAAAGCCAGTTGTTTCCGGCTCGCCGGGAACGGGTTAAATGTACTGGAAGTTCCATAAAATACTTCCGCACACCATTCCCGTTCCCGGCCATTGCCGGATCAAAAGTTTTATCAATCTATGAGAATCATTTTCTTGCGATCGCTGTGCGTTGGAGTCTCCAGTTCGTAGTAGTACACACCCGGAGCGCCCAGTTCTGATTCGCGGAAACGCACTTCGTTGTAACCTTTTTCAAAATTACCGACCACTGTACGCACCAGTTGTCCAGACGCATTGAATATGCGCAACGCGGCCCGGCTGCTTTCTGGCAGGCGGAAACCAATCGTAGTCACCGCGCGGAACGGGTTGGGCTGGTTCTGATACAGGGCAAATGGCGCTTGTTCATCCACTACGCTGTTGCGTTCGGTAAATTCAAACTCGATTTTCATCAGGCTACCGTCTACATTGTATGCTTCGGCGGCGGTCACTTCCGAACTCGGGTGTAGCAGTTGAGCCGTATTGCCATCACGCAGGGCGCGGAATTGCAGCGTAAACAGCACTTCGTCGTTGGCATATGTTTTTGCTTCACGGCTCACCCACAGGGTAGTG
>JAEUUT010000068.1 GCA_016787415.1 Saprospiraceae bacterium | reverse complement strand
AGTATAAATAATTTTTCAATGACCATCCGGATTTTGTACCCCAGCCTGTAGCCGCGTGTCATCCTTACCGCTTTTACGCATCCCTATACCCTTTGGCGGCTCCCGATTACAGGGATCCTTCACTGCGTTCAGGATGACACGCTACTCCTGGCTGGGGTACAATAGCCGGATAGTCATTTTATTTATTATTCCCTGAAAAAGCCGAAAGTACAGCACCAACTCTCATAACTCATAACTCCCTCATCAACCTTTATGGGTAAAATACCATACCATCACTGCCGCCAGTAGCAACAGGAAAAGAATCATCACCACAGTTACCGGCTGCAAAAAACGAATACCCCTGCGCCGGGGGTGGCGCGTTTTGTCGAGTTTTTTCTCCAGTTTCTGCCAGACTTTCTCGGCTGGCCGTTCGTGGAGTTTTTCCTCGTTTTCCTTGAAAAGGTCGAATATGTCGGGCATTAAATGGTGGTTTTGTGTTTTGGAGTTTTTTGTGTTTTGGTATTTTGGTGTTTTTGTGTTTTGGTGGTGCGTTGCTCTTCGTCCTGTTTTACCATGAGCAACGCACCACCAAAACACAAAAACACCGAAATACCAAAACACAAAAACTCCCTCAATATCCTTTCGCTTTCAACAAAGTCCTCAATTTATCTTTTGCCAGAATCAACTGGCTTTTACTCGTATTGATGCTGATACCAAGCATATCGGCGATTTCCTGGTGTTTAAAACCCTCCAGCACATACAGGTTGAATACCGTTCGGTAGCCAGGGGGCAACTGATCCAGCAAATCCAGAATTTCCCGGGCACTGAGTTCCGCATCCACACTAAAACCGTCGGCGCGATCGGGGAAAGCGCTTTCTTCACCGGGAAACACCAGCGGCTGCTTTTTTCGAAGCATCATCAGCGATTCATTCACCATGATACGGCGAATCCAGCCTTCAAAACTGCCGGCTCCGGCGAAGTGTTCGATCTGCGAAAATACCTTGTAAAATCCACTTACCAATGCTTCTTCCGCATCTTCCATGCTGCGCAAATAACGTCGACACACGGAAAACATCAACGGTGAATAGCGGTCGTACAGCCATTTTTGGGCAGCACGATCTTGTTCCCGCAGTTTTTCTATCAATATGCTTTCCGTCACGCGTAGAATGTGTGTTAAAAGGATTCTGCCAGGCAGATGTGCAAAGTAAACATTTTGGCGGGAAGAGGCCCCCATTATTTTTTTTCAAGCACTTAAAAATTTAACACATCACCCTGCAACGTAGCGCCCCACGCTCCTGTCTATTTCTGCACTTTCTTCTCCGCCTTGTGCGCCCCTACATTTTCGACTACACAGGGACCTGCCAAATCAATAGCATCTAGAGAATTAATGTGCCTGCCGCACGCTAGTGGCCAGTAGCACTTCGCATGCTTTTATCCAGACAAAACACCACCACACTCCCTGCTATGAATGCAAAAACGATTTTCCTTAGCCTTATTTTGCTGATTTTCAGCAACAAACAAGACCATTTGTTTGCCACTACCCCGCATAAATCAAGCAGCGTTTTTGATTACCTGACTACCGAAGAAGGCAACGAACTGAGCATCGAACTCGACCTGACTGAACTGATTAACAATAAAAACACGAACCAGTATTTTCCCGGATCGCTGACCACTTCTGCCGGAAAAATGTTTGGTGTGGAAGTCCGCCCGCGCGGCAAATACCGCCGCCGCAGTTGCGATGTGCCACCTATGAAAATGAAGTTTCGTAAAAAAGAACTACGCGCTGCCGGGCTCGACACCCTGAACGAAGTAAAAATTGCCGTACCCTGTTTCGATGACCCGGAAAGTCAGACGCTTTTGCTGCGAGAGTATGTGGCTTATCGGATGTTCGAACTGCTCAACCCTGAATACAGCGTGCGGGCCCGGCTCGTGCGCATCACCTTCCACGACAAACATGTGGAAAAGACGCTTCCACCCGTGTATGCCCTGCTCGTAGAACATGAAGAACAAGTGGCCGCTCGCCTCGAAGGTAAACTGGTGGAAGATTACAACCTGCCGCCCGACAGCGTAGATGCCCAACAGGCGGCGTTGAATGCCCTGTTCCAGTTTATGATCGGAAACACAGACTGGGCCATTTCAGAAGTGCGCAATGTGTACTGCCTGCGCCCGAATAGCGGCGGGAAAATCAGGGTTGTACCCTACGATTTCGATTTTTCGGGACTCGTGAACGCGCCCTACGCCATACCCAGCAAACAAACCGGCCTGAGCAGTGTGCGCGAACGCCTGCTGCTGGCAGAGGGTATTTCCGACGCTTCTCTGCAAAACGCCTGGCAGGTGTTTTTGCAAACACGTACCTCGCTCATGGCTATGTGCGACAATGCGCTGCTGCCGCCCAAAAGCCGCGATTATATGAAAGCATACCTCGATAAATTCTTCAATACGATTGGCGACGGTGCCACCATTCCGACCCGAATCAAGGGGAATTTGAGGTAAAATTGATCGATGATTTGGGAAATACTAAAAATGTGCTGAACCTTGCACCTGCCTTTTCCAGTTAAACCATGTATCTTTTAATGACCCTCATTGTAAATACATGGAATTAGTCAACAACAAGTACCAACTCTCCGACGGCATCGACCCGCTGGAATTGTGCAAGGAATTCGGAACACCGCTGTACGTATATGACGCTGCCATCATGGAACGGCAATACCAACGTATTACTGCGGCCTATTCGTACTCAAAATTCAGGGTGCATTATGCCTGCAAGGCGCTCAGCAACCTGTCGGTGCTGCGTTTTTTCAGAAAACTGGGTGCAGCGCTCGACTGTGTGTCTATCGGTGAAGTAAAACTCGGCTTGCGTGCAGGGTATGCGCCAGAAGATATTCTGTACACACCCAATTTTGCGGGCATGGATGAATACGCCGAAGCCGTAGCCGCCGGGGTGAAAATCAACCTCGATGCCATTCCCATGTTGGAAAACTGGGGGCTGCACTTCAAAAACGTGCCATTTTGCATCCGTATCAACCCGCATCTAATGGCGGGCGGCAATGAAAAAATCAGCGTGGGACACATTGATTCCAAGTTCGGCATCAGTATTCACCAGTTGCCGCATGTACTGCGTATTGTAGAAAATCAGGGACTCAACGTAGTCGGCCTGCACATGCACACAGGTTCCGATATCCTCGATGTGGATGTTTTCTTGCGGGGCGCAGAAATACTGCTCGAAGCAGCCCGGAAATTTCCCGACCTGCAATACATCGACCTCGGCAGCGGCTACAAGGTGCCGTACAAACCCGACGATATTGAAACGGATGTGGAAGAAGTCGGAGAAAAACTGAGTCTCTTTTTTGCCGATTTCTGCAAAGACTATGGCCGCGAACTAACATTGATGGTCGAGCCAGGTAAATTTCTGGTGAGTGAAGCCGGTTACCTGTTTGCCAAATGTACGCTGGTGAAACAAACCACCTCCACCGCCTTCGTAGGACTGGAAACGGGTTTCAACCACCTCATCCGCCCCATGTTCTATGGCGCCTACCACAAAATTGTGAACGTGACGGAGCCTACCTTCAAACCCCGCATTTACAATGTAGTTGGCAACATTTGCGAGACCGACACTTTTGCCGTCGACCGCCGCATCGCCGAAGTGGTGGAAGGCGACGTCATCGGCTTTTACAATGCAGGCGCTTATGGATATACGATGGCTTCGACCTTCAATTCGCGCCCACGACCTGCGGAAGTACTCATTTACAAAGGCAAAGCCCATTTAATCCGCGAAAGAGAAACGCTGGAGGATTTGGTGCGCGGGCAAGTGGAAGTGGATTTATAGTCCTGAGTCGTAAGTCCTGAGTCCTAAGTCCATAGAGTACACCTTGGTTCTCTTGGTATTTCTATGAACAAAAGCCAAGAGTGTCAAGGTGTAATCTACGGACTCAGGACTCAGGACTCAGGACTTACGACTTTCAAAAAGTTAGAAAAACTTTTTGAATGATCCCGCAGCATTCCTCCATTTGCGCCTCATTGATGACCAGTGGCGGTGCGAAGCGGATAATATTGCCGTGAGTAGGTTTGGCAAGCAGGCCGTTTTCTGCCAGTTGCAGGCAGATATTCCAGGCCGTTTTGCTGTCTTCCGTATCGTTGATAACGACGGCATTGAGCAGACCTTTGCCGCGCACCTGCGAGATCAGATCGGGGCGTTGCTGCTGTAGTTCGTTCATGCGGGCGCGGAAAATTTTGCCCAGATTTTCGGCATTTTCTGCCAGTTTTTCGTCGGTTACCACTTTGAGGGCTTCGGTGGCCACAGCGCAAGCCAGTGGATTGCCGCCGAAGGTAGAGCCGTGTTCGCCCGGTTTGATGGTAAGCATCACTTCATCGCTGGAAAGCACGGCACTGACAGGCAGCACGCCGCCCGAAAGGGCTTTTCCGAGAATCAGGATATCTGGTTTAAAACCGTGGTGGTCGCAGCAAAGCAGTTTGCCGGTACGAGCAATACCCGTTTGTACTTCATCGGCAATAAACAGTACGCGGTGGTCGCGGCACAGTTGGTAGGCCGTAGGCAGGTAATTGTCGTCGGGCACAAAAACACCGGCTTCGCCCTGGATCGGCTCTACCATGAACGCGGCCACGTTGGGGTCTTGCAGGGCTTTTTCCAGCGCCGGAATATCGTTGTACGGGATAATTTCGAAACCCGGCATGTAGGGGCCGTAGTTGTTGAAACTGCTGGGGTCGGTAGAAGCGGAAATGGCTGCCAGGGTGCGGCCCCAGAAATTGCCTTCTACAAAAATGATTTTGGCCTGATTGGCTGGAACGCCTTTTACCTCGTAGGCCCATTTCCGGGCAAGTTTGAGGGCCGTTTCGCCGCCTTCCACGCCGGTGTTCATGGGAAGCACACGCTCGTAGCCGAAGTATTCGGTGATAAAACGGGCGTATTCACCGAGCAGGTTGTTGTAAAATGCGCGAGACGTAAGCGTCAGTTTTTGCGCCTGCTCCGTCAGTGCTTTGATGATGCGTGGGTGGCAGTGGCCCTGGTTGACAGCGCTGTAGGCCGACAAAAAATCGTAGTATTGTTTGCCTTCCACATCCCATACGTGTACGCCCGAACCGCGTTCGAGCACTACAGGCAGGGGGTGGTAGTTGTGGGCATTGTAACGGTCTTCCAGTTCCATCAGTTCGGAAGAGCGGGCAGGAGCGGCGGTCAGGACTTCCATATCTTGCAGCAAGTGAGTTTGTGCGCACATTTGGCAGATGCGCTGTGATAGGTAAAACGGATTGCAAAAGTACGATTTTCAGGCCAGATTCGGACAAAAGATAAAGCCGTGTTACCGCGCTGGCGGAAATTGATTATTCTTGCCTCGTATTGTTTTCTGTATTAAACCCTTGTTATATGAAAAGTGCTTTATTCGTATTACTTACCCTTGTTTTTCTCTGTACTTCTTTATCAGCGCAACCCATTCCTGTTTTTGGTTTTCAAAATGGTTTTTCTCCACGGCGAGGCGAGTTTTTTTTACACAATGGAAATATTGTAAACAACCATTTGCATGTTGGGCTGTCTGATCATCTGGGCGCAGGTATCGGCATCGTGACGCATCATCTGGAAGGTGTTGGCATGAGTCTTTCGCTGAAAGCGCGGCTGTACGAACAAAAAAAACTGCACTGGAGTGCCGGCGCTTATGCTTCCCGTGCCTGGAATGGAGGCTACGAACCCCAGCAATACTGGATGGCGTACACGGCCCTGTATTTTGGTAACCGCTTGCGTTATACCGGTTTTTCGGCAGGCATGAGCGGCAACACATTTTGGGGGTATTATTCCGGTGGTGGTGGAATCTTGTATCCATTCAGGACCTTGCTTCACCCGTACGACGATGTGGAAGATATTGGAATAGAGTTGGCGGACATTCGGGCGCCGTTTTTGGGCTTTCATTTTCGACGTGGGAATGCCAAACCGTTGGCTTTTCAGGCTGAAATCTATTTCATGCCAGGCGCACAGGGTGGAAGCCTGTTTATGATCAGCCCGGCACTGCAATGGTGGCGCTCGCCTTATCGAAAAATTGACCTTTCATTCAGTTATGTGTATGCGTCAAAAGATTACAGTTACAGCACTACTTTACTCGATCTGAACCTGCAATTTGCACTCGGAAAACGCACACGTGCCATGTGGGCGCAGGATCGTCAGGGATTGTAATTTTTACTCAAACAACTCCATTTTTATGAAAAAACTCCTCATCTTCCTATTACTGCTGCAATCCGTTGCAGCCCACTCCCAATCTGAATACGATGCCGTCGATGCACTCGCCCGCAGTACCTCCAAAAGCCGCTACGACACACCGGCCGAACTCGCCAAAGCGATGTGCAAAGACCTGAAAACAGATCGGGAAAAAGCCCGCGCCATTTTCACCTGGATTGCCGACAATGTGCGATACGACTTCAAATCCATGGACTACGAGCCACCCAAAGGCATGACAAAAGCGCAACTGGAAGCCACCCGCGTGGAGCGCACCTACAAAAAAGGCAAAGGGGTGTGTCAGGATTATTCCATGCTGTATCAAAACATGGCTGCTGCCGTTGGGCTGGAATGCGTGTGGATTCCCGGCAACTCGCGCAGCCTCATTCGCAATACCCTGGGCGGTCATGCCTGGAATGCCGTCAAAATTGATGGACAATGGCGGTTGCTCGATGCCACCTGGGGCGCCGGAGTGGTGGAAGGCGGCGACGATTTTAATCAGTTGTTCCAGCCAGGGTATTTCCTTACCGAGCCCCGCATTTTTATTGGCAATCATTTTCCTGAAGACTCGAAATGGCAACTGCTGGACGCGCCCATCGACAAGGAAACCTTTAAAAAACAACCGGTCATTTCCTATGGAAATCTCGAACACGGTATTGTCGACGCCGACCCCCTGCGTGAAGGCATCAGCCGCAGCGCCGATGGCAAAATGCAGTTGAAACTCAAATTTTCCAAACCGCAGGAAGTAGTGCGGGTAAAAGTCGGCACGAAAGAAGTGGAGGCCAAATTATCCGAAAAAGACGGCTGGACGGTACTGGAGTTCTCCTCCAACTATGGCCGCGAAGTACAGGTGTGGGCCGGCGAAAAGTCGGACAAAGGGGTACATACGAAGTTGGCTGGCGTGTTTCCGATCAGGTGATTATTGATGTAGGATGGTATGCGGTTCGGCTTCGCCTCACGCATATAAATGGGACGCGGATTGGGCGGATAATGCGGATTTTATTGATTTTTGAAGTTCTCCCTCGTTATTTGTTGAATCTTATTTCAATTATATCGAAAGCGAAAAATCAAAAAAATAAGGCCGCAAGGCCTTAAAATCAATAAAATCCGCATTATCCGCAAAATCCGCGTCTCATTTATATGCGGGAGGCGAAGCCGAACCGCATATCCTGTCTCAAGTAAATCTCAAATCAATCCCCCATGCATCAAATCATCGACCTCAGCCAGGAAATCTACTCCGGCATGCCCGTTTTCAACGGCCTTCCGGAAGTCAACTTCAGTGTGCATGCTACCCACGAACAATGGGAAGGGCTGGAAAATGCGACGACCGCCACGCCGAGCGTACTTCGCCTCGAAATGGGCGAACACACCGGCACCCACGTCGACGCACTGAGCCACATGGGCCGCGCGTATGTCGGACAATCCATAGACACCATGCCGCTGTCTATGTTTTATACCGAAGGCGTGTGCCTTGATTTTTCACAAAAGCAATTAAGAGAACTCATCACGGCAGAAGAATTGGAAGCCGAATGCACACAACAGTTGGTCGATATTCGCCCGGGCGATACCGTATTGCTGTACACCGATCATTATCGGCGGTGTTTTGGCACGGAAGACTGGAAAAACGGCCCTGGGATCACGGCAGAAGCGGCCCGGTGGCTGGGCGCAAAGAAAATTGCCGCATTTGGCGTAGAAACCATGTCGCCGGGCGTACCCAAGGTTTCCAACCGGGAAGTGCATCAAATTTGTGGGGAAATGGGGTTTATCCATTACGAAAACATGATCAACCTGCACCTGCTTATCGGCAGAGGGCGTTTTCGGTTTATCGCATTGCCCCTGAAAATTCGGGGTGGAACGGGCTCGCCCGTACGGGCCGTAGCCGTGTTTGATTTAAGATTTAAGATTACATGATTTAAGAAGTTGTTTGAGTTAATTTGTCGAGGGCAGAAAGAGCGGATTTTGTTGGCAGGCAAGGCTTATTTTGGAGGGAATAGCCGGAGGCTATTGCCGAGAAAATAGCCGCAGCATGCCGACAAAAGACGGGTTTCTGCTCCGATGAAATTAACTCAAACAACTTCTAAGATTTTAGAAGGAGGGCATCTCGTAAAATCTTAAATCTTAAATCATGTAATCTTAAATCTTAAATCACCTACTGCTGAATATCATTCGCATTCCGCATCAGCACCTGTTTGGCGTTGAAATCGGATACGATACACGTCAGCGTGACCGGGCTGGCGGGCGTGGCGTTGCCAGAAAACGTTGCGGCCGATTGCGTAAACATGGCGATGCTGCCAGTGCCATCATTGATGGTGCGATTGCCCGACAGGGTGGCGCCGCCGGTGATCGAAGCATTGACAATCTTCACCAGCGTACTTTCCCAGGCATCGAAATTGGTATTGATTTCCGCCACCGTAGCCGTGCGTGGTGTAATGGTATTGCCAGTGCTAACGAGCACAGCATTGTCGAGCGGAACATTGTTGAGTTGCAGCAGTTTGTTGAACTCGCTGATTTCCTGCTCGGAAATGATAACGTCGATCTGGTCGCCGAGGTTGAACGGGTGTTCCGCGTCGAAGCGCACTACAATACCTGCCGAGCCGTCCTGGATGTACAGGTTGCGGTTGTTGAGGTTTTTGGCGGTGCGGTCGGAGATCACCGTGCCACGGATTTTGCGGTTGGCCGGTGCGCTGGTTGTGGTGCCGGTGAAGATGCTGCGTATGTCGCTGATGTTCATCACGGTTTCTGTGCCCGTGCTGGCGCCGCAGCGGGTGCCGCTCATTTGAGCGCCATTTTCGTTGCGCAGGGCCAGTTGGTAAGTAGAACCATAAATGTTAAGCACACCCTCAATGTAGCCTTTGCCAGTCGGGGTAAGTTTGCCTGCAAAATCGGCATAACCGCTTGTGCGAACAAGCAGTTGCAGGTGCGAGCAGTCTTCAACGGTACGGTTCAGGCTGAACTGCGTAACAGGGTCGGCATAGGATTTTGCAGTGTCGGCTTTGGCAAATTGTACGTCATTGATACGGATGTACGTGCTGATTAGGCTTGGGCTCAACTGGCTGATGCTGATTTCTTTCGGCGCCAGTGGAGTCGTGGCAAACGCGCCTTTTACCACTTTGGCACGGGCTTGCGCTTCCGTGAGACCTACATCGCTCAACACGCCGTTCTCTTCCACGGTGCTGCCGATCAGCTGCGTGAGGTTGTTGTAGTCGGTCAGGATCAGGTCTTTGCAACGGATGTAAATGGTGCGGCCCTGTGGGTATTGCTGGTACAGGAAACCGTCGTTGAATTTCACCTCGATACCGCCGGAAGCATCCTGGATAACAATGGTTTTGTAGTAGTTGCCCGAACGGTCGTCCAGCACCACTTCACCGCCGATGATGATGTCTTCCGTGATTTTGTCGAAACCGCCCGGAGAAACGTGCAGGGCTTTAAGTTCTGCAATGGTTTTGTTGGGTGTAAGCGTTACCGGTTCGCCGCCAATGGGTGGCTCATCAAATTCGGTTTTTACGCAAGCGGTAATGCCTATCGCCAGGCTGAGGGCTGCTATGGCAGCAAAAATGCGATTTTTATTTTTTGTGAAAAACATAGTCAATTTGTTTGAAAATCAATGTTTTAAGTTTGTCTTGAAATGTTCTCGCCTCTCACTTCTCACCTCTCACTTCTCACCTCTCACCTCTCACCTCTCTATCACTGCATCCGCAGGGTGATACTCGCGAAATAGTTCGTTCCGTACGCGTACAGCAGTTCATTGGTGTAAAAACGTGGATCGGCTACTTCATTGCGGAAGGCGTTGCGGTAAGCATCGCGGCCCGAGATAACGATGTTTTTGTTGTTTAGGAGGTTGTTGACACCCAGGTTAACGGCAACAAAATACGCATTTTTACCACGCTGGATGCGCCACGATTTTCCGCCGAAGAAGTCGAGGGTGTAGGCCACATCCGCTTTTTGCTGATCGATGATCGTATTCCAGATCGGATCGTTTGGCGTCAGGCCACTCACAAAGCGCGAGGTGCGGCGTACGCGGTCGAATTCGTACCAGAAA
>JAEUUT010000065.1 GCA_016787415.1 Saprospiraceae bacterium | reverse complement strand
AAGAGTACCGCCAACAATAACTGGGTCGGCGTTGTACAAATTGTAATCCAGCACCAGCCCTAGAGATGGAGCCATCACGGAATTGGGCTGAGCAACCAACAAGCGATCTAGTACATTTTTGGCGTAAAAGATGTTGTTTTTAATGGCACAGTTTTCTGTGTAGTCGATTACCAGTTCGCCTTCAGAGCCCGGCAGCGACTGTGAGTTTTGGTAGCAAGTATTGTTCAGTACCAGGCAGTCTGTCACCTTACCTGTATTTGCGGGGTAATCATAGCCTCCAATACCAATGCCTGCCTGTCTGTTGTTATAGGCGATGTTGTTGCGCAGTATAATACCGGAAGTTATCCAGCCCGACACCTCGCATCCGACTTCATAACCTCGGCCGTAGTTCGTTACCCGATTGTGTTCGATGACAATATCGCGGCCGCCATCCACATAAATACCTGCTGCCACGTCGATACCGCCGAGTGGGGGCGTCCAGTTGGATACAAAATTGAAAGCGACAAGGCCGTTTCGGGCAAAATTCTGGGCAGGATCAACCAGATTCATTGGGTCGTACACATAGCCCCCTGCCGCATCGATACCGATATTGGAAAGATTGTACAAGGTATTGAACGTCACTGTAAAACCGTTCACATTGCCGGTGATGGTAAGTCCTTCACTGTAGCCGGTTCGGCAGTCGTGAATAGTATTGCCACTGACGACGACTGCTCCTATTGGATTGGAAGGGTCCATTGCCATTGGATTAGGGTCGTAAGGGTCATCGCCCACGATCAACAGCGGGTTCGTATTCGACTCGGGCATAAGCACCTCCGTAGGCAAGGCCGAAAAGTTGATGGCGAAAATTTCATTACCCTCAATGGTAATGTTTGAGGAGGTGCCACGTACCTGTATCCCGGAAGCATAATTACCAATGATGTTGGAAACCTCATTGTTTAGAATTTCAATGTGATTGGATTCACCTGTAATCAGAATGCCCGTAGCGCCCGTAGTGGCAGCATTCCTGAATTTTAAGCCTTCAATCCGGATATAACTCTGATTTTCAATCCACAACAATATCGTCGCAAAAAACGGATCCTCCGTTCCATCCACAATCACTTCATCGTTTTCAAACGGGCGGAAGGTGATGTACTCTCCTGGTTCTGTGCCGCTGACACCCATATACAACTCTTCGTGGTAGGTTCCTGCTTTGATATACACGGTACTGCCGGGGGTGGCATTTTCGCAGGCCTGCTGGATGGTAGCCCAGGCAGTGGCTTCAGTGGTGCCATCAGCAGAATCGTCGCCTGAAAGTGAAACATAAAAATCGGTGGCTTTCAGGGTACCAGACATGCTCAGAAGGAGCAAAAGGGCGGAAAATGTTCTTGTCATGATTAAACAGTTTTTGAAATGATGCAAAAGAGTAAAACATTGGTTTCAGGGTATTGATTAAGATGCAGCCAATAGCAATACTGGTCGCCGCAGCGCGGTAACGAAACATCCTGTAGAAAAAATACGCGGATTCTGTCTTTTAAGTTTTTTTGAAACTCAGTTTTTTACAAAAACAGCCGACACCACCTGTTTGCCAACGCTCGCCACAACGCGATACAAACCCGGTTGGAGCGATACAGGCAGGGGCATCCGATGCCCATCCGATGAGGTTGTCACTGTCTCTTTCGAGACGACCACGCCGTCGGAACGAATGATTTCCACCTGCACTTCGGCGTCTGGCGGACCATTCATTTTGAGCATACCGACTTCGTTGCGCCCAACCGGATTGGGAAGGACTTTCAGCGATAAATCCTGTTCGAAACGCACGCTGCGCCAGCCGAGGTGATGTACAGTGCCGTCCGCATCCATTTGCAGCAGTCTGTAATAATTCAGTCC
>JAEUUT010000059.1 GCA_016787415.1 Saprospiraceae bacterium | reverse complement strand
AAAAGTTGTCAAATCTTCTCTCCTGAACAAGACATACAAACGCGGCGCGAGCCTGCCGTAGAAGAATCGCCGGGAATCGATTTTAACATACTTTAAAATCGGTTTTTGGGATGGCCTCTCTCCTAAAGTTGGAGGGGGGCTTTTTTTTTAGAGGTGAGAGAGTGAGAGGTGAGAGGGTGAGAGGTGAGAGAAAATAAAACAAAAAAATTGTTTTTAAAACAAAATGATTTATTTTTGTAGCGCTTAACAATTAACAGTACTGGTTTTTGAGGTTATCCCCCTTTTTTCAACCTTTCTAACTAAAGCGCATTATGAAATGGAAATTTTTTAAAACAAATTGGTTCTCCATAGCGGTTATCATTCTGGTACTGGCCGCTATCGCAAAAAAGAACTGGCAGAGCATTGCTACACATGACAGTAAAGGCCGGGGGATAGAAAAGATTACAGACAATGATGCCATTGCAACATCTCAGGAGTCACATGCGGGCCTTTTTACCTGGGAATCCCGCAATAGTATTGACCTGCCTGAAATTCCGGAAACGGTAGCCATACCTTTCCTGCAACGCTTTGGAAAAGTAGCGGCAGGGGAACAAGAAAAATTTGGTATTCCAGCATCTGTGATACTGGCCTGTGCCTATGTCAATAGTTTTAGTGGCAACAGAAACTGGGCCATGGAACACCACAATTATTTCGGCCTTGGATGTGGCGCCGGATGGGCCGGCCCCACTGAGACAGTAGATGGCGTATGCATCCGTCATTATGAAAAAGCCTGGGACAGTTTCAGGGACTTCAGCCAATACCTCAGTGGAAGGAAGGATTTTTCCACGTTGCAACAAAACTGTGGCAAGGACTGGAAAGCCTGGACCAAAGCCCTGGACAGGAAAAAAATATCAGAGGTGAGTGATTTTGAAGAAGAAATGGTGAAGGTGATCGAAACGTACCGGCTTTTTGAACTGGATAAATAATGATAACCCGTTCGGCGAAGCCGAAGGGGTTATCAAAAAAATCCGGGTTAAAACAAATCCTGAACCCGACGTGGCCTCCTTACCTGCTCCCAGAAAAAGCCATCCAGTTTTTTGGTGCCGCTGCCGGCTTTTTTCATAGGGGTAAACGAACCACTGGGCTGGGTATAAAATTTGATGCTTTCTACCTGATTATTCCCAAAATAAAGCCGCATTTCCGAGCACTGTGTTTCATTTAATCCGATGTAGGCCCGTCCGTCGTCGAGCGCATAATAAACGGCTTGTGCATTGCCTTCTACGAGCATTTCCCTTACCTCGTCGTCGCGGAAAAAAGCGGTGGTGTTTTTGCCTTTGATCTGGTTGAACATCAATCCGTCTTCGGAATTGACAACCAAAGCATTCTGAATTAGCCAGATTCGGTCGAGTTTTTTGTTTTTTAGCAGCATTCTGACGGTATCGCCTGAAAATTGAGAAGTATCTGACCAAATGATCGGTAAATCGCGAATCTTAAAAAACCTGAAAATCGAATCGGCCGTACTGAACGACAGGGAGTCGCATACGGCCTGCATATCCTGCTTGAAAATCCGTACGTCGCGGTGGGCCAGCAAAAGCCGTATGTCGCTTGCCGTGTCAGGTTTATAGGAAGTAAGGGTGTCGGCGCTCATGTACAGTGTATCGCGCTCGATGAGTGATTTCATCATAGGCCGACCGGCGGCCCCTTGTGCGCCCGAACTTCCGAAAGCATTCAGAAATTCTGTCTGCTTGTTGTAGTCCATTCGATGGGCCAGAATGGTAAATTCACTGGCTGTGTCGATCCAGATAACACCACCCAGCGCAAGCCCGGCGCCCAGGTTATCATTAAAATCAAGTGAGTCGGCTTCAATGATATTAGGCGGGTCTATTACCCGGCCCCTGCCGGCGATCTGATAGGTTTTATTTCGACTATCCACATGAATTTCTTCTCCACGAATATCACGCGTACTGTCGCGGAAATGGGCGTTGCCTTTCAGGGTGGTTTTTTCCGTATCGGTATTGTATCGGATCACATCGGCCTGCGTCGTCTGGCCTTTTTTGGGGTCGTCTATGTAGGCATCACCTTCCAGCATATATTCTTTTGAAGTGCCGAAATAGCGCATCTTTCGGGCACGGCCGCGCTGAAGTTCCTTTTCATATTGAGGGTTCAGGTCAAATTCAGCAAAGTCATTTTCTATGTCGTAAAAGCCACTTTCCGTGTATATTTTACTCTTTTGCTGGCTAATGAGCGTCGGGGCAACAAAACGAACGGTCTGGGTTTCGGTATTAAACACCATTGTATCGGTGCGCATGGTAAAATCCGGATCGGTCCCCAGCACATTGCCTTTGAAGTATATCTGCTTTTCATTGACGTAATAATAACCGTGGGTGCTGGTCAGTTGGCTTTTTCCGTTGGTCATAGTAGCGCCTGTGTGATAGGTAGCAATTTTGTTGCCCAGGTCATATTTCAGCCGATTGGTAAACAACTCCTGTACGCCGTTTACAAGCACCACATTGCCAAAGAGGTGGCTAATCTTGGTATCCGTGTTATACAAGGCAGAATCGGCAAAAATTTTCACACTATCGGCTTGTTCCATCGACACATTTCCCTTGAGTACTGCATTTGCCTGATCCAGGATTGCCGTATCGCAATACACCAGGGTGTTCTCCTGGCGCATTCGAACGTTTCCACTGAGTTTTTGCAGGGTACGTTGCCCTTTTACAAAATACTCGACAACCATGGCTGTCTCGATTTTGAGTTTTTGCGAACTGTCCTGAACGACAGGCGTAACAGGCACTTGAGCCGCCAGCCGCGAGGAAATCAACAGGAAAAGGCTAAAAAAAATATACTTCTTCATAGTTCAACACGCTCTAAACGAACAATAGACGGGTTTTGTCTACCATGCAAACAAATGATTTTCAAATAATACTTGCAACCGGAAACCAAAAAGCGCCTGCAAAGTTATATGTAGCAATGACAGCGCCGGTACTTCTTTTCGATGGAGTGTGCAACCTCTGTAATGCATCCGTTCAATGGGTGTTGTTGCACGACCGCAAAGGCATTTTTCGATTTACAGCCCTGCAATCCGAAACCGGCCAGAAATTACTGCGTGCCTGGGGGCGTTCGACGGAAGATTTCGATTCCGTGGTACTGGCAGATGGCGAACGCCTATTGCTGCATTCAGACGTGCCGCTGGAAATTGTACGCAGGATCGGCGGACTGTGGCAGTTGTTGTATGTCTTTAAAATCGTGCCGCGGCCGATACGCGATGCCGTTTACAGGTGGATTGCCCGGAACAGGTATCGCTGGTTTGGCCGCCGCGATTCGTGTATGCTTCCGCGCCCCGAATGGAAGGATCGGTTTGTTTGAATAGGGAATGCGCCTTATTTTTACCAAAATTTAATAAGCATGAACATCTTTCCTATTCTATTGAAAAAAAACCTTCAACCGCTCTTGTGCGGCGTTATTAGTATCCTTTTCCTTACAATTATTGGATGTACGGGCTGTGGCGGGCCTGAACCAAAAACCGAAGTGGTCAATATTCGGGTGGAAGCGGCGCCCAATAATATGAATCCATTTCTGACGCAAAGCGCGTATTCGTTGTACGTGTGCAATCAGATGTTTCAGACACTGGGCAACCTCGATCCGAAAACCCTCGAGATGAAGCCTCTGATTGTGAAAAACATACCAACCGTTCGCAATGTGACGGAAGGCACGTACAAAGGTTCCCTGGCATACGACTTTGAAATACTCGAAGAAGCGAAGTGGGACAATGGCACGCCTGTAACCGCGCAGGATGTGGTTTTTTCCATGAAACTCATGCTACACCCGAGTCTTCCCACCCAGAACTGGGGCAGTTTTTTCCAGACATTGCAAAATGTGGAAATCGATCCGGCCAACCCCAAAAAATTTACGGCTTACTACAGCGATTACTATATGCTGGCGCTCGAAAGCCTGTGCCAGTTTTTTGTGTACCCGGCTTACAACTATGACCCCAACAACAGGTTGAGCAACATTCCGCTGTCTGATTTTACGGATAAAACAAAAATAGCGGAAGTTGCAAAAAGCAACCCCAACCTGAAAACTTTTGCCGACGAATTTAGCCAGCCCAAATACAGTTACGACCCTGCATCCGTGGTGGGTAGTGGCCCATACCGGCTGGAATCCCTGAACGATCAGGCCGCAACCCTCGTCAAGAAAGAAAACTGGTGGGGCGATAATGCTGCTGCCGAAACACCTTTGCTGGCCACGTACCCACAGAGACTGGTGTATAAAGTTGTAAAAGACGACCCGATTGTAGAAAACATGCTCCGCACGGAAGAACTGGATATTGTCACAGGTATGGATGCCACCCGGTTTTTGAAACTGAAATCGGACCCGGCACTTGCTGCCAAATACGATTTTATCACACCGGGCTCCATTCAATACGCCCGCTGGATGTTCAACCTGCGCAACCCGAAATTGTCGGATGTACGTGTGCGGCGCGCACTGGCGCAAGTGATCGACTACGACTATGCCCTGAAAACCATTTTGCAGGGACTCGCGCAACCAATTGTAGGGCCCGTAAATCCTGCCAAAGCATATTATGCGCAGAATGTCAAGCCCTGGACGATGAATATTGCTGCCGCCCGGCAATTGCTCGCCGAGGCTGGCTGGGCAGATTCCAACAACGATGCCATCCTGGATAAAATGCTGAACAATGTCAGAACAGACCTCAGCATCGATGTATTGGTACCTGTCAGCAATAAAATCAATGCTGCGCTGGCAGCTAGCCTTGCCGAGACGGCATTGCAGGCAGGAGTGAAAATCAATGTGATCGGCGCCGACATCAACAAAATTTCCCTGGATACCAAAAATGGCAACTACGAATCGGCATTCCTGGGAGCACAGTTGTTCCCTGGCCATGTGGAACTGTATTCCCGCTTTCACTCAGCCAGCCTGATTCCGGCAGGTGATAACCGCTCGTCCTTCGCCAATCCGGTGGCCGACAGCCTGATTGCTGCCATCAGAACTACGCCTGATGAAGCCCGGCGAAAAGAATTGTATTTGCAGGTACAACAAATTTTGCACGATGAATTGCCCGAAGTGCCTTTATTCGCACCTTTGCAGCGCATTATCGTAGCCAAAAAATTCGATTATGTGCTGACGGCCAACCGCCCAGGCTATTACGAACAAATGTTCAAACTCAAATAACCCGAACAACCCACTCACTACTCAC
>JAEUUT010000054.1 GCA_016787415.1 Saprospiraceae bacterium | reverse complement strand
AATTAGTTGTACGACCTTGTTTTTTGCAGAAAAGCCAGGCACAACGCTCCTCTAAAACACAAAAACCCCAAAACACAAAAACACCTCAAGTCAGACCATTTCCAGCAGCAAGTGCCCTTTATCGACAGCCATACCTTTTTGCACATTCACGGATTTCACCTGTCCTTCGCCGGAGGCTTTCAGTACATTTTCCATTTTCATGGCTTCCAGAATCAGCAGCGGCTCGCCTTTCTGAACGGTTTGGCCTGCTTCCACAAGAATTTGTAACACCAGGCCGGGCATAGGCGCTTTCACCGTATTTTGTTTTTGGTGACCGCCGATTTGAAGCCCCAGTTGGCGAACCAGTCGTTCGTACTGGTCGGCGAGGTGTACGGTGTATTTGTTGCCATCGATGCGGAAAACGAGTTGGCGCTGTGTAAAATCGGCCTCTTCCAGTTCGGCATGCCACGATTTGCCCTTGTACAGGATGTGGAAACTGCCGTCTTGCTCGGTCAGCAAATCAAGTTGACCGGCTTCTGACGCCTGAAATTCGAAGGTGTGCTGGCCGTTCACGGCGATTTCGAAGGATTCGGTGGTATTCATCTTGTTTGTATGATACGACTGAAGGGATAAAAAATCTGTGTGTCCTTGTAGTATTTTCAAAAAACCCGACACGTCAGCACCGTTATATCGTCGGGGAAAGGTTGTTCCTGCCTGAATGTTTCGATATGTGCCAGGAGCCGAGTATTCAGGCTTTTAGCGTCGAGTTGGGCATTTTCCTGCAAAAACTCGGTAAGTTTTTCTTCTGTAAAATACTCCCCGTCGTCATTGCGAATATCGGTCAGGCCGTCGGTGTAGGAGAATATCATGGCGTCGTCGGTAAGGCAGATGCCGCCGATTTCGAGGAAAGGCAGTTCGGGAAGCCAGCCGAGCGAGGTGCAGCCGTTGCGCAACGGAATCACTTCGCCATTGCTAAGCAGCAGGGGCGGCGTGTGGCCTGCGTTGATATAGTGCAGGGTGCGGGTGGCTACATCGTATTTGGCAAGGAAAAGGGTAATAAACTTGTCGCCCTGCGTGACGCGCCAGACGGCCGAGTTGAGTTCGTACACAATTTCTTCCAGCGAGGGGCGGCGGGTTACCAGCGCATGGAAATTGGCCTGAAAATTAGCCATCAACATGGCTGCCGAAACGCCTTTGCCCGTAATATCGGCAATGCAGAAAGCAAGTTTCCCGTCGGAAAATTCCACCACGTCGTAGTAGTCGCCTCCAACAGCGAAGTGCGGTTTGTAGATGCTCGACAACTGGTAATTGTCGCCCGAAGGAAGCCGCGAGGGTACCAGTGTGCGCTGAATTTCGGCCGCTACTTCTACCTCGCGGTTGATAATTTCCTGGCGAAGTTGTTGTTTGAACAGGCGTTTGTTTTCGATGGCCACGGCCACCACATTGGTAATAGTGGTGACGAACTGCACCTTGTTGAACACATCATCGCCATCGCCAAAACCGCCGATAAAAGCATAGGCAATGGCTACGTCCTTGTGCAGCACTGGCACCACGAGGTCGAATTCGCGGATGAGGGCATGGCTGCTGTTTTCGAGGCCTTGCTTGCTGCGGTACTTCGACAGTTCTGCGCTGATGTCTTCCGTAAGCATGTCTTCGGGCACACCCAGCGAGGATTTACACACCCATTTTTCACCTTCCCGGAAAAAAAGCGCCATTTTTCGGATGCCGATTTCCCAGCGCAGGAAGGAATTGTACATCTTGAACAGGTCTTCCGCAGACACGTTTTCATTGATAGCCTGCGTGATGGTCAGCAAACTATTGATCTGCAACTGTTTAAGACTTACTTCCCGCTCGAGTTTATCGATACGCGACAAGGTTCTTTTTATTTCCTGCAATTCAGGCATGTGTAGTTTTTCCGCAATAAAAATTGAAATAAACACCAGGAGCAAGGCGTAAAAATGCAAATTCTTACCTTCCTGCTACTGCTTCCATACTATTGTTTGTCAGATTCTGGCGTTTTCTTGCAGCCCGAAGGTACGCACTACCATATTTTCGCGTTCCTTTTTCTTTAAAAATGTAAAACTTGTGAACTTTGCGCCTGCAATTGTTTCAACATTGACCAGAAATA
>JAEUUT010000147.1 GCA_016787415.1 Saprospiraceae bacterium | reverse complement strand
GCGCCGTTGAAGTCGTTGTGGAAACGGCGCAGGATGTTTTGCTCCTCGTCGAGGCTGGGGTACTGGAGCAGGATTTTGAATATAAAGCGGTCGAGTTGCGCCTCCGGAAGTTTGTACGTACCTTCCTGTTCGATCGGGTTTTGAGTAGCCACCACAAAAAACGGCGCCCCCATCTGGTGGGTAGTACCATCGACGGTCACTTGTTTTTCCTCCATCACTTCAAACAACGCTGCCTGCGTTTTGGCAGGGGCGCGGTTGATTTCGTCGATCAGTACTACATTGGAGAAAATAGGGCCGGACTTGAAGTTAAATTCCGATGTTTTCATGTTGAACACCGGTGTGCCCACCACGTCGGCAGGCATCAGGTCGGGGGTAAACTGAATGCGGCTGAATCCGGTATTGATGCTTCGAGCCAACAGTTTGGCTGTCAGCGTTTTGGCGATACCCGGCACACCTTCCAGCAGCACATGGCCGCCGGTAAAAAGCGCGATCAGCAACAGTTCTAGCATTTCTTCCTGGCCTACCAGCACCTGGCCGATTTCGGTTTTTACGCGTTCGGCGCGCACCATCACCGGGTCGACATCGACGCCAGGCAATTGTGTTTCTTCAGGCGCAACAGGCTGGAGTTCAGGTTCCTGCTGTTCTGGGAATTCGGTTTCGTTCTCCATGTTCCGTATCAGGGTTTTGGGTTAAACGCCGGGCGTTACAAATGGTATCTTGGACACCACGGCTTCCAGTTTTTTGCTACCAGCCACGATCATGATTTTGGTACCCGGTTCGGCATATTTGGCTTTTACATAGCCCATTCCAACAGGTTGGTCGAGCGTAGGTGAATGGGTGCCGGAAGTAACCACGCCGATTGTAGCGCCGCGTTTGCTTTCGATCACATACCCGTGGCGGGGTACGCGGCGTTCAGCCAGTGTAAATCCGACTAATTTGCGTTTGACACCTTCCGCTTTTTGCTTCTGGAAACGCGCTTTGGATGGAAAATCCGCGGGTTTGTTCAATTTGGTGATCCAGCCCAGACCGGCTTCGAGCGGACTTGTTTTGTCGTCGATATCGTTGCCATACAGGCAGTAGCCCATTTCCAGGCGCAGGGTATCGCGAGCGCCGAGGCCGGCAGGTTTGATGCCGAATTTGGCGCCTGCTTTGAACACGCGATCCCAGATTTTGGCGATGTCCTTATTTTTGGCATAAATCTCGAACCCGCCGCTACCTGTATATCCGGTAGCCGATACGATCACATTGTTGCAGGATGCAAAACGGCCGCGCTGAAAGTTGTAGTACTTGATACTTTTCAGATCAATATCGGTCAGTTTTTGCAATGCTTCGGCGGCTTTGGGGCCTTGTACCGCAATCAGGCCTGTTTTGGCAGAAATATTCTGCATTTTCACTTCAAACCCGCGCGCCAGGCGTTTGAGCCAGCGCCAGTCCTTGATTTCATTGGAAGCATTGACGACCAGCATAAACGACTGTTCGCCGGCAACGGTCATTTCCGGCGCATCATCCAGTCGATACACCAGCAGGTCGTCCACAATGCCGCCTTTTTTATTGGGCATGCAGGAGTACTGCACTTCGCCCGGCTGGAGTTTGCTGACATCGTTGGAAGTGGCGCTTTGCAAAAACGCGAGCGCATCTTTTCCTCGTACGATGAATTCGCCCATGTGGCTTACGTCGAATACGCCGATACCCTGACGCACCGCATGGTGTTCATCTGAAATGGTGGTGTAGGAAATGGGCATGTTATAACCTGCAAATTCGGCCATTTTAGCGCCCAAAGCGAGGTGTTTTTCCGTTAGGGGAGTGTTTTTCATTGCAAATATCTTAAAAACAAAAGGCAAAGAGCAAGGGGCAAGGGGCAAGAAATGAATGAAGGGGCAAAGTTGCACTTTTTTTGCTTTTTGTCTCCTGCTTTTTGCCTCTTGCCCTTTGCCCCTTGCCTCTTGCCTCTTGCTTCTTAATCAATGCTCCGAACTTTCCTGTTGCTTGGCGTTGTCCCGCATTTTATGGACTTCGTTTATATCCAGTTTTGGCTTGACGGTGCCTGGCTTGCTTGGTGCAGATGTTTTGCTGGTTTTTTCTCGGGGGGCTTCCGAATTTTTGAATGGATTGCCCGCTCCTTCCTCGAGGCCGAGACGCTTGCGAATATCCTTTGGAACGGCATTTTTATACACCGTAAAGGAAATCGTGTTTTGGCGCATGTAGGCATCAGAAACGTAGACAAATCCTTTGAGGTCGGAAATTTCACCCCAGGAGTTTTTCACCACGAAGAAACTGCCGCCGTGTCCTTCGTTCAACAGGCCAACGATGTGCATGAGGTGATCGTCGGTGGTGACTTGACGGTCAAATAATTGCTGGCGATATTCGGCCGTGATGTTTTTTTCCGGTTCCCAGAATTTGAAAGTATTGCTCTGTGCTATCGCGTCTTTGTCTTTCCAGTCGCGTTCGGGGATAATAGCCACGCCATTTTGCGCCGAAAAATCTTCATTGCTCACATCAGCATCCCATTCCACGCTGTAGCCCTGCTGAAGGGAGGTGTTGAGGGTACGAATGAGTTCGCCCAGTGGCACATTGTAAAACATACCATTGGCCCAGTTGTCAGGAATTTCCAGGATAAACGGTTGGTAGAACGGGTGGTGCGTAAAGGAAGTAAGGGTCAGGTAGTCATCGGGTTCTATTCCCAGAAATTCACGGAATGATACCGGCGTGAATACCGTATTGTTGTAGGTAAACTGCGTGGGCACCACACCGAATTCTTCATCCAGCACGGCGTCTACCTGGCTGAGCCAACCGGACTGGAGGGTGCCTGCTGCGCCTTGTTTCACCAATCCGTCGCACAGGCTTTTCAGGTTTTTTTCCAGTTGCTGGTGGTTAAATGGCTTTTTTACGTCTTTGCGGCCGGGGTACACGCTTTCCGGTACAATACCAAATTCGCGTACGGCATTCAGCAGGTCGTGGGCGAGGCCGCCTTCCCCGAATTGCGCATGGCCCTGGCGGCGCACATAGTTTTCGCATTTCTGGCGGTACACGTGCCGCACAATGTACATTTCCGATAAATCGTGTTCGCCTTTGCCCAGGCGCAGCGCCTCGCTTTCAAGGAAAGAAGCAGAGGAAAAGCACCAGCAGGTGCCGGTCATGTCCTGGCTTTTAACGGAAGTAGCACCCAGTTTGTAAGGGGCGCCAAAACTGTAGGCCTCCTGCTTTTGTGCCGACAAAGCGGTCAAAAACAGGGAAAAGAGGATGAAAAAGAGGTGTTTTTTCATAGCAATGTGTGTGAATTTGCGTTGGAGGGGGCAAAGATACTAGTTCGTTATCAGTTATCAGTTATTGGTTATCAGGGGTGGGGGAATCAGGATTTTGAGGATTAAAAAGGATTAGAAGGATTCCCAATGAGATGTGTAAATTCAAAAAATGATATAAAAAAGGCATAAAACCTGTTTTATATAGTCAATTAATCAGAATTAACTGGAATAATGTCAAAATCACATCGGGAATTCTTCTAATCCTTTTTAATCCTCAAAATCCTGATTCTCCCCCCCTGATAACCGATAACCAAATTCACAGCGCTTTACGCAGTCGCGCTACCGGGATATTCAACTGTTCGCGGTATTTGGCTACGGTGCGGCGAGCGATGTTGTAGCCGTTTTTCAGAAGTACTGACTTGAGTTTTTCGTCGGACAACGGGCGGCGCTTGTTTTCCTCGGCGATCATATCAGACAGGATTTTTTTCACTTCGAGGGTAGACACCTCTTCGCCGTCCTGTGTGCTGAGGCTTTCGGAGAAGAAATCTTTCAGGCGTTTAGTACCGAATTCGGTTTGTACGTATTTGGAATTGGCCACCCGCGAAACGGTGGAAATATCGAGTCCGGTCACGTCGGCGATGTCCTTGAGGATCATCGGGCGGATTTTTTTCTGGTCGCCTGTCAGGAAATACTCCTCCTGGTGGCGCATGATGGCGCCCATGGTGAGCATCATGGTCTGCTGGCGTTGTTTGATGGCATCGATAAACCAGCGGGCGCTGTCGATTTTCTGTTTGATAAACAGCACCGCCTCCTTTTCTTTTTTGGTGGCGCGGCGCCCGTTGCGGCCGTCGTGAAATGCCTTGAGCATGTCGCGGTATTGATCGTTGATACGCAAATCGGGGGCATTGCGGGCGTTGAGCGTGAGTTCCAGTTCGCCGTCGCGGTTGTTGACGAGGAAATCGGGCAACACGTAGTTCTGGTTGCGGTCGCCCCGAGAAGCGAAGCCGCTGGCCGGTTTGGGGTTGAGTTTTAGGATTTCATCAACGGCCATTTTCAACTCATCTTCGTCGATACTGAGTTGGCGACAGAGTTTTTGGTAGTGTTTTTTTGTAAACTCGTCGAAGTACTGATCGATGATGCGGATGGCGAATTGCACCGCCTGCCGATCGTCGTAGGTGAGCGAATCTTCCTCCTGGCGCAGGCGGGAATGAAGTTGAAGCAGCAGGCACTCGCGCAGGTCGCGCGCGCCGATACCCGGCGGGTCGAACTGCTGAATTTTCAGCAGCATTTCGTTGATTTCCTTCTCGTTGGTGCTGATATTCTGGCTGAACAGCAGGTCGTCGACCATAGCGCCCGGTTCGCGGCGCAGGTAGCCATCGTCATCGATAGAGCCGATAATTTGCAGGGCAATGGCGTGCTCGCGTTCGTCGTGCAGACTCAGCATGCCGAGTTGCTGTTCGAGGTATTCGTGGAAGGTGCTTTCGAAAACGATGGGCGCACTTTTTTCTTCCTCGTCGCCGCCGCGGCTTTCATCGCGGGTTTTGTAGGTAGCCGGGTCGTCTTCAATAAAATTGACGATATAGTCGTCGAGTTCCACATCATCGTCGCGCAGGCTGATCGTATCGTCATCGTAATCATCGGCGCTGTCGCGTTCTATTTCATCGATGGCATCCAGCCCACCGCCCTCGTCCGAACCTATGTTGTCGTCGCGATCGTCGTCGCCCGATTCGGCTTTTTGTTCGCGTTCGTAGTAACTGAGGTCGGCGTCCGACAAGTCCATTTCAGACATGCCTTCGAGCAGGTCGGCCGTTTCGTCGCCTTCTTCCAGGGCAGGGTTGATTTCCAGTTCTTCCTGTATACGTTGTTCGAGGGTGGCCGTAGGGATTTGCAGCAGTTTCATCAACTGAATCTGCTGGGGGGAAAGTTTTTGTTGAAGTTTTTGAGTTAGAGTCTGTTTCGGACCAAACGATGCCATTTTCGGGTGTGGGATTAATCTAAGAATGGTGGGATGATGGGTAATGACAAACCGGCCCTACCAAAAAAGGGGCCAATTCTTTCATTTTTTGATTCTTACGCTGGAGGTTTTTCTTGTATTTTTATTTCAAATGCTTTTTAAAGGTTTGAAAATCAATTTTTTGCGCAAAAAACACAGACAGTATTTGATGAACAATTTTTGTAATTTTTTTTGCAAGGTTAGGAGTTTTTGGGAAGAAACGGGAAAGTTTAACATTTTTAAACAGGATAAAAATTTCACCTGTACGTCTGTTCAAACCTCGGAGAGGCTGCATATCTTCCGGCAACTTTTTCCAGAAAAAAACCTACTTTTGCATACATGGCCACACCACTTTCCACATCATCCCGCAAATCAGGCAGCGAAGCATCGCCCGAGCAGGAAATCATCCGATACATCTCTCAGTTCACGCAGTTGAGCCAGGGGGAAATGGAGGAAATTGTGCGCACCATGAAGTTTAAAACCTTCAAAAAAGGCACAATTTTGCTCAAGGAAGGGCAAATAGCCAAACTGTGCTACTTCGTGCTGAAAGGTTGTATCCGCCAGTATTTTCTGGTAGACGGTGAGGAAAAAACCACCAATTTCTACACCGAAGGCCAGCCCGTGACGCCCTACGAAGGCACCTTCAAACGCGCTCCTTCGAGGTATTACCTCGCTTGTGTGGAAGACACGACGGTGACGACCAGCACGCCGGAAGACCAGGCGGCATTTTTTGAAAAACTTCCCCGACTGGAGGCGGTCAGTTACCTCGCCATGGAAGAAGAACTGGGAAAAACCCAGGAACAACTCACCTCTTTTGTCCTGCGTAGCCCCGAAGAGCGCTACCTGTACCTGCTCAATACGCGCCCTGATCTGATCGACCGCGTGCCACAATACCAGTTGGCCAGTTACCTCGGCGTCACGGCCGAATCGCTGAGCCGGATTCGCAAACGCATCATAAAAAAATAGCGCGCGCTGCATTTCTTGACGAAAGTCAATGAATCGAGGGAGGAACGGGGCTGACCTTTGCCCCGATTAAAAAACAACAACTTATGACCTCCTCCTCTATGAAAGCGGCCGTTTACACACAATACGGCGCTCCCGAAGTCCTCCAGGTGAAACAATGGGCCAAGCCCGTTCCCAAACACAACGAAGTGCTGATTAAAATACATGCGACGGCCGTCAATTCCGGCGACTGCCGCCTGCGCAGGGCCGATCCGTTTGCCGTGCGTTTTATTTTTGGCCTGTTCAAACCTTCCAAACCCATCCTTGGCGGCGTGCTGTCGGGCACCGTTGAAGCCGTTGGCGCCGACGTGCAGGCATTCCGACCCGGCGACGAGGTGTTCGGCGCTACCAACCTGCATTTTGGCGCTTATGCCGAATACATTTGTCTGCCCGACAACGCACCCATCACCCTCAAACCTTCCAACCTGACGCATGCCGAGGCGGCGGCTTTGCCATTTGGTGGCAACACCGCCTGGCATTATCTTCAAAAAGCCAACATCCAGCCCGGACAAAAAGTGCTGATTTATGGCGCTTCGGGCGCTGTGGGCTCCGCAGCGGTTCAAATTGCCCGCGCCCTGGGTGCTGAGGTGACCGGCGTGTGCAGCACCGCCAATGTGGACATGGTGCGGGCGCTGGGCGCTACCCACGTCATCGACTACACCCGCACGGACTTTTCCAAAAACTTCGGGCAATACGATGTGGTGTACGAAACCGTGAACAAAGCGTCGGTGTCGGCCTGTTCGGCAGCCCTGAAAAAAGGCGGCACGCTGCTGCTCGGCGCGGCCATGATGCGCGAAATGTTGCAAGGCGCCTGGGCAGGGCGCAGGGCCAGCCAGAAAGTGGTGTTCGGCGTTGCCAGCGAATTGCCCGAAAACATCAAAGCGCTTGCCCAATTAGCAGAAAAGGGTCAACTTTCGGCCGCTATCGACCGCTCCTTTTCCCTGGATCAGATTGCTGATGCGCACCGGTATGTGGATGGCGGACATAAAAAGGGGAATGTGGTGGTGGTGGTAGGGTGAGATGGTCGGCTTCGCTTCGCGATGGTGATTGGGCGTTCGGCTTCACCTCACGTAGCAGGATGGGAACGCGGATGAAGCGGATAAAGCGGATTTAAACGGATTTTTGGTGGCCTTGCGGCCACTTTTTTTGATTTTTACAGACTTGACCGCCTCCGGCGGGTGGATACGCATGGCATACACATAAATGATATAAGTGATCGATGTTGATTCTTGCTTGCTCTACAGATGATTGATTCTATATACGTCCTGCCGAAGGCAGGCAAATCCATAAAAATCAAAAAGAAGTGGCCGCAAGGCCACCAAAAATCCGTTTAAATCCGCTTCATCCGCTTTATCCGCGTTCCCATCCTGCTACGTGAGGCGAAGCCGAACGTCCAACCCACACTCGTGAGGCGAAGCCGAACAACCAAATCCTCCACCCATGTCCAACGCCTATTTCGAAACAAAAACATTCCTTCCTACCGATTTGCCGCTCGTACCCGGCGAATACGAACAATGCACATTCCAGGATGCCGACTTGTCCAACACCGACCTGTCGGGTTATAAGTTCGCGGACTGCACCTTTCTGCGTTGCAACCTGAGCATGGCTACCGTGGCCCAGACGGCTTTTCGCGAGGTGCAGTTTAAAGCCTGCAAAATGCTGGGGCTGCGCTTCGAAGATTGCAACGACCTGGGCTTTTCCATCCGCCTCGAAGACTGCGCGCTGCGCCATGCTTCTTTTTATGGCAAAAAACTGAAAGGCACGGTATTCCAGCAGTGTCAGTTGCAGGAAACAGATTTTGCCCACTGCGATTTGAGCCAGTCGACCTTCGCCGCCTGCGACCTGGAAGGCGCCCTGTTTGAAAATACCAACCTGGAAAAAGCGGATTTTCGAACGGCGTATCACTATGCCCTCGATCCTGATCAGAACCGCATCAAAAAAGCGCGGTTTTCAGTGGACGGGCTGGCGGGGCTGCTGGGGAAATATGATATTTTGGTGGAAAGGTAGGGCGAGGTATGGGGTTGAAATGTTGTATTGGCTACTGGTTGGTTGGGCCGTTTAGCAGCAAGCCCTTTGCGAGATAAAAGCATATGGTCCAAAAGTTGAGATTGGATAAAAAGTAGGGTGGATGGTTGGGGAATTTTCGGCCGTTGTCGGCGCCCCTTGCCCCAACCTCCGAGCCGCCAGGGCCATTGTTGGCGTCCTCGCCAACAATAAACGGTGGAATGAGTGGTCAGTAGCGAAGGTAATTTTGTAAGGAAATTCTGCTGCTACCTTATTCTTGGCCGCCCCGCCGCCAACAATGGATGAATAACAGAATCCTTGCGAAATACTCCAAATTTAGCCGAAGACTGTTACAAAATCCCAATATCCTCTATCATCACTCTTGTATGCAGACTCCACTCCACAATAGTAGCGGTAGTAAAATAAAGGTTGTAATAATGATGATACATACAAGAAGCGAATGATGCTTCAAATATAGCCATTGGGCACTCATTCCACCGATTATTGTTGGCGAGGACGCCAACAATGGCCCTGGCGGCTTGATAAGAGTGGCAAGGGATACCAACAACGGCCGAAAAATTTGATATGGATAAACAGATAACAGGATTAGCAGGCGAGTATTTTGTTGCGGCGGAACTTTTGAAAAGAGGCCCAAATTGCTTTACTTTGCATACTGAAAAGATAAGATCGGAGGATTTTTACGTTTTTGTCTATCTCAACGGAGAAGAAGAGCAACCAAATTACTTTATTGTCAAAGGAGAAGAACTCCTGTCTGATAAAACCCATTATTATGGTGCAAGTTTAGGCAGATCAGACCTAAGAGAGACAGTAAATCATGGGGCACTACAAGAACATAGAAATCAATGGAGCAAATTAAACAAATAACAATATGTTGGCTGACTTGATAACCATATCGCCTGAAATTCAAAGTGGCACACCCGTATTCGCTAAGACACGAGTACCAGTCAAGATATTATTTGACTACCTGAAAAACGGAGACACCATCGAAGAATTTTTGCATGATTATCCATCCGTCAGGAAAGAACAGGTAATCCAACTACTGGCATTGTTGGAAAGACACTATACCTATACGGAGTATGAAGAGAATATTGCTTGACGAGAATCTTCCACGTCCGCTTGCCAAACTTTTTACAGCCCCCTTAGAGGTTGTTTCTGTACATGACATTGGGTGGGCAGAGAAAAAAAATGGAGACCTCATACGTTCCATGTTGGAAGAAGGTTTTGAGTTTCTGCTAACGGCAGATAAAAATTTACAGAATCAGCAGAACTTAGAGAAATACCCTGTTCGATTGATTGTATTGAAGACATTTGATAATCGCTTCAAAACCCTTGTATCATACGTCTCAGTGATTCAGGAATCTATTGTCAACGCTGATGATGCTCAAATCATTGAAATTGACATACGGAACCTAAAAACAGAATAATGCTGCCAACAATTGCCTCCTAAGCGTCGGCACGTCGGCAGTAGTAACGTTGTCAGATTGAGGAAATACTGACCCGTCCTCACCTGCTCCCCACCAAATGCCTTGCCTGCCCTACCCAGTCCTCCTTGTAAATTTTCCCCGGGCTGATATTGAGCGCTTTGGCGAAAGCCAGGATAGCGCTGTCGTCCCAGCGGCTGATCTGGGCGAAGGTGTGGATACCCAGTGCGATGAGTTGTTGTTCGGCAAACGGGTTGATGCCGTTGATAATTTTCAGGTCGTCGGTATTTTCCGGTGCAGCGGGGCCGCCTTGCCGGTCGCCATGAGCGGCCGATTTGTTGGAGCCGGTAGAGGGCGCATCGGCGCGGCGCTGGAGCAACTGCATCTGCAGGTTTTCAATTTCGATGCGGGCTGTTTCCAGTTGGCGGCGCAGTTGTTCGCGTTCGGCTTCGAGCCAGGAAGCATTTTGTTCGAAGGCCGCCAATTTGCGTTGCATGGCCTGGAAGTCATGGTACAGCACCTGCCAGGCGTCGAGTTCCTGCTGCATGCGTTTGAGTTCGGCACTCAGTTCATCGTTGCGGGTGCGCAGGCTGCCGGCCAGCACCTCCAGCGCCGCCACTTTCTGGGCGTATTGCGCGGCATTGGCCTCGGCTTTTTCGAGCCGGGGTGCGTAGGATTGTTCGAGTTGAACGCGGCGGGAGCGGTCGGCCTCCAGGGCAACCAATTGATCGCGAAGTGTACCTAATTCCATCGATGCTTTTCGGAAATCGGCCTCGCGCAGGTCGTGCTGGTGTTTGATGCTGGTGTACAAACGGGCGAGCGTATTCTTTTCCTGCTCGACCCGGGAGAGCGAATTGCGCACTTCCTGTTCGGGGTACGTGGCACGCAGCGTCCAGCCCACAATCACGCCGATCACGGTGAAAATGGCCCAAACCAACCCGTAAAAAACCGGGTCCTGCATCATATCATTCAAATCCACGTCCTGCTCTTTTTGTCCAAAGGTAGCGCAACACACATAAAAATATATTCATTTGTATGCTTTTTTTGCAGGATTTGACGTTTTTTGGGCCCACGAGGCGGCAATTTGAGCGTTTTAGGACGGATTTTCGCCCCCAAAAGAGGATTTTCAACTGCCGCGCATGACTTGCCGATTGAGTAATTGTCTGGAAATCAGGCGTTTTCTACTGCTGTTTTTTTGTACTATTTCCTTGCTGAAATCCACAGCGCAGGGAGTAGCGGCGCTGCCTGCATTCGTGTACATCCAGAAAATCAACATCGAAGGCAACCGAAAAACGCGCGACAACCTGATCCTGCGCGAACTCGAATTTGCACCCGGCGATTCCATTACCGTGGCCGACCTCGGCACCACGCTGGAGCGCAACAGCCTGCGCCTGATGAACCTCGGTATTTTTGCCAGCGCTCATATCAATGTGCTCACCTGGGACGAGCGCAACCAGGTCACCCTGCAAATTCGCCTCCAGGAGGGTTGGTATATTTACCCTGCGCCACTGTTCGAACTGGCCGACCGGAATTTCAACGTCTGGTGGAAAGAGTTTCACCGCTCGCTGCGGCGCGTCAACTATGGCATCGACCTCAACTGGCTGAATTTTTCGGGGCAGGCCGATTTGCTGAAAACCAAGTTGCAGTTCGGCTATTCCAACAAATACGAACTGGCGTACCGGCACCCCAACGTGAATAAAAAACAGACGCTGGGCATGCAAACGGCCGTGACCTACAGCCGCAACCACGAGGTAGCGTACAACACCGACGGGAATAAAATCCTGTTTTACACCGACCCGGATCGCTGGTCCATTCAGCGGCTGGCGATCGGCACGGGGTTTACCTGGCGGCCAAAACTATTTGTCAGCCACACCTTTGCAGCAGAATACCACCGCAACCAGATCAGCGATACCATCGCCGAGATGAACCCGAATTTTTTCCTCCAGGGCCGGCAGATACAGCGCTACACCAGCCTGACCTACAATATTTCGTTCGACCGGCTCGATATTCGCCCGTATCCGCTGCAAGGCTGGCGGGCTACGTTTGAATTGCGGCAAAATGGTTTTTTGCGCTCCGAAGACCTGCATCTGACGCGCATTTATGGAGAATACGACCGGTATTTCAAACTGAAGCCCAAACTGAGTTTTGCCCTCAACACAGCCGCGCGCATCAGTCTGCCCCGCTGCCGCCCGCCTTATTTCAACAACCAGGGTCTGGGATACGGCAATAATTTTGTGCGCGGCTATGAGTATTTTGTGGCCGACGGACTTGATTTTGGAGTAGTGAAAACGGCCTTTCACCTCGAAATTTTTAATAGAACCTATCGGCTCGGGAAATGGGTGCCCATCGAGGCGTTCCAGACCATTCCGATCAAGGTTTACCTGGCTGTCAACAACGATGCAGGGTTCAGCAACGACCCGTATTATGGGGAAAACAACCCCTTCGTCAACCGCGTCATGTACGGCTATGGCGTCGGGCTGGATGTAGTGGCGTATTACAATAAAACGGCCCGTTTCGAATTCAGCCGCAACGACCTCGGCCAAAATGGCTTTTATATTCGCATCAACACCGGCTTCTAACCCCTCTCTCACCTTCTCTCACCTCTCACTTCTCACCTCTCACCTCTCACCTCTACCATGTACCCTTCCTTCTGCGCCTCCTCACCGCCCGACTTCCCGCTGTTCATGCAGGACTGGTACCTGGATGCCGTGTGTGAAGGCGCAGGCGCCTGGGATGCTGTGGTGTTGGAAAAAGGTGGGCAGGTAGTGGCGGTTTGGCCCTATTTTTTGAAAAAAAAGGCCTGGTGGAAATATGTGGCTATGCCGCCCCTGGCGCGCATGATGGGGCCGTATGTAGTGCCAGAGTGGCGCAACCTGAAAAAGGAGCCCGGCCTGATGGAAGAATTGATCGGGCTGCTGCCGCCCGGGCTGGCGGCGTTTGAACAGGATTTCCCCTACACGGTCAGCAACTGGCTACCCTTTTTCTGGAAAGGTTTCCGGCAAACGACGCGCTATTCCTATATCTTGAAAATCAATGATTTAGAAAAAGTGTGGAAAGGTTTAGCCGCCGACTACCGCAACCAGAAAATACCGCGGGCGCAGCAGCAGGTGACGATTCAGACGGGTTGTTCCTTGCAGGAGTTTATCCGCGTACACAACAGCAGTTTCGAACGAAAAGGCATGCGACCGCCTGTGGATACCGCCCTCTTGCAGCGGCTCGATCAGGCGCTGGCAGCACACGCGCAACGCGAAATTTTCATGGCGGTAGACAACGCCACCGGCGCTATTCATTCCGTAGGGTACCTGGTGTGGGATCGCCGTTCGGCCTACCTGCTCATGGCAGGCGACGCCCCCGAACTCCGGGCTTCCGGCGCAGGCGTATTGTTGTTGTGGGAAATGATCCGCTACAGCGGAGAAGTGCTGCAACTGCCGATATTCGATTTTTTGGGGAGCATGATACAGCCCATCGAGCGGGTGCGCAGGCAATTCGGGGCTGTGCAGCAGCCGTATTTCCGCCTGCGGCGCGAACGGTCGGCACTGTTGCGGCTGGGGAAAAGTGTGTTACGTTCCTGAGTTTCTATAAAACTCGCTACATTTCGCACCATGAAACATGTAGCCGTAAAAATCCTCTTCTTCTTCGTCCTGTACACCTGTGTCGGCTCTCTGGCGGCTCAAAATGACACCTCGCTGTTGCTCCTGCCCGAGCGCCTGACCGAGCGCGACATCGTGATGCGCGACCTTTCTTTGCAGTCGACCAAAGTGATTTCTGCCACACGCAGCCTGGAAGAAGCCGATCAAATGCCTTTCAGTACCTGGGTCGTCACGGCCGAAGATATTCAGCGCAATGGATTCGTCACCCTCGGCGACGTGATGCGGGCTGCGCCGGGCGTGCGCGTGTCGCAACCGGGCAATGCCGTGGAAGGCGAGACGTTTCTGATGCGCGGGCTGGCTGGCAACCAGTTTGTAAAAATCCTCATCAACGACGTACCCGTCAAGCCCTTTGTTGCCCTGGGCATGCCCATTGGGGCGCAATTGCCGATCCGGCAGGCGGAACGTATTGAGGTAGTATACGGCCCTGCCGGCGCCCTGTATGGCAATGAAGCCTGTGCCGGGGTGGTTAATATCATTTTGAAAGAATCGGAGCGCCCGGTGTACACGCAGGCCGACCTTTCGTTTGGCCGTTTCGGCAGCAACAACCTCGACCTGACGTTTGGCGGCAAACTCGGCAAGGACAAAAAAATATTCCGTTTCAGCCTGTACGGCAGCAGCACGGTGCGCGAACGCACCGACGTGTATTACGATCAGAGCCTGTTCAATATGGACACGTACGTGCCCGAGTACATGACCTCCGGCTACTACTGGAATCTTCCCAACTACCGCCGCTCCGATGCTTTCAATATACCCAAAACGGCGCCGTTGATGCACGAAAGCCGCATGTTCGGGCTCAACCTGAAATTTCGCCGCATGCAGTTCGGCTACCTTCGCATGAGCCGCTTCGACCACAGCGCACTGGGGCTGAACCCATTGGCTATTTCTTATGCCAACTCATCCAACCGCATTGCCGAAACGGAAGAAGTGTACAGCCTCAGTTTCGGACGCCAGCGCAAGCGCTGGACCTCCTATAACAACATTGCAGTGACCCGCTACAAGATAAACAACACTTCGACGGCTACCCTGCTGTACGACAGGCTGGCGGCAGGTTCCTACCTGTTGTTGGCGCAGCAGCAGCCCGCTGTGGCCGGCTGGCTGGATACCGTTTACCAGCGTTACAACGCAGACGAGCGATTTGGCTATGCCAACGGCATCGATATTCGCTACGAATTCAGGCTAAATGCGGCACTGGGGCGGCGGCTCTCCATGGATCTGGGCGCTCAAAGTATCACACAGAATGGGCTGGGATACTTCAACCACCATAAAACCCCTGTCGAGTCGCAGTTATTCGACCCCACTGTTGCTTCCGATCCGGTGGCTATTTCCAGCTCGGGCACTGGCGAGTTGCACCTGACAGGTCAGTTGAAATGGCAGGACAAGAACCTGACTGTAATCGGCGCTATGGGCGCCAACCTCCACGTAGGTTATTATCTCTCGGCGCGTTCATTGCCCCGAATAGCGGCTCAGTATCATTTTCTCAAACACTGGACGCTGCGCGGGAATTATTCCACCGGCTTGCGGCATGTATCTCCCTATTATCGAAGCAATACTTTTTACGTATATGCTTACAGCAAGGGAGAATTACAACGCCTTAATGACATAGAACTCGATCAGCCGGAAGAAACCCGCGCGGCAGAGGCAAGTATCCGTTTTGATAAGGATATTCGGCTCGAAGGCACCTTTTTCTGGCAGGAAACCAGCAACATGATTCGCCCCAATCAGTTTAAAGAGCAACCGGATGGCACCTGGTTGTACGGGTATCAGCAAATAAAAGGCATAGGCAAACGCATCTGGGGAATTCAGGGTTTGCTGCGCTCCGAAGATGTCGATCTGGTAGAATTGAGCAACCTGGAAACACGCAAAAAAAATGTCATTTCCTCCCGCATGGAATTTTACCTGCAATATGCGCGTGGCAAGGAATGGCTGCCCGAACTGGCCGAGCCACTTGGCGAAGTGCTGAACCAGCCCCGCTGGCATACGCAGTTTCGGACATTTTTCCGCCTGAACAAACTGGAACTCATGTTTGCCTCCAACCGGCAGACTTCTGTTTTGAGCAAATCGGTAGCCTATCGCGATGCCTTCCATTTACAGTTTACCCAGGAGCGTTATCCCACTTTCCGGAGTTGGGATATGAGTGCGCGCCTGTTTTTGAGCAAGCAGTTTTTGGTGTATCTGTACGTGCAAAACATGTTCAACCGCCATTTTGCAGGCCTCGATGCCACCGGCACCCCCGACGACCTGCACTTCAATCCACAGCAGGGGCGTTTTTTCCGATTCGGGATGAATTACAACCTCAATTAAAATGAACTATTCCCGCATCAATTTGGTTTGGAAGATTGACCCCGTTTGCGTTAGATTTGTGGGCGGGAAAAGGGTTTTGATATTGTAAAAAAAGGCATGGAACCATCGCACCCCTTCTGTTTCAGAAAACCAGCCCTTTGCGTGCCGATGAACTTCCCGCTGCCGAAAACCGCAACATACTATTGAGCGAAATCATTCTTACCGTCGAGGGCGTTGATCCCGTAGCACTTTTTGGCGAAAACAACGCCAAGTTGAACCTTCTGCGCAAGGCATTTTCCGATGTAACCATCACTGCCCGCGGAAACAGCCTGAAAATTTCCGGCGATAAAAAAGACTCCCAGGCTGCCAAAGCCAAATTTGAAATGATGGTGCGCTACCTGCGCGAACACCACGAACTGCCTGTGCAAACCGTGGAAGACCTGCTGGGCGGCGAAAACCCCTTCGAAGTACGCATCCCTGTGCAGGGCGACGGCAGCAATGCCATCCTGTTCGGCCGCGACGGGAAGCCGATCAAGGCTAAAACGCGCAACCAGAAACGTATGGTCGAAGTGGTGGATGCCAACGACATCGTTTTTGCACTCGGCCCTGCGGGTACAGGTAAAACCTACACCGCTGTGGCCCTGGCCGTGCGCGCGCTGAAAAACAAATTAGTCAAAAAAATCGTCCTCACGCGCCCGGCCGTAGAAGCCGGCGAAAGCCTCGGTTTTTTGCCTGGCGACCTGAAAGACAAGGTCGACCCTTACCTGCGCCCGCTGTACGACGCGCTGGATGACATGCTACCCATGGATAAACTCAATTTTTTCATGGAAAACCGCGTCATCGAAATCGCACCGCTGGCATTTATGCGTGGCCGTACGCTCGACAACGCCTTTATTATTCTTGATGAAGCACAGAACGCTACGCCGCTGCAATTGAAAATGTTCCTCACCCGCCTCGGCCCTTCTGCCAAGTGTGTGATTACGGGCGACATGAGCCAGATCGACCTGCCGCACAACCAGAAATCGGGACTGCGCCAGGCCATCGACATCCTCGATGGCGTAGATGGGATCGCTACCATCCACCTGACGACGGAGGACGTGGTGCGCCACCGCCTGGTGAAGGAAATCATCAAGGCATACGATAAAATTGAAGCCGAAGACCGCGCCCGCAAAGAGCGCCGCAAGGCCGAACAAAACGCTGATAAAGAAGAAGTTGCTGACCCGCAACCTTCTTAAGAAGTGAGAGGTGAGAAGTGAGAGGTGAGAGGTGAGAGACCGTAGAGTACACCGCTTTGCTCACTGAATTGTTGGGAAGAAAGCGATGTACTCTACGGTCTCTCGCCTCTCACTTCTCACCTCTCGCCTCTTCTCACCTCTCACTTCTCGCCTCTCACTTCTCTATCAATGACCTCTACCGTCGAATACCTCGGAGAACTTCGTACCGAAGCCACCCACCTGCTTTCCGGGCAGAAAATCATCACGGATGCGCCACCCGACAACCAGGGGCGTGGTGAAGCATTTTCACCTACAGACCTGTGTGCGACTTCACTGGCATCGTGTATGCTGACCATCATGGGTATCAGTGCACGCAACCACGGCTGGAACATCGATGGCGCCCGAGCGGAAGTGACCAAAATTATGGCGTCCGACCCACGGCGTATTGCCCGCATAGAAATACGGTTTTCCATGCCGCGGAACAATTACACCGACGGCCAGCGCAAGGTGCTGGAGCATGCTGCGCGCACCTGCCCGGTGCATTTCAGTCTGTCGGAAGGACTGGAAGAAGTAGTGGAATTCGACTGGTAATTTTTATTTCAACTACCAGAGAACGAACTCGATACGCCGATTGGCGGCCCGGCCGGTTTCCGTATCGTTGTTGGCCACCGGCAGGCTTTCGCCTTTCCCTTCACAAACAATTTTTTCGGCAGGAAACCCTTTCCCCACCAAAACGCTGGCAGCAGTGTGTGCCCGCGCCAACGACAGGTTCAGGTTGAATTCATCCGTACCAATATTGTCCGTGTGGCCGTTGATGAGGATTTTTTGTGGATGCCGGGCCATAATTTTCTCTACCAGGCTGTCCGTAATGGCTGCATAATGTGCATTCAGGGTGCTTTTATTAAAATCAAAACACACCCCCGACAGCAACAGCGTATCGGGCTGACGGACAGTTGGTACCGCCAGCAATTCCGGTTCTTCTTCCACCTCCTCAACAGGTTCCAGTTCTTCTGGCACAGGCGCCTGTTCTATCGGCACATATTCTTCCGGAACGCTGCCATGCCGGCGGTCGCGAGCATACAATCTAGTCTGCGTGGCAGTCGCTTCATCGCAAAGCGGGTATGAATCGCCAACAGGAGTGAGGGTAATATTATCTATATAGGCGACAAAATACCAGTCGCGTCGGTCTTTCGTAGGCGGGCCCATCATCCCGACATACAGAAATGTTTCACCGCCGCGGGCCTGAAACTGGCCTTCAAATGGCACCCAGTCCATTTTTTTTATTTTTCCCAGGGCATTTTTTTCTGTCAACACCAAAGTTGCAACTACCGTATCCACCCGGAAATGCTCTGTCAGGTCAGCCTCCGACAGCCAGAGGCCAAAAGGATAAAACGATGATCCGCGCAGGTTCAGGTCTATCGTTACTTTATATTCCTGGCCTGCCATGAGCGGACACAACAACTGCGTTACCATTACCGTACGCATGTTGGGATTATTGGAAAGTTTGATCCCTACTTTCCCTCCTTTTGCCCCTTTGATATAATGCGTGGGGCCGAAATTGGCCTCCCACCAGGCTTCCGGCGCACAACGGGCATTGTACTCCACACAAATATTATCATCATCCAACTGCGAATTGGCAATCAGGCTCTGCGCACGAATGGCGTATGGGGGGGCTGCCATAAACAGACACATCCCACCTAACAGGCGAGGAAGAAGTTTATTCATATATACCGTGTTTATTGCCATACAAACGTGTGTTGCTTGTTGAGTGGTGCTGCGATATCGTTGTTTAACACGAGGCGCCAACACCCTGCTTTGGGCAGGTTTTGAAGCCTTGAAAAGTACCATTTTCGATGAAAATCAGTCTACTCCAGCCGATGCCAATGCCCGCAATTTTGCAGCAGCAAACATTACTCACTTGATATAACAAATTATGGAATCTACACTCATTCAAAGCATGCCACGCATTGGCGATGTGGCGCCCGACTTTGAGGCACTGACCACTACCGGGAAATTGCGCTTTTCGGAGTACGCTAAAGGCGCCTGGACAATTCTTTTTTCCCATCCGGCCGACTTTACGCCGGTATGCACTACTGAAATGTCAGGATTTGCACAGGAAAAAGAATTTTTTGCCGCCCATAGTACACGCTTGATCGGTCTGAGTATCGATAGCATACACGCACACGTGGCCTGGGTGCAAAACGTACGTGAAAAAACCGGCGTATTTTTCGAATTTCCGATCATTGCCGACCTCGATATGTCGATCGCCAAATTGTACGGTATGCTGCAACCCGGCGAAAGCGAAACAGCAGCGGTACGGGCCGTTTTTATCATTGATCCGAACTTCAAGGTACGCCTGATAATGTACTACCCGCTGAATGTGGGCCGGAATATGGAAGAAATAAAACGCGCCCTGATCGCACTTCAAACTGCCGACCAGCACAAATGCGCGTTGCCGCTCAACTGGCAGCCCGGCGATAAGGCCATCGTTCCGCCCCCCAAAACACTCGCCGAACTCGATGCGCGTCTGAAAAGCGATTACGAAATGGTTGATTTTTACCTGGCGAAACGCAGTCTGAATTGATGTGTATCTGTTGTGGGATGGAATAACATCTCGAATTTTAGTCACCGCCAGTAATTTCCCGTAGCGTAATTTCCCGCAGAACTCGCAGAATACACGCAGATTTCCGCAGAACGTAGAGTACACTAATACATTGACTGATAGTAAATGGTGTACTCTACGTTCTGCGAGTTCTGCGGGAAAATCTGCGAGTTCTGCGGGAAATTATTCTACGGAAAACACAACCCAGAATATGGCTACTTATGCTTTATTCATGCCAATAGTCCTATTATCAAAATTTTATTCTACTATAAAACCTTAATTCGTGTCAATATTCTAAATTATCGAATTAGTGCCAATAATTCTGTGAAAAGTGCAACCTCCTCATATCCTTCCAGCAAGAGATTTGTGTTCGGTTTTCATTTCTATATCCTCTTTCTATGGCACATCATCAAATTGTTATCATTGGCGGCGGCAACGCGGGTATTTCCACCGCCGCCCAACTCTTGCGTAAAGATCGTAAACTCGACATCGCTATCGTCGATCCGGCCGACAAACACTATTACCAGCCTGCCTGGACCCTGGTGGGTGGCGGCGCTTTCGACATTCAAAAAACCGTGCGGAGCGAAGCCTCCGTTATGCCCAAAGGGGTGACATGGATCAAGGAAAAAGCCACCGGATTTGTGCCCGAACAAAATCAGGTCAATCTGGAAAGCGGCCCACTCACCTACGACTACCTGGTGGTGTGTCCCGGCATTCAACTCAACTGGAATGCCATCAAAGGGCTGCCGGAAACGCTGGGCAAAAACAATGTTTGCAGCAATTACTCCTTCGAATCGGCGCCATATACATTCGAATGCCTTCAAAACTTCAAAGGCGGTACAGCCCTCTTCCACAACCCTTCCACGCCGGTGAAATGCGGTGGCGCCCCGCATAAAATTATGTACCTGGCGGCCGATTATTTCCGCAAACACGGTACCCTGGCCAAAGCAGACATCCAGTACTGGAGCGGCGCTGCCAAACTGTTCGCTGTGCCCAAATACGAAAAAACGCTCTTACAGGTAGTCAAACGCGGTAACATCAAACTCAACCTGATGTACAACCTGACGGAAATTGACGGGCCGAACAAACGGGCCACGTTCGTCGGCTTTGGCGACGACAACAAAGACGAAGTGCGGGAAGTCAATTTTGATATGATACACGTGACGCCCCCACAAAGTGCGCCGGATTTTGTGCGCAACAGCAGCCTGGTGAACAGCGCCGGCTGGGTCGACGTAGACAAAGGCACCCTTCAACACCTGCGCCACGCCAATATTTTCTCCCTGGGTGATGCAGCCGGACTCCCTATCTCCAAAACGGGCGCCGCCATCCGCAAGCAAGCGCCGGTGGTGGTACAAAACCTGTTTGACCTGATGGAAGGTCGCCAGCCATCTGCCAACTATATGGGCTACACTTCCTGCCCGCTGGTGACCGGATATGGCAAACTGGTGCTGGCCGAATTTGATTACAACAATACACCGATGGAAACCTTCCCATTCGACCAGTCGAAAGAACGCTGGACGATGTACCAACTCAAACGCGAGGTGCTGCCACGGATGTACTGGGGCGCTATTTTGAAAGGAATGGCGTAGGCAAAGGGGCGGTAGCATACTTGAAGACTCATCCCGAATTTTGGTCAAGGCCAGGATTCGGGATTTTTTTTCCTGCGGGTTTTACCGTAGAGTAATTTCCCGCAGAACTCGCAGAATACACGCAGAATTCGCAGAACGTAGCGTACACAAATTTCAGTAAAAAGGTGTACGCTACGTTCTGCGAATTCTGCGTGTATTCTGCGAGTTCTGCGGGAAATTAATCTACGGAAACTACTCTGCGGGAAAATATGCGGGAAATAACGCTACTGAACTCAATCTGTTTCGGGCCGAAAAATTCGGAATGTCTTATGTTTATATCTTATGCCACTACAAAGCCCTTTCCGTGACAAATGTCACGTTGTACTTCTTACCGATATATGACTTTTGCTGTACCTTCCACATATTCAATTAAAAAAACATTGTTTTTCCGTCAAAAAAGCAATACATCCTCAAAAAAACACAATTTTTTTCCGGTTTTGAGATTAGAATAAACAATGAATGATACCATGTACTTCCCCGTTTTGTGGTTATTGATTGCAGCGCTGGTGCTGGGCATTTTTGCTGTGAGCAGCGCTATCACTTTTTACCGCGTGCGGATCGGCGCCGATGCCCGCGTAAATGCCCAATGCAAACGCCAGATGGTCTTTTTCCAGAATATCCGCTGGTTTTTATGGGTGATAGCCCTTGGCCTGACAGCTGGGGGCGCCGTAGCCTGGACGCGCGACCAAAGTGTGCAGCAGCACGGTATTTCCGAAAAACGGACCGCTCTGCAGCCGGTATACGACAAAACCAAAATCTGGGAAGCCCCCGATCCTTACCTCGCCGAAACGGACGCCGATGCCAAACTCATTGCCTATGGCCGCGACCTGATAGCCCACACGCAGGATTATTTTGGCCCCGATGGCCTGGTGCGCCCCAACAGCATCAACGGACTCAACTGCCAGAGTTGCCACCTCGACGCCGGCAGCAAACCCTATGGCAACAACTATTTTGCCGTAGAGAGCACCTATCCGCAAATGCGTGCGCGCTCCGGCACCCTCGAAACCATCCCGAAACGTGTGAACGACTGTTTTCAGCGAAGCCTCAACGGCCATGCCATCGACACCACCAGCCAGGAAATGCAGGCCATCATGGCATACATCCGCTGGCTAGGCTCTGGCGTACCCAAAAGCGAAAAACCCAAAGGGACAGGACTGGTGGAAGTACCTTTTCTCGACCGCGCAGCCGATCCGGCGCAGGGACAAAAAATATATGCTGAAAAATGTGCCTCCTGCCACGGCCCCGCTGGACAAGGGCTGCCCATGCCCGGCAGCGAACGCCACTACCCGGCGCTCTGGGGCGACAAGAGTTACAACGAGGCCGCCGGGCTATTCCGCATGTCGCGATTTGCCGGCTATGTGAAAGCCAATATGCCTTTCGGCGCCAATTATCAAAACCCGCAACTCAGCGATGAAGAAGCCTGGGATGTAGCGGCTTTTGTCAATTCACAGCCGCGCCCCAAGCATCCTTTCCTGAGTACGGACTGGCCTAAAATTGAAAAGAAACCGTACGACCATCCTTTTGGCCCCTATGCCGACCCGTTCCCGGAAACCCAGCACAAATACGGCCCTTACGAGCCCATCGTAGCGTTTTACAAACCTGTTTCAAAAAAGAACTGATCTTGCATATGTCTAAAAAATCAAATGCACCGAAAGGTGGACTCGGGCGGCGAAATTTTCTGCGAAATACCCTGCTGGCAGGTATCGGCGCCAGCATGACACCACTGGGTGCTTCCGGAAATATAGCAGCCACCAACAATCCGACCCCGGAGAATCCCGAAGGGCATGACCTGGCATCGGCAGCCATGGCTACAAGCGGCACACTTACCCTGCTGCAAACCACCGATGTACATTGCCAGATTCATCCGCACGATGAATTGTTCTGGGAAAACAACCGCGCCGTTTTTCGTAAAACTGCCGGCTATGCGCACATCGCCTCTTTGTTTGACCGTGTTCGGAAAAACAATCCCAACACCTTTATCGTCGATACCGGCGATATGTTTCAGGGCAGTGAATTATCGGTAAAAACCACCGGCCAGGCACTGTCGCCCATCCTCAACGCCCTGGGGTACGACCTGTATTTGCCTGGCAACTGGGAAGTGGTGTACTACAAAAAAGCCATGCAAACGCTGTTGGGCGGCCTCGACGCCCCCAAAGTATGCGCCAATATGTACCACGATACCGGCAACGGCACGAAAGGCGAACTCATTTTCCCGGCTTACCACACCTGGTCGCGCCTGGGCGTGAAAATCGGGTTCCTCGGCTACACCGACCCGCTGGTGCCCATCCGGCAGTCGCCCAACTATTCCAAAGGCATTATTTACACAAAACCGGAAGAAAACCTGGCCTACTATGTAAAAGTGTTGCGCGAGCAGGAGCAATGCGATATGGTCATCATACTGGCACACCTGGGCTTGTCGCAGCAGATCGCACTGGCCAACATGCCGGAATGTGAAGGCGTGGATTACATTTTCGGCGGCGATACCCACGAACGGGTGCGCGAACCCATCGTGTGCAAATACGCCCGCGTGGTGGAGCCCGGCGCTTTCGGCTCTTTTGTAGGCCGCCTCGACGTAGATGTGCAGGACGGCAAAATAACCGGCCATCGGTACGAACTCATGGAAGTAGACCCGAAAAAATACAAGGCAAAAAAGGACGTGTCGCATCTCATCGATCAAATGGAAGCGCCTTACGTCCGCGATATTGAAAAAGTAGTTGGCTACAGCAAAGTGCCGTTGTATCGCTATTTTGTAGTGGAAAACACCATCGACACGCTCATTCTGGATGCCCTGTCGTGGAAAGTAGGCACTGAAATCGTGCTGTCCAATGGTTTCCGCTTTTGCCCGCCGCGCAGCACGCCCGATGCTACCGGAAATATCCCGATCACAGAAGGGTATATTTTCGACATGCTCCCCGTGGATGCTACGGTGCGTACGGCCAAAGTAGCCGGCTCTGAACTGCTGAAATGGCTGGAAAAAGAACTGAACAATGTCTTTGCCAAGGATGCTTCCAAACGTTTTGGTGGCTGGGTAGTCAAGTTTAGGGGTATGGAAGTGTCTTTCAACGCATTCGGCGAGCAAGGCAAACGCGTACAGGAGGTAAACGTAGGCGGCAAGCCGCTCGACCCGGCACGCATCTATACCGTGTCGGCCTGCGAACGCGACGGCGATCCGGAAACCATGCTTTGCCGCATCCCGAATGTGACGGAGGGCAAAAACCTGCCTTACACCCTTCACCCGGTGCTAAAAGAATACCTCGCGGCGCATTCGCCGGTATCGCCCTTGCCCACAGGCGCTGCCAAAATTCTGGATGCGCCCGACACCTTGCTCACGCAGGTGAGCGGTGTAGCCTATACCTTTCGTTAAAACGAGCAAGACTTATGTCGAAGAAAATGCCCACTTACAGCATTTGCAACCTGCTCGGCGCCGACCGTTGCATGACGGAAATCGTAGTAACCCGCCTGCGCGATTTTGTGCAGAACCATCGGGATATTCAGTTTCCGCACCGACACGATTTTTTTCAGATCGTATTGTTCAGCAAAGGCGGCGGCGCTCATTCGATCGATTTTCGGCGTTATGAGGTAAAGCCTCGTCAGGTGTACTACATGGCGCCGGGGCAGATACACACCTGGGAATTCGACGAGGAAACAGACGGATATATTGTCAATTTCAACGAGTCGTTTTTTACGTCCATTTGCCACAATCCGCATTTTGTGCGCGATTTCCCTTTGTTTAACACCATCACCGGCGGCTCTGTCAACACCCTGGACGCTGTGTGCTGCATGGAAGTGGAGCAAACCTTCGAACAAATGCTGAGGGAATTTGAAACCGGACGGGAATTTGTGATGGACATTCTTCGAGGCATGCTCATCACCATTCTGGTACGGCTGTCGCGTACCATGCCCGATACCTTGCAGGAAAACATTTCCAAGCACCACTTGGTACTGATGCGGCAGTTTGAAAAACTGATCGAGCAGCATTTCCGGGAAAAAAGACTGCCCAAGGAATACGCCGAACTGATGTTTATCACGCCCAATCACCTGAATGCGCTGGTAAACAATGTGATAGGCAAAAGCGCCGGCGAACTCATTCGGGAGCGTATTCTGCTGGAAGCCAAACGCCAACTGGTCAATTCCGATTTGATGATCGGCCAGATTGCCGAGTCGCTGCACTTTGAAGACAACGCCTATTTCACCCGTTTTTTTAAAAAATACCTGGGCGTCACGCCCGAAGGTTTCAGATCCTCGTACATGTTGGCGGGTACCGGATAATTTTGAAAAATAATTGTGTCGTTCGTGACAATTATCACGTACCCGCGCCGGCACACCACTGCATCTTTGTATCATCAATCGCAATCGAGCAACCTAACATATTATCATGGCTATTGTAGGCTATTTTGCATCTGCACTCATTGGCGTTTCCCTCGGACTCATCGGCGGCGGCGGCAGTATTCTCACTGTTCCGGTGCTGGTGTATCTTTTTGGGGTGGATCCGGTGCTGGCAACGGCTTATTCCCTGTTTATTGTTGGCTCGACCAGCCTGGTAGGCACCTGGCCTAAATACCGCGAGCACTTGGTGAACCTCAAAACCGCTGTGATTTTCGGTATCCCGTCCATTCTGGCAGTGTATGCCACCCGGGCGTACCTGGTACCCCTGATTCCGAACCCGGTATTTACCATCGGAACGCTGGTGGTTACCAAGGCGATGATGATGATGGCGCTGTTTGCTACCTTGATGGTGTTTGCCTCGATTTCGATGATACGCGATAAAAGAGACGGCTCCACGGAGGCAGGTTTGGAAGAAGCGCCCCAACAATTCAATTATCCCATGATTCTGCTGGAAGGCGCTGTGGTAGGCGTTCTGACGGGGCTGGTAGGCGCAGGCGGTGGTTTTTTGATTATTCCGGCCCTTGTTCTTTTCAGCAAATTGCCGATGAAACAGGCCGTAGGCACCTCGTTGCTCATCATTGCTGCCAAATCATTGTTCGGGTTCATGGGCGATTTGTCGCAATACCACCTCGACTGGCTCTTGCTGGGCAGCGTAACGATACTGGCCATTGCAGGCATTTTTATTGGAAACCGCCTGAGCCGCAACATCGATGGCAATAAACTCAAAAGGGCGTTTGGATGGTTTGTGCTGGTGATGGGTGTTTATATTCTCGTAAAAGAACTGTACCTGAATCCTGCGGCAGCCGCTGCAGTAGGTCACTAAATATTTTCAGGCATATACCCGCGAGGGTATCCGAACTGGATGAACATTACCTCTCTTGTGTTGAAAAAACAGCGCTGCGTATGACCTGTCAAATGAATCGCAGCAGTTACTCAAACAACAATTTTTCATCCTTCAATCATTTCTTTTGCCATGAAAATTGAGCAGATTTATACCGGATGCCTGGCACAAGGCGCTTATTATGTAGAAAGTGCCGGCGAGGCTGTTGTGATCGATCCGCTGCGCGAAGTAGAACCTTACCTGGAAAAAGCCCAGAAAGACGGCGCAAAAATCAAGTATGTTTTTGAAACGCACTTTCATGCCGACTTTGTAAGCGGCCATATCGACCTGGCCAAAAAATCGGGCGCTACCATCGTTTACGGCCCTACTGCCGTTCCTTCATTCGAGGCGTATGTGGCAAAAGACGACGAAGACTTCAAAGTGGGCAATGTCACGTTCCGGGTGCTACACACGCCGGGCCACACCATGGAAAGTTCCAGTTTCCTGCTAATCGATGAAAATGGTAAAGAATATGCGCTGTTCTCCGGCGATACGCTCTTCATCGGCGACGTAGGGCGCCCCGACCTGGCGCAAAAAGCAGCCAACATGACCCAGGAACAATTGGCCGAAACCCTGTACGATTCGCTGCGCAATAAAATCATGCCTTTGTCCGACGAGGTGATCGTGTACCCGGCACACGGCGCCGGCTCTGCCTGCGGCAAAAACATGTCGAAAGAAACATCCGATTCCCTGGGCCATCAAAAGGCTACCAACTACGCCCTGCGCCCCAATATGACCCGCGCAGAATTTGTAAAAGAAGTTACCACCGGCCTCATGCCGCCGCCTGCTTACTTCCCGTTCAACGTGGCCATGAACAAGTTCGGATACGACAGCATCGATACGGTGATCGAACGCGGTACCCACGCCCTGTCGCCCCGCGCATTTGAAGTGGCGGCTACCGAAACCAGCGCACTCATCCTGGATACCCGCAATGCACAGGTTTTCTCGGAAGGATTCGTGCCCAATTCTATTAACATTGGCCTCGACGGCAATTTTGCACCCTGGGTAGGCGCCATGATTCCCGACATCAAACAGCAAATCCTGCTTGTAACCGAGCCTGGCCGCGAAGAAGAAGTGGTGACCCGCCTGGCACGTGTCGGCTACGATTTCTGCATTGGCTACCTCGACGGCGGCTTTGAAGCATGGAAAAAAGCAGGCATGGAAATCGATAGCATCCAGCGCGTAACAGCCCAGGAAATGGCCGATATCATGGCTGCGAAACCCGACACCACCCTGATCGACGTGCGCAAAAACAGCGAATACCTGAGCGAACATGTGGTGGATGTGGAAAATGCACCGCTCGATTATATCAACGACTCGATGCTACGCATACCAAAAGACCGCACCGTGTATATCCATTGTGCCGGCGGCTACCGCTCCATGGTTTTTGCCAGCATCCTGCGGGCGCGTGGCTACGACAACCTCGTGGATGTGGCAGGTGGATTCAAAGCCATGAAAGAAACCGGCAAATTCAAAGTGTCGGATTACGTATGCCCCAGTACCATGCTTTAAGAGTGAATATATTAGGGATTTAGTTCGATAGGAGGTTGCCGGCGACACGCCGGCAGCCTCTTTTTTGGCCAACTAACAAGAGTGACAAATGTCACACTCGTACACGGCTCCTCTACCCCAACTTTGCGACAATTTTGAAGCAATTTCATCTTGTTGTACATGAAAAACCTCCTGATCCTGCTTGTAGCAGTGCTTTCTGCCCGGCTTGTGGCAGCGCAAGACTCCCTGGCGCTCGCCGCTCACCTGACCCATGAAAAGCCCCACGATGATGCACCTGAAGCAGGCTGCCCTTCGGCAAACAACCTGCTGGAGGCATTTCAGCATGGGCATTTCGGCGGCCATTTTCGTTCGTTTTTCATGGCTACCGACAACTCGGCTACATTGACCGACTACTATGCGCTGGCTGGTGGCGGCGGCCTGAAGTTCAGCACCCTTCCTTTGCATGGATTCAGTATGGGGCTGAGCGGCATTTTCAATTTTAACCTGGCATCCTCCGATCTAAGTAAAAAAGACCCGGCCACGGGCGCTTCCAATCGCTACGAAATCGGTCTGTTCGATGTACAAAACCCCGACAATCGCAACGACCTCGACCGCATGGAAGAGTTCTGGCTGCGGTATCAGTGGAAAAAATCGCGCATCACCGTTGGCCGCCAGTCCATACAATCGCCTTTTATCAATGCGCAGGACGGTCGTATGCGCCCCACTGCTGAAGGTGGCGTCTGGGCTGAAATCAATGACCTGAAAAAAACAAAAATAGAAGGCGGGTGGCTGTGGCAAATATCGCCGCGCAGCACCGTAAAGTGGTACTCCATCGGCGAATCGATCGGCCTTTACCCGCAAGGCCTCAATCCGGACGGCACGGCCAGCGGTTATTCCACCAACCTGAAAAGCAAGGGCGTGGGCATGCTGGGCATCACCCGTCAAATGAGCAAACGCCTGAAATTGCAAGCCTGGGATCAATACGTGGAGAATATCTTCAACACGGCACTGGTGCAAGCCGATTATACTTACCCACTTTCCAATGGCCACACTCTCCTCGGTGGTTTGCAATTCACCCATCAAAATGCACTGGCTTATGGCGGCCATGAAGACGCATCCAAAACTTATTTTCAACAGGGCGAACAATCGAATGCCATCAGCGCTCAATTAGGCTGGCAGCGCGCTGGCTGGCAGGTGCTGACAGGCTACACCCGTGTTACACGCGACGGGCGTTTCCTCTCGCCACGCGAATGGGGCCGAGAGCCGTTTTACACTTTCATGTCACGCGAACGCATCGAAGGCAGCGGCGATGTACACGCTTTTTCGGGGCGTGTTTCCTGGCAATCTGCCAACAAAAAACTGAGAATGGAAGCCGCTTACGGGCATTTTTACCTGCCCGACGTCAAAAACCACCTTTTCAATAAATATGCTTTTCCGGCCTACCAACAATTGAATCTGGACATGCGGTATGCATTCGGAGGGGTGCTCAATGGTTTGAAAGCGCAATTCCTGTATGTGTGGAAAGGCCGCCTGGGCGATGTGTACGGCAACGACAAACTGGTGATCAACCGGGTGAATATGTCGCAGTATAATTTGGTACTGAACTACATTTTCTGAGTTCGATATTGTACCCGTCGTCGCGTGTGACAAAAGTCACGCTTTCGCAATGACTCCCATCATCAACTTTGCTGATAAATATCAACAAAGCATGATGCAAGTACTTTCTCAACCCTGGCCCTGGTGGGCGGCAGGCATTGTAATCGGCCTTACCGTACCGGCGTTGCTGATTCTGGGCAATAAGCATTTCGGCCTGTCGGCCAATTTGCGCCACGCCTGCGCGGCCTGTCTCCCAGCCAATATCCAGTTTTTCAAATACGACTGGAAAAAGGAAATCTGGAATTTTTTCTTTGTCGGCGGCATCATCGCCGGCGCATACATCGCCTCCACGGTACTGGCCAATCCGGAACCCGTGCAAGTAGCGCCGGGGCTGGCGGCCGAATTACAGGGCTACGGCATTACCGATTTTAGCGGCATGGCGCCTGCGCAACTCGTTTCCTGGGAAAGCCTGTTCACCCTGCGCGGCTTTATCATGATGGTGGTGGGCGGATTGTTGGTAGGCTTCGGCTCCCGTTATGCCGGTGGTTGCACAAGCGGGCACGCCATTATGGGCTTGTCTGACCTGCAATTTCCTTCGCTGATCGCTACCTGTTGCTTTATGGTCGGCGGATTTATCATGGCAAATCTCATTTTGCCCCATATCATGGCGCTGTAACAGCCATGACAGCCCTTATCATTTACCTGATTTTAAAAATATTCGGCAAGAAAAATGTCTGAGGTAAAAACCTTTCAAACGCCCGCCGTGCCCGACCCGATCCTGGCTGGCCCTACCGATTTCGAAGTGCGTTCGATCGATACCATGTGTGTCAATGAATCGCAACTGAAACACCCATGGTGGTACAATTTCAAGTATTCGCTGGTGGGTATCTTTTTTGGTATCGCTTTCGTCAAGGCTGAAATCATTTCCTGGTTTCGTATTCAGGAAATGTTTCGCCTGCAATCGTTTCACATGTACGGCGTCATCGGAACAGGGGTAGTGCTGGGCATTATTTCTGTCTGGCTGATCAAAAAATTCAAGGTTCGCACGATTTATGGCGAATCCATCGAATTTCACCCCAAACGCTTCAGCCGCGGCCAAATCTATGGCGGCCTCCTGTTCGGCTTTGGATGGGCTATGACCGGCGCTTGTCCGGGCCCTTTGTTTGCTCAAATCGGTACCGGAGCATTCGTTATCGGCGTCACGCTCCTGAGTGCCATTGCGGGCACCTGGATTTACGGGTATTTCCGGCCCCGGCTGCCGCATTGAATGTTTTTTTCGTTCGGCTTCGCCTGAATAAGATTTACCGTTCGGCTTCGCCTCACGATGGGGGACTTGGGATTTTGCGGATAAAGCGGATAAAACGGATTTTTTGTGGCCTGTCGGCCACTTGTTTTGATTTTTTATTGAATACTGAAGTATTAACAAAAGCAACCAATTATGGGTAAAAACGAGAAAAATCCGTTTTATCCGCTTTATCCGCAAAATCCCAAGTCCCCCATCGTGAGGCGAAGCCGAATGGTAAATCTTATTCAGGCGAAGCCGAACAAAAAATCCCTCCCCACAAAATCCCCATTCCGTCATCCCAAGACGAACTCTCTCCCACTGTAACATAACAGGATACCCGCATGGCTTGCTACCTTGGAGCCCTCATTTGTTCAAACATTCGACAAGATGAAATCCAACGCCCTGCTGCTTTCGCTGTGCCTGTTGATGGCATTTACGGCATTTTCACAACAACGCCCCTCTGAAGTCTACATCGGCCCCGATGCACCCGACTGGATGCAAATGATGCAAGCCGAGAACCCCAATGTTTTTGAAATACAAAAGGCCTATGATCTGTATTTCAAAACGCATTCCTACGAAAAAAACACGTACACCAAATACTACAAACGCTGGATGCACTGGGCGCGCGCCTACGTGCAGGGCGACGGCAACCTGCACCTGCCCGACGTACAGGAACAACAACAACGGGAACAACAACTGCTGGCTACCCGCGCCATGCTCGACGAGCGCGACGGCAACAGCAGTGGCTGGACTTTCCTCGGGCCGAAACGCACCTACGACACCGATGGCGTCACGGAAGTAACCTGGCAAACCAATGTTTACTCGATCGACATTGCCCCTTCCGACCCCAATGTGCTCTATGCCGGCGGCGAATCGGGCGGCGTCTGGAAAACCACCGATAAAGGCCTGAACTGGACACTTCTGAGCGCCCATGTGGAGCATGGTTCGTTTGGCGCCGTCAAAATTCACCCAACCGACCCCAACACAGCCTATGCCGCTACCAGCGGGAAAATCATCAAAACGAGCGACGGCGGGGCTTCCTGGACGACCGTTTATTCCGAAAACGGCCTTTGGGTAAATGAAATGGCCATTCGCTCTGATGACCCTAACACCGTACTGGCCGCCAGCGACCAGGGACTGCTGCGCAGCACCGACGGCGGTACCAACTGGACCAAACTGCATACGCAGCAAACCTGGACGGTGAAAGCAAAACCCGGGGCCCCGACTACCTTTTTTGCCGTGCGGAAAAACGGTAGCACCTCGCAATTTCTGGTGTCCACCAACGGCGGCGCCTCGTTTTCCAACACCGGAACTGGCTGGTGGTCGCCCGGAAGCGGCGAATCGGTCACAGGCGCCATCATCGCTGTATGCCCTTCCAATCCTTCCAAATTGTACGCGTACCTCTGCGGCGAGGGTTTCAACCTGAATGGATACGTGGGCGTGTTTGTGAGCAACGACAACGGCAGCACCTGGAGCAACACGAACCCAGGCAACGCCATCGGCGACAGCCCCACCGCGTACAGCATACCAGCCCACACCAACCTGATGAGCAACAATGGACTGTCTACCGGCTTCGATCAGGGATTTTATGACATGGCCATCGTCGTCAACCCCAACAACGCCAACGAACTCATAGCCGGCGGCACGTCCTGGTTTAAAAGCACCAATGGCGGCCAAACCTGGGCGGGCCTGGGCGGCTACGTGGGCTCGCTTAGTTGGAGCCACCCGGATATTCAGGGGCTGGCCGCTTCAGGCAACGACCTGTGGATTGCTTCCGATGGCGGGCTGGATTATTCTTCCAATTTTGGCGGCACCATTGCAGCGCGTATGAACGGCATTTCTGGTTCCGATATGTGGGGATTCGACAGCGGCTGGAATGAAGATGTACTCGTGGGAGGGCGTTACCACAATGGCAACATGGCCTGGCACCAGGGATTTCCGGCAGGCAAATTCTACCGCATGGGCGGGGCCGAATCGCCCACTGGGTACGTAAATCCGGGTGATGCGCGCAAAACCTATTTCTCCGACATCGGCGGCTACCGACTCAATGGCGGCTTTGGCGATGGCGCCAGCGCTTTTTCCGTAGGCCTGTTTCCCAATGAAAGTTATGCCTACTATGCCAATTCAGAAATGGCATGGGACCCGCGCTGCTGGAACATCGTTTACATCGGCAATGAAAATAAACTCTGGAAAAGCACCGACGGCGGCACTTCCTACGAAGTGCTTTACACCTTCCCGGGCGATGCCGACAACACGGTGTACGACATCGAGGTAAGCCGCTCCAATCCCGATGTTATTTATTGCAGCCAGTGGGATGGCCTCGACGATGCCATGTGGCGTACCGAAAACGGCGGCCAATCCTGGACTCAACTCACTCCGCTGCCCCTACCCAACAACAACGACCGGGTGAAAATGGCCGTCAGCGCCGAAGATGAAGACGTGCTGTGGGTGGCGGTCACCTACGGCAGCAATGGCAAAAAAATATACAAAACGACCGACGGCGGGCAGTCCTGGACCAACCTGACCACCAGCATCCTGAATGGTATCACCATCGCCAATATCATGGCCCAATACGGCACCGACGGCGGCATTTACCTCGGCACCAATGCAGGCGTATTTTATCGAAATAATACCCTGAACAACTGGCAGCCATACAGTACTGACCTACCGCTGAGCGCCGAAACCAATCGCCTCAAGCCTTTTTACCGCGACGGAAAAATCCGCAACGGATGCTGGGGCTTCGGCGTCTGGGAAGCCGATTTGTACGAGCCTTCGCAGGTGATCGCACAGCCTATAGCCAGCGCCCTGAACACACAATGCCAGCGCGACACGGTGTATTTCGACGATTATTCAGTGGTGAACCACGCTGGCGCCACCTGGGCCTGGAGTTTCAGCCCGACGCCGCAATACGTGAGCGCCACCGATGTGCGCAACCCGAAAGTGCTGTTCGGCCAGCCCGGCGCCTACACCGCTACCATGACGCTGAATGGCAGTTACCAGAAATCGCTCACCATCACCATCGGCGACGCCTGCCGGGCCGATACCATTCCCGGCAATGCAGTGGTGCTGGGTGGCAATACGCCAGAAGATTATGTGTCGCTTCCAGCCCTGAACCTGCAAACCAATACTATGAGCGTTTCCTGTTGGATAAAAATCGACGGGATTCAGGCGGACTACAGTTCCATTTTTATGCACGACGGCGATGCGGCGGGCTTCAATTTTGTGCCCGGTAACAACCACCTCGGCTACCACTGGGGCGAAACAGGCGCCTGGTGGTGGGACAGTGGCCTCGAAGTGCCGCAAAACGTGTGGACGCACGTGGCATGGGTCGTTGAGCCTACGGGCGTGAGTGTGTATGTCAACGGCAAAAAAGCCAAGAACAATTTCACTGCTCCGGCCATGAACCTGAATTCCGGCTTCCGCTTAGGCAGTTACCACGGTTGGGGCGGGCGTTATGTAAAAGGAAGTATTGACGAGGTGTGCGTTTTCAACAACTCCCTGACACAGAACGACATACGCGAGTTGCAGCACCTGACAAAAGACCCTGCCGACTTCCCGAATTTGCTGGCCTATTACCAGTTCAATGAAATGTCGGGCGCAGCACTCGACCGCGCCGGCTCGCGCCACGCCGCACTGGCAGGCGGTAGCATCGGCCGCAGCACTTCCACGGCGCCGGTCGGGAAAGGTGTAAGTGCCCGCCTTTCGGTGAATTCGACGGGTACCTATACGTTCGGCAATACAGGACTTATCCTGAAATTCCCTGCCGGCACTACGCCCGGTGGCGAACTCTGTGTGAGCCGTATCGACCAGTCGCCCGACCAACTGCCCGACGCCAGTCCGCACAGCACCGGCTACTGGGTGGTGAACAACTACGGCAACAGCGCTACGTTTACGCCGCTTACCTCGCTCGAATTCAAGGGCTACGGCCCCATCGCAGCGGGCGCGCCACCGGCCGATTTCCGTTTGTACAAACGCGGCAGTTTTGCCGAAGGCGCTACCTGGGGCAATGCCATCGACCAGGCCGATGGCTTGACACCCGGTATCAATGGCTCGGTGTTGTTTTCTACTGGAAACAATGTTTCTTCCTTCAGCCAGTTTGTCATCACCAGCACCACGGTGCTCGCCGTGGAGTGGTTCGATTTTCAGGCTGCTCTGGAAAACAACCGGCAGGTGCGGCTCTACTGGTCTGTCAACCAAAAAGATGTGGCGCGGTTTGTGGTAGAAAAAAGTCTAGATGGTCAGCATTTTCAGGCCATTGCTACTATACCTGCCCGGCCCGAAAACGGCCTGTTCGCCTATCAGTCGCTCGATAACGACCCGCAAAAAGGTGTCAATTATTACCGGCTCCGGCAGGAAGACCGGGATGGCGCTTATTCCTATTCAGCCATTCGTACCGTACTGGTGGAAGCCCTGGCCGACGAATGGACGGTATCGCCCAACCCTGTTGGCAAAGGCCAGACGCTACATATCCGCACGATTTATGACGCGCCGTATCGTTTCCGCCTTTTCTCTGTTTCCGGAAAATTGGTAGCCGAAAAAACCGGCGAAGGCGCTATGAATATCGAAGGGCTGGATTTGCCAGCAGGGGTGTATGGATACGAGATTTTGAGCGACCGGAAGAAGATGGGCGGGAAAGTGGTGGTGGAGTGAGGGTTATAAAAAGACGTGAGACATCCCGAACTTTTCAGCCCGAAACAGATTGATTAGGTTGATTTCAGTAGCGTTATTTCCCGTAGAGTAGTTTCCCGCAGAGTATACCGTAGAGTAATTTCCCGCAGAACTCGCAGAATACACGCAGATTTACGCAGAACGTAGAGTACACTAATACATTGACTGATAGTAAATGGTGTACGCTACGTTCTGCGTAAATCTGTGTGTATTCTGCGAGTTCTGCGGGAATACTCTACGGGGAATTACTCTACAGGAAAATGGCCACAAAAAAATCCCGAATCCTGGCCTTGACCAAAATTCGGGATGAATCATATTTCATTTTTCGCTCAACTTTCCCCTACAACATCCCCTTCACCATTTCCGCAAACCCTTCAATCGACAGCGAGCCCTGGTCGCCTTCGCCTTGCTTGCGCACGCTGATGGTACCGGCTTCCTGTTCCTTTTCGCCCACGACGAGCAGGAACGGAATGCGTTTGAGTTCGTTGTCGCGGATTTTGCGGCCGATGGTTTCGTTGCGGTCGTCTACGGAGCCGCGCAGGTCGTCGGCTTCGAGTTGTTGTTTGACCTGGTAGGCGTATTCCACAAATTTATCCGACACGGGCAGCACGGTAAACTGCTCGGGCGTGAGCCAAAGCGGGAATTTGCCGGCGCAGTGTTCCGTCAGCACCCCGATGAAACGCTCCATCGAGCCGAACGGTGCGCGGTGAATCATCACCGGGCGGTGTGGCTGATTGTCGGCGCCGATGTACGTCAGGTCGAAGCGCTCGGGCAGGTTGTAATCGACCTGGATGGTGCCCAACTGCCAGGAGCGGCCCAGCGCATCTTTTACCATAAAGTCGAGTTTGGGGCCGTAGAAAGCCGCTTCGCCAAGTTCGGTGACCGTGTTGAGGCCCACTTCGGCGGCGGCGTCGATGATAGCCTGTTCGGCTTTCTCCCACACCTCGTCGCTGCCGATGTACTTGGATTTGTTTTCCGGGTCGCGCAGACTTATCTGGGCGGTGAATTTTTCAAAACCCAGTTTGGCCAGCACGTGGCGCGTCAGGTCGAGCACGCCCAGGAATTCGTCCTTGAGTTGGTCTTCCGTGCAGAACAAGTGCGCATCGTCTTGCGTAAAGCCGCGAACGCGGGTGAGGCCGTGCAGTTCGCCCGACATTTCGTAGCGGTACACGGTGCCAAATTCGGCAAAACGAATCGGCAGTTCCTTGTACGAGCGGGGGCGGTGGCCGTAAATTTCGCAGTGGTGCGGGCAGTTCATCGGCTTGAGCAAAAACTCCTCGCCTTCCTGCGGCGTCATGATAGGCTGGAACGAGTCTTTGCCGTATTTTTCCCAGTGGCCGCTGGTGGTGTACAGTTTTTTCGAGCCGATATGCGGCGTAATGACAGGTTGATAGCCGCGTTTGATCTGTTCTTTTTTCAGGAAATCTTCCAGGCGCTGACGCAGGGCTGTTCCTTTGGGCAGCCAGAGCGGCAGACCGGCGCCTACTTTTTCGCTGAACATGAACAGTTCGAGTTCCTGGCCGAGTTTGCGGTGGTCGCGTTTTTTGGCCTCCTCGATCATCACCAGGTACTCTTCCAGTTCTTTTTGTTTCGGGAAAGTAATGGCGTAGAGGCGTGTGAGTTGCTTGCGCTCGATGTCGCCGCGCCAGTATGCGCCCGCGAGGTTGAGCACTTTCACCGCCTTGATGTTTTCGGTGTTTGGAATGTGCGGGCCTTTGCACAGGTCGATGAAATTGCCCTGCTGGTAGAACGTGATCTGGCCGTCTTCCAGACCGTCGATCAGTTCGAGTTTGTACTCGTCGTTTTTCTCGGTGAAATACTTGATCGCATCGGCTTTCGATACTTCCGTGCGTTTGTATTCACTTTTGTTGCGGGCGAGTTCGAGCATTTTCTGCTCAATTTTCGGGAAATCGGCAGGCGTCAGCATACGGTCGCCGGTGTCTACGTCATAGTAAAAACCGTTGTCGATGGCCGGGCCGATACCGAATTTGGTACCCGGAAACAAGGCTTCCAGCGCTTCTGCCAGCAAGTGGGCCGAAGAGTGCCAGTAGGTTTGTTTGCCTTCCTTGTCTTCCCATTTGTGAAAAACGATGTTCGCGTCGGAAGTAATCGGGCGATTCAGGTCGCGCACTTCACCATTGATGGAGGCGGCCAGCACGACGCGTGCGAGGCCCTCGCTGATGGACTTGGCCACATCGAGGGCGCTTGTTCCTTCGGCATACTGACGAACGTTGCCGTCGGGGAATGTGATGTTGATCATAAAAAAGTTGTTTTAGCCCACCCAAACGAAAGGCGGGTGCCCTGGCTTCCTACGAACGAAGCGGGCGGTTTGTGTGAAAAAGAGCGCAAATATAAGTTATGAGTGATGAGTTATGAGTGATGAGTGTTACGTACTTGCTCTTGGCTTGTTCATAAGTGTGGCTAAGAGTAAGTACGTAACACTCATCACTCATAACTCATCACTCATAACTCCGAATCTATGGTTTCCATCGACCACGCTTCCGCCCGTTCAGCGAACAGCACCTTCGTTTTGGCCCAGGTATCTTTAAACAGTTCGGAATGGCGATATACGTTCAACGCTTCTTCCGAATCCCAGATACTGAACGTGCATAAAACGTGAGGAAGTTCCGTATGCCGCAACAATTCCATGTGCTGGCAGCCCGGAAAGGCGCGAATACGGCTTTTACTCGGCTCGAAAACATCGTCCAGAAAAGTCTGTACCGCATCGGGCCGGAAAGTCATTTTTACGATACGCTTTATCATAGTTATGAGTTATGAGGGATGAGTTATGAGTGTTACGTACTTGCTCTTGGCCACACTTTTGAACAAGCCAAGAGCAAAGTACGTAACACTCATAACTCATCCCTCATAACTCATCACTCCTAACTACTTTGCGTAGCGTCGTTTTCTGCGCCAGTTGAAGAACCAGGCAAAAATACCGAGCAAGAGCAGGGGAGCGCCAATATTGAGCACCTGCCAGGTTGTTTTTTCTGATTTGGCACGCACGTCGTCAAGCAAGCGGAGTTTCACTTCCTTGCTACGTGCTTCGATGACGCCATTGGGGTCGATGAGGTATTCAACCGCATTGATAAGCAAATCTTTATTGGCGTATGTGCGATTGTCATTTTGGTTGAAGCCGAGTGGGTACCATTGTTTTTCAGCGCGGTTGCGGATGAAATTGGCTGCTACGTCGCCGTCGCTGATGACCAGCATGCGCGTCGGTGCGCTGGCAGGCTTGAATTCCATGCCCATTTGTTTCAGGCCGTTCAGCATTTCCTCCGACACGCGGTTTTCATAGTTGGAAGGGAAAGTGCCTTCCAGCAATACGGCCACATTTTGAGAACCCTTGTTGAATTTTTCAGGGTCAGGCGCGTACTTCAGTACTTCAAAATTGAGGTCTACCGGGCTGAATTGCAGGCGGCTGTAGCGGCTGCTGGTGAGCAGGGGCGTCTTTTTTACCGGCGTTTTAGTACGGATGGTGTCGATAGAAGAACAGAAACGCAGGTCTACCTGGTCGAGGTTTTTGACAACTGGATGTTGCACGGTGGGTTGCACAGCCAGGTGATAGTACCAGGGAAACAAGTCGAATTGCGGCGAATTGCCAACCTGGCCCACAACAAGGCGTATTTTACTGCAATCCAGGTCGAGAATCAGGTCGGGCTGAATGCGGACGCCATATTTAAACAACATATCCTCGATATTCAGCGGGTAATCCGTTGGCACGAAGCGCCCCGTGGCCCGCATGCTATCGAGGTCGGCATTCATGCGGTCGATGAGCCACAGAATGCGGCCGCCCCCCATGACGTACTGGTCGATCTTGAATTTATCTTTTTCGGAAAAGGAACTGCGCGGTTTGGCAATGACCAACAGCGCGCAGTCCTCCGGCTTGATTTGCACAACGGAATCGAGCGAAATGCGATCGGTATCGTAAAATGCCCGCAGCGTCTGGTCGAAATCGGCGAGTTGCAGGTCGTCGAGTTCGCCATGGTCTTTGGTAAACAGGATGACCGGCCGGGCAGGCGTCAGGATTTTTTTGATCGCATTCGCAAATTTGTATTCGAGCAGGCTGACGGAGTTGTTAATCACTTCATCGGGCGAGAGGCTCGACGATTCGCTTTCCAGCAGTTTTACCACCACTTGTCGGCTGCCAAAGCGAAAAACGGCCACCGGATAGATGAGTTTCTGCGAGGTTTCACCCTGTTCGGCCACACGGAGGTTGACCGGGTAAATACCTTGATCAGACAGCGCCTTGCGCCGCGCATTCACGTCTTCCACGCTGCCTTCGGAAGGGTCTTCAAACTGGTAGTCGATGTAGCCACTTTCCGACCGAAAATCGTCGAGCATTTCTCGGCTTGCGGTTTGCAGGCGTTTGAAACCGGCAGGAAATTCGCCTTCCAGCAAAATCTGCACATACACCTGATCTTTCAGGCCACGCAGCAGTTCGCGAGTCGGGCGGGTGAGCGTAAATCGTTTCTCCTCCGTCAGGTCGAGGTGCGTGTAAAAAACGTTTGCCAATACATTGACAAACAACAGGATACCGCAAAAGAGCCCGAACTGGAGCAGGGACTGTGAACGTTTGGAACGAGACATTTTAGCCATTGGTTGTGACATGCCAGGGCGCAAAAGTACGGCATTTGCGCATCGGTGCGGCGTGCGGTTGAAATTTGTCGTTTCCGGCTGTTGAAAAATTATTTTTCCACATCACCGTTACTTTTAGGTAAAAAATGGTCTGAACCATGCGAAATTACCCTAAGGAGGCTACTTTTGCCCCACGGGGTGCCTTTACAGCACATTACAATCACTTACTTCACCAAATTTTCAAATCACCATGGCAGTAAAAGACAAATATCAAAGCGCACTCGCACTCGGCGAGCAACTCGGCATCCGCGACGGAAAAGTAGAAGAACTGAACGGCATTCTGCGCATTTGGGGTACTGTTGAAAACAACTACCAAAAAGACCAGATCTGGGACGCCATCAAAGCAGCCGGCGGTTCGGTTCCTACCGACATCGTAGCCGACATTAATGTAGCCAACCCGAACATCTACACCACCCACACGGTGGCCAAAGGGGAGAGCCTGAGCAAAATCGCCAAGCACTACTACGACGACATGATGAAGTACAAGCAGATTTTCGATGCCAACCGCGATCAACTGAGCGATCCGGACAAAATCGAAGTAGGCCAGGTACTGGTTATTCCAAATCCTTAATTGGATGGGATTGTAGGAAAATGCAAGCCCCGAATCGTCTGGTTACGATTCGGGGCTTTTTATTTCGCATAGTGGTGGGGTGGGGGGTATTATTAAATGTTGTTTTTTTTTTGTAATTATAAAAACACTTTTGTGTGTTTTTTTTGGGTTTGCATTATAATTTACTTTCTGTTTTTTTTTTTTGTTAAAATAAAAAAAATAAAAAAATTTTATTTTAAAACCCCCGCCCACCACTATGCGAAATAAAAAGC
>JAEUUT010000031.1 GCA_016787415.1 Saprospiraceae bacterium | reverse complement strand
TACTCAAGAAAAAAAGTAACTTACTACGATCCCAATACTCATAATGGTGACTTAACTCTGCACCATAAAGATGAAGCGTATAGTTTTCAGAATGAATATAGAATTTTGATTTCTCCTACTAAAAATGAACCAGTAAAAGTGAAGTTGGCTGGTTTAAATAAAATTAGTATTGTGATTGACACGAAAGATATAGAAAATTTGAGAGTTGAAATAACCGAATAACTAGGGCCCCGCTGGCACACAGGCTACCTTCCCGCTGGCAACTAAGCTGTCCTTTCCTTGCCTTGATCTCCGCTACCGCCGCTCGAGGCAAGGTGCAAAAAACCGGTACGCCATCGGACGACACAGAACTAACACAAAAATTTAAATATTATGGGTTGGAAAGCATCGACAATAATTATTAACAGGCCGACAAAGGTTGACAACGAAGAATTACTGAAAACTTTGGGTTTTGACAATTTGACTAAAATTGAAGATGAACTTTTTGAGAATGCCATCAACCCAGACGACAATAAAGTATACATAGGTACATACAAAAACAACTTATTGATATGTACACAAGGTATTCCTATGCAATTTTTTGAAGAGCATGAAACTCAGACAGAGAAGACATTAAATCAAATATTTCCGAACTCTGAAATTTGTTCAATTGTTCTGCATAGTACGATAAACTTATGGGGCTATTCAGTTATACAAAACAGACAAAAAATTAGAGCAAGAGCAGGAAGTGCTGACGATGGAACATTCGTAGAAATTGGAGAACCTCTTGAGGAAGAAAAGGAACTATTAAGTAAGTCTAAGTTGGACGATAATGGAAATCGGATTTATCTGTTAGACAATTTTCCAGACGAGCCACTTAATGAAGACCAAGTTGGCGAAATTTTTGTGTTTTCAATTTGTAAAAGATATTTTGGCGACGAACTAGACAGTGCAGACGACTTGCTTTTTGAAACAACTTTGACAGGGTATAAATATGGGAAAGTCAAACAAACAACTTCAACTCAACAGACAAACAAAACAGGCAGTTTAGATAAAATTGACAAGACAAAGCCTTGGTGGAAATTTTGGTAACAAAAAGAAAAACAGCAGGCAAGACAGGCTTTGCAATAGCCGCTGGCCGATAGGCTGTCCTATCTTTAAAATAATATTATGAATTAGACTTCCAGTTCATAAAATTTTTTCATTCAATCATTTATACTTTACTTCGATGTTCTATATTTGGTGTTCGGTGTTCGATATTCAAAATTTAAAAAATATCGAACACCGAATATCGAACACCGAACACCGAAGTAATAGCGATCCCACCCCTTCCCTCGCTGTCACCCAGGCCATCCTATCCCCAAGACCATATTTTGAATTAGACTCCCGGTTCATAAACTTTTTACATTCAATCATTTATACTTTACTTCGGTGTTCGATATTCGGTGTTCGATATTCGATATTAGGGAGTACGAAGGATTTGTTCGGCTACGCCCCTCGTAGCAGGATGGGAACACGGATAAAGCGGATAAAGCGGATTTAAACTGATTTTTAGTGGCCTTGCGGCCACTTCTATTTGATTTTTTCGGACTTGACCGCCTTCGGCCGGTGGATACGCATGGTATACACATGAAATGATACAATGGATCGATGTTGATTTTTGCTTGCTTTATAAAAGATTGATTCGATATACATCCCGCCGAAGGCGGCAAATCAGTAAAAATCAAAAAGAAGTGGCCGCAAGGCCACAAAAAATCAGTTCAAATCCGCTTTATCCGCTTCATCCGTGTTCCCATCCTGCTACGAGGGGCGTAGCCGAACTAATCCTTCGTACACCCCTGATTCGAAATTTAAAAAATATCGAACACCGAACACCGAATTTCGAACACCGAAGTAATAGCATCCCACCCTGTGCCAAAAAAGAAATCCCCCCCCGGACACTACCCTTTCACAATTATCTTCTCTGAAAACGTGCTCCCCTCTCCCCACCCGCTCAGGGTATAAATGCCCGCGGGCAGGTCGTGCACATCCCACACGTGCGTTCCCGATTCCAGGGTAGCCGAGCGCAGGGTTTGCCCCGTGCTGTTCAGCAGGCGAACCGTCACGACGCCTCCGGCAGTCTCCGGCAAAACCAGCGTCAAGGCGCCGTTTTGCACCGGATTGGGAAAAACCCGAATGCCCGGCTGTCCGGAAAGGCCGCCGATGGGTACGCTGACTATTTTCGACAGGCCTTCCCCGCCATCCGCATCCAACTGGCGCAGGCGGTAGTACAGGGTACAGGCGGAGGAACAAGCGCGCGCAGCATCCTGATCGATGTAGGTGTAGCGCTGGTTTTCCGAAGCGGCATTTCGTGCGGGTACAAATGCGAGTGCCTCCCACGTTGCGCCGTCGAGGCTCCGTTCCACCTGAAAGCCGAGATTGTGTTGTTCGCGGGCAGTTTCCCAATCCAGCACGATGCTGTTGTCTTGCAGGTGGCCCGAAAAACGCACCCATTCAACCGGCAACACCAAAGCGCAACTGGCGCCCGAAGCCACATCCCCGGTAAATGTCCAGGCTTTATCTACATCCAGATAGGTGCGTGCGGCGACGGCACTGGTGCCATAAGACCGGCCAATGCAACCCAGCGAACGGCCGCTGGGCGTAGAAGGATTGGCGGCCCAGCCGATCAGGGTAGCACTGTAATTAGTGCAGCTCATTCCTGAGTAACTGAGCATGATATTCATAAGCACATTGGGATTCAGGGTCCAGTTGGCGAGCGACTGATTAAAGGAAGAGGCTTCGGCAAACATATAATTCATATTCGTCACGGCGGCCATGTTCCAGTTATTGAGCGGCTGGTTAAAACGAGAATTCTGGTAAAACATCTGGACTGTTGCTGTTACCGAAGCCGTGTTCCAGGTGCCGATGGGTTGATTAAACTGGTCGGCATTCTGGAACATGAGGCTCATATCCGTCACAGCGCCCGTGTTCCAGGTACTGATCGGTTGATTGAACAACGCGGCGCTGGTGAACATAGCGCTCATGTCTGTCACAGCAGCCGTGTTCCAGGTACTGATATCCTGATTAAACACAGCGGCGCCACTGAACATGCCGCCCATGTCGGTTACGGCGGCCGTGTTCCAGGTGCCGATCGGCTGATTAAATACATCAGCGTTGGTAAACATGTTGCTCATATCGGTTACGGAAGCAGTGTTCCAGCTGCCGATCGGCTGATTGAACGAAGCGGCGTTGTTGAACATGTTATTCATATTGATCACCGATGAGGTGCTCCAGTTGCCGATGGGTTGATTGAAAGAAACAGCATCACGGAACATGTTACTCATATTGGTCACCGAAGCAGTATTCCAGTTAGCAAGCGGCTGATCGAACGCAGCGGCGCCGTTGAACACATAACTCATATTGGTCACCGATGACGTGTTCCAAGTGCCGATAGGCTGATCAAACGAGGTGGCATTTTCAAACATCCGGGTCATATTGGTCAGAGCAGTCGTGTTCCAGGCGCCAATCGGCTGATTGAACGAAGTAGCGCCGTTGAACATATTGCTCATGGTGATCACAGCAGCCGTATTCCACGCGCCGATGGGTTGATTGAACGATGTAGCGCCGCTGAACATATCACTTATATCGTTTATGGTCGCGGTATTCCAGGTGCCGATGTTCGCAGGACTATTCAGAGTAGTACAACTGGCAAACATCAATTTCAGACTGGTTACGCCGCTCAGATTCGGCGCATCGGTAGCACTGATATTCAGGTTGGCGCAGCCTCTGAAAGAAGCAATCATTGACGTCCAGGCAATACTGCTGCCCCATTGTACAATATCGATCAACTTCAGGCGGTCGCCCCCACTATTAAAATATATCTTCGGGAACGTTCCCCCGATCCGGATGGTATAGGTACCTGCCGTACCAAAGTTGTGGGTAACATTACCCGTAATGCCACTCTGATCAAACACGCCGTCGTTGTCCCAATCTACCTGGTAGTTATACCCGGTACCACTGGTTGGAATAGTGATGGATGTACTGTTCGATGTTCCTGGGTTGTCCGTTTTCCAGGTAGTGATGAAGTGCTGCTGGGCCGACAGCGTGCCACCGGCAAAAAACAGATACAGCAGAGCCGTACAGGTAAATATCCCGTAAGCGGGACGGCAGAGGGGAAGCATTGAATTTTTCATAAAAACCGGAATAATTTCAGAAATGAATGACTGCAAATTTCCGGTGGAAAGCATGGCAACAGGGTGCGCACAGGTTACAGGATGGTACGCACAGGTTACATTTATACGGGCTTGCAAAAGAATCAGTTAATTGACGTGGCTCGGCGGAACTCCGAACTTATCTTTGAACGCCTTCGAAAAATACTTTTCGCTGCCGAAGCCCACGCGATAGGCAATTTCATATACCAGCCCTTCCCGGTTGCGCAGCATCGACATGGCGCGTTCGAGCCGGTAGTCGCGCACAAAATCCGTGACGTTCTGATCGGTCAGGGCTTTCAGTTTGCGGTAGAGTTGCACCCTGCTGACGAACATTTTGCGGGCCAGGTCTTCCACACTGACGGTTTCGTCGGACAAGTGTTGTTCTACGGTTTGAATGAAACGGTTCAGGAATTCCCGGTCGCGCACGGAGAGCATTTCCGCCGCTTCCGGCTGGTCGTCCGGCATAGCCGACCCGCTGTAACGCGCCCGCAGCCGGCGGCGGCTTTCCAGCAGGTTTTCCATACGCGCCAGCAGTTCGTCGCTGTTGAAGGGTTTGGACAGGTAATCATCCGCCCCTGTTTGCCAGCCTTTGATGCGGGCGTCGACACTGGATTTGGCGGTGAGCAGGATGACGGGAATATGGGAAGTCAGTTCATTGTTTTTCAGGTCATCGCAAACGGCATAGCCGTCCTTGTGCGGCATCATGATGTCGGAAATGACCAGATCGGGCACGGTTTCCAGGGCTTTTTCCACGCCCTCCCGGCCATCTGCGGCTTCCACCACCTGCCAGTTGGCGCCGATGCAGGACTTGATAAAACTGCGCAATTCGGCATTATCCTCCACCAGCAGTACCGTCGGACGATCTTCCGAAATTTCCGCCGCCTGGTACAGGATGGGCGCAGTAGCAGGATCGGGCGCCATATCAGTTGTTGTATCGGCAGCCTCCGCGCCTCCAGGCTGCAATGGCAACAGGAACGTGAACGTAGTGCCTTTGCCGGGCTCGCTTTCCACCTCGATGCGTCCGCGCATCAGTTCCACGAGTTCTTTGGTGAGGGCCAGTCCGATGCCCGTGCCTTCGCCGGGGCGGGTGTGCGAGGCATCCACCTGATAAAACCGGTCGAATATTTTGCCTACCGACGCCGACGGAATGCCGATACCGGTATCGGCCACGCTGATGACGGCGGCCGGTGCGGAATCGGGCGCTTTTTTGCAGGTAACGACCACGTTTCCACCGGCGGGCGTAAATTTCAAGGCATTGGAAATGAGGTTGCTCACCACCAGTTCCATCTTGTTGAGATCATACCGTGCGTGTGGAACGGCATCGGGTATATCGAGGGAAAAGCGAATGCCCCGCTGTTCGGCCAGCGGTTGAAAGGACTGGAAAATGCTGCGCACATGTTCCCCGGGATCGCCCATGCGCAGGTCGAGACCCATGCTGCCGTTTTCGAGTTTGGCCATATCGAGCAACTGGTTCACCAGTCCCAGCAGGCGGCGGCTATTGGTTTCCACATGTTGCGCGTACTGCCGGGTTTCAGGCTCTCTGGTTGCCGCCAGAATACGTCGCGCAGGTTCGAGGATCAGCGTAAGCGGTGTGCGGAATTCGTGGGTAATATTGCTAAAAAAGTCGGTTTTCATCTGTTCCAGGGCTTTCAGCCGTTCGGTTTCGCGTTGTTCGAAGGCCAGTTGTTCGCGTTCCTTCACACGCCCGATCTGGAAGCGGTAGAGCCGCCAGCCGCCCCATAACAGCGCCAGCACGTACAATGCGTATGCCAGTTTGGAGCGGTACCAGGGCGGATGAATGATCAGGATAACCGGGTGAGCCGCTTCCTGCCATTCGCCCTGCCCGTTGCTGCCCTGCACCCTGAATTCATACCGCCCTGGCGCCAGGTGCGTGAAATGTGCATACCGGATATTTCCCGTATTCACCCAGTCGGCATCCAGGCCGACGAGCCGGTAACGGTATCGGTTTTGAGCCGGATCGGTGAAATCGAGCGCCGCGAATTCGAACGACACATTGTTTTCGTCGTAGGGCAGTTCCAGGAGGCGGAGGTTTTCCAGCGGTTCTTTCAGCCGGCTGCCGCGCATGCCGGCCTGCGCGGGGCGGTGGTTGATCTCCAGCCCGACGAGATACACCGGCATCTTTGAAGTATCGGCATGCAGGGATTCCGGGAAAAAACGATTCACGCCGTTGACGCCCCCGAAGAGCAGTTCGCCATTCGGGGTTTTAAAATACGCCTGGGTATTGAACTCATTGTCCTGCAATCCTTTCGCTGCGGTGTAAGTCGTTATTTCGGCCGACAAGGGCGATTCCGTACCGGGCACAAGCCGAACCAGGCCGCGGTTGGTGCTGCACCACAAACTGACAGGCTGTTCGCCTGCTTTTTCATTGCCGGGAAGTATGCCGTAAATCACCTGGTCGGGCAGGCCGTCGGCCATGGTCAGGTGTTCGAAGCGACCGGTTTGCAGGTCCAGCCGGTTGATTCCGCCGCCTTTGGTTCCGATCCACAACCAGTGCGCCGGCTCGGCAGGATCGGGCAGGAGACAGGCGATCAGGTTGCAGTTCAGCCCCTGCGAATTGTTCCCGTCTACCTCCAGCAGTTCGAACGAGGGCTTTCCTTCGCTCCACCTGGTTTTCACCAGTCCCAGTTTGGTACCGATCCACAGGTCGCCATTGCCATCTTCGGCCAGGGCGAGGGCTTGCGCGGTGGCGGCATTTTTTTCGAATAAATGCGCATAACTGAAATACTCAAGGCCGCCGGTATCGGGGTGAAAACGAATCAACTGCCCCGCGGCGCCGGTGATCCACATGCTGCCGTCTTTACGGGGCGCCATTTGTATGTAATCGTATACCTTCAGGGAAATCGGGATGGTTTTCAGCAGTTTTTTATCGGCACTATAATGCCGCAGGAATCCCCGTTCATTGTCGCCTTCCGGTGCGCCCAGCATCCAGAAACTGCCGTCAGGCGCAAAAACCATATCCAGATTGCGCTCCGGAAACAATTCCGGGAAAGCAGGTTGCGGCACGTCGGATGCTACGCCCGGTTTGAAATAATATATCTGCGATACGTCGCGCCAGAAGCAGGTGCCGTCCGGGCTGCGCCACACCCGCCAGGTGCTTTTACCGCGCATTTCCGGGTGAAACAGTTTACTGCGGGGATTGATTTTTCGCAGCCCGTAGCCATGCGTACCGAGCCATATATTTCCCTTGCGGTCGGTTTCCATGCAATGAATGTCGCGGTCTATCTCCCAGTCGGGCCTGGAAAAATCAACCGGCTCGGCGCCATGCAGTTGCCAGAGTTTGGGCCCGTGGGCCAGCCAGCATCCGCCTTCGTCATCGTAGTAGAGGAAATAATGGTGCCCGATCCAGGGTACAGGCGAATGAAAGCGAGCCACACCGTTATCGGCCAGATAAAACAGATCCTGTGTATTGCCGGCCACCCAGCCTTCCTTTTTCCATTTCGACATCGACACGCTGCCTATGTATGCCGGCAGCAGCGAATTAGGGAACGGGCGCGCCAGGACAGCCTGCCGGTCTGCGCGATACTGCCGGGCCGTAGAGAACAGGTCCAGGTGGCCGTCGGAATCGAGCGTCAGCCGGATCAGGATTTCACGTTCGGCATCGAGGCTTTCGATGGGGAACTGGGTAACCGTCGTTTCCGGAAGCAGGTTTTCCTTGTCCGGCAATTCCTTTTGCCAGGAAGCTGGAATTTGTACGCGTATCAGTCCGCCCAGGCTTTGAATAGCCCAGATCGAACCGTCGCGGTCTTCGATGATCTGGCGGATGTACGAAGAACCGCCTGTTCCCTGAAACTGTACCGGGAAGTGGTAAAAACGTCCGGTTTTAGGCTCATACAGGTCCATGCCCCTGTTTTGCAGGCCGATCCAGAGCCATCCCCGGCTGTCTTCGAACAGGTGCAGCGTCTCATTATCGGACAGGGAGAATGCGTCGAAAGGGTTATTGCGGAAAATCCGGAAATTATACCCGTCGTAGCGATTCAGTCCGTCTTTGGTTGCCACCCACAGAAAACCTTCGCGGGTTTGCAGCACGTCGAATATCATGCCCTGCGAAAGGCCCTGCTCGATGGTAATATGTTCATAAACAGCCTGTTGCCCATATAATAAACAAGAGGGACTCAGCCAGAAAACGCCAAGGATTACGATCCACTTCATTTCGTTCAGATTGCTCGCGTGAAGGTAAAACGAAAAAACTGGCAGGGCGAAAACTCTGCCGCGACTATCTTTGCTAACCTATTCATTTAACAAGCCCTGCCCCTGATATGCAGCAAAGCCGCTCCGGCACCTCCACAGCCTTGCTTATCTCAAAAGCAGCCCTGTTTTGCCTGGTATTTACCGTACTGCTTGTGCTTTTATCGTTTTTCAAATCGTTTGTACCGGCCCAATGGGAACGAATGGCGCATGGCGTTGTTGGCACGATTGCGGCATTCCTGACCACATTCTTTTTTTTGACATACGATAAAACAACCTTTGTCGACATCGGTTTAAGGTTCGAAAAAACAACCCTTCCCCGCTTTTTTTCGGGGTTTGTGACAGGCACCGTCATCATGGGTTTGCTAAGCCTTTCTGTGATTTATGCTTCCGGTTTCCGTATGGAAACCAATGCGAACAGCAACATGCTGAACTTCCTTTTGGGGACGCTTCCATTGATTCCGCTGGCATTTATGGAAGAAGTAGCCTTCCGGGCTTACCCGCTGGAGGTATTAAAGGATAAAACGGGTGTTCGGGTTTCCATTCTCGTCACCTCCGTTTTATTTGCCTTGTATCACATTGCCAACGGCTGGGCTGTGCAGCAAGCGTTTCTGGGCGCGGGCGCATGGGGCCTTTTATATGGCGCAACCGCGGTAAACGGGCGCGGCATTGCCATGCCGACGGGTATGCACTTTGCGGCCAATTTCACAACATCTGCATTCGGAACCGGTACCGATTCATTCCACCTTTGGGTATTGAAACAGGGAAACGGGCAGGGCCTGGAAAACTATGAAGCCGGCCAACTGGCCACACTGCTTCCGCAGGTCAGCATTCTGGTATTGGGCATTGTTGCCATGGAATGGGTAGCGCGGGAAAGAAGCGTTCGTTGATACGTACTGGCGGGAATTGGCGCCGCAAGCGCCCTGGAAATTCCGTAACCGGCTGGCGTGTCGTCATTCCCGCTGACGCAAAGGCTATCATTCCCTTAACATGAGCGACACCAGCGCAGAGCCTGCCACTCGTTAAGAATCATAATGCCGCCAACTTCAAGCATTCTTTCGCCTTTTCCAGCATAAACAGCCTATTTTTTACTTCTTTCGTTGTTATTTTGTACCAAACTAAAAACCACTCACCATGAAACTCATTTTATCCTTCCTGCTCTCCTCCCTGTTTTTTTTCCCGGTATCGGCAGACGTAGGCTCAGCGGTGGTGTACAAAGCCAAATTTGTGCTCAAAGACAAAACCAGTTTTATCGGATATGTTCCCATCAGCGGCTATGAAGTTTATTTAGACGAAAACGGAAGAAATGAGCACTGTTCCGACAAAGCACTTCAGTTGATGCTAATCCAACACTTTACCCAGTATGGCACCAATAAACTGGTTAAAATATATGACAATATTCATCTGGTAAGCCGAGGGCCAAAAGAAAATCGTTTTAGTATTGGATGTGTAGACAAGTCGAAAATAAAAACCATAAACGTGTTTGATATCAAATACACCGTTTTTATGGATGCAGAGTATGCTCAATACGACTGGTATGTATATGGTATTCAGGAGGTAGATTCTAACACGATGAGTACAATCCGCAAACACCCTCCTGTGAATTATGAAGAAATGCTGATGAGTACAAAAGAATCAGAAGGCTTGGGCATATATGCGAGTTTCATCAACTTCAACCCTGATATTTCATCTGCTGAATTGTATCGCATCATAGCAGATTTATCTCGCAAACTGCATATAGATGAAAATGGCGTAAAAACAATTCCTTCGTCTTTGAAAGCCTCTTTGCAGGCTAAACATATTTTTGTTTTTTATGGATATGTGGGACCATGCTGACGGCAATTTTTTTCTTTCGATCAGGTTATCCTCTTCCAATTCTTGCAACTTGCAGCACTAGATGACAGAACGACCCAATATCCTGGTAATTTGCGGGCGCAACAAAAAGCGCAGCCGTACTGCTGAATATATTTTCAAGAACGACGACCGCTTCCATATTCGCTCGGCAGGGCTGAGCCCTAAAAGCGACCGAAAGATTTCTGAAAAAGACCTGAACTGGGCGCATCTCGTCTTTGTGATGGAAACGGAACAACGCGCAAAAATCCGGGAACTGTACAGGCACCTGGAATTGCCCGAAATAGAGGTGCTGCATATACCGGATGACTATGAATTTATGGATGAGGAACTGATTGATATGCTGACCGACAGGATCAATGTTGTTTTGTCCAAATTATAGGCTGCTTGCCTAATGCCACAAAAATACATACGAACGTTCTTAACGCCCACCATGTCCCAACCGCTTTCAGAATTGCCCACCCCACCCCAGCCACCCATGCACGATGTACCGCCCGGGGAAAAGGTGTTGAGCGACGCTATTGCCCGAACCCTGCAAGCGCCGCCCGAACTGCGCGTCGCTTTGTTCAGCAGCCTGGTCAAAGAAGTGGAAGCGTTTATCCATGCCACAGCGCCTGAACGGCCCTGGACCTGCACCCTGTACATCGGTACCGACCACTCGCACATCTTTCGCGGTGGCGTAGGGCACTCCATTGTCATCGATCCGCAGGGGCGGCTCTGGCGCGCCCGCAGTTATGAAGATTTTGATACGACATACAGCTTTACAGAAACAACCTGCACGATTGCTACCCTGAAACCTTTGTATGAGCAAATGCGGGAGTATCTTCCGCGCTGAAAGCCCGCATTCCAGTCATTCAGATGCTACATTTAATGAAACCATGAGCAATATGACCCTCGCCATCCTTGCTATCAGCATTTGTGCACTGCTGTTTTTCTTTTCCTGCAACAACAAACCATCGAATCCGGGTGATCTGGGGAATGGATTTTCCAAAAGCCAGGACACGATCAAGTACTATTCAGAACCGCTGAGCGGCGTGGATGCGCTTACTTTCGAAATTGTCGACGATTATTATTGCAAAGACAAAAGCCAGGTGTTTTACTACCGGAGTTACCGCGAAAGCCGCGATTATTTCCTGACCAAAAAACACAGCATTCAAAAACTGGAGGGCGCCGACGCCGCCACATTTACAAGCCTGGACTACGGGTATGCCAGAGACCGCGCGCATGCCTGGCTCAATGATCAACCGTTCCAGGTGGAAGAGGTGCAGAGTTTGACGGTGCTCAACACCCATTTTGTAAAGGACAACATGCGCGCTTATGTGAATTGCAAACCAATTCCGGGTAGCGACGGCAAAACATTCGAAATCCTATCGGATGCCTATGCTCGGGATGCGCAGCATTATTATTACTTGCAGGTCTTCTCTGATGGCGAATACGAAGTCAGCGTGATTCCCTGCCAGTATGCCTCTTTTGAGGTGCTGGATTATCGGTTTGCCAAAGATGCCGGCGATGCATATTACACGGGAAAAAAGATCAAGGGAGCCGATGGCGCTACCTTCCAGCCTGTAGGATACGGGTATTCCAAAGACGCGCAACACGTGTTTTTTGAATCCATGCAGGTAAGTGGCGCCGATCCGCAGACTTTCGTGCCGTACAAGGAAAATGAAAACGCGATGGGTACAACAGTCTACGCGAAAGACAAAAACAACATTTACGTCCAGGAAAAGGTATTTGCCGACGTCGATGCGGCGACGTTCAGGATACTCGACGAGAAATATACCGCTGATAAAAACACTGTGTATTACATCGGGAAAAAAGTAAAAAACGCCGATCCTGGTACTTTCAAGGTATATCCGCATTTTATGGGCAATGCCGATGCGGAAGATAAAAACCACAAATATGGCGAAGGGGAAGTGGTGGAATAAAGCGCCTGTTATTTCTCCATCAGTCGTTTCACACGTTCAAAATCGGCGCGGGTGGTATAGCCATCGCCCTGAAAATTCTTGTCGGCTTCTTCGTACAGTTTTTTGAAAGAAACGCCTTTTTCAGATACAAAATTCGGGTCGGCGCCATGTTCCAGCAGCGCTGCGCAGATACCCCAGCGATCCCATTTGGCGGCATGCACCAACGGAGAAATGGGGCCGTCTTCGGGCTCGCGTACGGCCGTAACGTTGGGCCGGGCGCCAAATTCGAGGAGCAGGCGTATCGCCGCTTCCGGGTTTTGATAACATTCGACGGTCTCAAACAGAATAGAGCGCTCACTGTCGGGGTTTACAGCGTTGGCATCCAGCCCTTTTTCCAGCAAGAAGCGGAGTAGTGGCAAATTGCCGCTGTAAGCCGGGTGAAAATGCATCATTTCATAACCGGAGCCCATGGATTCCAGCGTAAAACCGGCATCCAGCATCAGGCGCAAGCACTGTAATTTCTCTTCCGGCTTGTACGCCCCATTTGCTTCCAGCATCGAAAATGAAAGGAGTTCGCCTCGTTGCTCGGCAGTGAGCGTATTTTTTTCGAGCAGTTGTTGGAATTTTTGTGGGTCGCCTTTCTGAACAGCGCGGGCAAGAGCATTCAGGTTTTTATCCTCGAAAAGGGGCCGGGCTGCTTCCATTTTCATGCGAAGTATCTGTTGAAAGTTCCTGTATTTGGGCGTACCCCAAATGGCTAAGGGCGGAATAATAATCAGGGCGAAAGCAGCGTATTTTGCAATAGGATGTGGAATTAGATTGAGGATGATCAAAGCCACCAGCAGCGCACGCACCAAAAATACCAGGGCGTCGCCGATGCCCTTGCCGGCAGCGTCGCCGCCGCCTTTTTTAGGTTCTATCAAATCCAGGATGAAAAAAAATGCCAGAAAGGCAATCACCAGCCAGTTGAAAACCGTAATAATTCGAAGGAGCATTTCTTAAAAATTTGTTTTTTTCAGTTTTTCGCAGCGCAAACATAACATTAGACGGCCATGAAATTTCACGCAAGCAATCTTGAATACTGGAGCGAAGGGCAGGTTGAAACCGTTTTTTTCGGCAATGAGGAAAAAAATCTCGCGCTGCTGATGTCAAACGTACCCTACACGGCCGATCACTACCTCGAATGGAACGACCAGTCCAACGCCTGCATCAATGCTGTAACGGCCATCGAACTGACCGGCGATACGCTGCATGTACAATTGGCGCCAAACGCAGCAGCGCAATTGGGTGAAACCGAATTTAAGGTCGATTTTGAGAGCGATGAAGCCGTTTTTGAGGAAGTTTTGCGGCGCCTCCAGCATATTTTTCAGGACAAACTGCTTGTAAAACGAACTGCGCTGAAGAAAAAAGCCGCCCCCCAACAGGATTACAGCAAGATAAAATACCTGAACCTCGAAGGAAAAAACCTGGTGGCGCTGCCCGAACATGTAGCGGAAATGACGGCCCTGGAAACAGTAAAATTGAGTTTTTCCCCCAAAGCAGATCTAACAGCGGCTTTTACGTTGCTGGCGCAATTGCCTCATGTAAAATACCTGACTTTACGAATGGAAGGTGGCGTCCTACCGGAAAGTTTTGGTCAATTATCCCAACTGGAAACGCTGGAAATCAGCGGGCTTACCCGGCCGCTCATTTTCCCGGAAAGCATGGGCCAACTGAAAAAACTCAAAAGCCTGCTGGTCATGAGCGATTCTGACGTCACTTTACCCGAATCTTTTGCCGCACTGACTTCATTGGAAGAACTAAACATGCGGGTAAACGGCTGGCAGTTGCCGTCCAAATTCTACCAACTTTCCGGGTTGACGCGGCTGGATTTTACCAATTGCCAACTCGAGCGGGCGCCCGAAGAAATGGCGCAGATGGCTGCGGTGGATACCGTAATTTTTTGTAGCCCCGAACAACGCGATTATGCCCAGATTTTGTCGGTAGTGGCCCGTATGCCAAATGTAAAAGTGCTGGAAATGAGCGTGAATCCCATACCAGCCGCCATCGGGCTTTGCCGCCAGATCGAAGAATTTGTCATCTGGGGCGGGAGCGATGCTGAAAATCCGTTGCAACTGCCAGAGGAATTCTGGGGGCTGACGCAACTCCGAATCCTGTCGGTAAATTTTGGCTTCCTGGACAAAATTCCGGATGGCATCGGCCGTTTAAAAAGCCTGAAAGAGTTGTCGTTTATGGAAACCTCGTTTGAAACCCTGCCTGATGCCATCGGTGCACTGAGCAACCTGGAGTTGCTGAACATCAAAGAAAATCCATTGCTCAGGTCGCTCCCGGACGGCCTGAGCCAACTGACCCAACTCAAAGATATGTACCTGAACGACAACCCGAATCTGATAGAATTGCCTTCCGGAATGGAGCAATTAACACAACTTCAATCGCTGCGCATTTCCAATTGGGAAACCTTGAAAAACGTGCCTGAAGGCTGGAAAGAAATGCTCCTGGCAAACGGGTAAAACTACCCAGACACCAGTTGCAAAATATCTTTTTTCACCTGCTGCATAGCGCTTTCAACGGGTGGAGAGAGCGAAATTTCCATTTCCTGCAACGCACTGATCGAAATGGTGTACAGGTACACATCGGGCATACTGCCCGTGATACTCAGGCCATCCAGCACATCGCGCAGGCCAATATCATGGGTGCTCATAGCCCTCGGAAAATCGGAGGCAAAGCGAGGTCGGCGCAGTTGGATGGTGCCGGCCGGTCGCCCGTCGAGCGTAGCGTCGACAATCACGATACGCGGGCATTGCTGCATCGGGCCCATCAGATGAAAGCCGCCTGTGCCGCCGTCGAGTACCTCCACCCATGCAGGGAGGTTTTCGGCAGCCATTTGTTCGGCCAGATGTACGCCCACGCCTTCGTCGCCCATCAGGTAATTGCCTACGCCGAGGATCATGGTATTGACCTGCGTTTGTGTGCTGTCAAAACTGTTTTGTATGGCTTCATGCACCATATGCTATTGTTTTTCGGCTGTTTCTTTATGAAAATGTTCTTCTTCAATAAACTTCCAGCCGCCACCCATTGAAGATATTTCGCCCCGACCTTCCACATAATCGTGGTAAAAAACCAGGTAGATGTGAATCACTGAAAACAGGATAAAGAACCACATGAAAATATGGTGTACCTGCCGCAGGAAGAAGTCGTTTCCGAAAACGTATGGCACCCATGCGAACATTTCAGCAAACCAGAAATCGCTCATGGCAGCATATAATCCAAACCCTGTAATGGTTTGAATCATAAATGCGATGAATGTCATAAAGTAGATGAACCCGGCCAATGCGTTGTGCCCAACCGCAAAATGCTCTTTGCCTTTCAGTTGCAGTATATCGAGCCGGATCACGTGCCACATTTCCTTGAAAAACTTCCTGGAGGTCGGAATAAAATTTTTCCAGCCGGCATATTTATTCCCTACAAAACCCCAGTACAGGCGGATGATAAAATTGAACAAAAAGATATAGGCAGCCAAAAAGTGGATATGTCGCACCCAACCGAAAAAGTATCGGTCATTTGCTTCGCCACTGTACATCAGTGCGGGCGGTTTGGCAATCATGTAACCCGTGACGCACAACACAACAATAGAAAGGGCATTGAGCCAGTGATAGATCCGAACCGGTAATTCCCAAACAAAAACCCGGCGGAGTTTGTGCACTTTCATAAGGTACGTTTTTTATGATGCGTTTACAGAGCCCTTACGCGCCCGATCGTATTGCCTTCCTCGTCATAGAGGTGTACGGCGCAGGCCATACAGGGGTCAAACGAGTGGATCGTGCGCAGGATTTCTACCGGTTGGTCTTTATCGGCAATGGGCGTATCCATCAATGCGGCTTCATAAGCCGACTGCTTGCCTTCCGGGTCGCGCGGCGACGCATTCCAGGTAGTGGGTACGACCAGTTGATAGTTGGCAATCTTTTGATCTTCTATCACGATCCAGTGGCCCAGCGCGCCGCGGGGCGCTTCGGTATGCCCGACGCCCTGTGCTTTGGCAGGCCATTTTTTTGGATCAAATTTTTCCATGGCAGCCATACGGGTATCGCCATTTTTGATATTCTGGATCAATTGATCATAAAATTCAAGTCCCCAGGTAGCCGTCAGCGACGCCTCCAGGCCGCGGGCAGCCGTACGACCGAGTGTAGAGAACAGAGCGGCTGCAGGCACATTCAGTTTGCGCAAAACACTGTCTACCAACTCCTTATAATCTTCCCGGCCACGTGCATAACCAATCAGGACGCGGGCCAATGGGCCTACTTCCATGGCATGACCTTTCCAGCGTGGCGTTTTCAGGAAACTGTACGCTTCGTCGGTGTTCAGGTGTTCGAACGGCGGTTTCGGGCCGGTGTAGTGGATGTCGGTTTCCCCTTTCCAGGGGTGGCGGCCGCCGTCGTTGCCCCCTTCATAGTTATACCAGGAGTATTTTACAAACTCCTGAATTTCACTGTCGTCCCGCAGGTTAACATCATATACCCGCGACAGGTCTTTGTTGAGGATAGCGCCACCCGGGAATTTGTAACTGCTCGGATCGCGATAACCATTGGTTGGCAGGTCGCCATAAGCCAGGAAATTGCCCAGGCCGCCTCCGATGCCACCCCATTCCAGGTAGTACGGCGCAATGGCCAACAAATCGGGCAGGTACACTTGCTCCACAAACTCCTTACCGTCCTGAAGCAGTTGGCCAACCAGTGCAAGGCGTTCGGCATTGATCGCGCTGACGTCGTCGAGGCCAATACTGCATGCCATACCACCTACCAGGAAGTTGGGGTGCGGGTTTTTACCGCCAAAAATGGCGTGCACCTTGACGATCTCTTTTTGCCATTCAAGGGCTTCGAGATAGTGGGCTACAGCGATGAGGTTTACTTCAGGCGGTAGTTTATAAGCGCTATGGCCCCAGTAGCCATTGGCGAAAATGCCCAGTTGCCCGCTTTCCACATATTTGGTCAGCCGCGTTTGCAGGTCGGAGAAATAACCTGGCGAACTCTTGGGATAATTCGAAATGCTCTGCGCGATTTCGGAAGTTTTTTTAGGATCGGCCTTTAATGCGCTGACAATGTCGACCCAGTCCAAGGCGTGCAGGTGATAGAAATGCACAACGTGGTCGTGTATTTGCTGCACGGAGAACATGATATTGCGCACCAGTTCGGCATTGGGTGGAATAACGATATCCAGTGCATCTTCGACAGAGCGAACCGAAGCAAGCGAGTGTACAGACGTGCAAACGCCGCAGACGCGGCCAACAAAAGCCCATGCGTCGCGCGGATCGCGGCCGCGCAATATCTTTTCGAGTCCGCGCACCATGGTGCCGGAAGAGAAAGCATCTACAATTTTGCCGTCTTTGATATCGGCTTCGACGCGCAGGTGGCCCTCGATACGGGTGATGGGGTCAACGACAATTCTATTTGCGTCCATAAAGAACGATTGAACCGGCGAACCGGCGGTGAATAGTTAGAAGTTGTTTGAGTTAATTTGTCGAGGGCAGAAAGAGCGGATTTTGTTGGCAGGCAAGGCTTATTTTGGAGGGAATAGCCGGAGGCTATTGCCGAGAAAATAGCCGCAGCATGCTGACAAAAGGCGGTTTTCTGCTCCGATAAAATTAACTCAAACAACTTCTTAGATTTCTTTTTCGGATTCTTTGCCTTCATCGATGACCGTATCGATCAGTTTTCCTTTTCTGATATTAGTCATCACAGCATGTCCGGCAATACCGATACCTGTAACGGCCAGTGCGGCTTTGCCCAGGTCGTCGGCGTCGGCTTCGATACCGAAACCGGGGAAGGGTTGAGAGCGTATATACAGCGCGCCGGCATCCCAGAAGTTCTCTTCAGAACATCCGAAGCAGGGGTGACCGGACTGGATCGGGAAACTGGTACCGCCGTTCCATTTGACCACTCCGCAGGCATTGTAGGTCATCGGGCCTTTGCAGCCAACTTTGTAGAGGCAGTAGCCTTTTTTGGCATTTTCGTCGTCGAATGTTTCCACAAACAAACCTGCATCGTAGAACGGGCGGCGATAGCACGTATCGTGTACACGTTTGGAGTAGAACGCTTTAGGCCGTCCGGAACCATCCAGTTCGGGTATGGTTCCGAAAGTGATCAGGTGTACGAGCACGCCTGCCATCACTTCGCCGATGGGCGGGCAGCCGGGGACTTTAATGATCGGTTTACCTTTAATCAGTTTGTGAATTGGAGTGGCGCCTGTCGGATTGGGTTTGGCAGCCTGTACGCAACCGTTGGAAGCGCAACTACCCCAGGCAATCACTGCCTTGGCGTCGGCTGCTACTTCTTCCAGGATGCTAAGCGCTGTTTTGCCGCCGATCATGCAGTAAACGCCATCGGCTTCCATCGGCACCGAACCTTCGATACAAAGCACGTATTCGCCTTTGTATTTGGTCATTGTGTCGCGCAGCGATTTTTCAGCCTGATGGCCGGAAGGCGCCATCAGCGTTTCGGTGTAATCGAGCGATAGTTTGTCGAGCAGAATATCTGCTACAATCGGGTGGCTGGAGCGAACAAAACTTTCCGAACAGCAGGTGCATTCCTGAAAATGCAGCCAAATCACCGGAACACGGGGTTTGACCTGCATGGCTTGCGCCACTTGCGCTACCCCACTGGCTTCCAGCCCCATATAGGCTGCAATGGTTGCGCAGAATTTCAAAAAGTCGCGTCGGCTATAGCCTGCTTTGCGCAGTTCTTGGTAGTAAGTGGGGCGATCCGAATGAGGTGCCATAACGTCGCTTTTACAGGATGAAAAATAATAGGATAAAGGACTGGGCAAATTTATTGTTGGGACCAGACGCTGTTGATAACCGTGGTCATATTGCCAAATGATGCATGTCATCTTCCTGCAAATGCTCCATTTTAGACGGCGATCGCCTATTTTTGCCTACGAATATTATGCACGAACTATCCATTCTACACAGTATAATCGAGTCCGTAACGTCCGTTATGGAGGCCGAAAAAAAGCCAGCCGCCATTCAGGCGATCGATCTTGACATCGGCGAATTGGCGGGTATTGAAGTGGATTCAATAGAGTTTTTATGGTCTGCCGCCATGGAGGGTACGCTGTTGGAAAAAGCGGAAAGGCGCATAAATCGGATAGAAGGGAAAGCGCTGTGTGTTGCCTGCCAACAGGAATACACGCTGCACCAGGTGTTCGAACCCTGCCCCCTTTGCGGTGGGCATTTCAAAAATATAATTGCCGGCGAAGACCTGCGTATTCGCGCACTCACGCTGGTTGATTCATAAGACGACTTTTTGATAAAAAACAAAAGACTCTATGTGCTTAGCCATTCCAGGTAAAATAATCAGCATCGATTCCAATGTCGATCCCGCTTTCCGCGAAGGAAATGTAAACTTTGGCGGTATTCAGCGTCCGATCAATCTCAGTATGGTACCAGATGCCCGGGCGGGCGATTACGTACTGGTACATGTGGGTACTGCGATTAGCATCGTTGACGAAGAAGAGGCTCGCACCACGTTTGAATATCTGAAACAAACGGGTGACATCGACGAACTACATGAATTATCCTGAGAAAATCAGAATGTGAAACGGGAGATTTCCTGTTCTGTCAGGTCGTCTAATACCTGCACAATCGACACCAGGCAGGTGTCAAAGGAGCGCACGATATGGCCCACTTCTACCGGGTTGGCAGGGTGGTCGATTTTTAGCCCCAGCAAAGCCGCTTCTATCGGGCCTTTTTTGGGCGTTTCATCCAGCGGACCAACGTTCCAGACCGTGGGCGGCATAATCCGATATCGTTTGACCAGCCCATTTTCAATTTCCATCCAGTGCGCCAGTGCGCCGCGTGCTGCTTCGGTAGCGCCAAAGCCGATGCCATCGCACAGAACGGCATCCTGGGAAAATGCGGCATCGGGATTTATTTTATCCAGCCAGGTATCAATCAATTGAACCAGCCGTACCATCTCGTGCAGTCGGGCCAGCGCGCGCACAAATGCGCTGGGGCCAACAGTTCGCATGATATCGCCAAACAAGGGATCGCGCACCTGATGCGATGCATTCTGCGGATTTGCCTGCATAATGGCGCGCGCCAAAGCGCCTACTTCGGCCGACAGGCCATGAAAACGCGGTATTTTCCCTCCTGGCGTATATGCTTCATTGTCTTGCAATTGCATCGGATCGAAAGCGGAATAGGACGTGCCGTTGAAAAATCCGGAAGGTATGATCAACGCCTTGTTTCGTTCTGAAAGAGCCGGATTGTTGTAACTTTCAGGGTGCAAAAACGCCCCAAAAGCAAGATAACGGCCAGCACCTCCGCCATAACGGTCGATTCCATACGCCAAGGCAGCGCGGATAAAAAGGGGCAGGTCGCCTTGCGTGGTATTTGCCCAATGCAGCAAGCCGTCCCAGGTATCGATGCTCAGATAACGTTCGACGGTATCGCCCAGCCAGACGGCTTCCAGCCAGTTTTTCCGGAAATCATCCATCAGCACGCGGGCCTGTGCCAACACCTCGGCGCCAGGGTGTGTTACAACCCCGCCGGGTATCATATAACCCGCACCGGGCCAGGGGCCGGCCAGCAGGCCATATACCTGGATCGGAATGCCTGCCGCTTTTGTGGCCGGAGCAAATCCCGCGCCGATGTAGGGTGCAAAACGATTTTTTACGGCTTCGTAAACGGGGTTTTCGGCATATTTTTCATTCACCAAATCGACGGCAAACTGTGTGTAAAACCAGCGTGGAATCGACTGCAGGTTTTCCAGCATTTGTCCCAATCCTCTGATGATCAAGGCGTTGGAAGGCGGCACAATATGGCAGGCGTTTTCGAGTGCAAATGCAGCGCTGTACAGGTGCGAGCCGCCGCAAACGCCGCAGATACGCGGTGTCATTTGCAAGCCAGCATGAGGTGGTTTGCCAGCCATAAGTTTTTCCAGTCCGTTAAAAAACACTGCCTGCGTATGGGCGCGCACCACCTCGCCGCCTCGTACCCACAAGCGTATCTGCAAATCGCCCTCCGAGCGTATGACAGGTGAAATATTGAGTTCTTTGATAACCGGCATGAGGCAAAGGTATAGGAGCAAGCCTAAAAAAACTCAGCATGAATACTTACTTGTTTAGCCCTTTTCCTATCGAGTTAGGTTAACCCCTGAGTGGGCGCATTCGATCCGTATGGCTACGCCCCTACTGGAGAATTGGAACACGGATGAACCGGATTTTGTGGATAAAATGATAACACACACAGGGTCAGTGCTTCACTTGCGCTTGTAGTAGTTATTGGTGGCATCAAATGCGCCGCCCTGAAAGAGCAACAGGTCGTCACAAAAGTAGAGGGGCCCCAGGGTTTCAAAAATGATGGGTTCTGTAAACATTTGCCATTCGGGTTGCAGCGTCCAATTGACAGTTTGCTCCACGATGCCGTTGCGGCTGACCACCAGAACGCCGCTGGTTTTGAATTCCAGCGTAAGCCCTTTGTGGGCCTCGTTACTGTATTGGGAAGTCCAGCCACTGAACGAATATTGCCAGTCCCATTTTCCAAGCAGCCTGTTGGCTATTTGCGTAGAATCGAGGTGGGTGTTAAAAAAGCATTCGTTGTTATTGGATGGAATCGCTTCTTCTTCTTTTTTATCGCAGCCGGAAAGGAAAATAGTGAGGGCCAGCATGGCGCCAAATACCTTATGGAGAGTCATTCGTCAGGTTATTAAAGAGTGAAAGTGTTGATTGGTTTTGGTGGGCAGACGGGATTTTTTCGGGGAAAGGTTGGGGTGCTGCTCATACGAATACCCATTATTTTCAATCATTTATACTTTACTTCGGTGTTCGATATTCGGTGTTCGATGTTCGATATTAGAAATATGAAAAACACTGAACACCGAATATCGAACACCGAATATCGAAATATCAGCCCGCTCTGACAACCTGAGCGACAATTTGAAATGCACCCGAAAACTATGATATGATGCGAGAGATTTAATAAACCTTTGACCGTGCCTTATGTTTTCTTGCATGCCTGCAGCATTACCTGTACTATGAAAGTAATAAATATTCACCGACGAACGATTGAACAGCCCGCTGCAGAAATTGTACAATTGTTTGGGACATTAGCCTCCGAAAACGACAGGATGCTGGCTACCGACAAATGGCCTGCCATGAAACTGGATCGTGGTTTACAGGTTGGTTCGAAAGGCGGTCACGGGCCCATCAAATACTTTATCACCGACTATCAGCCGGGCAAATCCATTACTTTTCAATTTGACATGACCGGTTTTGATGGGTTTCACAGATTCGATATTATTCCGTCAGGTGCTCATCAAACACAAATTGTGCATGTCATAGATATGAACACCACGGGTTTTGCTACTTTGAAATGGGCATTGGCCATCCGCTGGTTGCATGATGCGTTTATTGAAGATGCATTCGACAAGGTGGAAAATCAATTCACCCGCACGCAAAAAAGAAGCGAATGGATATGGTGGGTGAGGGTATTGAGAAGAATAATGCGTCCAAAAAGAAAGAAAAACACCACAAAATGAAATACTTCCTCACCGGCGCCACTGGCTTCCTCGGCGGGAAACTGGCACAAATTCTCCGCAACGAAGGCCATGAAGTTGTGGCCCTGGTACGTACACCTTCCAAAGCCACCGCGCTGAAAAACCTCGGCGTCACCATTGCCCAGGGCGATGTAACCGACAAAGAATCCATGCGCGCACCCATGCAAGGCTGCGACGGCGTTTTTCACGTAGCCGGCTGGTACAAACTCGGCAAACGCAACCATGCAGAAGGCTGGAACATCAACGTGCAAGGTACCCGCAACGTGCTCGAACTGATGCAGGAACTCGGTATCCCCAAAGGCGTGTACACCAGCACCCTCGCCATTAATTCGGATACGCATGGCGCCGTGCCCGACGAATCTTTTCACTTCAAAGGGCAACACATCAGTGAATACGACCGCACCAAGGCAGCGGCCCACGACGTAGCCAATGAATTCATTGCCAAGGGATTGCCTTTAGTAGTGCTTATGCCCGGACTGATTTACGGCCCCGACGGTACCAGCCTGAGTGATGATGCGCTGCGCTTGTTCCTGAAAAAACAACTGCCCATGATTCCCACCCAATCTGCCTATTGCTGGGCGCATGTCGACGACGTGGCTCGGGCGCACCTGCTGGGCATGGAAAAAGCCACGCCTGGCTCTACTTACATCGTGGCAGGGCCTGTACATACGCTGACGGACGCTATGAGCATGGCATCCGATATTACGGGCATCCGCAAACCCTTGTTCGTGCCACCTGTGTTGCTGAAAATAACCGCCTTTTTTTCTGCTTTGGTGGAAAATATGATCCCGCTACCCGAAATGTACTCTTCGGAAGCACTGCGCGTGCAGGCGGGTGTCACGTATCTGGGCAACAATGCCAAAGCCCGTCGCGAACTGGGCTACCAGCCGCGCTCCTTGCGGGAGGGGCTGGCAGAGACACTGGCGTATGAGCAGGCGAAAATGAAGAAATCATGAATAAGATCGAACACATGCACCACTTGTTTTTTCTGCTCTTATCGGTCCTGCTAGTGCCAGGTTCGCCTCTGTCGGCCCAAAAGCAAATTGCGATCACCATGGACGATCCCAATACCTACGAGACGCCTTTGATGGGTTGGGAAAAGAGAAATGACGCTATTCTTAAGACCCTGAACAAGCACCATATTCAAGCAGCACTGTTCGTATGCGGGATGCGGGTCAACGATGCCAATGGCGCCCGGCTGATAAAAGCCTGGGATGACAACCAGCACCTGATTTGCAACCATACTTTTTCGCACTTGTACTACAATGGTCAGGAGAATGA
>JAEUUT010000030.1 GCA_016787415.1 Saprospiraceae bacterium | reverse complement strand
CCATGACCGCTCCACGCAACGAACAGGAAATTATCCAGCAGGTACTCAATATTTTTTCCTCACAACTGGAAAAAAACGGGTTCCGCAAAACGCCCGAGCGCTTTGCCATTCTGGAAGAGATTTACAAACGCACCGACCATTTTGATGCGGAGGCGTTGTACATCCACATGAAAAACCGCAATTACCGTGTCAGCCGTGCTACGGTGTACAATACGCTGGAATTGCTGGTAGCCTGCGATCTGGTGAAAAAGCATCAATTTGGCAAAAACCTGGCTCAATACGAGAAGTCGTACGGCTACAAACAGCACGACCACATGATCTGCGCCAACTGCGGCAAGGTGGTGGAGTTTTGCGATCCGCGTGTACAACAGATCAAGGACATGGTGGGTGAATTGCTCAATTTTAAGGTGACCCATCACTCGCTCAACCTTTATGGCATTTGCGGTTCCTGCCAGAAAGAAATCGAGTTCGGTATCATGCGCAAGCAACCGAAAGTGGTGGAGGACGAGCCGGGCTGGGGAGATTGAGATTGAGATTTAAGATTGCAGATTACATGATTTAAGATTTAAGATTGACCGAGATGCCTACAATCAACATTCTAAAATCTTAAATCCAATCTTAAATCCAATCTTAAATCCAATCTTAAATCTTAAATCTTAAATCATGTAATCTGTAATCTTAAATCCTAATACTGTTTCACCGACGTCACATAATACATATCCATCGCGCCCTTGTTTTTGGCGGCGATTTTCCCGCGGTGGTTCCATTCAAATTCGTAGCGGGCGAAATCGTACACGTTTTCGCTCACATTGACGCGGCCTGGTTCGCAGGCTTCCTCAAATCGGGCTGCCACGTTTACGGTGTCGCCCCAGATATCGTAGGCAAATTTTTTGGCGCCTACCACCCCTGCCACCACCGGGCCGATGTGAATACCAACACGGGCTTCGAAGTAGGGCATGTTTCGATCCATACGTTCGGCTTTGAGTGCCAGCAGGAAGTCCTGAATTTCGAGGGCCGCCCGGATAATATCGGAAGGGCTGGCATTCATATCCGAGAGGCCACTGGCGCAAAGGTAGGCGTCTCCAATCGTTTTGATTTTTTCGATGCGGTACTGGCTGATAATGCGGTCGAAATTGGAAAAACAATAGTCGAGTTCTTCTACCAGCATTTCCGGACTCAGGCGTTCTGCCACTTTGGTAAAGCCGGTGAAATCGATAAACATAACAGTTGCCTGGTCATATTTGCGGGCGGCTACCTTGTTGCGTGTTTTTAGTTCCTGGGCAATGGCTGGCGGCAGGATATTGAGCAGGAGGTTGTCGCTGCGTTTTTGTTCGGCCTCGACCAGTGCATTTTTTTCAGCCAATTCGTTGGCGGCCTTGCGTTTTGCCCGGAAGCGGAAATAAAACAGCAAAGCCATCACCAATACGAAAGCGGCTACGAGCGCCAGCACATTGCGCATATTCTCGCTTTGTTGTTTGCCCAGTTCGGCTTCTGCTACCAGTGTTTTTTGCAGTTGAAGTTCTTTTTCCTGCTGGGCGCGCACGATGGCGTCGGCCAGTTGTTCCTTGGTGAGGGTTTCTACCATCCGGCTTTTTGAACTGGCCAGGGAGTCGAGCCGCTGCCGCGCCTGTTCGATTTGGGTGATGGTTTGGTCTTTCTGGGTAATTTCCTGTTTGCTTTTTTCCTGAACCTCTTTCAGTTGGCTCTGGTAGGAAGTTTCGAGCACCTGGGTTTGTCCAGTAATTTGTGCCAGTTGTTCACGCAGGGCCCGGTTGTTGTTTTCGGCTGCTGCCAGTTGGTTTTCAAGTCGCCGTTGAGCATCGCCACCACCACGCACGCCACCGCCGGAATCCTTGAGGTAATTAACCGTTTCGCGGCTCCATTTAAGCGCTTCGCGGTAGTCGTTTTGTTTGAGGGCGATGTCTTGCAGTTTTTCCGTAGAACTCAGGGCCACGTCGCGCAGGCCATAGTTGCGGGCGGCATTCCAGGAGTGGACAAAGCGGTTGGAGGCCTCTTTAAAATTGCGCAGGCGGTATTCGGCTTCTGCCGACAGGAACGTGGCATCGGCTTCCCGGCGTTTGTCGCCGATTTCAGTGGCTAACTGGCTGGCGCGGTTGGCAAAATCCGATGCTTTTTTGGCATTGCCAGCACTCAGGCTTTTATCAGCGATCTGATAGGCATAGTTCATCCGCTCGCTTTTGGAACCGGATTTATTGTACCGGGCTTCCAGTTCGGAAATAGATTGAGCGTTTGCAGGCAACCATCCGGCAAGGATAAAGAGTAAAAAAAAGGCGGTTAGGTACTTCATAGGTGCAATGTCGGCAGGGCGAAGTGCGAAGTCAAATAGTGTAACGGTTTTCGGAAAGGATTAGTGGTCGAGGCTTATTAATCGCAAAAATTCAAAATTTATTGATTCTGAGCCAAAGAATGTTCTGATGAAGGAACAAATTCGCCGCGAAGGTCGAAGATTTTAGCACAAAAACGACAGTTTCCGGATGCGGTTTGAAAAAGCGTTATTTTTGCCCGGCCTTGCAGGTGAGGGGTATGTTCCCTCTAAACAGACCTCTTTTGCTCAACTGATTGTGCAGATATGCGAATTAAACCTTTTCAGGCTTTGTACCCTGATTTTACCAAAATCGGTTCGCCGGATGTGTTCTGCGAAACAGCAAAAGAGGCGTTTCCGGAATTCAGAAAGCAAGGATTGTACCGGGAATTTCCACAAGCAGCCTTCTATATTTACCAAATGGAAGACGGGCACCGCAAACATACCGGCCTGATTGCACTCAATGAGGTATCGGATTTGCGGGATGGGAAAATAAAAAAGCATGAGCATACCATACACGACAAGGAACGCCAGCAAATGGACTTGTTTCTGCAATGGGGCGCCATGTTGAAACCGGTATTGCTTACCTACCCTTCCGTGCAGGCCATCGAACAATGGTTGCAATCGTACATCAGCCGCTCGCCCGCGTTTTTCACTACCCGTTATCAAAAAGACGGGCAAATCCATCGAATGTGGCCTGTGACGGCGCCTGAGGACATAGCATTGCTGAAAAACCTGTTCGCACAGCACATACCGGCTACCTATATTGCAGATGGCCACCATCGTACCACAACGGTAGCGCTCTTGCAGGAGCAATTTGAAGGGCAAGCGCACGCATACGATTTTGAACACCTGTTCTGCATTTTTATTGGCGCCGACGAACTGGATATCCTTGATTTTAACCGAGTGGTGGATTTACCGGATGCCTGGCAGGCAGCAGCGCTTCCGGGAAAGTTGACCGAACTGTTCGACATCGAATCATTGGACGGGCCGCGTCGACCTGCACGCAAATATGAAATGATATTGTATGCGGCTGGCCGGTGGTATGTACTCCGGTGGAAACAGTCGTTGCTCGAAACTTTCCCGCCAGAGCAGGTACTGCTGGACGTGTCTCTACTCAATAAATATGTGTTGCACGATCTGTTGGGTATCCATGATATTCGCACCGACCGACGCATTGGATATGTAGATGGAAGCAAAGGTGTCGGCGGCTTTCAACAAGCCGTGGAAGCAGGCAACAACCGCATCGGTTTCATGTTGTTTCCGGTAAAATTGGAAGATATGATGCGCATTGCCGACGCGGGAGAGAGCCTGCCCCCCAAAAGCACTTATTTTGAGCCCCGTATTCGGACAGGGGTGATGGTGAAGGGGCTCTTTTGTGTTTTGGTGTTTTTGTGTTTTGGTGTTTTGGAGGTGCTTCGCTTTTAGGATTAGAGATAATGGGAGCGATATGGCCATTAAACATTCAATCCCAAGGGCGAAGCACTTCCAAAACACCAAAACACAAAAACACCAAAACACCAAAACACATCCACATGCAAACAATAAACAACTTCATCAACGGCCAGTACGTGCCACCGCTGGGTGGCGAGTACCTCGATAATTATGCGCCGGCTACAGGGGCTGTGAGTGGTAAAATTGCCCGCTCTGGCGCAGCCGACGTCGACCAAGCGGTGCAGGCCGCTTGGGCCGCATTTCCGGCATGGTCGGGCTTGTCGCTCGATCAGCGACACGACATACTGCATGCAGTGGCCGATGGTATTTTGCAAAACCTCGACCAACTGGCGGAGGCGGAGAGCGCTGATTCTGGCAAAACGATCACGACAGCCCGCACGATCGATATTCCCAGAGCGGGGCTGAATTTCAAATTTTTCGCTACCGCACTCCTGCATTTTGCTTCCGAAAGCCACCACCGGCCCGATGCGCTGAGTTACACCCTTCGGCAGCCGCTGGGGGTGGTAGGGTGCATTTCGCCCTGGAATTTGCCGTTGTACCTATTTACCTGGAAAATAGCGCCAGCCCTGGCCGCAGGCAACTGTGTGGTGGGCAAACCCTCTGAAATCACGCCCCTCACGGCCGCTCTTTTAGGCGACATATGCAATGCCGCCGGACTGCCACCAGGCGTGCTCAACATACTGCACGGACTGGGCCCGGAAGTAGGCGCCGCCATTGTCGAGCATCCGCAGGTGAAAGCCGTTTCCTTTACCGGCAGTACACGAGCAGGGGCAGAAATTGCCCGGGTAGCAGCACCCATGTTCAAAAAACTCAGCCTCGAACTGGGTGGCAAAAACCCCAACCTCATTTTTGCCGACTGCGACTACGATAAAATGCTGGAAACGACCGTGCGCTCGTCGTTTAACAACCAGGGGCAAATTTGCCTGTGCGGGTCCCGGATTTATGTGGAAAAAAGCCTGTACGAGCGCTTCAAAAAGGATTTTGTGGAACAGGTGCGCCATATTCGCGTGGGCGACCCATCGGATCCCGACAGCCGCCTGGGTGCGGTCGTGTCGAAAATGCATTTTGAAAAAGTATTGTCCTATATCCAACTGGCGCGCGAAGAAGGCGGCGTCGTACTTTGCGGCGGTGAGGCGATTCAATTGCCGGCGCCCCATGAAAATGGCTGGTTCATAGCACCAACGGTCATTGAAGGCCTGCCGACGAAGTGCCGCACCAACCAGGAGGAAATTTTTGGCCCGGTAGTCACCATTCAGCCCTTTGAAAACGAGGCCGATGCCTTGCAACAGGCGAATGATTCGCCTTACGGCCTCAGCGCAACGATCTGGACCAGCGATCTCAACCGGACACACCGCCTGGCCTCGGCCCTGCAATGCGGCATCGTCTGGGTAAATACCTGGATGCTGCGCGACCTGCGCACGCCCTTCGGAGGTGCAAAAAACTCCGGAGTAGGCCGCGAAGGCGGCTGGGAAGCCTTGCGTTTTTTCACCGAACCCAAAAATGTAACCATCGAATTTTAAGAGCGCTACATGCGGCTGTCTATTGTAATTGTCAACTACAACGTGCGCTATTTCCTCGAACAGGCGCTCGGTTCGGTACGGCGTGCGCTGCGCGGTATCGACGCGGAAGTGTGGGTAGTCGACAACAATTCGGTAGACGATTCGGTGCGGATGGTGGAAGAAAAATTTCCGGAAGTAAAATGCATCGTCAACCACGACAATCCTGGCTTTGCAAAAGCCAATAACCAGGCCATCCGGCAAAGCAGCGGCGAATATGTATTGCTGCTCAATCCTGACACGCTGGTAGAGGAAGATACCTTTGAAAAATGCCTGGCATTTATGGATGCACACCCTGATGCCGGCGCGCTGGGCTGCAAACTCATCGATGGCAGCGGCAAATTCCTGCCTGAAAGCAAACGGGGCTTCCCTTCGCCCTGGGTAGCCTTTTGTAAAACATTCGGGCTATCGGCCATTTTTCCGCGCAGTAAGGTTTTCAACCAATATTACCTGGGCTACCTCGATGCCGACCAAACCAGTGAGGCAGACGTGCTGGCAGGGTGTTTTATGTTTATCCGCCGCAGCGCACTCGACCGGGCCGGACTGCTCGACGAGGCATTTTTTATGTATGGGGAAGATATTGACCTGTCGTACCGCATCATCCAGGCAGGGTATAAAAATTACTATTTCCCTGAAACAAAAATTATTCACTACAAGGGAGAAAGCACCAAAAAAGGCAGCCTGAACTACGTGAAAACGTTTTATCAGGCCATGATTATTTTCACCCAAAAACATTTTTCAGGCAGGCAGGCAGGGCTTTTTGTGTTGATGCTGCAAGCCGCTATCTGGCTTCGCGCAGGAATGACCCTGGCAAAGAATTTTTGGGATAAAATCTGGCTACCCACTTTGGATGCAGGCTTGATATATGCGGGACTGGTAGTGCTAAAAAACTTCTGGGCCAACTATTACTACAAAGACCCGGACTGGTTTAAAACCAACGTACTATGGTTTAATTTCCCCTTGTATATCCTCATCTGGCTGGGAACCGCCTGGCTTAATGGCGGCTACGACCGTCGGTATGATATCAGGCGACTGGTTCGGGGGCTGGCGTTTGGCACCGTACTGCTAGCAGCCGTGTATGGGTTTCTCGACCTCGACTACCGCCCTTCGCGTGCGCTGGTGCTGATGGGCGCCGTATGGGCCGTGTTGGCAACGCTGGGTGTGCGGGCGGCAGCGCATTTTATCGAGTTTAAAAACTTCCGGCTAGGGCTCGATAAAATCCGAAACCTGCTGATAATAGGCTCCAATGCCGAAGCAGACCGCGTTTCAGGCTTACTGCAGCAAGTAGGTATTTCCCAGAATATGATTGGTGTGATAGCGCCGCCGTCGGTGCCCGACCCACGCGACTATCTGAGTGCTTTCAGCCAGGTAGGCGAAGTAGTGCGGATTTACAGGATCAATGAAATCATTTTTTGCTCCAAGGATATCCGTAGTCAGGATATTATGGCGTGTATGACCAGCCTCGGCCCTGGAATATCCTATAAAATTGTGCCGGAGGAAAGCCTGAGCATCATTGGGAGCAGTAACAAGGACGAACCTGGCGAGTTGTATACGATTACCATCCGCTATAACATTGCTCAGTCGGGCCAGCGGCGCAACAAACGTGTTTTTGACCTGTTGATGTGCCTTACACTGATTCCTACAGCACCGTTGTGGATTGTTTTTTCAGGCCGCCGCAAGGCATGGCTTAATAATTGGTGGAAAGTGTTCAGCGGACGAAAAACCTGGATCGGATACGTGCCACAAGGAAACATTACCAGCCTGCCACCCCTGAAACCTGGCGTTTTTTCACCCATAGATGACCTCCGGAATCTCCACCCTACTGCCCAGATGATCGATCGACTTAATTTTTTATATGCCAAAGATTGGAACGTATGGAGGGATATGGCACTGGCAGGAAGGATGCTGCTGGATAAGTAGGGTTGATAAGGTTGATGAGGGTTGATAAATGTTGATGAGGGTTGATAATTGGCCACTCGATGAACGTAAAAATTCAACCCTTACCCCGAGCCACCCTCATCAACCCTCATCAACATTTATCAACCCTCATCAACCTCATCAACATGCTCAACAACAAACATATCTACTCCAACCTCGTAGCGGCCAAAGAGCGTGGCGAAAAAAAACTCGCCATCCTGTTCGACCCCGACAAATTGCGGCTCCAGAAAATGGAGCAAGCCCTCGAACTCGCCGTAGATTGTGGAGTCGACTACTTTTTCATTGGCGGCAGCCTGGTGGTCAACAACATGCTCGATGCAGTGCTGACGCGCATTCGGGAGCAATGTTCCATTCCGATGATTCTGTTTCCCGGAAACTCTTTCCAACTGAGTTACCGTGCCGATGCCATTCTGTTTTTGTCGCTCATAAGCGGCAGAAACCCTGAACTGCTGATCGGCCAGCACGTTATTTCAGCGCCTTTTTTAAAAATGTCGCCGCTGGAAATTATCAGCACCGGATACATGCTCATAGATGGTGGCGTGCAAACCTCGGTACAATACATGTCGAACACATACCCTATTCCGGCGCATAAAGACGATATTGCGGTATGTACGGCGCTCGCGGGCGAGTTGCTGGGACTAAAAATGATCTACCTCGACGCCGGATCGGGCGCCAAAAATCCAGTGCCAGAAAGCATGATCGAAGCCGTTTCTGGTGCTGTTTCAGTGCCACTTATCGTGGGCGGAGGTATTCGAACACCTGAAAAAGTAGCCGCCAACCTCGACGCAGGCGCCGATGTAGTGGTGGTGGGTAATGCGGTGGAAAAGGACCCGGGATTGATTCGGGAAATGGCTAAAGAAGTCCTGAGTCGTAAGTCCTGAGTCCTGAGTCCTAAGTCCTGAGTCCGTAGAGTACACCTGTGTACTCCTAGCGTCTGTATCAACAAAAACCAGGCGTACACAGGTGTACTCTACGGACTTAGGACTCAGGACTGTGGACTTGTCTACCCTCCCAGCCAGGCTTTGAACTCCGGTACCCGTTCCCGGCTCACATAAATTTCTTCGGGCGCAGCAGGTGTGGTTTCGATTTTCAACCGTCCGTTGAAGTGGGGCAGGATTTTGGAGATGGCATCGATACGCAGCATCATACTGCGGCTGATGCGAAAGAAATCGCGCGGGTTGAGCAACCGTTCCAGTTCTTCCAGTGAGTTTTCTACAAAATATTTTTTCCCTGTTTGGGTAAATGCTTGGGTGAGTCCATCGGCAGAGCGGAAAAAAGAAATATCAGTGGCGTTGACAAAGGCCAATTGTTGGCCTGTTTTTACCAGAAAACGATCTTTGTATTGTTCTTTTTTGAAATATTGTGCCAGGGCTTCGTACTCAAATGCAGGTGCTGTCTGAAGCCTGCTTTCAATTTTTTGTAAGGCCCTTGACAGGTCGTCGGGGTCGATGGGTTTAAGCAAATAATCGATGGCATTTACCTTGAATGCCTGCACCGCATAATGATCGAAAGCCGTGGTAAAAACTACAGGTGCCTGTACCTGCACTTGTTTGAAAATATCGAAACTCAGTCCGTCGGCAATCTGGATATCCATAAACACCAGATCGGGCGAGGGAAAGGTGCGCAACCACTGCACAGCGCTTTCCACAGAATCCAGGGTATCCAGTATGTGGAGTGACGGGCGCTGTTCAAGCAGGAGTTTGCTCAATTGGCGCGCTGCGGGTATTTCGTCTTCTATGAGGAGTACTTTCATGAACGAAAAAGATGATGGATGGCGTTTTCAGACGGGTTTTTATGCCAGGGCTGTCACAGAAATTTCCGGCAGGATCACAGTAAAATACTGCTGGGAAGCGATGACCTCGACTGTCTGATCGGTCAGCATACGGTAGCGATCGCGGATGTTTTGCAGCCCGACTCCGGTGGAGTCCATGACCTGATTTTTTTTCTGGAGTGTATTGCGCACGATCAGGTGGCCATTTTCCATAAAAACCTCAATTTTTAGCGGTTTTTGGGTGGAAATGATATTGTGTTTGATGGCATTTTCAAACAGCATTTGCAAGGTAAGCGGCACAATAGCAGCGTTTTCATCCATGTTTACGCCTATTTCCACCTGAAGGTTTTCTCCAAAACGTTCGCGCAAGAGGAAGATGTAGGACTGCAAAAATTCCAGTTCGGTTTGCAGCGGAATTATCCGGTCGTCGCGGCTTTCCAGCACATAGCGGTACACTTTGCTGAGTTGCTGTACAAAACGTACGGCTTTTTCCGGCGCTTCCGGGATCAGATACGTAAGGGTATTGAGACTGTTGAAGAGAAAATGAGGATTTACTTGATTACGCAATCCTTCCAGTTGGCTGGCCAGGTGGGCGCGTTCGAGGTGTTCTTTTTCCACGGCAGTTGTTTTCCATAACTGGAAAAACCGGATACTTTCATAAACAGATCCCAGGGCTAACAGCATCATGTAAGAAGCGCCAAAGCCTGCCAGCGGGTCGGGCACCAGTGTGGGGTCGCGTTGTACAGAAAAAAGCAGCCCTACCTTTGTGATAAGCGTACATACAATACCTGTGTACAAAACAGACAGCACAACCAACCAGCGCATTCTTTTTTTCCAATCTTTCCAGTCCGGAAATCGCCGCGACATGGCGATGAAGATGGCCCGTACGCCTTGCCAGGTAGCAGCAGTATGGAAGAGTCCAAACCCTGCAATTTGCAAGTAACTCGGCATGTCCCGCACAATACCCCTGAAAAACAACAACGGGATCAGCAACGACACAACAGGGATGCCAATCAGCCTGAACAGCCGATCATCGAAACCCAGCAGGGTGCAGTCTTTTTGTGAATTTTTCATGGTAAATGCGATGGGTTAGAACAGGATTATCAGGATTTATTCGTATTCGCAGGATTGATGAATCAAATCCAGTAAATTCTTATCCTTCTAATCCGGATAAATCCTGCTAATCCTGTTCAACCGGCTCCTTAAAACTCTACGCGATACAGAATATCCGGGAAAAATCCGATCTGATTGATTCTGCCCACATTGCCCTTTACCTCGTTGTAACGCATGGCGAATATATTCTCATGGTTGGTTACATTCTGGAAATCCAGGAAAAAAGTTTGCGACAGTTTGCGATGCGAACTATTCATCCGGAACCCAATTTTTACGTCCCAGCGGAAGTAGTCATCCAATTTTTCGCTGAAAGCCAGGTTGTCGTACAGCACTTCCTTTCCGGCCAGTCGGCTTGCCTCCAGATCGACAGGTGTATAGGGGCGGCCTCCGGCAAAGGTGGCTTTGGTATCAAGGGTCAGGAAGCGGCGGCCCGTGCTGCCGAGTTTAAACTCCTTGCCTGCCAGCACATTGGCCACGTATTTTCCATTAAAGGCAGTATTGCGCTCCATGCCGTCGGAACCTTTGTATTTCGAGTCGAACAGGCTGACAGTCACCATGGCATAGTATCCATGCGAAAAGAATTTTTCAGCAGTCAATTCCAGGCCGACATTGGTACCTGTACCTTCATTCACCAGCGAACCTTTATCGGGGAAAATAAAGTCGGCGCCGGCATTCAACAGGGAAAAACTGGTAGTGGCGGTTTCAACAGGCACTTTATCCAGCCACTGGTAATACGTTTCCAGTTTTACGTGCCAGTCAGCAGCGGGTTTGAAATCGTAGCCCAGCACGAGGTGTTGGTTGCGGGTAAATTCGAGATTGGCGTTGTTGTTCAAATAGGAGCCGTCGGGCTGGCGTTCGCGGAAAAAGAACACAGGCAGCGGCTGCTGCTGGTTGTGCATGCCGTAGCCAAAGTTGAGCGACTGGCGGGGCGAAAATTTCCAGTTGATGGCTGCGCGGGGTTCGAGCACAAAATCTTCCGTTTCGTCGAAATACTGACCGTGCAAGCCCGCATTCAGCGTCAGTTGCTCGGTGAGGCGGTACTGCGTTTGTGCGTATACTTCCAACAGGTTGAACGCGCCGTCAAAATCGCGTTGTGCGACCCAGTCGGGGCTGCCGTCGCCATTGTAGTCCAACTGATTCTCCCGGGTATTGATATAGGTGTCGAGGTGCTGGTTTTGCAATAGAAAACCGGTGCGAAGAGTAAGGCGGTTGTTGAGTTTATTGTTGTAAAACGAGGAAATCCGGTAGGTCGTCAAAGCATCTTTTACATCGTTGAGTTGGAACGGCTTGCCGTTTTCGAGCAGTGTCAAATCTTCGCTGGTATAGGTATTGCCCGTGTAGGAAGCGCTTACAACGGTGCGTACAAATGAATGGTC
>JAEUUT010000016.1 GCA_016787415.1 Saprospiraceae bacterium | reverse complement strand
GTGCAAAGGTAAACAAGATGCGCGTTCTAAAAGTTCAGAAATCATGGAATAAGTTATAAGTTATGAGTTATGAGTGCTGTACTTCCGGCTTGTTCAAAATAGAAGCCAAGGGTACAGCACCAACACTCATAACTCATAACTCATAACTCATAACTCATAACTCCTACCTTACCTTGGCTTTGCTGATCATTTTGGAAAAATAGGCGGGGAAAAAGCGTTTGAGGTACACACCCAGCACTTCTTTTCCACCAAACCAGATTTCTTCTTTGCCCTGTTCGACCGCGCGGAGCACCTTTCGGGCGACGTCGGCGGGGGCCATACCGCGTTCGGTGGCTTCGTCCATACTGCCTAGTTGAGCGCCATCGCCGGTGAGGGCATTGAGGCTGACATTGGTGCGCACAAAGCCGGGGCAAACCAGCGTCACTTTGATTGGCGTCTGCGCGAGTTCGGCTCGCAGGCTATCGAAAAATCCGTGCAGGGCATGTTTGGACGCGGCATAGGCCGAGCGATAGGGCGTGCCGAATTTGCCGGTCAGGCTGGTGATGGTGACAATATGTCCCAATTGGTGCGTGAGCATACCAGGCAGCAGGGCTTTGGTCATGGCGACGGTACCGAAGTAGTTGATATTCATCAGTTTTTTATCGACCTCCAGGCTGGTATCTGAAGCGAGGGCACGTTGGGAAATGCCGCCGTTATTGATCAGCACATCTACTTTTCCGACCCTTTTCAGCACTTTTTCTACTAAGCCCGGTATGGTATCGTGTGCAGACAAATCAAGTATCTCCACCTGTACCGATGCTGCGCCAGCCTGGTTGCAATTGGCTGCCACCCGGTTCAGTTCCTTTTCATTGCGGGCCGACAGGATCAGGTGCGCGCCGGATGCCGCCAATTCTTGTGCCAGCGCTTCGCCGATGCCGGAAGAGGCGCCCGTAATCCAGACGCGTTTGTTTTTGAAAAATGCAAACATGAAAAAGAGGTGAGAAGTGAGAAGTGAGAGGTGAGAATACGCGGGTGCAAATAAACCACTTTTTAGGGTTTACCAAATATTCGGAGTGATACCGTAGTTTTTTTATCGAATACCCAGGGCGATGTTGTGGTTGTTTGATTAAAGATTCGGGGCGATGCCGTGGTTGTTTTTGTTTTTATCGAATACCCAGGGCGATGCCCTGGGCTATTGTATACGCCCTTTCAGGGCTATTTCTACGGAAATGTATGACAAAGGGCAGGGCGGCACACTCTACGAACTCTCACCTCTCACCTCTCACCTCTCACCTCTCTATTCTCTTCCCCATCCAAACTTATCCCGCAACTGTTCCGAAATTTTCACGATCACCTCTTTCCAGGCCGTGTCGCGTTTGGGGTAGTCTTCCACGGGCGTGCCGTCGTGCGGTAGGCAGAGCAGTTTGCCGATGGGCGTCATGCTCCAGATGCAATCGCGCACGATGACGGGAATGATGAGCGCTTCGTTTTTGTCGTGTCGTTCCTTGGCGCGCACAAATTCCACGTCCTTGATGTATTTGGAATTGAGGAAATCGATGCTCACGAGCAGAATAATGATATCGGCTTCGGCGAGGTGTTGTTTGACGGTTTTGTCCAGATCGGCGCCAGCGCCCATTTGCTCGTCTTCCCAGATGTCGACCTTGTCTTTCCAGTTGAGGGCATTGAGCCATTTGAGCAGGTCGTTTTTGTGGTTGCGGTCTTCGTGGGCGTAGGAAATAAAGATTTTAGGCATGGTTTCATTTTTGCCGCTGCGGCAAATTTGCGAGATAGGAACCTGGTTGTTGCAGCCGGTGCAGAAGGCTTTTTCTTCCCCTTCCGTCTTGAGTTTTTCTACCGCAACGCGGTCGAGCGCGCCATCACATTCGGGGCAAAAAAGGATGCTGCGGGCTACCATATCGCGGTTGACGGCTTCAAAAACCTCGTCGATGACAAATTCGCAAAGCCCTTCTGTTTTATTGCCCGTCACTTCGATGCGGATTTGTTTTTTGTTGTAATCGGCTTGTATAAGTGCTTGATTGCCAGATTTTTCTATTAAAATGCCCGAACGCCAGTACATGCCTTTCGGGGCGTATTCGCTGAGGCGAACAATGGCCCGTGCGATGATACCCCGGTGCAAAAACGGATATTCAAAACCGAAGCGGAAGGCATGCGGCTGCTCCCACGCCAAACCGTCGGGCTGCTGGTCGGGCAGGAACTGCGGTGCGATGAAAGCGCCGGGGTGTTCGGGCACCGCGAAGCAGATTTCAAAGTTGCGCATCAATTCCAGGAAAATATCCACTTCCTGGTCGTTGCGGAAGCGGAGTTGCGCATCGAACTGCTGCGGAATATGATCCGACCATTCGTCGCGGAGTTGTTGGTCGCTGAATGCGCCGCCGTTTTTTTCCACTTCCTTGTTGAGCACGCGGTAGATGATTTCGGTGGCCCACACGGGGTTGAGAATCACCATTTCGCGCAAGGTGCGGTGTTGCGGAAAATGCAGCAGCACCCCGATTTCGGTAAGGAATGTGCTCAGTTGTTCGGGTGCGTTGGCGCTCAGTTGGTGTTTGCGGCAGATATCGAGGTAAGTGTCGTATTTGATGTAAGGCTGTTGAGGGGCCAGACTTTCCAGTTCGCTGCGCACGGCCACCCAGTTTTCGGGCATGTCGTAGCCAATCAGGTCTTTCAGGCCTGGGGCCGACTGGAACTGATCCAGCAGTTTTTCCTGCAAGCGTTGGAGGTCGGTGCCTTTGGCGGCGCTCACTTCCACGAATTCGCGGACATTGTATTTGGGTACAAAATCCTTTTGATTGAGCGGCTCGCGGCCTTCTTCCACCTTGTTTTGCACCATGAGCACAGGGCTGCCAGCGGAGAGCAACTGCACGTTTTGAAGCCAGTATTCGTGGGTAAAGTTGCGGTCGCGGTCGTCGCGATCGGGATGCAACAGGGCGTCCTCCTGTGTGCCGCGATCCCACACCAGCATGTATAAAGCCCTGGTAGTCAGGAAGAAACGATGCGTGTTGTGGTACACCTCCTGCCCGCCGAAGTCCCAAACATTGAGTTTTACCTGTCGGCCGTCGGGCAGTTTCACGGGCCACGATTTGATGCGCACGCCGTGGGTAGAGTTTTCGTCGGGGTCGAAGGCTTCGCCTGCCAGCACTTTAGACAGGGAAGTTTTGCCGACGCGGCCGTTGCCGACGAAAATGAGTTTGGCTTCGTTGATGCGGGTAGCGACGCCTTCTTTTTCGAGGTGTGCGATGCGGGAAAGGGCGGCCTCGCGGTAATTGCCCAGTACGGTTTTGGACTGATATTCCCGGTAAGCAGCAATGGTGTTAGCGGATTGGGCGGCGCTCCAGAGGCTGGTTTCTGTGGATTCCAGTGCTACCTGGATTTTTTCAATTTCCGAACGAAACCTGCCGTTTTGGAACGTGGTCAGGTAAGATTGAATCGAAGAGAGGTTTGGATTTTCCTGAATATTTTTAAACAGGTTTTCTTCCTGTTCCAGCACATGCAGGTCGGAAATTCGACGCTCCGCTTCTCCGTTGTAAGTGCCTGATTTTGTTTCTTTTAGATAAGATTCAAAAGCCGGAATGGTGTTTTTAGAAAGCGTTTTTTTCCAGAGATTTTCTTCTTCCAGCAATTGACTTGCAGCCGTTATGCCGGTCATTTTCGGGCCATCTCCCGAGCCGAATTTTTGTACGAATGCCCGTTGATTAACTTCGAGTTGTGCTACGGAAGATTGAAGTTCGGATTCGAGTGTGCGCTTTTTTTCCAGAGAGGTTTCTGACAGGTAGGTTTTTCGGAGCGTTTCAAT
>JAEUUT010000278.1 GCA_016787415.1 Saprospiraceae bacterium | reverse complement strand
CCATTTATTTTTACCGTTTTAATGGAAAAAAAGCGGTTGCGGTCGAGGCGCAACAAAGCCTGCACACTGCCATTGGCCTGCACGTCGATGCTGTCGAGCCAGACACGTGCGAAGGGGTAGCCGTTGTTTTCGGCCTGTTCGAGCAATTCGCGTTCCAGCGCCAACAAAGCATCATAATGCAGCGGAGCATCTGTAAATAACTTTTCCCGAAAACCGGCGGCCTCCAGCCAGCGCAAGGTTTCCGTGTCGTCGGCCGGTTGTAGCCGAACCCAGCGCATGGCCGGGCCCAGGTAAAAGGTGGCATACAGCACGGAATCGGCTTTCCGTACATCATCTAATGAAACGGCTAAGTAAGTTTTTGCCCGAAAATGCTCCAGCAAATCCCGGCACAACGCCTGCATCGCCACAGAATCCCTGGTCACAAAAACAGGCTGCGGCTTCGTTCTGTCGGGCAAAGTCCTGAAACTTTTCACCCCTTCGTAGAACTCGGCTTCCAGCGAATCCGGCACATACAATTGCAGGCGCGTTTGGGCGACGGCGCCCAGGGTACAGAACAGGAAGACTAATAAGAGTCCTAAGTCCTGAGTCCTAAGTCCTGAGTCTGTAGAGTACACGTTCATATGCATAGGATTTGAAAAAAAGAATGCCCGGAGAAACCAGGCGCACTCTACAGACTCAGGACTCAGGACTTAGAACTGTCGACAGTCCTGAGTCTGTAGAGTACACGTTCATATGCATAGGATTTGAAAAAAAGAGTGCCAAGTGAACCCAGGCGCACTCTACAGACTTAGGACTCAGGACTGTCGACTCAGGACTTATCAAGATCCTTCTCCCACAAAATAATCCTCCCTGTTTCGGAACAGAAAATTGAAGGTCGTCATACTGCCATAGCAACGGGTGATGTATTGCTGAAGGTTTACCTTGTCTTCATCGTCGAGTTTTTTGGAGGCATTGATTTGTTGCTCCAGCACGCGAAGGCGGTCGCGCATCATGACGATTTTATGGAAAAACACATCCACTGGCACTTCTTTAGGTTGAACGCCGTCGGCTTGCAGGATCATTTTACCGTTTTTCCAGCGCTCACCCAGGGGCACTGTTTCGAGGCTGACGCCGGCCCAGGAGCGCAGGATACGTTTCAGCGACTCTTCGGCTTCGGTGAAAGTGACCGATTCTTCGGCCGGAATGTGTTCGACGACTTGCCAGTTGTCGTAGTCTTTACCAACGGTTTTAATACCGAATTGCGTGTAACAAACTTCGTATGCGGCCACATGCAGGCGGATAACCACCCCGTCGCCAAAAGCCGGGTGCTTCACCCGGGAGCCTACGCCCAGTAATTTTTGCATGCTGTTTACTCGTTATCGTTATAGATTGTTATTCCTCAAAAATGGTTGCCTTTTCCTTGCTGCTGCTTATGATTACCCGCATTACGGCCAATACCATCAGCAACGACAACAGTCCGACAAACCAGGGCACTTGCACGTCATTTTCCAGATCAATCACTGTTTCTTTGTCGCCCCAGCCGTATTGTGCGATCACCTGCACTCCGTTGTTGAAAAAATGCGCGATCACCGGCACCCAGAAATTCCGCGTTTGCCAGTAGAGCCATCCCAATAAAAATCCTAGCAAAAATCGGGGCAAAAATCCTTCGAACTGGAAATGGAAAAAACTAAAAATCGCTGCAGAAACTGCCAAAGCGACCCAGGGGTTGGCAATACGGCGCATCAACTGCTGCTGAACAACGCCCCGGAAAACGAGTTCTTCGCCCAGCGCAGGCAGCAAGGCTATGAGAAACAGGTTGCCCAGCAATTCGCCCACATTGTCCATGTGCAGCAATGCCTTGAGCGCTTCGTTGGCCTGTGCCTCCAATTCCCGAAAAGTGTCCGGAATGGGCAACATTTTATTAATCTGAAACAAATACAGCACGAAGGGTACCGATACCAGCAGCAGTAGCATGCCGAGTGCAGCATCCGTCACGCGCGGCGCTTTGCGCGCCAGCAGGTAATCAGTCCAGTCGGGCCTCGGGCGGGTAACACCCCTATACAACATCCACACCACCAGCCAGCCGGCCAAGGTGAAGGTGGCAAAATGCCGGATTCCGAGCAGCAGTCGCATCTGCCAGCGTTCGGTCGCACTGGCGTCGGCAGCAAGGGTTCCAGACATCAGGTTTTCATTCCAGCCCCCCCACGACACAACCATCTGGCTCAAAAAAGTGGACGCCAGGGCAAAAAAGATGCAACCCGACAACAATGCCAGCAGCACTACCTGAACCTTCGGCGCCGGCATTTGCCAGGGAGCATTGTTTGGAATTGATGGTGACTCGGGAAACTTATCCGGTCGATTTGGGTTTTCTTCCATGCCGTTCTACTTTTGCGCCAAAGGTAAAGCATTCGGTGAGAGTGTTCCTTTTTTTGTCGCGGATGCTGAATAGAGCCCTGACAATCAATTGGTTATTATTTTTTTTCATGTATTGACACTCCTTTGCTTATGACCCGGCTCAGCGTAAACATCAACAAGGTGGCGCTCCTGCGCAACTCACGCGGAAGCAATCTTCCCAATCTCGTACAGGTTGCCATCGACTGTGAAACATTCGGCGCACAGGGCATCACCATACACCCGCGCTCCGACCAGCGCCATATTCGATACGACGACGTGCCTGCGCTAAAACAGGTAGTTACCACCGAATTCAATATCGAAGGCAATCCCACGCGCGAATTTCTCGACCTCGTGCTGGCCTACCCGCCGCACCAATGCACCCTCGTACCCGATGCGCCGGGGCAACTTACTTCCGACGCCGGGTGGAACACTGTGCGCGATGGGGCGCGGTTGCGCGAAGTATGCACCGAACTACAAAAAAAAGGCATTCGTGTGTCGGTATTCGTCGATCCCATACCGGAAATGGTGGAAGGTGCAAAAGCAGCCGGGGCAGATCGCATCGAGTTTTACACGGGGCCGTTTGCGCACGATTTTGGCAAAAACCCTGCCCTCGCCGTCAAACCCTACACGGATGCCGCCCGGGTAGCCAACGAGGTGAACATCGGCATCAATGCCGGGCACGACCTCAACCTCGACAACCTGAAGTATTTCCGGGATCATTGCCCGCAGTTGCTCGAAGTAAGTATCGGACATGCGCTCATTTCCGATGCATTGTATTATGGGCTTTCCAATACCATTCGCATGTATTTGCGCCAGTTGGAGGCTCGATAGAGAAGTCATTTATAGATTTCCTGTGAATAAACGAGCCCTATAAACGCCTGTAAATCTGTTGTTTACACAAAAGAAACGACCAAAATTGCCATTTCCGGCAATTAAAAAATTAAATGTGGTAAATTGTATGAGAGAAGGTTTTTACCTTTGGGATTGCAAAACCCACATCTATTTATTTTTCTAATCGCTTTTTATACCATATCAAATTTTCGGAAGTCGCAAAAAGTGCACCCATCGCTCCGGTGATGAATGTCTTTTTCGCGGCTTTTTTATTGCGCCCAATTTGCTCCAGGGGCGTCTGGTGAAGTGATTTTTTT
>JAEUUT010000271.1 GCA_016787415.1 Saprospiraceae bacterium | reverse complement strand
GTGTACACGATACGGCAGGCATTGATCCACCAGAGTCCACAAACTCGGGCCGACATGGCCACAACCGTTCCGGGGCTTATGGGTGCATGTTCGGGGCGAATAAATGCCCAGGAACTCGGAAACATAATCCACTGCCTTATGGCATCCTTTGCCTTGCCCCAGGTGGCGTCCCCTTTGCCTAATTCAATGAAATTCAGGTCGTTGTCGTAACCGCTTACGTGTTCGTTGCGTTGGGTGAATCCTGTTTCTTCGTAACTATACGGAAGATGCTGCTGCCGGTCAATATGTGCCTGCGTTTGGGCAGCCGAAGGGCGCGTGAAAGAGAACATGGTTTCGCTGTTTGATTCAGGGATAAAACAGGATGGGATTGGCAATGTTCACAACTTTCAAAAATAATTGAAAGAAAGATACAGCATTCGGCTTCGCCTCACTTTTTTTACTTGGGATTTGGCGGATCAGGCGGATTTAATGGATTTTCCCACCTGCGGCGGGATTAACTTTATATCAAAATCCGGAGAAATGGCCGACAGGCCAAAAATCCCTTAAATCCGCTTGATCCGCCAAATCCCAAGTAAAAAGTGAGGCGAAGCCGAACACAAAAAAAATCAGCATCCCCCCCCTTTATCCGATCGCCGAAATAGGAATTTCCACAAAGAAATCCGTTCCCTCGTTTTCCCGCGTTTCGAAGCGAATATCGCCGTCGTGGGCTTCGATGATTTTTTTACAGATAGCAAGCCCCAGGCCGCTGCCGGAAGTTTTGGTGGTGAAATTGGGTTCAAATACCCGTTCGGCAATTTCTTCCGGAATACCACCACCGTTGTCGCTGATCTGAATAACCACGCTGTTGTCCAGACGCTTCAGCGACACGCGAATATGGCCGCGCCTGTCGGAAGGAATGGCCTGTATTGCATTGATAACCAGGTTATTAAACACCCGAATCAGGTGATTTTTATCGCCCAGGATATGGAAACGCTGTTCTGGAAGCGTCAATTGCAGGTCTACATTCTTCTGTTCACTGAATAAATCGTGCACGCTTTCCACCACTTCGTTAATCACCACATCGTTCTTGGCCTGAATATCGAGGTTGGCAAACATGGAGAATTCCGAAGCGATTTGCGCCAGCGAGTCTATTTGCTCTATGAGGCGTGTGATAGCCTTGCGCAGGTATGCTGCGGCCTGCTCGGGATTGTTGGATACACGTTCGAGTTGCTGCATCGACAGTTTCATCGTCGTCAGCGGGTTTTTGATGTCGTGCGCTACCTGACGAGCCATTTCTCTCCAGGCGCCTTCGCGTTCGAGGCGTACGAGTTGCACCTTCGACGTTTCAAGTTTGTCCACCATCCGGTTGTACTGGCCGATGAGTTCGCTGATCTCGTCTTGCGCGTCGCCGGCGTATTCCAGTGGCAGGTTTTTATCCGTCAGTTGTACGGCGCGTACCTTATCCGAGAGCAGGCTGATGGGTCGAACAATGGAACGGGCGAGCAGCAGCGTTACGGCATAAGCAATCAGTAGCAGGAACACATACAGACTGGCAAGCATACCCAGGAAATCGGACACCTCTGCGCCCACTTTGCGCTGACTAAGTTGGTACGGCACACCCAGGTAGCCAAGTACGCTGTGTGCGCTACTGTATACCGTAAGATACTTAGAATTGTAGGCTACACCAGCCACCTGTTCACCCACGACTTCTTCCGGTTCTTCTCCCGATTTCAGCATTTGTAGTGCCTCCACGTTCATACGCGAAGGAATGATTCCCAGAGCAGCCAGGTCTTCCTGGGTGGTAAATAGCAATTTACCATCAGCGCCATATAAATTCGCGTCCATACCCATGCTGGCCGACATACTGCGCAGGGTTTGTGGCAGAGTACTGCGAATACTGTCGTCTGAAACCCGGGTGTTCAGCAACTGGCTTTTCAGCCCGTTGAGCAGGGTTTCTGCTCTATAGTCGAGGTCGCTGCGTTCATTATCGCGGGCGGCCTGCGTGAAATGCCTGTAAGTTAAAAAACCGGTCACAAAAAACGCTGCAGCCAGCAGGGTTACATACCACAGGTGAATACGGCGAGCCAGCGACCCACGGGTACTGAGCCGGAAATCGTAGGCTTCCGGTAAAAAGCCAAACAGGGAGTTGGCCACAGCCATCCATATCATAAAGATGGATGCCAGCGTAAACAGGATGGAGAACAGGTAAATTGGTTTCA
>JAEUUT010000239.1 GCA_016787415.1 Saprospiraceae bacterium | reverse complement strand
TACCAGTTTTTTGAACCCCTGGAGCGCACGTTCTGCGCCTTGCATCGGTGTGGTCACATAGTTTTCCAGTTCGATGATGTAGTATTTGAGGCCCGCGAGTTTGCTTTGCTTGAAAATTTCGTTGAAATCTATCACCCCATCGCCTACTTCAATACTTTCCTGTTTCTCGGTGTTGGCCATGTCTTTGGCGTGGCAGAGTTCCCAGCGACCAGGGTACAGGCGGAACCAGTCGAGCGGGTTGTTTTTCGCGTGGCGAACCCAATAAATGTCCATTTCCATAGTCATCAGTTTCGGGTCTACTTCATGCAACAGCCATTCGATCAGCAGGCGATTGTCTGGGCCTCTCTTTTCAAATTCGAAATTGTGGTTGTGGTATCCAAACCGGATACCAGCCTTGTTGGCGTATTCTCCGGCAGCCTGATACACCGGAATCATTTTATCAATAATCAGTCGATCAGGATCGGCCATGTATGGGCAAACGATGTATTTCTGGCCGCCAGACACTGCATCATCAATGGCTTTTTTGGAAGCATCGTTCAGGGATTTGGTAGAGGCGTCGTACGAAGCCGAAGTGAACATCACGTGGCTGGAAGGCATGGATATTCCATTGTCTTTCAACAACATCACAAAATCCTTGTATGGCATTCCAAACATCTTGCCTTCGCCATAACCGAAGCCTTCCACTTCTTTGTAACCCATTTTGGCGAGGGCTTTAATGGTACCAGCAGGGTCCTTACCCATGTCATCGCGGACACTCCATAACTGGATGCCCAGGTGAGGAACTTCTACATTTCCAAATGGCAATCGGGGCAAAACGGCAGCCCCTGCCATAGCAATGGAAGATGTTTTTAAAAAATCACGTCTTGAGAATGAATTTGTCATGCTATAAATCGCAAATGATGGTTGAAAAATAAACGGCCCAAAACTCCGCAATTCATCTGAATTCCAATTTGTAAAATCGTGATTTTAAGAAAAAATATTGGTCGAAATCGTGATTTTCCGGCAAACATTCTTTTTTTATCAAAAAGTTAAAAATTTTCCGCCGTTTGTATTTGGAAACCACGATTGCATTGTGAGAACTTACCCGCAGTTTTCAACAAAGCCTCAATGGCTTATTATTACAGTCAAACCGACCTTTTATGATTCAAGTACTTCATGTATCCGCAGAATGTTATCCTGCCGCTAAAACCGGAGGGCTGGGCGATGTCGTAGGGTCGCTGCCCAAATATCAATCGGAAGCGGGGATACTGTCTGCGGCCATCATCCCCAAGTACGCAACCAAGTGGATCAATCATCAGGAATGGGTGACCGTATATGGCGGTGCGGTACGGGTAGACTGGCGTACGGTGGGTTTTACTGTGCAACAGGAAAAAAACAACTCACTGGGCTTCCCGTTTTTTGTGATTGATGTACCGGGCTTGTTCGACCGGCCGGGTATTTACAACGACCCGGCGGGCCACCCTTATGGCGACGAACTGGAACGTTACCTGGTATTCCAGCAGGCTGTGTTGCAGTGGCTGCTTTCTTTCCCGCAGCACGACCGGCCACGGGTGCTCCATTGCCATGATCACCATACAGGGCTCATACCTTTCATGACAAAATACTGCCCTCAATACAATGAATTGGGCATGATACCGACTGTTTTCACCATTCACAACGGTCAGTATCAGGGTATGTTCAGCCGAAACAATCTCCACCTTATGCCGTTTTTTGAGGCATCGGCTTACGGCCTGCTCGAATGGAACGGCATTATCAACCCGATGGCCTCGGCACTGCGCTGCGCCTGGGCAGTTACAACGGTTTCAGAAACGTACTTGTATGAATTGCACCAAAGCAGCCTGGGACTGGAACGCCTTTTTCGCGATGAATGGCACAAACAAGCGGGCATTATTAATGGCATTGATGCCCGTGTGTGGGATCCTGCAACAGACCCGGCTATACAGTATCGCCTGGAAGGCAATGACATCGATGCATTTAAACTGAAAAATAAAAAAGTATTGTGTGAATGGTTCGGATTGCCGGAAGACCAGCCAATTATCAGTTTTATAGGAAGGCTGGTAGGGGAGAAGGGCTCCGATCTTTTACCCGATGCTTTCCGAAACTATATTCATGCCGGTGGAGGCGCGTCATTTCTGGTATTGGGAACAGGCGAGGCCTGGACGCAGAATCAGTTGCGTCAGATGGCCTATCAATATCCGGGCCGTTTCAATGCCATTATTGACTACAATGAGGCGCTGGCGCATCAGATATATGCAGGTTCTGATTTCCTCATCATGCCGTCGCGTGTGGAGCCTTGTGGCCTGAATCAAATGTACTCCATGCGCTATGGAACCATTCCGATTGTACACAGCGTAGGTGGCCTGATCGATACTGTACCTGATATAGGCGAACCGGGTGGCACAGGACGAGGCATCCGATTCGACCGATTTGACTTGGGAGATATTGGCTGGGCTATCCATCGGGGCGCCTCGATGTGGCACAATAATCCATATGCTATATCGGAAATCCGGAAACGCATCATGGCCATTGATTTTTCGTGGGAACGCACCATCGAAAAATATTTTGACGTATATCGACGTGCCAATGCCAATATACGCATAGAAAAGCAGGCACCTGTGGAAGTGGTAAATATTCCGGAAATGGAAAAACCTGCTGTCGCAAAATCCGCATCCAAAAAAACGCCGGCGAAGACTCCTAAAAGCGAACCTGCTGCAAAACCTGCCGCATCCAAAGCAAAGAAAAAAACAAAATAACACCGTAATCAACGCAAAACAACCATGATAAAAATGATTTGCCTCATTCTCGGCGGGGGCGCCGGAAGCCGCCTTTTTCCGCTGACCGAACAGCGTTCCAAACCGGCTGTACCCATCGGTGGTAAATACCGTCTGATCGATATTCCTATTTCCAATTGTATCAATTCAGGTGTAAAAAGGATGTACGTGCTCACACAGTACAATTCCGCATCGCTCAATGCGCATATCAAGAACGCCTATAACTTCGATTTTTTTTCCAAAGGATTTGTAGATATTTTGGCTGCCGAACAAACCCCTGGCAACAAAGAGTGGTTTCAGGGTACGGCCGATGCCGTGCGGCAAAGCCGTCAGCACTACGAACGCCAGGATTTTGATTATGTACTGCTGCTTTCCGGCGACCAGTTGTATCAAATGGACTTCGAGGCAATGGTGCAATACCATATTGCACAAAAGGCTGATATTACGATCGCTTGCCTGCCGGTAGATGCGCGTGATGCATCCGGATTCGGAATTATGAAAGTGGATGAAAATGGAAACATCCCACGGTTCATCGAAAAACCACATGCGGATGAGTTGCCTAACTGGATCAGCGATGTCAGCCCTGCCAATAAAAAGCGCGGCCGCCAGTATATGGCCTCTATGGGCATTTACATTTTCAACCGGAAAGCCCTGAACGATCTATTTGATCAGTATTCCAACGCAACAGACTTCGGGAAAGAAATCATTCCACAAGCCATTTCAGAAGGCCGAACGGTGGCTGCCTATCAATATGAAGGCTATTGGACAGATATTGGTACCATCCATTCGTTTTTCGAAGCAAATATTGAACTGACGGATCATATACCATCCTTCAACCTGTTCGATAACCGACGTCAGATTTTTACCCGTGGTCGTATGCTTCCACCTGCAAAATTCTACGGCGGCACACAACTGAACCGAGCGCTCATTGCTGAAGGTTCTATTCTACATGCTCGCCTCATTGAAGGCTCGGTAATAGGGCTACGCTCCAGAATTGGAGAAAATACGGTCATCAAAGATTCCATTGTGATGGGCAACGACTCGTACCAAACGCTGGAACAAATTGCGCTTAATCAGGATGAAATTCCCCTTGGTGTCGGGCATTATTGCCACATCGAACATGCGATCCTCGACAAAGACTGTCGTATTGGCAACAATGTGGTGATCAAAGGCGGCGCTCACCTGCCCGACATTGATACGCCTTCGTTCTGTATTCGCGACGGAGTAGTGGTGGTGAGAAAAGGAGCGGTGATTGAGGAGGGAACGCGCATCATGTAAACACGGATTGCGCGGATAAAAAAGGGACGGATTTGCGCGGATTGGATGGGTAAATGAGTGGCTTTGGTTTCAGAAAAACGACAATAAGCCAAACTATTCTCCATCCAATCCGCGCAAATCCGTCCCTTTTTTATCCGCGCAATCCGTGTTACAGTTATTTTTTCAAGTTGTCAAAAGTTGGGATATGCCTATGGTGGTACATCGACACCACCTGACCATCTTTCCACACTACAATACCGGGATTGGCCCGGATAATGGTTTTGAGCAGTTTTTCATCTGCTTTGTAGAACGGATAGGTAGCGCCGGTTTTTTTTGCAAAATCGCCAGACACTTCCGCATCTCCGATGGTGGTAACTGCATATACGCGCCAGCCGGCTTTTTTGGCGGCGTCTGCCAGCGGGTTCACTTCGTTTTTGAAACGATCGCCGTATGCAGCCGTTGGGATAAACACTTCGCGTTCTTCTTTTCTCTGCGATACCGATGCGATACGGCGCTGGTACTGAACAGAATCGGCATTTACCCGGATGGTATCGGTGGCCCAGGTCGTATCGGGTACCATGATGGTTTCCATTTGTTTGGAGCCATCCAGGTGGTAGGCAACGATCATCAGGCTATAGTTTTTCTCCTCCAGTAATTCGTCGGTTACTTCACCGTTTTCACCGTCTTCAATAGCGAAGTCGCTCACCTTGGATTTTGTAATCGGCATGCGCTGTCCGTCTTTTTCCACATACCAGTCTGTCTGAATCTGGTCTTTCACCTTCCAGCCTTTATCTTTAGGGTATTCCTTGTAATAGGTAATTTTTCCTGGTTCTGGTTCCATAAATTTCACCACTTCGCCGGTGTTTGTATTTTCAAGTACCCAGCCCAACACGTCAATTTTGGCTTCTCCTTCCAGTGCCTTGCGCTCGCGTACTTGAGAGCCTACGGCAAAGGGGCGGAAATCGACGGGAGGAAGATTCCAGTAGGTGCTGTACAGGCAAAGCAACAACGATGCAAGAGCTGTGCCTCCAGTAATGGCATTGCGAATACCGGCCGTCCACAACTGGTGCATATTCCTGCTGCGCAACAGGAAAAGCAGCGCTGGAACCATCAGGAACAGGTCTTTGAAAAACGAGATTTTTGGGTCCAGCACGATAAAGTCACCAAAACAACCGCAGTCAGTCACCCGCATCTGGGTTTTGATATAGGGCCCCCATTTGGCGAAATCAAAGAAATTGGCATCCGAAGGCACAAAACCGGTGAGGTAGGTAAACCCGGTGAGCAGGGTAAAGAAGAACACCAGTCCGAAGAATAACCAGGCCGTGAGTTTGTTGCGGTAGCCAACAATCAGCATGACGCCCAGGGCGATTTCCAGCACGATCATGGTGATGGAAAAACCATTGACATATTGCGACAGCCAGGGGAACAGGGGCGCCAGCCCTTTGAACACGTTGTTCAGTCCGGCGAAGGTTTGTTCGAATGCTGCGAAGTAATCCAGCATTTTATAGGCAGTGCCAATAGGGTCTACGGCTTTCACCAGGCCGGAAAAAACGAACCATACGCCGCAGAAATGTTGCAGGAAAGTCCAGAATTTGTTCGTGGTTTTGCCCGCGCGAACCGTCAGGTAGGTGAAAATAGCGCCAATAATGGCAAAAATAAACAGGAGTACAGGTAATGATGTCATGCAGGATTGTTGTTGGTGGGTGTTTGTTCGGAGAGGCGTATCAGCGCAAATGCGGCATAGTTAATTATGTCGCGGTAATTGGCTTCCAGTCCTTCCGACACGAGCGTTTGCCCGGAATTGTCTTCTATTTGTTTGATTCTCAATAGTTTTTGTAATATCAAGTCGGTCATGCTGCTGATGCGCATGAGGCGCCAGGCTTCCCCGTAATCGTGGTTTTTGGCTGCCAGCAACCGTACGTTTTCAGCCACCTGCTCGTCATACAATTGGGCTACTGCTTTGGCTTCGAGTTCCAGCGGCGCGGCGGTCGGCAATGATATTTGTATCATAGCCAGCACG
>JAEUUT010000212.1 GCA_016787415.1 Saprospiraceae bacterium | reverse complement strand
AAAAAAGAAATCCCTCAACCTATTGCGGCGAGGGACTCTAACCCAAACAAATAAACACAAAAACTACTTGGTGCAAGTTTAAGACAAAGTATTGGGAAGCGACAAATTTTTAGACCGGATTTTTTCAAAAAATATGATCCTTTGTTGGAGAGGGACGTTTTTTACAAAATCATTAAAAGCGAGGCGCTATTTTTTCCAATAAAAAAACGGTTTTTAAAAATTGAGTCTTGTCGGCTGTGTGATTTCGGATAGGTTTTTACCTTCGCCGTATTCTTGGCCATCCAAATAAAATCACCATGCGAATTTTTCGATTTCTGCTGGCGGCAGTTGTGACAGGCGCTTTGATCTGGTTTTTAAAAACACCCCAAAAAGCGGGCGACAAAAGCCTGCCGCCACTCGGGGCATTTTTCAATCCGTTTTCCGGATTCTGGGCCAATGCAGAACCTGCTGATGGAGCATCTTTTGATGACAAATCACTGCCTGGGTTGAAAGCGCCCTGCCAGGTGCTGTACGATGATCTGCTGGTGCCGCACATTTTTGCTGAAAACCTGGATGATGCATTACGGGTAGAAGGTTTTGTCATTGCCAGTCAACGACTTTGGCAAATGGACATTACCACACGCAAGGCTTCTGGCCGGCTGTCGGAAGTGCTGGGCGAACGTACCCTTGCCATAGATAAAATGACCCGACGCCGCGGGATGGTGTATGCCGCTGAAAATGCCCTGATTGGCTGGAAAAAATCAGAAGAAGGTATGCGCCTGCTGCAAGCCTATACAGATGGTGTCAATGCCTATATCGACCAATTGAACCCTGCCGACTATCCAATTGAATTCAAACTCCTCGACTATAAACCCGAACACTGGAGTGTGCTAAAAACGGCACTGGTGATCGAAAGCATGGCAGAAACACTGGCAGCAGGAGAAAGTGACCTGGCTTCGACCAATGCCCTCGCGCAGTTTGGCCAGGAAACCTTTGATTTTCTGTATCCTGAATGGAATCCGAAACAACAACCAATTATTCCGGACACCGGACAATGGAAAGTGGCACAAAAAGCACTTGCAGCGCCGGAGCCTGGAAAAAAACTATCGGCGGCCCCCGATTTTGAACCCAATAAGGGCATACTCGCAGCCAATGAAATACCTGAAATTGATCCTTATCTGAAAGGCAGTAATAACTGGGCAGTCTCAGGCGGAAAAACCAAATCAGGCCACCCTATGCTGGCCAATGACCCGCACCTCAACCTGACCCTGCCTTCCATCTGGTTTCAGGTACAAATCCATACCCCCGAACAAAATTGTTACGGCGTGGCCCTCCCTGGCGTTCCCGGCGTTGTGATTGGGTTCAATGAGTACACAGCCTGGGGTATGACCAATGTCGGGCAGGATGTTTCCGACTGGTATCGCGTGAAATGGGCCAACGCCGAGCGCAGCAAGTACCTCCTCGACGGCGAACAACGCGACGTACATACGCAGGTAGAAGTAATACCTGTGCGTGGTCAGGATACCGTATATGACACTGTTCGGTACACTGTTTGGGGACCTATGGTGTACGACAACGATGCGCAACACCCGCTTTACGATTGTGCCTTGCGCTGGATTTCGCACGACGTGCCGGAACCAGACGAAATGGCTTTGTTTCTGCGACTGAACTCGGGAAAGAACTTCCAGGATTATCAGAAAGCGCTCAGCGGATTTGACTGCCCCGCCCAAAATTTTATTTTTGCTACGCGCAGCGGCGACATTGCCATACAGGTTCAGGGAAGATATCCTGTGCGAGCCAAGGAGCAAGGCCGGTTTATTCAGGATGGCAGCACAATGGCAACAGCCTGGCAAAATTTCATACCAAAAGACATGATTCCCGGCATGCGCAACCCTTCGCGCGGGTTTGTATTTTCGGCAAATCAGCATTCCACGCCACCCAGTTATCCGTATTACTACTTAGCCAACGATTTTGAAGATTTCAGGAGCCGGCGGATTTTTTCGAGACTGGACACCATGCACGGCGCCACCCCGGCATACATGAAGGCCATGCAAAACGACAATTTCAGCCAACGCGCCGCCGACGCCCTGCCCGCTATGTTCCGACTGCTGGACCAAAGCAAACTGGATGAAGAAGGCCGGAAAATAGCCAAAGAACTCGCAGAATGGCAATATACTTATGATGCTGACCTTACCGCACCTCCGTTATACGACGTTTGGTACGACTCCTGTTACCTGAAAACATGGGACGAGATGGATGTGCTGCGCAAACAAAACAAGGCTATTTTGATGCCGGAAGCCTGGCGCTTTATTGAATTGCTGGAACAGGATACGGCCAATGTTTTCTTTGATAAACGAAATACACCACAACGGGAGACAGCACGCGACATCGTCAACGAATCATTTAGGGCCATGCAATCCTATTTCCGACAAAATCCTGACAAACGCACTTCCTGGGGCCTGTACAGAGGCTTCGCTTTGAAACACCTGGCCCAGATCGATGCATTCAGCAGACTCGACCTGGTTGTAGGCGGCAACAAATCGACCCCCAATGCCATCAGTAAAACCAATGGCCCTTCCTGGAGAATGATCGTCGACCTTGGCGATCGAGTAAAAGGTATGGGTGTGTATCCGGGTGGGCAATCAGGTAACCCCGGTAGTCGATTCTACGACAACATGGTCAATACCTGGGCCAAAGGCGACTACTACGACCTGTTATTTATGGCAAGCCCGGAAGAAGCCCCCGAACGCATTCTGGCCAAACAATCATTCACCTCCAAATAATCAGTACGTATGAAAAACGCATTGTTGACAACGCTTTTTATCCTGATTTTTGGATGTCTGGGTTATTGGGGACTCCCATGGTGGGGACTTGCAGTGGTGGCAGGTGTGGCCGTGTGGCTGTTTCCCATGTCTGGCGGAGGTAGTTTTTCTACCGCATTTGCAGCCGGATTTTTATTGTGGTTCGTAGCCGCATTGCTGCACAATATGAGCAATGGCGGCATATTGTCGGCCAAAATTGGTATACTGTTCATGGGTGTAAAAGGTTGGCAGTTGATGTCCATCACTGCCCTTTTAGGAGGTTTGCTCGCCGGATTTGGGGCGCTGACCAGTTCATATACCCGGCAAATGCTGTTTCCGCCAAAACGCAGGCGCTACGGAATCAGAAAGTAGGGGTCAATATTCGAAGAATTACTTTTAGGAATCTTTAACCAGCAAGAGAGCAACTTTGCGGGGAAGACAGCGTTTTGACCGTAAATGATCATCAAGTAATGAAAAAACTACTATTTCTATTGCCCGCTTTTTTATTGTGGGGCAGTGCTTACGCACAATCAGCATCTAAACCGGAGAAAAACGACCCGGAAGCGAAAAAGGTGCTGGACAAAATCAGGAAGAAATACGAAGCGTACAAAACCCTCGAAGCATCGTTCAATTTGAGCATCGAAGTGCCCGGGCAACCCAAAGAAGTTCAAAAAGGGAAAATAAGCCAGGAAGGCGACAAATTTCGGCTTGAAATGGATCAGCAAGTTATCGTCAGCGATGCAAAAACAACCTGGGTGTACCTGAAGAAAAACAACGAGGTACAAATCAACACTGCACAACCGGGGGCCGACAATGGATTCCTCACACCCAAAGAACTGCTGAAACGTTACCAAAAAGGCGATTTCCTGTATGCCATCAACGACAAGGTGACAGAAAATGGCAAGGTCATCACACTGATTGAATTTAAACCGAAAGACAAAAACTCGGAATATTCAAAATTCCGGCTGAGCATAGACGAAAAAGCGGGCACTATTCAAGGAATCAAAGCCTTCAGTAAAGACGGCTCGCGCTATTCCTTCGACATCAGTCGCCTGTCTACCAACAAAACCTTTGCGACCGGTACTTTTGGGTTTGACACTAAAAAATACCCGGGCGTACACGTAGAAGACCTTAGGGATTGAACTGTTTTTCTGACATAGCCCAATTCTGAAAAGGATACGTTGCCAGGGAAATACCTGCTGCCAGCCCAAGAAAAGTTGCCGCATCTGTCCAGTACATGGAGTGCGGCAATTTTTCGCTCCAGGTCAATCCTGCCAGCACCAGCATTTGAATTACATAAGTGATCGTGGCCAGCCACATCTTTCCCCGCCATGACGGCTGTTGATCGAGCCAGAGCGATGTAATCAGCCATCCGGCTGATTGCAGAAAAAGCCATCCAGCAGGCCACGGGCATGCGTATGTCGTTAGCAACAAGACGGCTATCCACACAAATTTTCCGGCCTCGCGGCCAAGAAAGAAAGGCAGTACCCAAAAAGGAATCAGCAGTGGTGCGGCCTCTCCTACCCTTCCGAGCCAACCGGCAGCCAGGCTGAGCGACAATGTGAGAATAGCCGCCACCGGGTAAGAAACTTCCGTAATTTCTACTTTTTTCTGGTAGAAAACGGCCAGTAAAACAAAGAATACAAGCAAGGCCAGCAACCCGGAGCCAAGGGGATACAAAGGCGCGTCGTCCGAATGGTATCTTCTTTCTAGCGACTGTAGTTTTTGCACCGTTTCTGTTGTTAAAATTTCCCCCGGTTGTGCTACAGGTTCTCCTTGCCGCACTATTATGCCTGTGCCTGCAACCGCAGCAAGTTTACGGCGTTTGCCTGCCTGCCCGAGAGAATCGCTGTACTGCATGTTGACCGTCAGCGACTTTTCCAGCAGAGGAAGAATAAGTTCAGGCTGGCGCAAAGGGCAAAAAGGCAAGGTGTCCGTCAGAAAATCCTTTGCCTGATGTATGGTACCCACTTCTTTAACGGGCACTTTTCGTTCCGAAAGAGGGGTTACAACGTATACAAACCCAGGGTTGTCGCGAAATGCCTCTTCTTCGGGATCCGCAATACCATTGTTGTAAATGATATCCAGCAACTGATTTCCGAAGGCGATATAAGCCGCCTGGTTGTGTACCAGGTCATCAAACTGGGTGTCGTGTTTGCTCAATTGAGCCTGTTCGCTTACCAGCCTGGCGAATTGTTTCTTTTGCCGGCGCGCTACTTCGGGATCGAGATAAAAATAAGGCGCATGCTCTGAATTAACGCGCTCCACTTCCGACCTTACCTGTTCGTCAGGATACATCACTTCAAAATCGAAAGGCGCGTACAGGCTTCGGTAACTCCAGGGTTGTCCGACCTGAAAATGGTAAGGAAACAACTCTTCGCGTGGCATCAGCAAAGCAAATACGCCAGCACATATCAATGCCAGCACCCAATGGTATTTGGGTAGTTTGTTCCCTGTTAATACGACTGGAAAATATGTTTGAATATCTTGACGCAACATGAAGGTATTTTTCAATATTTCCACAGGATGGTGGCAATATCATTTTTTTCGTGCATTCCAGATGACTTCTTCCACACCCAAATCCTGGCTCAGTTGTCGCGCCAGCATAAAGAAGTAATCCGATAAGCGATTCAAATATTGTAATACCAACGGTTCTATGGATTCTGTCTGATCGAGAGCCACCACCAGACGCTCCGCCCTCCGGCATACGGTGCGACAAACGTGACAAACCGAAACCGAAGTATGCCCACCCGGCAAAATGAAATTTTTCAAGGGTGGCAATTGTGCATCCATGCGGTCGATCTCTCGTTCCAGCAATGCAATATCTTCTTCCAGAATATCCGGGGTAGGTGGATGTTTTTCCGGGTCACTGGCCAAAGTTGCTCCCACGGTAAAAAGCCTGTTCTGGATTTCGTACAAGACTGATTTGTGCGTACTATCCTCCAGTGAGTCGCGCAGCCATCCGATAAAAGAATTCAACTCGTCTACCGTTCCGTAAGCCTCCACCCGCAGGTCGTTTTTGGCTACACGACGCCCGCCAAACAGGGCCGTTTGGCCCTGATCGCCTGTTTTTGTATATATTCGGAATGCCATAAGGATTCTATTGCTTGATGAATTCATAGCCGCCTTTTACGGCGCCCCATACCTGTTCTCCTTTTTCATTAAACCCCTGATCCCAACTATTGAGTTGACGTGCAGTGATGGTCACTTTCGAGGTTGCATATTTGGCATTGCGCAAATTACTCTCGCATCCTTCGCCCCTGGTAGAACCCGAAAACGAGCCATCTCCATTTTTATACAGAAAAACACTGCAACCCTCCCTCAAGGAGAGGTCGGCAGGTTTGAGTTGGTCGAACACAGATACATTTTTATACGCCCCTGCCCATTTGGAGGCATCCGGAAGGGTGTAAACTATGCTTTTGAAATCGCCGGCATCATCGCGTTGCACCAGGTAAACGCGCTGGCGATAAGGTTTGTCCTGTGCCGAGGCAACTGCCTGCTCCACATAAAGCCAGTATTTGCCCTGATCATTGGCCCAAATACGGCGGATATGCAAGCGAATGTCAAAATACGCCGAGTCTTTTTTACTTTGCGCTTCGCTGCTAAAATCGCCGGTCATATAATCCACCAGCATTTTCAGTTCTTTGTCGGCAGTGCCGTCTTCTTTCTTGAATATAGAACAAGACGAGAGCATCCAGGCTGCAAGGCAGATGAAAATTATATTTTTCAAGGCAAGTACTGGTTTGTGAAAATGAATAAAAAGTAATCACAAAGGTGCACATAATGCTTTAATCCTTTGATGATTCTCTTTTTTTGTTGGCACTAAAGCAGTACTTTTGCGCCGCTTTTGCTCACTACAAAACATCCACACACCAACTATGGGACGCGCGTTTGAATTCCGCAAAGAAAGAAAAATGAAACGTTGGGCCGGCATGGCCAAAACTTTTACCCGTATCGGACGAGAGATTGCACTGGCTGTAAAAGCGGGTGGAACAAGCCCTGAATACAACTCCCGGCTTCGGGTGGCCATTCAAAACGCCAAGGCAGCCAACATGCCCAAATCCAACGTGGAAAATGCCATCAAAAATGCCTCCGCCAAGGAAGCAGAAAACTACCAGGAGGTGTTGTACGAAGGGAAAGGGCCGCATGGCATCGCTTTTCTGGTAGAAACGGCTACCAACAATCCCACCCGTACCGTCGCCAACATACGCATGTATTTCGACCGCTGTGGCGGCGCACTGGGCAACTCCGGTACGGTAAGTTTCCTGTTTAACCGAAAAGGTGTTTTTAAGGTAAAAGCAGAAGGTCATGACTGGGACGAACTTGAACTCGAACTGATCGATGCCGGCCTGGAAGAAATGAAACGCGAAGACGAAGAGGTTGTGCTGTACACCAGTTTTACCGATTTCGGCACCATGCAAACTGCCCTGGAAGAGCGGAACATTGAAGCCGTGAGCGCCGGGCTGGAGTGGATTCCTACTAATATTAAAAACCTGGGCGATTCGGAAGTGGAACAGGTCATCAAACTCATCGACCGCCTGGAAGAAGATGACGATGTGCTGAACGTATTCCACACGATGGATATGTCTGAGTAATTTCTTTCCAGTCCCGTAGAGTAATTTCCTCCCGCAGAGTAATTTCCCGTAGAGTAATTTCCCGCAGATCTCGCAGAATACACGCAGATTTACGCAGAACGTAGCGTACACAAACATTCAGTAAAAGGTGTACGCTACGTTCTGCGTAAATCTGCGTGTATTCTGCGAGATCTGCGGGAAATTACTCTGCGGGAAATAGCCACCAAAAAAATCCCGAATCATGGCCTTGACCAAAATTCGGGATGAGTCATTTTTATGGTAATACCCTGTTTGTCAACGGGAAATAACCACCGAAGCGGTTGAAGCACCTTGTTTCCCTGTCAGGAGAATCCAGTAGGTGCCGGGAGCCACCTGTCCCAGTTTCAAGTCAGTTTCCCGGGAAGTAGCGAACGTCCATTCCTGCACTTGCACACCATCCGAACTAAAAAGCAGGGCTTTTTCAAATGGCACGTCCGCTTGAACGTGAATGATCCGCCGCGCTGGATTGGGGCTGAGTGTCATTTTAAAGGTTTTTTGCGATGCTTCCGCTGTTGAAACGGTAGAAACGCCCTTGGCAAACGTGTATTCTCCGGGAATCAGGTGTTCGATGCGTACAAATCCCCAGCGATCGCTGGCAGAGGTCAGGGTATTTTTGAAATAGGTCGGGTATTCCTGCCAGGCGTGGCCAGGCCCGGAGCGATAAATCAGCCTCAAACTGTCTTCCGAAGGGCTGGTTTGTGCAAACAATTCATGATCAAGTTGATCAAGGTGCCCGCGCCCGTCGTAAAAAACATTGGCGCTGGCATCAAAACTATCCGGCATGTCGCCACTCACTGTCCAGTATCGGTTGGTGAGTTGATAATGCAAGGGATTGGCGGTACCGGCAGTATCAGGCATGGCAAAATGATATTCCACCCGCACAAGCGCCGAATCCTGCAAGGCATCCACCTTGATATCCATTTTCGCAGGTGAAAACGAATATTGCCCCGGTGCGGATATAACTTTTACAACATCCGTCTGAGCAAGGGTGAGTGGAAGATGGATATTCAGCCACACAAAATGCGGCAGGAAAGGCAAGTCGAATGTCAGCACACTGTTTTCGCCGGATACCATGCCTGTAAGAGACAATTGCTGCCAGGCATTGCCCACAAAAGTACATTCGAGCGGTACCTGCTGAAACATCTGGGGCGCACCGCGTAGTTTCTGCTTTATAAACACCTGCACATGGTATTGATTTCCAATGGGTTGTACAGAGAATGAGTCGACTGAGAAATGGGTAAATCCGGGCTGAAACACCCAGTTATCAAAAAAGGGATCCATATCCCGGCCGGTTGCCTCTTCCAGTTTATCGCGAAATTGTGCACTGCTCCAGTCGTCGAACCGGTTATGTTCCAGGGCATATCGAATACCTGTGCGGAATAGAGAATCGCCCAGGTAACCCCGAAGATTATGCGCTACCACTGCGCCTTTTTTATACACATGATCTCCATACGTCAGTTCGTGTGGAAGTCCTGAAACAGCGCGGTAGCCATCTTCAGCCACATGCGTATTCTGCAAAACATTTAAAAAGTTATCTCGAACAGCCTTTTTATAGGCTGCTTCTCCATACACCGCTTCTGTAAAAAGGTGTTCAGAATATACCGCCCACCCCTCATTGAGCCACATATCTTCTGCGGTTGAGCAGGTAGCCAGATCGCCCCACCAATGGTGGCTGAGTTCGTGGGCCCACAAGGTTTCCATGCCTGTTGTGCCATCGATTGCCGAACGCATAATGGCGATATTGGTGGCATGTTCCATCGCGCCGGCATTGAACGGCACCAGTGAATACCCGATTTTATTCCACAAATACGGCCCATACCAGTATTCAAATGCATTGATGGCCTGTGGCAGGTGCTGAAAGGTACCGGCCACTTTATTGGTATCGGAAGCGACAGCGGCAATTTCTACAGGAATGGGGCCATTGACGCCGGGATACGTTCGTTTGAAAGAAGTATAAGGCCCTGTGGCAAAACAGGCTAAGTAGGAAGGTATCGGCTCGTCGAGTTTCCAGTAGCGCTCCGTCAAACCGCCGGGAAGTGGTGTATCACTCACCAATGCGCCATTGCAATAAGCGGGTTTGGCAGCATTTGAAATTACAATACATTCAAAACTGCAGCGCTCCACAAAGTTGTCGAAACAAGGAAACCATGCCCTGCCGAAACTATGCGGATCGGCAGCAAAACCAACCCCCAGGTTGTAAAAATAACCGCTTTGATTCAGCACCCCACCCCACCCGCTTTCATCCGTCACCGGTGTGCCGTGGTAGGCAACTTTTAGGATCAAACTATCGCCAACAACCTGATTTACAGGTAGTTGTACAGTAAAAGATGCAGGCGATTGCGTAAATGCTGTGGCAACCCCATTGGCAGAAACCGAATCGACGGCGAGTCCTTCCAGGTCGAGCCTGATGGATGCAGCACTTGGCGCAAGCACCTTCAAATCCAGGTATGCCACCCCGCTAATCTGTGGCGATGCTGCCACATTCAGTTCGATACGGGTATGCCGAATGTCGATGGAGTCGCTCCGGCCATCTACAACTCCGGGAGGTCTGGCCGACATGCGGCCGAGGGCGCACCATTCGTCGCTGTGCAGCATTTGCTGGGCATTTGTATCCAGGCAAAAGAATAGTAAAACGCAAATAAATCCTGTACGCATGTGAGATAAATTGAGGATACGAACAAATGAATGATCCTTCCTTTTTTCCCGGCGTGCTCAGAATTGCAGGGTAACGCTCAAAGCCGGGATAAAAGGCAACTGATTTACACGGTCGGCACGTACGCGATCGTAGTAGAAAATATTGGGCCGGTCATACACATTTGTCGCCGACGCAGTTATTTCCATATTACTGTATTTGGAAAACTTGATAACGCGTTTCAGCGACATATCCAATCGGTGGTAGTAGGGCAAACGGCCGCCATTGCGCTTGCTGGCGTAAATAATGCCGGGTGTACCAGTAGGATTTCCCGTGAGCACATCGGTGCCCACACCATCGCTGAAATCGTAATTGGTGTAAAAACCCTGCGTCAGCGTGAACGGGAATCCGGAGCCCAGGTTCCAGCGGGCGCCCAGTTCCCAGGCTTTGTGTTTACCAAACTGGTAGGTACCAACCAGGTTCACATTGTGCCGGCGGTCGAAAACCGGCGGATACACCTGTTCTCCATCATTGCGGGTCACATATCCCAACGAATAGGCGCCCCAAAGATATGCCCGTTTACCTTCCAGTTTGAACGACAGATCGATACCGTATGCTTCTCCTGTTTCTACAAAAAAGTTGGGGTCGGTCAGTTCATCCTTGAATCGGTTGAGCGACAGCAGTTGGGTAAATTTTTTGTAATAGCCTTCTATGTTAATATCAAAGTTATTGGTGACATCAATTTCAAAACCGGTAACACCATGGATGGATTTTTGCAGGCGATGTTCGGTGGCAGTAGTGGAATTGGGCTTGTAAATGGTTTCATCAGGTCCGGACAGAAAGCCAACAAACAGGTTGACAATATCGCGTTCATTTACGGTAGAAAGCAGGTTCTGGGAGTACAGGCCGCCGGCAAATTTGAAACGGAGGCGGTCGTTGATGTTGTATTTGAGGCCAAAGCGGGGTTCGGGTGAAATATCTCCCAGCGATTGGTAATACTGAAGGCGAAAACCAGGTTCAATTACAATGGGACCAATTTTGCGTTTCCAGCGCACATAGGTACTGATCTCGGTCGTATTGTCGTCCTGATCGATGGTAATGCCCCGAAAATTGATGAATTCGAACTCTGTATGAAATCCGGTCAGTGCGAGTCCGTACTCTACTTCATTGTCACGCCCGAGGTTTTTGAAATTCAGGGCGCCATAATACCCGGAAATGCCGCTGTTACGCGGTTTGCGGTCCGACTCTTCTATCTGGGAATCATATCCTGAAAAAGTAAGCGCTCCGTTGATAATGGTACTTGAATTAGTTGGAACAAGGGTAAAATCAATACCGCCGCCACCGCTGCTCCAGCCAAAACGGGTAGCAGGGTAATTGACACCATCCGTGTAGTTGAAGCCAAAAACATTGAGTTTGCTACCATTTCCAGACAGGAATGACAACTTCCCATAAAAGTCGCGGTAACTGAACGGAATTCCGACCGTGTCGTTGATCTTGGGATACAATTTACTGTCGAGGTCGTTGATCAGTGCTTTTTTTCCTGCAAATACAAACGAAACGCTGCTTCCATTATCCGATTTCAAGGGCACAATGGGGCCTTCCAGAATGGCTTTTGCCTGAAACGGCCCCACAGAAGCCAGCCCTGAAAGGCGTTTTCGATTTCCTTCGCGGGTTTTCACGTCCACGATAGCAGAAATACGGCCTCCGTGTTCTGCATTGAACCCGCCAGTGAGTACGTCCACATTGCGAATCAACTCTGTTTCAAAAATGGAGAAAAAACCGATACTGTGAAATGGATTGTAAATGGTCATACCATCCAGCAGAATGCGGTTCTGCACAGGCGAACCGCCCCGGATATACAATTGTCCGCCCTGGTCGCCTGTAAAAACCACACCCGGGAGCACTGTAAGGTATTGCGCAATATCCGACTGCCCCCCCACGGAAGGCAGGGATTTGATTTGTTTGGGCGTCACGCTGATTTTCGATACCTGAACATCGTTCTTGGCTTGTGCCTTACGACCGCTGATAACGATCTCGCCCAGATTCTGGCCGCTTTCCGAAAGATAAACGCTCTGGTAGGTGATATCGCCTTTTTTGACAATAGCCTGTGTCGAAAACATATCATATCCTGTGAGCGACACCGTAACCGTGTACGTTCCCACCGGCACATTGGAAATGGAATAAAAGCCGTTGATGTCGGAAATGGCGCCCAGGTTGGCGCCATCTATTTTTATGGTAGCAAAACTGACCGGCTGGGCCGTTTCTTTGTCGTAAATATTGCCACGAATAGCGCCCGTGTTGGCTTTCTGTGCAGTCAGGGCAAAAGGAAGGGCAAAAAACGCCCATGCAAGTAAGTAAAGTCGCATGTATATTTTGTTTGGAGGGGGCAAAGATAGCAGGCATGGCGCACAAACCGGTAATTCAAAAAGATAGTGGCAGACAATTCTGCTCGCAGATTACGACCTTTGCCTTGCCATGATCATCATTGAAACCAGTAGCCGCTTTGCTGCTGAGAAAGAATACTGTTTCCATGTACTGTTTCGGGAAATGCTCGGAACAGACTTCCGCATAGTATGGACAGAAAACCCACATTATCGGATTGGCCTGCCCAATGGCGCCCATTTGCACGTAGAAGATCACTTTTTCGGAAAAATCGAAGGTGATTCCTTTTTGTCGCAGCAATATTTGCCAGTCACTCCGTCATTTATTCAGTTTGAAGCGCAGCGCCTGATACTCCTGTACGGCAGAAATGTTATTCAATCCATTTCA
>JAEUUT010000170.1 GCA_016787415.1 Saprospiraceae bacterium | reverse complement strand
CGTATGAAACTCGGCTACAACCGCGCCGGCCGTATCATGGACCAACTCGAAGGCCTGGGCATTGTAGGCCCTGCCGAAGGCTCCAAACCGCGTGAAGTGTTGTTTTATTCGATGGACGAACTTTTGAGGTTCTTTACAGAGTTGAACAAAAGGAAATAAGTGGACAGTCAACGGTCGGCAGTCGGCAGTTGAGCGCTGACAGTGTAAAAGAATTATACCATTTTAATCAGATATATGGATCAAAACGAACAACTCATGCGGGAAGCCATCCGCCAGTCGAAAGCGGGAATGGATAAAGGAGAAGGTGGGCCATTTGGCGCCATTGTGGTGAAAGATGGCCGGATAGTTGGACGTGGCAACAACCGCGTGTTGGCCACCAACGACCCGACCGCACATGCAGAGGTGGTCGCCATTCGAGATGCCTGCCAAAACCTGGGCAGTTTTCAACTTGACGACTGCGAAATTTATACCTCTTGCGAGCCCTGCCCGATGTGCTTGGGCGCCATTTACTGGGCACGCCCCAAACGCGTTTATTTCGGTTGTACCCGCACCGATGCTGCCAATATTCAGTTTGACGACGATTTTATTTACGAAGAAATCGGCGCCCCGCTCGAACAAAGAAAAATACCCATGATACCCCTGCTGCGGGAAGAAGCGCTGGTAGTGTTCAGGGAATGGCAGGAAAAAAGCGATAAAACGTTGTATTGAATTAAGGGTTGATGGTAGGATGAATCAGGATTGGCAGGATTTCAAAGATTAGAAGGATTCCCAACGAGATGTCGGAATTTATAAAATTGGACTGAAAATATGCCTCCTGTATCAATTGAAATTAATTATTGGAATTTCGACATCTCGTTGAGAATCCTTCTAATCTTTGAAATCCTGCCAATCCTGATTCATCCCTCCATCAACATCCACAAACCGCCACTCATGTCGGATATTTTTGAAAAAGCAGAACAGACTATTGCAGCCATTGCTGCCGAAACACCCGCCAATGCAGAAGCGCTGGAGGCATTCCGTATTCGCTACCTCGGCACAAAAGGCCTGGTAAAAAGCCTGATGGAGGAAATGCGCCAGGTGCCCAATGAGCAGAAACGCGCTTATGGCCAGTTGATGAACACCCTCAAACAGCAGGCTGAAGAAAAATACCAGTCGCTCAAAGCCGACTTTGAAGCGCAGGCAGAAAGCGCTGCTGGTCAGGCATTCGACCTCACGGCGCCCGGAGAGCCACTTCCGCTCGGATCCCGACACCCGGTAGCCGTGACGCTCAACCGGATTGTCGATATTTTTACCCGTATGGGTTTCAGCGTGGCCGACGGGCCGGAAATAGAGGACGACTGGCACAACTTCACGGCCATGAATACGCCCGAAGACCACCCGGCCCGCGATATGCAGGACACTTTTTACGTGGTGGATGCGCCCGGCATGCTGCTGCGTACACACACCTCGCCCGTACAGGCCCGCGTGATGGAACAGCGCAAGCCGCCAATCCGGATCATCGCTCCCGGACGCGTGTACCGCAATGAAACGATCTCTACGCGTTCGCACTGCCAGTTTCACCAGGTGGAGGGCTTGTACATTGATGAAGGCGTGTCGTTTGCCGACCTGAAACAAACGCTGTTGTACTTCGCACAGGAAATGTTTGGCGCAACGAAAATCCGCCTGCGCCCTTCGTTTTTCCCTTTCACCGAACCTTCGGCTGAAATGGACATCTGGCTGGGTACCGACACAGAAAAGAACTATCGCCTGACCAAAGGCACCGGCTGGCTCGAAATTTTGGGCTGCGGCATGGTCGACCCGCAGGTGCTGGAAAACTGCGGTATCGACGCACGTAAATACAGCGGTTTTGCTTTCGGTATGGGTATAGAACGGCAGGCGCTGCGTTTGTATGAAATCGGCGACATCCGGCTCCTGTTCGAAAACGACGTGCGTTTCCTGCGCCAGTTTTCTTCGGCCATGTAGGCTTGCATTTTTTTTGTTACACGGTGTTTTATTCAAAAATCGGTGGCGCGACACGATGTCGCGCCACCGATTTTCGTTTGTAAACAGTTTTTCGACGACTTCTACCGGACGCTGCTCGAAAATACCGAATATTGCTGTCGATGCAGGGCGCACATTTGGCCTGTTCAAATAACCAACTTTCTCCATCCTTCAAACTTCAAATATCATGTTCTTTATTATTCTCGGCATTTTAGCCTTTGTGCTGGGTAATTTCTTCTCCAAAATCAACCCCAATTTCGCCAGTGCAGGAAAAATTGGCCGGTATGCCGGATTCGGACTCATTCTGCTTGGGCTTCTAACTGCCTGCTTTGTTCAAATCAACCCCGGTCAGGTAGGTGTAAAAACCTTGTTCGGCAAGGTTCAGCCCGATGTACTGCGTGAAGGCCTGAATGTCGTCAATCCTGTGGTGGATATTGTAGACTTCGACGTACGCACACAGAACTACACCATGTCGGCCATTCACGATGAAGGCGACCATGAAGGCGACGATGCCATTCGGGTGCTCACAGCCGACGGTTTGGAGGTCGTGATCGACCTTTCCGTGCTGTATCACATTGTTCCGGAAAAAGCGCCCGATATCCTGCGCACCATCGGTAAAGACATCAAGGATGTGATCGTGCGCCCGGTTTCGCGTACAAAAATTCGCGACAATGCCGTGTTTTACGATGCCGTAGCGCTGTATTCGAGTAAACGCGACGAGTTTCAGCAGAAAATTTTCCAAAGCATCGAAAAGGAATTTGCCGATCGTGGAATCGTACTCGAAAACCTGCTCATTCGAAATATCCAGTTGCCCGAATCGGTGAAACAAACCATTGAATCAAAAATCAATGCCGAACAGGAAGCACAAAAAATGAAATTCGTGCTGGAAAAAGAAAAACAGGAAGCCGATCGTAAACGGGTGGAAGCCCAGGGTATTTCCGATTATCAGCGCATCCTTACCTCCACGCTGACTGATAAACTCATTCAGTACGAGCAAATCAAGGCCCAGCGTGAAATTGCCACTTCCAACAACGCCAAAGTCATTTTTATGAATGGCAAAAGCGCGCCGGTGTTGTTGGGGCAGTAATTATAAGTTATAAGTTATAAGTTATAAGTTATAAGTTATGAGTTATGAGTGTTGGTGCTGTACACTTGGCTTGATCAATAGAGTAGCCAAGTGTACAGCACCAACACTCATAACTCATAACCCATAACTAAATCAAAAAAGGTACCTTTGCCCGCCATGGAGAATATAAACTTCCAAATCGACCACGAACGGCTACGGCAAAGGCGGGCAACACTTGAATTGCTTCGGGTGCGGCTGAAAGAAGATTTTGTTGGCATAGACGACATTATCGACAACCTGCTGGACTACATACAGGTGTGGTACCTCATGCCGGAAATTCTCACACGCCCCATCATTGTTTGCCTGTGGGGTATGACCGGTGTAGGCAAAACCGACCTAGTCAGGAAAATGGTGCAATACCTGGATTTCCAGGAAAAATTTGCAGAAGTGGAACTCGGCAATTCCGACAATACCACCTTCTTCAACAGCGTAAGTGCCATTTTAAAAGCCAATAGCATTACCGACAGCAGCCCGTCAATCGTGCTGTTCGACGAAATACAACGCTTTTACACCATAGAGGCGGATGGCTCTCCGGTGCCGGCCACCAAATTCAACGACTTCTGGGAACTGCTCAGCGACGGCCGACTGGCCAAGCGTGAAAAAGACGATTTCGACTACTACATCTCCGATTTCATGTTCAATCAGCGGCAACGCAACCGCCGACCCGCAGAAATGGAAAATGAAGACCCCATGCTCGACACAGTGGGCATTTGGGAGGCGCGCAACCTGAAAAAAATGCTCGAACTGGAAGACGATGTAGTCGACATCGCCGAAATGAGCAAAAAACAGATGCTCGACCTCATTTTGCAGGCCAAAAGCCGCAAACGCGTATTCGAACCGGTCGACTATTCTCAAACCCTCATCCTCATCAGCGGCAACCTCGATGAGGCGTTTCAGATGGCTACCCACACCTCCGATAGCGAGGTGGATGCCGATATTTACCATGCCTTTACCAAAAAAATTACGGCGGTCGACATCAAAAATGCCCTTACCCGACGCTTCCGCCCCGAACAGGTAGCGCGTTTTGGAAATATACACCTCATTTACCCCAGCCTGCGAAAAAACGACTTCGAAGCGCTCATCCGCAAGGAAGTAGCCCGCATCGTGGCACGGGCAGAGGCGAGTTTCGGCGTAAAAATCGACATTACCGATTCGATATTCCAACTCATCTATCGCAACGGCGTATTTCCGGTACAAGGTGTACGGCCGGTGTTCAGCAGCGTGACCGATATTCTGGAAACCAACCTGAGCAAATTTCTTTTTGAAGCCCTGAGCGATGGAAGCACTTGCTTGAAAATTGATTACGACAGCACACGGCAAAAAATCGTGGCTAAGGTGGGCGAACGTTCGGTGGAAATCCCCTTTGTCGGCCGCATCGACAAAATTCGCCAGGGCAATATTGCCGACGTGGTGGCCAATGTAAGCGTACACGAGGCGGGCCATGCAGTTGCCTATGTCGTGCTGTTCGGGCTCGCGCCTTTGCAGTTGAAATCGAAAGTAGCCAGCAGTTATGCTTCCGGGTTTACATTTCCGCATGAGATATATGAAACCCGGGAAAATATCCTGAAGAAAATCAATGTCTTCCTGGCCGGCGGTATCGCCGAAGAACTCGTTTTTGGAGAAAACAACGCCACCGTAGGCCGCCTCAACGACCGCGAGCAAGTGACCATGCTGGCCATGGATTACCTGCGGCGCTATGGGTTCGATGCGCGCTACCAGGCCAATTACAGCCTGGAATACGGTTTTGCGATGGACAAATTTCAAACCGACAAGGATGTGGAGCACATGATTGCCAGCCTGGTCGGTGAAACGCGTACGTTGCTTTCCCAGCACCGCGATTTCTTACTTGCCTTGTCACAGCAATTGGCCGAAAAAGGCAGCCTCGAAGCAAAGGACGTGGCCGCCATAGCCACAAATTTCGGCCTGAACGCCATTATTCGGGAAGAAGGCTATCTGCATCTGCCGGGTTATGGCGGCATGATGGGTTAATCAACGCCTTTTTATTTTCACCACCTTGTCATTCGCCCCTGCCGGACTTTTTAAAAGGTAATTTTTCCCAACTACCGCAATTCGTTCGGTGCTCAGGGTGTTACCCGTTTGCACATCCGTCCAGGTGGCCGTGTAATTTCCTTTGGGAAGGTTCAGGTGCAGCGTAGCGGGCGTCGACATCAAGGGCTCCAGGTATGCCACATACTGCAAGGCATCGCGCATGGGGTAGGAAAAAGCACCTTCTGTATGTTTCAGCCACGATTCGTCGGGATGCAAGGTGGTCAATTGCAGGCTTTCCAGGTAATTTTTCAGCACACGCAGGTATTTGCGCAGCATCGGGCTGCCTCCACCGGGCGCGTTGTTGTCGGTATTCGTGCCGTTTTCAAAACCCGCGGTAAAGGAGTAGTCCAGTTGGCCGAACAGTCCGCCGCCGCTCATCATAAAACGCCAGGCCTGGCGGCGGTAGGTGTCATCGTTTTTGCCTGCAAAACCTGTTTCATTGAAGCCGATCACTCGGTCGAGGCCGTAGTTAAGACGAACAGCCTGTGGCGAGGCGTAGTGAAAAGTGTAGATGGAAATGGTGGGATCAGAAACCGTGACAGGCAACTGAAAATTGGCGATATTATGGGAAACAAGGTGCTTTTTAGGCAGATTTTTCTCCGTTTCGCCGATCCACGATGAAACCGTTTTATGCCAGGCGCGCGATTTTTCGGAAGAGACTTCGAGGGTATTTTTCCATTGTAGCCAGGCCTGCTTGAGGTCGTCGGGGCCGAGGTAGTCGTTCCACACCAGCACCGTATCTTTTCCTTCGGCCCAGGGTTCGTTTTGTATTTCGAAGTAGAAATTGTCGTAGGCGTTGAGTTCGCGCACCAGTTTTTTGGTGTATGCTTCCTGAAATTTCAGGATCGAGCCATTCTCCAGCGTATTCACCTGATGAGCGGGCAGGTCGGCAGGCGTTCCGTTGATATTGTTGGGGCCGTTGAAAGGATGATAAGCCCAGCCAGCGCCGTAATAGGCTGAAAAAAGAGTGATTTCCACGATGACTCCGTGCTGTGCGGCTTTTTGCATGAAATCGTGCAAACGGCTGAAATAGGCAGCATTCCAGGCATCGAGGTCGTATTTCCCGTCTTTTTGGCGCCAGGGAAGCAACATTTTATCTTCGGCAGGCGCCAGCGTATTGAACTGGATACCAAAAGCCCCCGGGCGTTCATAATAGGCGCCCATGAACAGCCGCGTCACGTTGAGGCCGTCCTTTTGCAGGGTTTCGAGGTAGGTGTCGTAGTTAAAATCGAGGTTCATCACTGCTCCATAGTGCTCGCCGGAGCCGACGATCACCATGGGTTTGCCCTGGTACTGAAAATAATGAGGATTTTGAGGCAAGAGCCGGAGCGGCTGCGCATGGGCCAATAAGCCGCACAGACAAAAAAAGCAGCAGGTAATGAAGCGTTTCATATCAACGTTTGTTCAAAGATTGCAGAAAATCGCGGGTAGCCTTGGCCCACACGGCATAACCTTTTTCGTTCAGGTGCAATAAATCAGTTGCCAGATATTCTCCATTGGGCGCCCCGGTTTCCGTGAGCAAAGTTTGGTACAAATCGATATAAAACGCCTTTTTCGCGTGTGCTTCGCAATATTTTTTATAGCCTTCGTTCACGATTCGTTGTTCGGGCATCAGTTTTTCGCGGGCCAGGCTGGGGCGCAGGGAAAACACTGCCACCCGGGTCTGGGGGAGTTTTTCTGCTACCAGCGACATGAAGGAATTAAAATCGCGCAGCACCTGGTCGGGCGTTTTTTTGCTGTTGGAAAGGTCGTTATCGCCTTCGTACAACAGGATGAGCGAAGGTTTAAGGGGCAACACGACCCGATCAAAAAAGTAAATGGCATCCGACATTTCAGAGCCGCCAAAGCCGCGGTTCACAACTTTGTACCCATCAATATCCTGGCTGAATGTTTTCCATAATCGCATGGTCGAACTGCCATACAACAGTATCTGACCAGTGTCGGGACGACTGATAGAGTCGAGTATTTCAAAACGGCGAATTTCCGGTTCGAAGCGTTGCTGGGCATTTGCCGAAAACAGAAGCGTGCAAAGACAGAAGAAAAGGAACAGGTACTTCATGCAGAGAAATGGTCGAGTGGCATTTGAAGGCACTAACATACAAAAACCCTTTTTCTGAATGCACCTATTGCGTTCGTTCTGCACATAAAAACCGATTACCCACGAAAAGCCGTCGGGGTGGTTATTTTCTGAAAAAAATAACGCCACCCCTAAAGGGCTTTTACGTGGGTAACCAGAAAGGATTCAACTATACAGGCGATTATTCATGATTAACGAGGGTCAGGTTACAACCAGGCCGCACCTGGAAGTCACCGGCTACCCCCCAGCTGAATGGGCCGGGGCCTGTGCCGTTTTCACCATACACCCAATAAGAAATGATATCCAGGTCGTTACCCAGATTGGTGGCTTTGGAACTATACAGGTCAGCGCCCAGCGGCTCTATAGGATACACATATACACTTTGGTCTACCTTTTCATATATAAAATGGTCTTTGATTACCCGAGGGTCCCACTGATATATGTAAGGCAGGGCAGGGCCATGGAAAAAGGTAAGACGGGTAGTTGTCCAGGGCGTCGGCCAGGGATCGGTTGTGGTGAAAGACATGGGCGCCGTCCAGGTACACCAGGGAGCGCACAGGTATTCTTCATAAAATTCGGAGTAAGTAGTAGGGTCTTTTGGTGCAAAACGGCCCATGATGACTGGCAGCCACTGATCGTACGGTACATTCCACCACTCGAGAACCGGGCGATTCCAGCCAAATTCACCAAAAATAACTTTAAAGCGACAGGGGCCCTCCAAATTATGAGGGTCTTGAAACATCACCTGGTTGATCTGGAACTGGATATAGGCGCTTTGCGGAATGGAAAACACAAGCCAGCCATTGATGACAGCTTGCGACTGGGTAAAAAGAAGGGTGCCTTGTCCATTGGGTTGCGAATAACCCCGAATAACCACATCCCCGCTGCATGGCGCACCTCCGCCCCCATGAATGACATTGGGGTCGAATTTGAAAAGGCGCATAAGGAGTCGGCAATTGCCATCATAGTAAGGATACTTGGGCAATTTTTGCATGTTCCAGTTGTTGTCGCGCTCTTGCACCGCGCCGGGGATGTCGGATTCTTCGGGCTGACTAACGACCAGTTGGGCGCCATTGGGTTGGGCATACGCCTGAAGCCTGTCTTCCAGGGTAGTTGGTGTGGTAACCAGTTTTTCTTTCTGACATCCCGACAGGAAGGCGAAAAGCAACAGCGTGACCAGAGAAATTCTTTTACAAACAGAAAGCATGATTTTGTTGGCCATAAGAAGTATTGTTTGAGTGAATGATGGATTGCAAAGGATGCTGCAAAAATTCACCCTGATTCTTATGAAGCCAACTACACTTTTTTCCGTTTTTCCCGGAATGGTGTTGTTTTAAAAGACTAATCAACACATTACTTACCCACCACAATCGCCTTTGCGCCTGCTGCCCCCTTCTCCCCTGTCATTTTCAGCCAATATAATCCGCCAGGCAGGTCGGCTGGCAGCACCACCGGTATTTGTTGGGCTGCGCCTGTGCTGTCGCCTGCGTACAATGCATTCAATTCACGACCGGCTACATCGAGCAAGGAAATAGTCATCGGCATTTTTTCGGCGCTCCACACATCCAGCAGAATAGTAGACCCTGGCGCAGCAGGATTGGGTGATACCTGAAACTGCAAGGGCGCAGGCGTTTCCACAACATCTACCTGCTGGTCTTCCACTACGAATGCCAAATCCCATTGTATATCCGGCAGGTTAACCGTCAAAAGGCCATTTACGACGTCGAGCGGGGCGCTTCCTACCTGCGCGCCAGTGATGCAGTCGAAATACTTGATGGCGTAGGAGCCATTGGCCATGTCGGGCACCGCCAGTATGCCGCCAGATGCCAGCGGAGGAATGCCGCCTGCTTGCACGGACTGGTGGTTGTAGCGGTTGTTGAAAACCCAGCCGGCTGCGCGTGCCTGATTTTCCGATTTCAACACATAAGTATCTATGCCGGAGCCCAGGCCGCTGAAGGTGTAGGAGGAAATGGTAATCCAGTCGGTACCGCTGTTGTCCACTTTAATAGTGTGCTGGCCGGCGCCGATGTTTACGGTATAGGTCTGGTTGACCGATGCGGTTTGTTCCAGCATTTTTATGCCGTCGACCCAGATAACGATTTTGGGCGACTGGCTGGCATCGCCGCCGGTGCGCACCTTAAATTGTCCGCTGGCGGGATAATTGACATAGAAAACCGGCGGGCGGCGAAACTGTGTATTCCATTGCGAACCATACAGAAACTGGCCCAGGCCTACGCCCGCAGAGGTGACCGAGCCATCACTGTTGATCGTAAGGGAAGTATCGGACAAAGCGCCCCAGCCTTGCGACGGGGTGAGCAACAGGTCGGCGGGCACGCCTGTGACGGTGGCTGCTGCGGGCGCCATATTCGTTGCATGAAATGGCACCTGCTTGCTTACCTCGCCGATGGCAAAAAAGTGGTAATACAGGTTCATGGGGTCAATGTAATTGTCCCACCACCAACTCATGCCCGTGCCCATGCCGCCGCCAAACAGCGAACCCCACATGCTGTTGTGGATATGAATGCCGTTGGGGTCGAGCGTTCCGAGCCCTGCGCCACTACCCGACAGGCCGAATTCGCCGTTGATGGTAGGTTTGCCATAATCATTGAGGTAACTGCGGATACCTCCCACGAGGGTACGTTCCAGAAAAGGCGTTTCTACATAAAAATGTGTTTGCGTGAAATCTATGTCGGGCAGATTCCAGGCATTGGGGTCGTTGTATTCGTTGATGTAACTCGTGGTGACGAGGTGTTCGTTGGCATCCTTGGATTTCAGGTAGGATGCCATTTCAGAGTGCCAGTTGGCGATGTCGTCTTTGTGTTGTTCGAACTGATCGGTCCAGCCTACTTCGTTGAACAATTCCCAGGCCAGGATATTGCGCGAGTATCCCCAGCGGGCCAGCACGTATCGATAGCGGTTTTTTGTGTGGTTTTTGGCTGCTGTGTTGGTGAAAAAGTCCCAGGTATTGGTACAAGGGCCGCCATTGGCCGCATTGTAGGGGTTTTCGTTCCAGTTGGGGTTTACATTGGTGGAAACCTGCCCGTGGTATTGCAGGCAGTACATGATGTAAATACCGCGTTCGGCGCAGAAGTCGAGCAGCCAGTCGGTGTAGAAAGCATTGTTTTGCAGGTATTTGCGAAGGCCCTGATAACCCGATGCGCCATTTTTCCACTCCAGCCCGAGGCCCCAGGCGCACTGCCACAGTCGGAAATAATTGCCGTTGTTGTTGGATACCTTGGTAAGCCAGTTTTTGTAATCGACGTAGGCATTGGTCGACTGCCAGGCGATATTTTCACCCACAGGAATATATTGCCGGCCGTCGTCAAAATGCAGGTAATTGGTCTGGTCGGCGCGAATAAAGCCAGCGTTGTGATCGCCGGCAGGCGCCGTGGCTTCAAATGTTTGCGGTGCAAAAGTGCCTGTGCCGGCAGCATTGGTAATGGAAAGGCTGTACGTCCAGGTACCAGGCTGGTCGGGCGAAAAGCGCACCCGAAAGCGGCCGTTGCCCGAAGGAATCAGCCCACCTTGTTCGTTGACGATGGAATAATCCTGCATAAAAAAGCCGTCCACGTTTTTCGTTTGCCCATCGGGGCCGGTAAATGTGGCAGTCACACGAATTTCGTCGTAGTCATACGGATTGCTCCAGTTGGCATTCACGTCGAGTGCGGCTTCAAATTTGCCCCATTGTTCTACGCTTGCTGTAGTGGGGGTAACGGCGGTAATAGAGGGCGCCTGAGCGGTTGTCATGGAGGTAGAGACGATAAAAAGTAGAAATGGTAAACCGGCAGGGAAGATTTTTTTCATAGAGGGTGTTGTTTGAACGATCAAGATACAAATTTATGGATGGCAAAGTAAATCCGCGACATGCATCCGGCAGCGGGGTAAACGTTTCAAATTCGGGGGAGAAACGGGCATAAAAAAAGCATCCCGGATTTTTCACAGTGAAAAACCCGGGATGCTGATATTGTTATAGTCGATTGTAAACGCAGATTACCACGTTACGTCATCGTCGTCATCTTTTCTTTTGCTGCTTTTTTTGTCTTCGGCATCGTCTTCTTCCTCGTGCGCATCTTCAACGTCTTCATGTTCGGCTTCTACGGAATGCTCATCATCAAAATCCTTGTTCTGGGCCTCCCATTCAGCCTGGCGGCGGTCAAACTCTTCATAATCGAAGTCGGGCATGAGTTCAGTCTTCACATGGTTCACCACCTCATTGAGCGATGCTACAAATCTGTTGAAATCCTCTTTGTACAGGAAAATTTTATGGCGTTTGTAGCCATATCCGTCTTCCCGACGTGTACTTTCCGTGATGGTGATGAAGAAGTCGTCTCCTTTGGTTTTTTTGACATCGAGGAAGTAGGTACGGCGTTTTCCGGCTCTTACGCGTTTGGAAAATACGCTTTCTTCCTGCTCGCGGTCACGCGAGTCGTCGTTTCTGTCACGAAATCCACCACGGAAGCCACCGCGATCATTGCCGCCACGATCATTGCGGTCGCGAAAGCCGCCACGATCACGGAAACCATCGTTGCGGTCGCGAAAACCACCGCGATCATTGCCGCCGCGATCATTGCCGCCACGGTCGCGGTCGCGATCACGAAAGTTGCTGTCTCTCCGTTTAAAATTCCCGAATTCCACCTGTCAGTTTGTTTTATGAAAAAATGAGTATAAGATTTTGAGCAAAGGTATATTTTAGAACGAAACATCCACTACGTTTTGGCATAAATTATCAAAACGCAAAAAAATGGCAGTTTTCAAACGCTTCTATTGTTTGTACTGCTCCTTACCTCCTACGATGGTGCGCAGCACCTGTGTTTGCAAAATTTCTTCCGGCGGGCAGGTAAGCAGGTTGTTGGAAAGCACGACAATATCGGCCAGTTTGCCGGGTTGCAGTGCGCCTTTTTCATTTTCCTCAAAAGCCGCGTAGGCATTCCAGACGGTGTACGAACGCAGGGCTTCTTCGCGTGTCATTTTTTGTTCGGTAAAAAATTCGAGGCCCGTATCGGCTCTCCGGCGCGTTACGGCAGCATAGAGGCAAGGAAGCGGATCCACGTCTTCTACCGGCGTGTCGGTGCCATTGGCCAGGTGTGCGCCCTGATCCAGCAGGCTGCGCCAGGCATAGGCCCCGGTTCGGGCGCGTTCGGTTCCGAGGCGTTTTACGACAAAAGGCGCGTCGCTGGTGCAGTGAATAGCCTGCATGGACGCGATGACGCCCAGTTGGCGAAACCGCGGTTGGTCGGCCGGGTCGATGTGCTGGGCATGTTCGATGCGCCAGCGCAGGTCGGCAGCAGGGTTATTGCCGGCCGTTTGTTCAAAAATATTTAGCACTTCCCGGTTACCACGGTCGCCAATGGCGTGTACACAACACTGAAGGCCGTACTGTTTGCAGGCGGCGGCCACGGCCCTGACGGTATCGATGGGCGTGGTGTTTTGCCCTGTAAATCCCGGTTTGTCGTTGTACGGCGACAGCAGCCAGGCGCCGTAGGAGCCCAATGCGCCATCGAGGTAGCACTTGACGGCGCGGCAGGTGAAATGCTTGTTTCCGAGGCCGATTTGCGGGTATTCGGCCATTTTGGGGAAATCCTGTGCGCTTGGTTGCGACATCATGGCCCACAGGCGAAGTGGCAGTCGGCCCGCTTCGGCCAAACGGCGGTATTGCGCCAGTTGCCAGAAACTGCTGCCTGCATCCTGAAAAGAGGTAATGCCTCTGCGCAGGCATTCCTGGGAAGCGAGGTCGATGGTTTTTTCAAAAAACGCCTGTTTTTCGGCGTCTGACTTTTTGTTTTCCCAGGCAGCCAGCGCATTGTCGATCAGCGACATCGCATTTTCTTCGAATACGCCGATGGGGTTTCCGCGCGCATCGCGCACGATGCGGCCGCCTACGGGGTCGGGCGTCTCGCGCGACACCCCTGCTATTTCCATGGCGCGGGCATTGGCGATCAGGCCGTGACCGCTGGCATGGTACAGCACCACCGGGTGGTTGGGGGCAGCAGCATTGAGCAGTTCATTGTACGGATACCCGTTGACGGTAGGGCCGGGCGAAGTGCGCCATTTCTCCTGGTGCCAGCCGCGGCCTTCAATCCAGTCGCCAGGCGGTGTGCTTTTGGCTTTTTCGGCCACCATATCCACTATTTCCTGCCAGGTAGCGGGCTTCATCAGGTTGAGGTGTACGAGGCTGGAGCCCAGCGCGGCAAAGTGGCCGTGGCCTTCGATAAAGCCCGGCATGGCAAATGCACCTTGTAAATCAATGACCTGGGTATTGGCGTCGGCCAGCACGCGCATCTCCGCATCTGTGCCCACTGCCAGGATTCGATCGCCAGAAATGGCTACGGCACTGGCAGCAGGATGCAGGCTATCGGCTGTAAAAAAGGCGCCGTTCAGGAGAATCAGCGTGGCTTTGGTATCGGGTTTTGTGGTGTTGGGCTGGGTGCAGGCCAGCAAAACGCTGAACGCAGCCAGCAGCAAGATTGGTTTGGACATTTTTTGTGTTTTTGTTTTTTCGTGTTTTGTTTTTTTGTGTTTTGGTTTTTTTGTGTTTTGGTGGGCTTCGCGCCTGGGCATTGTGCTTGCCTTTATGCTTTGAATCTACCCTCTCTTCACAATTTGTAAATCCTATTTCTGCATCATAACATTTCTTTTTAGCAATCCTGAAAAATAAGCGTTCGGCGGAGGCGTTCGGAGGGAGTTATGAGTTATGAGTTATGGTGCTGTATTCTTGGCATTAGTGGTTAAGGAGGGCGATACGCATGGTTACGCTTTACAACCGCGCAACTAACCAATGCCAAGAATACAGCACCATAACTCATAACTCATAACTCATATAACTCATAACCCCCAAACCCTTATCTTCGTACTTCCAATTCAAACAGGGCTTATCCCGCCGCCAAATAAATTTCATGGATAAAATTAAAATACTCTGGGCCGACGATGAAATCGATCTGCTGAAACCCCACCTGATTTTTTTGCAAACCAAAGGATACGAGGTTGTTACAGCCTCCAACGGGCACGATGCCTTCGAAATTTACGAAGAACAGGCGCCGGAAATAGACGTGGTTTTTCTGGATGAAAGTATGCCCGGCCTGACTGGACTGGAAGTGCTTCCACGTATCAAGGAACTCAATCCGGCCGTACCGGTGGTGATGATTACCAAAAACGAGGCGGAGCATGTGATGGAAGAAGCGATTGGCTCGCAAATTTCCGATTATCTCATCAAACCCGTACACCCCAACCAGATTTTGCTGACGCTCAAGAAAATTCTGGACAACAAACGCCTCGTCAGCGAAAAAACGGCGATGGACTACCAACAGGAGTTCCGCCAGATTTTTATGCAAATCACCGGCGGGCTCGACCATGTGGAATGGGTGGAAGCCTACCGAAAAATCGTCAACTGGGAACTAAAAGTAGACGCCAACCAGGCCAGCGGCGTGACCGACATCCTGGCACAGCAAAAGGAACAGGCCAATACGGAGTTTTCTAAATTCGTGGTAAAAAACTACTACGAATGGGTAGACAAAAACAAGGAAGTCGGCCCGGTGATGTCGCATTCCATGATGCGCAAACACATTTTCCCGCACGTCGGCAACGGTACGCCTACGATCGTGGTATTGCTCGACAACCTGCGCTACGACCAGTGGAAAACCATTGAACCCATCCTCAACGAACAGTTTCGCACCGAAAACGAGGGATATTTCTTTAGCATTTTACCCACTGCTACCCAATACAGCCGCAATTCCATTTTTGCCGGTATGATGCCCATCGACATCGAAACGGCATTTCCAGATAAATGGAAAAACGATACGGATGAAGGCGGCAAAAACCTGTTCGAAGACTTTTTCCTCGGCAAACAAATCGAGCGCGTTTTCAGAAAAGGTATCAAATGGGACTATGCAAAAGTGACCAATGTCAGCCACGGCAAAGACCTGAACGACAATATCCTGCACTACCTGAACAACGACCTGACGGTCATTGTGTACAACTTCATCGACATGCTGTCGCACGCACGCACAGAAATGGAAGTGCTCAAGGAACTGGCTGGCGACGAACGCGCCTATCGCTCGCTCACCCGCTCCTGGTTTCTGCACAGCCCGCTGTGGACGGCCCTGCAAAAACTCGAGGGCCGCGATGTGCAGTTGTTCGTCACCACCGACCACGGCACTATTCGTGTGCAATCGCCGTCGAAGGTAGTGGGCGACCGCGAAACCACCACCAACCTGCGTTACAAGGTGGGCCGCAACCTGCAATACGAACCGCGCGATGTGCTCGCTATTAAGGACCCCAAACAGGCCGGTCTGCCGCGCCCCAATATCAGCAGCACGTTTATCTTTGCCAAAGAGGATTATTTCTTCCTCTACCCCAACAACTACAACCATTTCAATAACTATTACCGCAACACTTTTCAGCACGGGGGGATTAGTCTGGAAGAGATGATCTGCCCGGTGGTGAGGATGCGGAGTAAATGAGTCCTGAGTCCTCAGTCGTAAGTCCTCAGTCCGTAGAGTACACCTTATTACCCTTTGTTTTTGTGTTTTGAAATGCCAGGGGTAATAAGGTGTACTCTACGGACTGAGGACTTAGGACTCACGACTGAGGACTCAGGACTCACGACTCACGACTTACAAACCGTTGTACCATGAAGTACCAACTTTCAGACATCCCTCCCTTTGAAATTTCGCGCGGGTTTACAGCACGTTTTATCCACACCGAATCGATGACACTTGCTTTTGTCGATATTGAGGAAGGCGCCGACCTGGCGCAGCATGCGCATGTGCACGAGCAAGTGGTTAATTTGCTGGAAGGTCAATTCGAACTGGTGGTAGATGGCACACCGATACGCCTGCAGCCGGGCGAGAGTTATGCCATTCCTTCCAATGTGCCGCATTCGGGGCGCGCTATTACGGCTTGCCGGATACTGGATGTGTTTAGTCCGGTGCGGGAGGATTTTCGGAAAGGGGAAGTGGCGTATAAGAGGTGAGAGGTGAGAGGTGAGAAGTGAGAGGTGAGAAGTGAGAAGTGAGAGAATGCTCCGAGAGGAGTTTGGGAAATTATTTTCTTCATAAAAACTTAGAGCGTGTTCGGGATTTTTTGCCGAAGACTGGAAAAGTGAATTTTTCGTCCATTTTATGCGTTTTTTCATGCGCATAGCGGGAACTATATAAATGAAAAAAGGTGAAAAAGGGGCGAAAAAGCCGCTTTTCAGGCCCGGCAAAAAAATCCTGAACACGCTCTTAATATTCGGTGCGAAATTTGCGTTTCCAAATGCAAAACCGAACCAATATGAGCAATCCCTCTGGTTATCAGCCTGTTTTCCTTGGAAAACAACTCAAAGTGTCCCTGCCACAACCAGGCCCTACATTCAAAAACGACCTGGCGCGCCTCGATGGCAGCCGTTCGTATATCCTGAAATATCCGCACCACAGCGTGGTATTGAGCAAAAAGCGCAAGTTCCCTTTGTTTACAGCTGTGAACATCGATGGCGCTGCTTTTCAGCCGCTCACCCGCAAATCGCTGTTCAACGGCGGCTCCGACCGCTGGGAAATGGACCCGCGGGTGCAACCTTTCCAATGGGGCGACGACCTGTATTCTGTGCCCAAAAGCGATTTCGACCGCGGCCACCTCGTCAAACGCGAAGACCCGCAATGGGGCCCTAACAAGGAAGTGGCCATTGAAGCCGCGCGCTCCACTTTCTATTATGCCAATTGTGTTCCTCAGTTGGCCGACCTCAACCAGCGGGTGTGGCGCAACCTGGAAGATTATATCCTCAAAAAGGAATCGGCCACCAACAAATTGAAAGTCAATGTATTAACAGGCCCTGTGCTGGCTGATGACGACCCTGTGTTTGTTAACCAGATCAAAGGCGAGGATGTGCAGATTCCCGGTCTTTTCTGGAAAGTGGTCTATTTCACCAACGATGGCAAAACCCTGAGCCGCGTGGCATTTCTCATGGGACAGAAAAAACTGCTGCTCGAACGAGAAATCGCCCGTCCCAAACCCGCAGAAGGGCTCGAAGGCCTGCTGCCTCAGCCTCGTTTTTTCCTGAATTTTGAAGACGCCGCCACTTATCAGGTAAATGTAGATATGGTGGAACACCTCAGTGGACTTACATTTGCTCCCGCACTCGATCCTTACACAGACTCCCGTCCTTCCAAGATTGTACTCAAGGAAGTAGAACTGGAAGACACCAAACGATTGCCCGGACGGCCGTCGCTGGGGTTTGAGTTGGAAGGGATCGTATTAAAGAGGTGAGAAGCGAGAGGTGAGAGGTGAGAATGCGTAGAGTTGACCGCTTCGTTCTTAGTATCCCTAAAAGCGAAGCGGTCAACTCTACGCATTCTCACCTCTCACTTCTCACTTCTCACCGCTCACCTCTCACCTCTCACCTCTACCATGCCCATCGCCCAGCCATTCAATCTGAAACAGTGGATCGACGACAACCGCCATCTGCTGAAGCCGCCCGTCGGCAACAAACAAATTTATGTACAAAACGACGACTTCATTGTCATGGTAGTAGGTGGCCCCAACGGCCGTAAAGACTACCATTGGGAAGAAGGAGAAGAATTGTTTTACCAACTGGAAGGCGACATCCAGGTAAAAATTATCAACGAAGAAGGCCAGCCCCAAACCATCGACATCCGCGAAGGGGAGATGTTTCTGCTGCCACCACGCATCCCGCACTCGCCTCAACGCCCCGCAGGCACCGTCGGCCTGGTACTCGAACGGCATCGGCGCCCCGGCGAAGTGGACAAATTGTTGTGGTTTTGCGATCAATGCAATGCCCCGCTCCATGAAGCCGGTTTCCCGCTCCAGGATATTGGCACCCAGATCAGGGATGCGATTGCTGCATTCAAGGAAAATACGGAAGCAAGGACTTGTAAGGCGTGCGGAACTTTCTTAGAGATGTGAGAAGCATTTGAATCAGGATTTTAGGGGATTTAAAGGATTAGAAGGATTCCCCGACGGGATGTCGAAATTTTCTCAATTAATTCAAATAGATTTGGATGAGCGCAATTTCCAATCATACCAAATTGATTTCGACATCCCGTCGGGGAATCCTTCTAATCCTTTAAATCCCCTAAAATCCTGATTCAAACGTCCTCTCACCTCTAAAAACGGAATACATCGTGCACAATGACCCCGGCAATGATCCCGGCGGGCACAAAAAATATTTTTGTCTGTAAAGCCGGAAATACGGCCACGCTGAACATGGCGCCCGTCAAAAAACTACACATAACAATGACACGCAGCAGGGCCTCGCGCTGAATCAGGCGGCGTTTTTCACCCTCGGAATGAAAAATTTCCGCAATATCCACGCCCAGTTCATTGACTACGCCCGTCATCTGGCTGGCTTTGATCAGCGAGGAAGTTGTGAGGCTTACCATGGCGTTCTGGATACCGATGGAAAATAGAATCAGTGCTGGAAAGGAAACCAGGTGAAACCCTTTGGTATCGGACGACAAGGCTACCATGACAAAAATGCTCATCACCACCAGCAGCGGAAACAGGTGCAGGTAGCGCCATTTGCGTACTTTTTCCCATTCCACGCACCAGCCAGCGAGAAAACCGCCCAGAAAAAAAGCAAACAGCCAGGAGAAAATGGAAGCGGCCGTGTTTAGTTGACCTTCGTACAGGTCGCGGGCAATTTGCGGCAACAAGCCCGTCACGTTTGTTACCACCACGGAAAAAGTCATCAATCCCGCATAAATGACGATGCCAGAACTGAATGGATACACGAACGCATACAACATCTTGATCGAAAAGGCCTTGCGCGATACTTTCTTGGTCCAGCGATCGGTATAGATTTTAAAAAACGACATCGACATAGAGGGATATTTTGCGGATGTTGCAAAACTGCAAAAACCTGTGCCAATGTGCAAGGATGTTCGGGCGTTTTGCGATTTTTGCCGGTGCTTTCAATCAGCAGCAGCCTATGTTATCCAGTATTGCCCGCGATATTTCCCGTGCCTTTAGTCCGGAACTGCCCCCGGAACTGGGCAATCTCGACCAGCACCTGCAGTTTATTCTGCCAAAAGTAGTCGCATACGGCGAAGACCTGGCCGAAGAGCGTTTCTGGCTCGGCAAGCGCTGGAAAGAAGTGCGCGACGACGAAGGTTTTCACGAAGCCATCCTGCACATTTTCAACCCCGGCGGCGAATACCTGCTCTCGCTCGACGGCAATATCGTAAAAGGTACCTGGCGCCAACTCGGACGTTACAACACCCTCATCATAGAAATGAGCGGCCGCAGCGAACTATTCGACCTGCGATTCCTCAACAATGATTTTTTGATCCTTACCAAACACGGCGACCAGAAACGCAAAGGGCAACGTGTGTTTTTCTGCCTCGTTCACGAACCGGCCCTGCGCAGCCTCGACTGGCGCAATGCCATGGAAAAAATGTACAACATCTGGCGCGAAAACAGCCTGAGCATCTGGGCATGGATTTTCTTTATCCTGCTGGTCGGGATCATTATTTATGGCTCGGTCGGTTAGCAACCTTTTGACGGCTTCTTTGTCTTGGTGGTAATGATGTGTTTTGGTGTTTTGGTGTTTTAGTGTTTTAGTTTTTTTGTGTTTTGGTGTTTTGGAGGTGGTCAAGCCTGGCATTACTGATGGCCCCGCCGAAAACACCCAAACACAAAAAAACTAAAACACCCAAAAAACAAAAACCCTAAAACACCAAAACACTTGTCAACACCCTCACTCTATGCAAACCCTCGACTGGATGGTGCTCATAGGCACCCTTGCCTTTATTGTCTTCTACGGAATCTGGAAAACCCGCAAGGATTTTGACGAAAGCAGTGACGATTTTCTGGCTGGCAAACGTAACCTCCGCTGGTGGACCATTGGCCTCAGCATCATGGCAACACAAGCCAGCGCCATTACCTTCCTGAGTACGCCCGGGCAGGGTTACAACGACGGGATGCAGTTTGTGCAATTCTACTTTGGCATGCCCATCGCCATGATTTTTTTGGCCATTTTTATCCTGCCGATCTATTACAAACTACACATTACCACCGCCTACGAATACCTCGAACAGCGTTTCGACTTGCGCATGCGCTCCATGACGGCCGTGCTGTTTCTAATCCAGCGTGGCTTTTCGGCGTCCATCAGTATTTATGCGCCCAGTATCATTTTGTGTGCGGTATTTGGCTGGAACCTGGCCGCCACCAATTTTGTCATGGCCATTTTTGTCATCGTGTACACCACCACCGGCGGTAGCGCTGCGGTGAGCCGTACGCAGGAATTGCAAATGAGCATCATGTTGGGGGGCCTCATCACCGCATTTTTTCTCATTTTGCACAACCTGCCCGAAAACGTCGGTGTTTCCGAAGCCTGGCAAATAGCGGGCGTTACGGGCAAAACGCAGGTGGTAGACTGGAGTTTCGACTGGAATGACCGATACAATTTCTGGTCGGGCGTGCTGGGGGCTACCTTTCTGTTTCTCTCCTATTTTGGCACCGACCAAAGCCAGGTAGGGCGTTATTTATCGGGAAAATCGCTCCAGGAGAGCCGCTTCGGGCTTCTGTTCAATGGCTTTGTCAAAGTGCCCATGCAGTTTCTGGTATTGTCGGTAGGCGTGATGGTGTTTGTATATTTTCAATACCACCAACCGCCGCTGCACTTCAGCGATTCCAACCGCGCCAAAGTGGCAGCCTCCGGGCAGGAAGCAGCATTTCGGCAACTGGAAACACGCGCCGACAGCATTTTTGCACTGAAATCAGTGGCTCTGAACGATTTCACTCAGGCGCTGCACAACGGAGAAACGGACAAAGAAACAGTGGCAAGGGCTACGATCCAGAACCTCGAACAACAAAACAACGCCTTGCACAAGGAGGCTCAAACCCTGATAAAAGCCGCCGACCCTGCTGCCGACCCTTCCGACAAGGATTATGTATTTATCCATTACGTGCTGCGACATATCCCAACAGGGCTTGTCGGGTTGATGCTCGCCATGATCTTCTGCGCATCGTGGAGTACCACCGCATCGGAACTGAGCGCCCTTTCGGCCACCTCAGTGTCTGATATTTACCGACGATCCATTGCGCCGGGTCGCGACGACCACCATTACCTCAAGGCTTCGCGCTGGGCTACGGTGATCTGGGGCGGCATTATTTTGCTCTTTGCGACCTATGCCAGTTTATTCGACAACCTCATTCAGGCTGTCAATATGATCGGTTCGATCTTTTACGGCACCCTGCTTGGCATTTTTTTTACAGCATTTTTTCTGAAAAAAGTGGGCGGCCGCGCCGTGTTTTATGCCGCTATAGTAACGCAGGCCATTATTGCCTATTTGTTTTTTTGCGTAGATAAAAACCCCTATTTGTGGTACAATCCTTTAGGATGCGGTTTGGTGATGACGCTCGCATGGACGCTGGAAAAGGCCTTTTCATTTGGCAAAACGGCAAAATGACAACAGGAGACAAATTAAAAACCAGTGCTCCGGCAAACTAAAATGTGTTTGGCCTCGTTTTTGTAATACCAACCGATCGACACACATTTGTTCCACCAAAAAAATTAATCCTATGCTGATACTTGCATTTCTCCTGCTCCTTTTGGTACTCTTCGGCAGTAATATGCTCAAAGAAACGCAGGTCCAACGCAGACAACACTGACCCAGGAGGCTCCCCGAGCGCTCTATATTGTTTCACCATCCCGGATTTTTCTCACAAGAAAAATCCGGGATTTTTTTTTGGATCCTAGTAGTGACGGGGTAACTTCAGAGTCACCCCGTCACTCGCGCCCTACCCCGTCACTCATGCCTTACGAAATCATCATTGCCCCTACAACACTACTACTCAAATCCTCCATAACCAATCGTGAATCGCGCGGAGTTGCTTACGTTTGCCTTAGAGTATGTTGAGATTTCTCTTAAACAATTTTGAATAACAATGGCCAATAGAAGGATTCTTTCACTTTTGCTGCTGCTATGCGCCGGCAGCCTCTTTGCTCAAAAAACTTCCATTACCAACATCGAGCCCCGCGTAGAGGCCCTGCTGGCAAAAATGACGCTGGACGAGAAAATCGGGCAACTTACCCAGTCGCCCGGCGACATCAGCACCGGTACCGATGTAGCCAAAGACGACCTGCTGAATCAGATTCGGGCAGGCAAACTCGGCTCCATCCTCAGCCACACCAATTTTCAGAATAAAATTACCATGCAGCGCGTAGCCACGCGTGAAACGCGCCTGGGTATTCCCATTTTGTTTGGCTTTGACGTCATTCATGGCTACAAAACCATTTTCCCCATCCCGCTGGCACAGGCAGCCACGTGGGAGCCCGATCTGATCGAACGCATCGAACACATTGCTGCCGAAGAAGCCGCTGCTGACGGGCAGCACTGGACTTTTGCACCCATGGTCGATATTTCCCGCGACCCGCGCTGGGGCCGCATGATGGAAGGTTCGGGCGAAGACCCCTACCTGGGCAGTAAAATTGCGGCTGCTCGCGTACGCGGATTCCAGGGCAAGGACCTGGCCGCCAATAGCACGGTGGCTGCCTGCGCCAAACACTTTGCCGCATACGGATTTGCAGAAGGCGGCCGCGATTACAACACGGTCGACATGAGCGACCAGCGCCTGCGCGACCTCATCCTGCCCCCTTTCCGGTCGGCGGCCGATGCAGGCATTGCCACCTTTATGAATGCTTTCAACACCCTCAACGGGGTGCCTGCCAGCATGAACAAATACCTGGTGACCGACATCCTGCGCGGTGAATGGAAGTGGAAAGGCATGGTCGTGAGCGACTGGAATTCGTTTGGTGAAGTGATTGTACATGGCGCAGCGGCTGATGAAGAAGAGTCGTCGGCCAAATGCCTCGGCGCCGGCAGCGATATGGATATGGCAGGCAGTACGTTCCAGAAAGGTTTGAAAAAAGCGCTGGAGAATGGAAAAGTGACACAGGCCCAGATCGACGAAGCCGTACGCCGGGTGTTGCGCCTGAAATTTGAGTTAGGCCTCTTCGACAACCCATTCCAGTACCTCGATCCGCAGCGCCGGGAAGCCACTCTTTTTAAAGAAGAATACCGCAAAACCGCCAGAGAAGCCGCTGCAAAAAGTATGGTACTGTTGAAAAACGACGGCGGGCTGCTGCCACTCAATCCAGGCGGCCCATTTAATAAAATTGCCCTGATCGGCCCGTTTGTCGACAGCCGTTCGCACAAGGATTACATGAGTTTCTGGTCGCTCGGCATCGGCACGCCCTACTATGATTCCACCAAAGTGGTGACGCCTGCCATGGCCCTCAAACCGGCCCTCGAAGCGCTCGGATTCCAGGTCACCGTATCGCAGGTGAACCTCCAGGCCGGCAATGAAGAAGTAACCTACAAAGACGCTATTCAGGCTGCCAAAGAAGCCGACCTGGTGATTGCATTTGTGGGCGAACACGGCCTCGATTGTGGGGAAAGCCGCTGCGTATCCGATTTGAACCTGCCATATGGCCAGGAGCGCCTCCTGAAAATTGCCACACTTGGCGGCGCGCGTCCGGCGGTGATGGTGCTGTTCAACAGCCGTCCGCTCACGTTCCAGTGGGCCAATGAAAATATTGAAAGCATCCTGGCAGCCTGGCAACCCGGCTACGAAACAGGCAATGCGCTGGCCGATGTGCTCACAGGCAAGGTAAATCCGAGCGGCCGCCTGCCGGTTACGTTCCCGCACTCCGTGGGTCAGGTTCCGTTGTATTACAACGCATTAAGTACAGGAAGACCGCAGGAGCGCCAGGGACAACTGTGGACGAGCGGCTACCTCGACGGCCCCGCTACACCGGCTTATCCTTTCGGTTTCGGATTGAGTTACACGACTTTCTCCTACGAAGCGCCCAAACTCAACAAAACAACCATAAAATCCGGGGAAACACTGGAGGTATCTGTTACCGTCACCAATACAGGAAAAGTAGCCGGCGTCGAAACGGTGCAGTGCTACATCCGCGACCTGGTAGCCGATATTTCCCGGCCCGTGAAAGAGTTGAAGGGTTTCGAAAAAATAACGCTTGCTCCGGGTGAAAAACGCACTGTCAAGTTCAATATCACTGAAGCCGACCTCGCTTACTGGAATGCACAGAGTGTTTGGAAAGCCGATCCGGGCAAGTTTCTGGTATTTACGGGCGGGAATTCGAGGGATGTGAAAGAAGTTGGGTTTGAGTTGCAGAAGTAACTTTTGAATCAGGATTTTAGAGGATTTTAGAGGATTAGAAGGATTCCCGGCGAGATGTCAAAAATTAATAAATTGAATTGAATAAGCATTTATTTCATAAAATTTTGACATCTCGCCGGGAATCCTTCTAATCCTTTCAATCCTCAAAATCCTGATTCAAATGTCCTAATTACAACTCGAAGCCGTATTCACAAACCCGCCTCCGGGCGGGGCGTTCACAGCGCCGCTGCCGGTAGGTGTGCCGGTATTCCTTCCTTGAATATAGGCGATCATGGCGGCAAGATCGGTATTGGTCCCGGCATATCCTGGCAGGAAGATGGTAGTCGATTGCCGCTGACGAATCCGGAAATCCATTCCACCATTTGGGATAGAACCTGCGCCAAGTATATCGTTTTCCTGGGCGCCTGTTCCGCCGATGTTCAGACATACCTGATCGGAAGAACTCGATACAGTTCCGGAGTTTATCATGATTCCATGCTGCCCGAAAGAGCCCGGGCTTTTGATGGTATTGCCCTGAATGGTCAGGTTGACACTGGAAGCGGAATTGGTTTCCCCTACGGTAAGGGAAATACCGTGGTTATTGTACTGGTAAATCTGGTTGTTCTGTATGCGGCAGGTATGGGAGGAACCGGCATTTCCCCGCGAGTCCAGTCCAATGCCCGAGCCTCCGACGGACCCCGAATTAGCCGTTGCAGCCGTGCCAATGATGTTGTTGGTAATTTGACCGGTAGCGTCGCCGCCGCCTTGTATAAACATCATAGTGACTGGATTAAAATACAAAGGGCTCAGGTTTACTGAGATAGCCGTAATATTAGATCCCTGCATATTGTTGCCGGAAATATCGTAGGTAAGGCTGCCTTCGAATGTTTGCGCGATCGTTACATCGCCTATACAATTGATGGAAAACGACGAGGCCAAAGAGGTAGGCGTTGTTGTGCAGATATTGTTCAGAATATCCACATCGGCCACGGCGTTTTGTCGCAGATAAATTTCAGCATGCTGGCCAAAGTGGTTGTGGAAAGTGTTTTGTGAAATGGAAATAGTGGTATTGGAGTTTCCATTCAGCATCCAACGGCAGCCGGCGCCCTGGTTGCTGGTAGTGGGCGTATTGCGGAGCGTTGATTGTAACAAATTGATATTCAAGGTAGTATTGCCTGTATTTGACAGGAAAATATTGTTCTCCCGGCCACCTTCGATCAGGCAGGAAGTGATGGTGCAGGTGCCCGACAATTGATAAAATTCTATATTTGCTTCACCCGTACCTTCTGCTCCACCCGAAAAAATAAGATCGCCATTGTTCTGTACGTTACAGCGCAACATGCTCAGGCCGTTGACCGTCGTTGCGGTCAGTCCTTCGCCCAAGTTGTCTGAAATGTTCATACGGGAAAGATTGATAAGCGATGCGCTGGAAATCAGGATTCCCACGCCGCTGCATCGTTGAATGGTACCGCCGGAGCCGTCGTTGGCGCCGCCGCCGTTGCCGCTTACCACCAGGCCACCTGCACTTCCAGTGGCATTCAGGATGATACCGTTCACCGGTTCTGCCGCCGCCGTGTTATTGCCGGAAGAGATACTGGTGAAATTCAGGCCACTCGCTCCAATCGTCGTACTGACCACGTTCAGGGCCGCGGCCGATTCGCTGCTGATCGTATTGCCCGATCCTGTGACACTCACTGTTCCGCCGCCGGTAGCCGAAAATCCGATTGCTGTGGTGGTAACAATCGTCAGTCCGCCGCCCGAAAACTGGATCGTCGCGCCGGTATTATTGCTGAGTGTAACGGCTGTATTGGCCGCTGTCGACAGGTTTTTAGAACTTCCGTTGAAGGAGATGGTACCGCTGGTATTGCTGCTGACCAGTATCCCCGTAGCCGTGGCGCCGGTGTTGGTTATATTTCCGTCCAGCGAAATGGCTCCTGTGGCATGCGATTGAATATCGACCACCCGGCCTGCAATGGAAGGTTTTGACAATGCGCCGTCGTAGTCCAGGGCCACAGTACCGCCGCTGATGAGTATAGGCGTACCTGTCATATTGCCGATCGTACCCGTTCCACCCATAAAAGTGCCGCTGGTGCTGGCCAGGGAAATACCGTTCACATTACCTCCTGTGGTGGCTGTAATGCTGCTGAATGTAACATTCAAGGCGCCACCGGCAGCCGCTCTGAAAGCGCCCGGGGCATTGTTGATGGCCGCATCGCTGATGAGCAGAGAGCCGACCGTACCGCCATTGTCGCGAATAGCATACTCTCCCGCAGCGGTAGAGCCCGCATCCACGCCTCGAATGGTGTTGCCGGATGCAAGCACGATTCCCCCGGTGCTGTTGCTCGTCAGGAACGGGTGTAAGCCGTTGATGGCAGGCAGCGTTTTGCTGTTGGGCGCCAGAGAGAAAGGCAACACACCGGCATCGGCCAGGTTTGTGCCGCCCGAGTGCCCCGTTCCGAACAGGTACTGGCCGTTTTTCAGTGTGATACCGCCATAATTTGTACCTGTGTATTTTACAAAAATGACCTGGTTGGCAGCAGCAGGCCCATTGACCGAACTCAGGGAATTGAACGGCGTGCCCAGTCGGCCATCACCGGCAGCAGCGCTGTTGTCGACAAACCAGATCATATTGCTCACTGTAAAAGTGATGGTCCCAGGGTCCGTAGCAGGCACCGGCGCCCCTACCCCATTGCCGTCATTTAGCGTGTAGATGTAGGTGTCTGTCCCGGTAAACCCCGCCGGTGGGGTGTACATAAAACTGCCATCGGCATTCAGCATGATGCTGCCGCCCTGCGTGGTGGCGAAGGTGCCTGCAGTAATCGTCAGCCCGGCCGTGTTATCATCGAAATCATTGACTTTCACGCCGTTAGCAGCAGGTACATTCAGTCCAACATTGCCGATGCAAGTGTATGCATCGGGCAAAGCCAGCGGCGAAGAACGGAACGTACCCGGCACGAACGCCGTGCGCGGGTCGGGCACGATGTTCAGTTGGGTGTTGTTGCCAGAAGGGCCGCCAGTATTCTGGATCGTCACCTTGTAGCGGATACGGTCGCCCGGATCGGCCTTGCCAGAAGTACCGTTGTCGATGATGATTTCGTCGGTTTGAGTGGGGACGATGGTCTGCGCCTGGGTTATTGCCATGCTGAACAGCCCACACAAAAACAGCATAAGTAATTGTTGTACAATGCGTTGCATTTTTTCTTGCTTTAAAGATGAAAGAATGCAAGCCGTACAGAAAAAATGATTTGGTGGTGTGCCGAGGCCGGGTGGTGCATGGAAAAATCCGGGCGGCTGGATTAAAAAACAAGGGCCTACTGTATCCTAAGTGCACTCTTTCATTTAGGATGGGCCAACCTGAATTTTGGACTCAAGGCGACACGGCACAGTTCACAAAATTATCGCCTGACAGCACATCACAGCCACCACCGGCCGGGTTATCGGCCACCACTTTTGCGGCGGCGTTTGCAGATGTTGTTGGCGAAGGGGCGAGCCCAACAATACCAAAATCATTGACCGTAGCATTCGTGCCTTGTTTACGGATGCCGATCCCCTGATTCACGCCGCTACCGTCACTTGTATTCCCTGACATCGTCAAACAAACTGTTACGTCGCCGGCAGCGCTGCCTGCATCCACACGAATACCATTGCGATTCGTCAATATGGGGGTGCCAACATTGTTGTTCTGAATCGTGACATCCATTTTACCTAACGCGGCACGTGCAATGGCTCGAATTCCGTTCCCTTCAAAATTGCTTACATTGTTGTTGGTAATAGTAAAGTTGTAATCGGCTGCAGAAGTGCCCAACCCAGCCGGGCCGTCATCTACCTGAACAGCCATCCCGTGCGTACCAGCAGCAAGGGTCTGATTGGCTACGATAGTGTTCGCGCTAATGGTCGTAGTCCCAGTGATCGCCCCCCCAACAAATACGCTGATGCCTTGTCCCTCAATATTGGTAATGGGGTTGTTGTTGAGAATACTGGCATTCATCACACCTGCCTGGCTGTTCATACTCACACGAATGGCATTGGATCCGAGGTGTTGCCCAACCGCCACCTGACCGGAAATGCTGTTGTTTGAAATGGTAATAGGGGTTCCGTTGGCGCCCAATGTAGATGCGGTATTGTTGGATGCATTGCCACTACCACCCAAAACGGCTATGCCTTCAGCACTGGGAAAATTAGTGATGGTGTTTTGGCTGATGGATGCCGTGTTTAAGTGCGCTGTACTGGAAGCGTTGCCTTGTATCAACAGAAGGATGGCAGAGCCCAGCGAAACCGTGGCATTGGAAGAACTGGTAAGAGTGTTGTTTGTAATCGTGGCATTATTAATGGTTCCAGTCCCTGTTTCTATCTGGATACCGTGTCTACGTGCATTTGTAAGTACATTCTGGGTGATGGAAATATTGCCCGAAATCGTACTGTTGGCAAATACTCCGCCATCATTGAACGCAATATTGCTTTCTTCGTATTGCCCTGTAGCGGCTGTGCCGACATTATTAATCGTAGAATTGGCCAGGGCAAAATCCGTCACTGTAATACCGTCTATGCCGCTTTTCCCTATATTTTGAATGTTGATATTGGTGATCGACGGACTGTTGGTAGAAGTGAGGGAAATGGCATCTCCGGTAGTACTCTGTATAGTGCCGCCAGAGCCGTCCCCTCCTACCAAAGTATTGCCACCTCCAGAAACAATAAGCCTGCCGGAGCCCGTATTGTTTAACACAATACCATTGGCCGGGTCGGGTGCCGCATTGTTGTTGCCTGATGAAATACTTTGAAAATTCAGGTTACTAGTTCCTATTGTCGTATTGACTACGTTCAATGCCGTTGCCGAACTGCTGCTGATCGTATTGCCCGCGCCCGTCACGTTCACCGTGCCACCACCAGTAGCGCTGAAACCTGCTCCTGTGCTGGTGGAAATCACCAGTCCGCCGCTGCTGAAGTTGATCGTTGCGCCGCCGTTGTTACTCAATGCAACTGCCGTATTCGTTGTCGTCGCCAGACTTTTGGACGAGCCTGAAAATGTTTTGGTTCCACTGCTACAGTTTTGCACACGGATGCCCGTAGCCGAGGAGGTAATATTGCCCAAAAACGTAATATTGCCGCTATTGTGGCCATCAATTTCTACTGCAAAGCCACTATTATCTGTGATATTTCCTGATGAACTGAACGCTACCGTCCCGCCCGATAACAACACCCCGCTACCAGTCGGGTTGCTGATTGTTCCGCCATTTACCGTAAATATTCCAGCACAGTTCGTCAGGTTGATACCATTTGTCCCTCCACTCGAACTGATGGCGTTGAATACCACATTCGTACCTGCTCCGCTGCCGTGGCTTGCATCGAAGCCTCCGCCCGTAGTATTATTGATCGACACCTCGCTGACCACCATGTTGCCTACCGAACCGATGCCGCTGTTTTCCATTCCGAAATCGGAGCAGGCCCCCACGTCGAAGCCGCGCAGGCTGTTGTTTTGTGCCAGCGTGACGCCATCGCCGCTGCTGTTGGTAATGATCGGCCGGGTGGTATTGATGGCGGGCAGTGTTTTGCTGTTAGGCGCCAGCGTGAACGGTAAAACGCCCGCATCTGCCAGGTTGCTGCCGCCGGTGTGGCCGCTACCGTACACGATTTGCCCGTTTTTCAACACTATGCCGCCTGTGTAATTCGTGCCGGTGTTTTTAATAAAAATGACCTGGTTGATGGCAGGCAAAGCCGAGGCATTGAAATCGGCCAGCGTTTTGAAGGGCGAACTCAGCCGGCCGTCACTGGTGGCTGCAATGGAACTATTGTCGATAAACCAAAGCAGGTTGCTTACGGTAATGGTGATGGCCCCCGGGTCCGTAGCAGGCACCGGCGCCCCTACCCCGTTGCCGTCATTCAGGGTGTAGATGTAGGTATCTGTCCCGGTAAATCCGGCCGGCGGGGTGTACATAAAACTGCCATCGGCATTCAGCATGATGCTGCCGCCCTGCGTGGTGGCGAAGGTGCCTGCCGTAATCGTCAGCCCGGCCGTGTTGTCGTCGAAATCATTGGCTTTTACACCGTTAGCAGCAGGTACATTCAGTCCAACATTGCCGGTGCAGGTGTAGGCATCGGGCAGGGCCAGCGG
>JAEUUT010000119.1 GCA_016787415.1 Saprospiraceae bacterium | reverse complement strand
AGGTTTGTTTCATGAAAACTGGTAATTAGAAAGATGTTGGTACCAAGCGAAATTGCTTTGTTGTACCATACGGAGATTGGGTTGTGGGGGTTGCGTAGCATTGCAAATTTTAGTTATCCGTTATCGGTTATTAGTTATCAGTTAGTTATCCGTTATCGGTTATTAGTTATCAGGGGTGGTAGGGGATCACTTGTACATATTTTTGGCGTCCATTTTTGTGTGGCCAAACATATGTACAAGTGATCCCCTACCACCCCTGATAACTAATAACCGATAACGGATAACTAACTGATAACTAAAGGATTTTGTACTGGAGTCCCGCCTGCACGAACACCGAATTAAACATCGCATCCGAAGAAGCGAAGTCGCGCATGTAATCGGCGCTGACACCAAAAATCCAGCGATGGGTATCGTACTGGAGCCCAATGCCCGCCCGCCATATTTTATTCAGGTCCTGAGCGGCTGCTTTTTCTGCCTGATAACGTATTTCCGGATCGTGCATAGGGCCGTGGGGCTGTTCCTCATAAGTATACGTAATCAACTGGGGGTCGATATGCACCCAGGTATGTGATAAACGCACGCTCGGGCGCACAGCAAAGTGTACAGGTACAGTGTATTGAAGCCCTAAAGAGAGCAGTCGCTGGCGCTGGGTACTTTCCACTTTGACCAATTGATCGTCTTGTCCTGGCCCGGTGTGCGGCCCTGGCCCAGGGTGGTGGGGGTGGAAACGAGGTACAAATTTCGTGGTGTTGATATCGAAACGCAGCCAGTTGGCGTCGGTAGTGAGCGAAAACTGGTTCCAGAACCGCCATGCAGCAGAGATTCCCTGGCCCTGGAGCATCGAAACGCCATCTTCGCCCGGTGTAGCGAAGCCGCGGAATATTTGAGCGCCGGCCCGCAGACGGGAATAGTCACGTGGCGCTTTGGGGGGCTCAAGAGCCGCCATTGTTTTTTCTGCGTTGGAAGTATCGGGTTGCAGGGCAACAGCAGGGCGCACGGTTTCTTTTTGAATAGCCATGCTGTCATTCACTATGGCGCGTATTGTATCGCCCCTGGCGATATCGGTGGCAGGTGGCTTTGTACTGGAACTTGTATCGACCGGAGCAGGCGTGCCTGGCACAGCCGCATCAGGATCAGCCGGTTCTGGTGTATAGGCGCTTATGACTTGTTCGGTGTTGTCAGGAGTTATGTTGGGTGGCTCGTTGGTGAATTGCGCCTGTTTTTCCTGATTGGGAAGCGCCTGTTTGTCAGACGGAGTTGTATTGCGTTGTTGGACAATGTCAGAAACGGGACTTTGCGCGCTGGCAGATGGTGTATTTCGAAGTATTGACTTGCGTTCAGGTTGTTTTTGCACCATCCGGCTTCCTTTACCGGGCTGTTCAGACAGAGGCGCCGTTTTTTGGATTGGGAGCGTTTCTGTGAGATTTTCGTTTTCCCTGTTGCGTGATTCGGGAGTAGATGAAGCGGTAGTATTGGTTGTTATTTCTGAAGTCTTGGTAGAATTTGTCGGTAATGCCGCTGTGCCGGAATGTGGTTGGGAAATACCTGGTTTGATTTCAGCGCTTTGAGGCGTGGCAGGCAAATTGCTCATTTGAACGATCTCTTCCAGGCGTTGGTTTTCCTGTTTCAGATGTACCACTTTCCAGGCCAGTACGCTTGCCGTCACGGCAGCCGCAACTGCTGCGATTTTCCAGTATTTCAGGTAGGAATGATGTGTGATTCCACCGGCATCGAACGCATCGAGCCGTTTGGAAACCATGTTCCAGTTTTTGTTACGTCGGGGGAAAGCCTGCTCTTCATCGAGTTTTTCCCTGAATAAATTGTCAAAATCACTCATGCTTTCCTTGAAAATTCAAAATCGTTGGAAAAGAATGCTTTCAAATGTTGTCTCGCCCGGGCCAGATTTGATT
>JAEUUT010000236.1 GCA_016787415.1 Saprospiraceae bacterium | reverse complement strand
CGAAAGCAGGTCAACTGTCTAGCATGCTGGGCGTATCGAGCCGCATCACGAAAGCAGAAGCATACAGCCTGTCGAACAACCGCATGGACGTTGCCTTCCGCTTCAACGGTCAGAATGGTGCTACCATCTCTGGTGTTGGCTTCGAGTTGTACCAGAACCAGCCAAACCCATTCGTGAACAAAACGTTCATCGGATTCCACCTGCCAGAGGCTGCTGATGCTACGCTGCGTATCTTCGACGAAACGGGCCGCATGGTATTCACACAGAGTGGTTCGTTTGCAAAAGGCTACAATACGATCAGTGTTGACCGTCAGTTGCTGAACACGACGGGTGTACTGTACTACACGTTGGAAACGGCTACGGACAGCGCGACGAAGAAGATGATTCAGTCGAAATAGGACAGACACTGTCTTTATAGTCTCATCCCGTAAATCCTTTTCAGAGGGTTTACGGGATTTTTTATGTACTACGAAAATATATTGTTAAGCGAGGTGCCTCCTGCTTGCGAAAACAACAGGTTTCATTATTTTTTTATGTATGCACTGTTCATTCTACAGATAATCTGTTATACCTTTGGCCGCAATAATCTTTTTGTATATAATCATGTATATTGTGTAGTGCTTTTCTGGGGTGAAAGGCAAGACATTCCCTTTTAATACATCATCTTTTTCACATGAAAAGTTCTTTACTCAGGTCATTGTTTTTAATGACGTGTTTGCTATTATGTAGCGTTTATCTTATCGCTCAGAGCGCAGTTTCCAGCCCTTGGAGTAATGCCGTTGAAACGCAGGAAATGCTGAGAGGACAACGGCAAATTGTTCCCACCAATTATCGTACACTTACATTAGATGTCGACATGATGAAAAGCCTGCTTGATCAGGCTCCCATGGAGGTATTGTCGAGTGTACAGACGGATGCCGTAACGGTGGAATTGCCGATGCCTAATGGCACTATGCAACACTTCCGGGTCGTAGAATATTCGATGATGGAAGCGCCGCTGGCGGCACAGTTTCCGGAAATCAAAACCTACAACGGGATGGGAGTGGAAGACCCTGCTGCACAGGTTCGGCTGGATTTCACACAATTTGGATTTCATGCCATGGTGCTGTCTCCAAATGGCGCTGTATTTATTGATCCATACAGTCAGCAAACGACTACCAAATATATTTCCTACTACAAAAGGAATTTTTCCAAAAATGAAGCAGACCGCATGGTTTGTAATGTAGGAGACGAGATGCATCTTGAATTGAACGGCCATGAGTCTTTGGCTGAAGTCGGCGACTGTGGCACCCTGCACAAATACCGCCTTGCACTGGCCTGTTCGGGTGAATATGCGTCATTTCATGGCGGTACGGTAGCAGGCGCCCTCGCCGCTATGACTACAACGATGAATCGGGTGAACGGCGTATTTGAAATAGATGGTTCTATCCGGATGATCCTGATTGCAAACAACAACCTGGTCGTCTATACCAATGCAGGCACCGACCCTTTCTCAAATCCGTTAGATGATGGCATCACTATCGATGAGAACCAGACCAATATGGATGCGGTAATTTTAAATGCCAACTACGACATTGGTCACGTCTTTACCAATAGCGGCAGCGGATTGGCTGCTACCCCTTCGGTGTGTTCAACCGGGAACAAGGCACGCGCCACTACTGGTTCATCCAGCCCGGTAGGCGACCCGTTCGATATTGACTACGTTGCACATGAGATGGGACACCAGTTTAGTGGTAAACATACACAATACAACGATCTGTGCAACCGCAACGATGCTACTTCGGTAGAACCCGGCTCTGGTACGACGATAATGGGTTATGCTGGAGTTTGCTCGCCTTCAGTTGCCAACCACAGTGATCCTTATTTTTCTGCAGCAAGTGTTGCTCAAATTCGTACCTACGTTTCTAGCGGTTTTGGCAACTCCTGTGATGCTACGGATGTCGTTGTCAATACAGCGCCAACGGTATCTCCGTTGAGTAATTACTCGATTCCTATATCGACGCCATTTATTCTGACCGCTTCGGCGAGTGATCCTGGAAACTCCCTCACGTATTGCTGGGAGCAGATGGATATATGGGTCACTTCTACCCAAACCATGCCACCAGCTGCTACGAATGTCTCAGGGCCGGTGTTCAGGTCTTTTAACCCAACGTCCTCTCCTTCAAGATACTTTCCTGTACTTTCGGCAGTGTTGAGCAATACTACCCCTACATGGGAGGTATTACCCTCTGTGGGGCGCACCCTGAACTTCCGGGTGACGGTACGTGACAATGTTCCTGGCGGCGGATGTACAGGAGAGGCCAACAATACGGTAACCACAGTAGCGGCAGCGGGGCCATTTATCGTTACGTCCCCCAATACTGCTGTGACGTATGCAGGCAACTCCACCCAGACAGTTACCTGGAATGTGGCCAATACGACGGCTGCTCCGGTAAGTTGCGCTAATGTGGATATTCTGATTTCTACAGATGGCGGAACTACCACCAGCGTGTTGCTGGCGAATACGCCAAATGACGGAACGGAATCTGTTACTATTCCCAATGTGCCTACCACAACGGCCCGTATTTTCGTACGTTGCTCCAACAATATTTTCTACGACGTATCGAATGTCAACTTTACGATTACGGCGAGCGCTTGCCCGACACTGACATCCGCTCCCGGCGTCGCTACGATCGTGAATAGTACTTGCGCTGTTTTCGGCGGCACACCGAGCGGCGGTTCCATTTCGGCCCCTGCCGGCTCCTGCCCGTCAGGATCTGTTTTGCAGTATTCTACGGATAACGGCTTGAACTGGAGTACTTCGGCGCCAACATACAATCAAAGCGGCCCTGCACAAACGGTTCTGACTCGTTGTAACTGCACGATCGACAATACGATGTCGAGCCCAACCAGTACTGTGACTACGGCTCCAGGCGTTTGTCCTTCCTGCCCTGTACTCTCGACAGCGCCAGGCGCCGCTACGGTGGTGAACAGTACCTGCACTCAGGTAGGAGGCACACCTTCTGGTGGTAGTATCGCTGCACCGGCAGGTTCCTGCCCTGCAGGTTCTACCCTGCAATATTCCACCGATAATGGCGGAACATGGGGTACGACCCTTCCAGTTTATGACCAAGATGGCCCGGCTCAAACGATTCTAACCCGTTGCAATTGCAATGCCAATACGGCGACTTCAAGCCCGACGAGTTCGGTGCTGACGGCACCAGGTGTCTGCCCGGGTAGTTCGAGCGACCTGTGTGACAATGCTGTTCCAATATCCTGCGGACAAACCGTTTCTGGAACTACAATTGGTGCCACGAATGATGACACAGGGATATTCACAGCATGTGGCGTAGTTCAAACCACCAATGGCGTTTGGTACACATTTACAGGCAATGGAGGTCAGGTCACGCTCAGCACTTGTTCGGCTGCCAGTTTTGATACAAAAATTTCGGTTTATTCCGGTACTTGTGCATCGCCTACTTGTGTAGCCGGAAATGACGATGGCTGCGGGACCCTATCGACAGTGACTTTTACTTCGGTCAATGGCACGGTATATCTTGTTATGGTGCACGGCTTTGCTGGAGCGGAAGGCAACTTTGATTTAACATTGACTTGCGCCTGCCCCGTTTTCTCTGGCGCTCCTGCGAATGTAAGCATCACGAACAGCACCTGCGCCGCAGGCTGTACGGTATCCGGTGGCGTTATTACTGCACCTACTGGCAGCCCTTGTCCGGTAGGTTCTACGCTTGAATATTCCGTGAACGGCGGAGCGTTCAGTTCCACCTTGCCTGTTTATGCGCAAACTGGTCCTGCACAAAGTATTACGACACGTTGTTCCTGTGATGTGTCTCCTGCTGCGGTCAGCGCTACATCTACAGCGGTGGTGACGGCTCCGGGCGTTTGTACCCCTCCGACGGCCTTTGCGGTGACGGGCGGCGGCGCATACTGTGCCGGCGGCACGGGCGTTGCGATTGGCCTGAGCGGCTCGCAAACAGGTGTGACGTACCAGTTGAAATTGGGTGTTACAAATGTAGGTGCTGCGGTACCCGGAACAGGTGCTGCGCTCAACTTTGGCAATCAGACGACTGCGGGCACCTACACAGTAGTGGCAACGAACACTACGACTACCTGTACACTTACGATGACCGGCAGTGCAGTGGTAAGCATCAACCAGCTTCCAATAGCGGGTATCACAGTAACGGAAACTTCGGGTGCAGCGAACAACGACAACACTATTTGCGCAGGAGATGCCGCTCTTCTGACTGCCACCGGCGGCGGCACTTACTTATGGAGTGTTCCGGGTAACATAATGACAACACAAATCGCAGTACTTCCTCCTTCAACTACCACTTTTACGGTAACTGTAACAGGTGCAAATACTTGCATGGCAACGGCTAGCACTACTATAACGGTAAATTCGCTTCCGACGGCCTTCAACGTTACCGGCGGCGGTACAGTTTGTACAACGGATAACATCGGGGTTGTAATCGGTCTTTCCGGCTCACAAACAGGTGTGAACTACCAATTGAAATTGGGTGCTGCGAACGTAGGCGCAGCGGTAGCGGGCACAGGCAACGCCATTTCCTTCCCGGGCCAACTAACAGTGGGTACCTATACTGTTGTTGCGACCAACGCCACAACATCCTGTAGTGCCACGATGAGCGGCAATGCTGTGATTAATGCTATCACATGTGCTCCATCGATT
>JAEUUT010000287.1 GCA_016787415.1 Saprospiraceae bacterium | reverse complement strand
GCTCGGGCTAATTCATCGTCACCCCAGGTAGGTTGGTTTTCAAAATACCCCGCTGCCTTCAAGGCCCATTCCTTCTCTTTTTCGGCGGGCGTAATATGCTGGCGCATCCACTCTCGTGTGAGGCGATGGACTTCAAAACGGCCGTCTGGTTCCAAAAAACACAGGGACCAATCCTGCAAAGACTTTAATACGGGCCTGATGGCTTCTTCGTCCCCTTCTGTCACGGCAGCCAGCGCTGCTATGGGCGTCCGGCTGATAAAAACCGATGCCATTTGGAAAAGATTTTTTTCCGGCTCGTTCAGGCGTTCGTACACCTTGGCCAGGAGCAGGTTTTCGAATACATCTGCTTCGGCTTTGCTGACTTGCTCCCATCGGAAGGTTTTATCTTTTTTCAGCAAGGCTTCCAGGTACTCGTAGCCACGCGGGTGTCCGTCGAGGCGTTTATACACATCGTCTCTCTCTTGCAGGGGTATGCCTCGCAGTATCGGGGAATAATTGAGCAGCCGGTATTGCTCGGCGTAGCCCATTTTATCGAGTGCGAGGTGCTCTACGGCGTCTGCCAAATCCTCTATTTTGTAACGCGTCGTAAACAGGATATGGCAATTGGCCGGTGCGTGCCCGCACAGGTGCGCCAAAAATGCACTTAGGCCCTCGCTGCCGATGCGGCGTTGGAAGGCGCCGCCTTCATCCGTCTGTACATCTTCCACATTGTCGAAGATCAGAATGGTTTTGCGCCCGCGGAGGTAGTTGTCGATCAGGAGTTGGAGTTTCTGCAATACCTCGGTTTGCGGGTCGTCCATCAACTGCTGCATTTGTTCTGCCAGATCAGGATTTATTTTGGCAAAACGTTTATTCAGCGTTTGTAGGATATGGGCTTCATTGATCTGGCTGCCGTTTCTGAAAATAATGGTCGTATGGCTATGATTGTCGTAGTTGTGGGCAAATGCTTCTGCCAGGGTTGTTTTGCCCAGTCCGCCCAGGCCGTGCAGACAAACGTGCCTCCCGGCGCGAAAAGCCTGGCGCATTTGAATCAGGTAACGTTTGCGCCCGATAAACCCTTCGCCGATGAGCCGCGAGGTGCTGGTTTTCAAAAAACTGCTTTGAGGGTAAAAATGGTCGGGCAAATGATAGGGCTGCGCTTGATCGATCAAGGCCCCTACCGCCTGGTTTTGATACACCACGGGCGTAAACCATTCGGCGATGTGCAGTATTTGAGGCGTTTGTTCTCTGCGCTGCAGAATGTCCTGCTGCAATGCCTCGCGCGCATACGACAGGGCGCGCGTGAGCGACAGGCCTTTGGCCAACTGGGTATAAAACTCGGTGGTAAACACCTTGGCGCCTTCGTCGGTAATTGCAAAACGCATGGCCACGATGCCCGGTGTGCCATACGCAGCGGCTTGTTCGGTTACGCCGCCTTCGCTGCCCGCAATGGCCGTCTCGCAAGCGCTCAGGATCAGGAGTTTGACGCAGGCGTGGCCTCGCAGGGTTTCGCCCAGGGCTTTGCCTGTTATTTTTTCTTCATTGCCCTCTTCATTTTCAAAATACAAAACGCCTTTGTTTTCCGCTGCATGGTACGCGCCATGTCCGCTGATGTGCACCATATCGTGGTGGCGTTCGCGGAGGGCCTTGTCGAGTTCGGCGAGCGAGGCGTTTTCCAAAAACTCTATCACGATTTTGGGCTGTTGATCGCCCGTTGCTTCCAATGCGCCGATAGCCCGAATGAGGCGGGTTTGTTCCTCTTCCATTTGAAGCATTTTGCCTCGTTCACTCAGGTTTTCGGGCAAAGCGGTGATAAACAGCATTTTCAGAGGGGCTGCCGCAGCGTGGTTGCCCTGCATTTTAAAGGCTTCGAGCGAGGCGGTTTTTGTGCGCACCAGGCCGAAGTTGTTCCCGGCAAGGCTTTTTTTGGCTTCGCCCAGTTTGGGCGGGAACAACAAGGGCAGGGCCATTTCAAAGGGAAGGTTGACGATGTGCGCATCGTCGGAAGAAATGGCTAACAGCAATTCTTCGATGCGTTGCTCTTCCAGCAATTGTATAAAATCGGCACATGCCTTTCCGATGTCACCTGCAAAAAAGGTGTTGAAAATGAGTTGCGACAGATGGTTTTCCATCGCTTGAATCTGGTGGTTATCGGGCTTATCTTTCCCTGAGTACCGCGTTTGGGCGTCGATACTGCGCCGAAAATTTTGAAATTCGGCTACGCCCTCGAACAGGTCGGGAGGGATGTTGAGGTCTATATTTTCGCACCATATCTCGCCGGATGTTGCCAGGGCGCCGTGTGTGCTGTGTTTGCTCTTGACGGACAGGTTGGCGATGTAATGGTTGTCTTCTGTTTTGTCTAATCGCAAAAAAAGGATGCTGCCGGATTGAAAATCGGACGCGACATGGTAGATAACATCGCCGATGTGGACATTGCCATTGGCGTGGATGGAGCCATGTACGATGTTTTTAGAATGATAGTAGTGCGGCATTTATTGGTATTTAAAGATAATTCCGGGTTGTATATGTATGTGTTTGCTACGTTGTTCTAATTTTATGTTTAAAACCTAGGTCTATCTGCCTCTATTCAATTTGCAATAATACCTGTTTTATGCTCAAACCCCAAACCACCCAACGCGCCTGACTTTTTTGACCACCCGGAACCCCGGGGCGTCCGCACCGCGTTAAGAAACTGTTTCTACATTTGCAGGACAACAACATCCTCTCCTCCCACCATGAACGCCGACCTCCTCCTCAGCGAACTCGAATACCGCACTTCCCGCTCAGGCGGCAAAGGCGGACAAAATGTAAACAAGGTGGAAACCAAGGTAGAATTGCGTTTGAACGTAGCCCTGTCGGCTGCGCTGTCCGATAGTGAAAAGGCGCTGGTGCATGAAAAACTGTCCACCCATATTTCGGGCGAAGGCATCCTTTCGGTGACACACCAGACCGAGCGCTCGCAACTCGCCAACAAGCAGAAAGCGGAGGAAAAACTGATCAAACTGATTGAAAAAGCGCTCATTGTGCCCAAAAAGCGCAAAAAGGTGGCTGTGCCAGCGGCCGTTATCGAGCAGCGGAAAAAAGATAAAAAAATTCAGTCGGAGAAAAAGGCAGGGCGGGGTTGGAACAGGAAGAGCGGGATGGAACAGGATTAATGGGGTGAACAGGATTAATGGGATTAAAAGGATTAGAAGGATTCCCGTTTTGATGTTGTCTATTTTTCAAATTTTTTAAAATTTTCTATCAAAACGGGAATCCTTCTAATCCTTTTAATCCCATTAATCCTGTTCCAACACCACTCATCCCACAACCACCCTTACCACCGCCCTTGCCACATTCTGCCCGTCCATCGCGGCGGAAATAATTCCTCCGGCATATCCTGCTCCCTCACCACAAGGAAACAACCCTTTTATTTCAGGATGCATCCAGGTATCTGCGTCGCGCGGGATGCGCACAGGCGCGCTGGTGCGACTTTCCGTGGCTACCACTGTGGCTTCTTTGGTGTAGTAGCCGGGCATTTGTTTGCCAAATTGTGCAAGCCCGTCGCGCAGACGGCGGTATATGTGCGCGGGCAAAAGATCGAATAAAGGCGCCGGGTAAAAGCCCGGGATATACGAGGTACCGGGCAGGCTCCCCGACATTTTTCCTGCAATAAAATCGGTCAGGCGCAATGCAGGGCCTTTCTGGCTGCCATCGCCAGCCTGAAACAGGCGTTGTTCGACATCCCGTTGAAATTCCATAGCAGCAAAAGGGCCATGCTGTTGCCAGTCGGCCAGGTCTTCGGCTTCGATGGAGGTGACTACGCCCGAATTGGCAAAAGGAGAATCGCGGCGGCTCATACTCATGCCGTTTACCACGATTTCGCCGGGCGCCGTAGCAGCAGGCACAATAAGTCCTCCAGGGCACATGCAGAAGGAGAAAACCCCGCGCTCGCCCACCTGACACACCAGGCTGTAGGCAGCAGCAGGTAAATGTTCGTCGCGGCGGGTTTGTTTGTATTGAATGCTGTCGATCAGTTCCTGCGGGTGTTCCACGCGCACGCCCAGCGCGAATGGTTTGGATTCGATCAGGATATTGTGCCTGTGCAGCAGGTGGTAAATATCGCGGGCCGAGTGGCCGGTGGCTAAAATAACCGCATCGGCTAGCCATTCGCGGGTGCTATTGGCCTGTTCGGTATTTTCGGTGACCACGCCCACCATTTGGCGGCCCTTCAAAATCAGGTCGGTAACATGATGGTCGAAATGAACTTCGCCGCCATATTGTTCGATGGTAGCGCGCATGTTTTGCACCACGCCGGGCAGTTTGTTGGAGCCGATGTGCGGGTGGGCTTCCGTGAGGATGTCGGATTTGGAGCCGTGTTCAACGAGCAATTTCAGGGCCTTGTACACATTTCCACGTTTGACGGAGCGGGTGTACAGTTTCCCGTCGGAGTAAGTGCCTGCCCCACCCTCGCCGAAGCAGTAGTTGGAATGCGGGTTTACAATACCGAATTGCTGGATGGCGCGGAGGTCGCGGCGGCGGCTTTGCGCATCCTTGCC
>JAEUUT010000181.1 GCA_016787415.1 Saprospiraceae bacterium | reverse complement strand
CGCCGTTATTCAGGTCGTCCCGTAGCCTCTCGGCCAGTTTGCGCAGGGTTTTATACGGTTGTACTTTGGCTGTCCCACTCATGCTTCTATTTCATTTGGATCCGGAAATAACTGCTGCATCAGCCCCTTCTTGTGCGCTTTGAGGGCTTCGAGTTTTTGGGTGTGGGCGGTGATGAGGTCGTCGAGGGAAGTTAGAAGACTGGCGAGTTTTTGTTGTTCATCTTTCTTAGGGAAATATAAAGGGAGTTGTTTAATTATTGCAACTGTTAACTGTTGTTGAGCATTTCCAAAAGCCAGATTTTTCACAGTTGATGAAACTAAATCTGATTTACAAAAATGATAGAAATATTCAGGACTGATTAATTCTTTATTTACTCTCAAGATAACCATTCCTGAATTGATTCTTAAATTGTCAAATGGTACTTCTTTATTATAAATGGCGAATTGCCCTACAGATCCTCTGGTAGTCAATACTATATCTGACCTCTTTAATTTCCCTTTTCTTAAAGATTCATCTTTTCCTTTTGTAATACATTGGATTTCATTAAACGAAAATCCATTTTTAGTTACATTTTTGGCGTTTAAAAAAACACAGTGCTCTGGATTATAAAAGTCCTCGGCTTTAGGATAGTTAATTCCTCTATCTCCATCAATTACTTCTAGTAACCCGTCAAAAATATCGACTTCCCATTCCCCTGCTCCCTCAAACTCCCCAAACCTCCTCCTCGGCACCCGCTCCCCTTCCGCCGGAAAAACCTCCTGCATCAGCCCTTTTTTATGCGCCTGGAGGGCTTTGAGTTTTTGGGCTTGGGCGGTGATGAGGTCGTCGAGAGAGGAGAGGCAGTCTGCGATTTTTTGTTGTTCTTTTTCAAGGGGGATAGGAAGACTTAATTCTAAGAATGAACCTTTTGAAATATTGAACCTTGTGCTTCCTTGAGCAAGTACTTGAACTAATTTTCGATATATTGAGCTGCGAAAAATGTATTGAGAAAACTGGGGTTTAAGGGTATTCAAATTGTGAGGCCTTAAAGCGAAACAAAAACTATTCAAGTACAGCGATTCAGGTGGTGATGCCATAATAACTGATGCGAAACCAACTTCTTCAGGAGTTTCAGAAGATGTTGTGATTAGGATATCACCTAAATGCAATTCGTTTTGATTTTCACCATCTGCAATGGTTACTCTTGCACATTTTTCAAAATCAATCCATGCAGAGTCAAAAACTTGTTTATAAGTAACAAATGGTTTCCCTGAACCAAAGTCAGAAGCAGTCTTACCAGTCAATCCATTTAGAGTTTGACCCAATTCATCCACTTTTTTCACATCCCACTCTTTTGCCCCAAGAAACTCCGGAAACCGCAACTTCGGCACCATCCTTTTTTTCATTTCCTTACTCATAAGCCGACAATCCGGAGATTTCCCGCCCTCCGGCGCGTTTGTTCAAAAATGGTACGAGGTCTTCCATCAGGGCCAGTTCCTTTTGGGTACGGGCCTTCCAGCCAAGTTCCAGCGGGGCCAGCAGGTCGCCCAGTTGTTCGCCGTCGAAGATCATGCGGTTCAGGATGCCGTCGGTGAAGGCTTGCAGGGCGGCTGTTTCCAGTCCGTGTTTTTCAGCGATTCCGGCCAGTTCCTTTGCCAGTCTTTCGGCTTTAAAATCGAGGTATCCGCCGCGGATTTCTTTTTCAGTAAGCGGCTTGCCCGGTACCAGGCTGTCGATATAGGCCACGATGTCGTCGCGTTCTTCCATGAGGTTGGCGTTGGAGCCGAGCAGGCTGATCAACTGGCTTCGCGACATTTGCTGTTTGGCCGGTTGTTTGTTCTGGGTGTAGCGGGCTATGAGCGCCATGATGTAATCGTAATCCACTACAGCGGAAGCAAACAGCACCAGTTCGAAGTCTAATTGCTGGATTTCGGGCGGGGCATCAGCGCCTTCTTTTTGCTGAATGGCGCGAAGGCGTTTAGCCGTTTCGAGGTACGAACTTTTGAAGGAACGCAACTGGTCTTCCGGCAATACGGCTTCTATTTTTTCCTTTTCCGCCTCGCTCAGGTCAGTGTACTGGTCGAGTTGTGTTTTCAGGCGTTGTACTTCCTTGAAGCGGTTGATAAATTCTATACGGGCCGTATCGCCTTTCAGGTTGTACACCTGATCAGGCTCTGACGCCAGGTGGTGTTGCGCCATAAACTGGCCCATGGCGGCCACGGCTTTTTCGAATTTTTCAATCACCCTGGGGGCGGGCTCCACCAGCCAGATTTCTTTTGCCTGTCCGGTATCCTCGCCCGAGAACAGGGCGACGGCTTTGTCCACTTCGTTTTGCTGCTGCCTAAAATCGAGCACGTTGCCGTAGGGTTTCGTGTTGTTCAGGATGCGATTGGTGCGCGAAAACGCCTGAATCAGGCCGTGGTATTTCAGGTTTTTGTCCACGTACAGGGTATTCAGGTACTTGGAGTCGAAACCCGTAAGCAGCATATCCACCACGATCGTCACGTCTATCTTGTTTTCGTGCTTGTAGTCGGCATTGGCGTATTTCTGGTCTTTGATGCGCTGTTGCACGTCCTGGTAGTACCTGTCGAATTCGTGGATGGTGTGATTGGTTTTGTAATGCCTGTTGTAATCGGCAATAATACCTTTCAGGGCTTTTTTCTTTTCCTCGGGCGCTACCTGGTTGTCTTCCTTTTCCTGTTGGAGGTCTTCCTGTAGTTGCAGCACGTCTTTGTTGCCTTCGGCGGGAGGTGAAAATACGCAGGCGATGTTCAGGGGTTGAAAATCCGGATCCTGTTTTTGTTTTTCTGCCTGTACGGTTTTGAACAATTCGTAGTATTCGATGGCGTCGTTGATGGAAGCGGTAGCAAAAATGGCGTTGAAGCGTCTTTGGTGCGTGGCGGCGGCGTGTTTGTTCAGGATAGCGTTCAGCACAGCCATTTTGTGCGGGCGGCTCGCGGTATCTATTTTTTGTTCACCCTTGAAATAGTCGATGTGAAAACGCAGCACGTTCTCGTCGTCGATGGCATGGGTGATGGTATAGGCATGCAACTGTTTTTCAAAGATGTCTTTGGTGGTGACGTAGGAGCCCGCTTCGCCATTGGCCTGCTTGTAAGCGGCATTGTCTTCGAAAATGGGTGTTCCGGTAAACCCGAACAACTGCGCGTTGGGGAAAAACGACTTGATGGCCTTGTGGTTATCGCCGAACTGGGAGCGGTGGCATTCGTCGAAGATGAACACGATGCGTTTGTTCTTTAAAGGCTCTAAACGCTCCTTGTAGGTGGGCTTTGGAGCACCGTTTACTAAACCTTTAAGGTTTAGTAAACGTGCGTTCCGTTTGCTGTTTTCATCCAGCGCCAGGCCGAGTTTCTGAATGGTAGTGACGATGACCTTATTGGCGTAATCCTCCGATAACAGGCGTTGTACGAGCGTTTCGGTATTGGTATTTTCTTCCACGCAGCCTTCCTGAAACCTGTTGAATTCCTCGCGGGTTTGTCGGTCGAGGTCTTTGCGGTCTACCACGAACAGGCACTTGTAAATATCGTCGTTGTCTTTCAGCAAGGTAGAAGCCTTAAACGAAGTGAGCGTTTTGCCACTACCGGTAGTGTGCCAGATGTAGCCGTTGCCCCGATTTTGGTGGATACAATCCACAATGGCTTTTACCGCATAAATCTGGTAGGGGCGCATCACCATCAGTTTTTGCTCGGTGGCTACCAGCACCATGTACCGGCTGATCATCTGGGCAAGGGTACACTTGCTCAGGAATTTGTCAGTAAAATCGTCGAGGTGGGTAATTTTTTTGTTGTCCTCGGAAGCAAACTGGTACACGGGCAGAAACTGCTCATCTGCATTGAAACGGAAGTGGTGGTTGGGGTTGTTGGCGAAATAATAGGTATTTGACTGGTTGCTGACGATGAACAATTGCATGAAGCACAGCAAAGAATTGGAGTATCCGTTGCCGGGATCGCTTTTGTAGTCCACGATCTGCTGCATGGCTTTGCGTGGGCTGATGTCTAATGTTTTGAGTTCTATCTGTACCATCGGAATGCCGTTGATCAGCAGAATCACATCGTAGCGGTGGTGGCTGTTGTCGGTGTTCATCCGCAACTGGCTGACGACTTCGAAGTCGTTTTGGCACCATTCCTTGATATTGACGAGGGTAAATTGAAGCGGCGTACCGTCTTCGCGCGTAAACGTGTTGCGTTCGCGCAGGACTCTGGATGCCGTGAATACATCGGCAGTGATAATTTCATCGCGGAGGCGGCTGAATTCCGCATCGGATAAATGTACGCGGTTGAGTGCCTCAAATTTTTCCCGAAAGTTGCGCTCCAATGCCTCCCGGCTCCGTATGTCGGAGCGGATGGTGTATTTTAGGTCGGCCAGTTTATTAATCAGGCTTTCTTCAATTTGCCTCTCTTTAGTCATTGGGAAATTTATGGTTGATATTTGAGCGTGTTGGATTGCTTGCACAGGGGCACAAACATAAGTTATTCCGGAATTTTTGGGAAGGGTGTTTGGGGATTACGATTACTAAACCTTCGAGGTTTAGTAATCGTGCGTGGAAACTCACTTTCCCTTCCCCATCTCCTCTTCCAGACGCGCCACCCGTTCCT
>JAEUUT010000176.1 GCA_016787415.1 Saprospiraceae bacterium | reverse complement strand
GCACAACTTTCCATTACCCTCAAATGGCCTAATCCGTCTCCTGCGAATACAGTGATTAAACGCCGTAAAAAAGGCCAGGCAGGCAACCAGTGGACTACCCTCCTCAACCAGGCAAATGCTACACTGTCGACCTATATCGACACCAGCCTGGAAAAAGGCGCCACGTACGAATATGTCGTTCGCCGCACTACGACCTATTCCAGCACCGGGTTTGTACATGTGGCCATGCTGGCGCCTGTGGTCGATTTTCGGGGCAAAATCCTGATCTTCATCGATTCTACAACGGCCGATGCCACCGGAGTTGAATTGAAAAAATTCAAGGATGGTATGCGTGGCGACGGATGGCAAACGATACCCATCAAAACCGGCCCCTCCAGCACCGTACAAAGCATCAAAAGCCGTATCGTATCCGAATACAATGCCGATCCGGCTAATGTGAAAGCAGTGTTGCTGATCGGAAATGTGCCCGTCCCGTATTCCGGCAATAGTGCCTGGGATGGTCATACCGACCACTACGGCGCCTGGCCCTGCGATAATTACTATGCGGATGTAGACGGTACCTGGACAGACGTTTCGGTGAATAATACGTCTCCTGCCAGAGACGCCAACGACAATGTGCCGGGAGACGGGAAGTTCGATCAAAGTACCATGCCCTCAACAGCCGAACTGATGGTTGGCCGCATCGATTTTCGTCGACTTGATCCGGCGTCTTTTGGCGTTTCCAGCACGGCTGATTTGTACAATCGTTATTTCCGTAAAAACTACCTGTGGCGCAACGGCCAATACCGCGTGGCGCCCAAGGCCCTGGTAGACGATAATTTCGGCTATTTCGGAGGAGAAGCATTTGCCGCCAACGGGTATAGAAATGCCTATCCGCTGGTGGAGGCTTTCAATGTAGTCAACGGCGATTTCCTGACTGACACCGACACCAGTTCGTACCTGTTGGGCTATGGCTGCGGCCCGGGCTCGTACACCAGCGCTGCCGGAGTGGGCAACAGCACACAGGTGGCGGCCGACTCTATCAATGTCGTTTTTTCCAATATTTTTGGCAGTTACCATGGCGACTGGGATTATGAAAACAATCCCTTGATGCCCTCGACCCTGGCTTCCAGAGGAGGCATCCTCACTTGTTCGTGGGCAGGCAGGCCGCACTGGTTTATGCAGGGGCTGGCTTCGGGCGAACCTATCGGTTACTGTGCCCTGGAAACCCTGCGCGCTTCCTCCAACAGCGAATACTATTCAACAAGTTCTTACGGCGCCAGCGGCGCGCACGTGGCTTTGCTGGGCGACCCAACAGCGCGCGCGCAGATCATTGCTCCGGTAGGTGAAATAAATGCCGTCAGTACCTGCACAGCGGTGGATATTTCCTGGACGGCCTCGCCTGATACCGGGATTTTGGGCTATCATGTGTATCGTTCGACTTCGCTCGATGGGCCCTATGTGCGCCGGACTGCCAACTTCGTGAATGGGCTTTCCTGGACAGATGGAGGGCCTGCATCAGACACGTTCTATTATCAGGTGCGGCCGGTGCGTATCGAACATACGCCCGGCGGCGGGTTCTATTACAATACCGGGGTGGGAATTATCCGACAGCATATTCATCTGGGTGCGCCTTCCGTAACACTCACTGCCGAAGACCCCATCCTCACTTGTAGCCACCCCTGCGCACAATTGATTGCAAACATCGAAGCACCGGGACAGCCGCTTGATATGCTTGTTTCCGGCCCGGCTACTGTCGATAGCACCTGGATGGTTTGCCAGCCTGGGGTGTATTCTTTGCAGGTGACCAATCTGAGCAATGGCTGTGTGGCAACCGCCATGCAGGAGATTGACGCCAATTTCAATTTGCCTATTATTTTTGGATTCGATGTCACACCCGTAAGCATACCCGGAGCCTCGGATGGCGCTATTTCGGCGCTCGTTCCGGGGATTCTATACGATTACTTGTGGGAAAATGGCGAAACTGGTGCACAACGAAACGATTTGACGGCAGGGTTCTATTCCGTTACTATTACCAATCCGGCCAATGGCTGTACGGTCGCCTGGACAGTTGAGGTAGGTATGGTAAATGGCACTACAAATCCGGCATCGGCGCTCGAGTGGCACATTTATCCGAATCCTGCAACAGCATACAGTTCCGTTGTGCCGACAGAAAAGGGAGACGAAATTCGGATTTTTGATGCCAATGGCAAGTTGGTGCTGCATGAAAATTGTTCCAGCACACCGCATTTGTTGGATATTTCTGCTTTGCAACCAGGTGTCTATGTTGCAACGCTTTACAACAAAGGGCGGAGCCTCGGCAGCCGGTATTTTGCTAAAATGGAGCCTTGATTTTTCCATAGCCTCCAAAAAAAATCCCGTATTTTTCTCCAATGAGAAAAAACGGGAGACTATGGTACTCATTCGTATGAAGTAAAAAAAGCCATCCGGAGCGCTGCTGTCGGTATAGAGAGGTGAGAGCGTGAGAGGTGAGAAGTGAGAGTGCGTAGAGTGTACCGCTTTGCTTCAAAAATTCCCAAGAGCAAAGCCGTACACGCTACGAACTCTCACTTCTCACCTCCCACCTCTCACCTCTATACTGCTTCCATCGCTGCTCCCTGCACTTCCGGCAGCACTTCTTCGCGGCGGAGCGTATATATTTTGGGTTCTTTTTCTACTACTTGCAGGCGCGGATTGGGCATGCTGTATTCGGATTCATCGTATTGGTAAATGCTCCAGGCGCCCTGTGCAAATTCCAGTGCGGTGAGGTGCTCCACCCAGTCGCCGCTGTTCATGTAGGTGACGGTGCGGCCGTTTTGTGCTGTTACATCGCGGAGTTGCGGGCGGTGTATATGGCCGCACACCACGTAGTCGTATCCTTTTTCGGCAGCCAGTTGGATGGCTGTGTCTTCAAAATCGCTGATGTAGCGAACGGCTCCTTTGACACCTTTTTTTACGCGGGCGGCAAATGACACCGGCCCCAGCCCAAAGAGCCGTCGCATACGGTTGATGCCCCGGTTGATGCGGATGAGCAGGTCGTAGCCTTCACCGCCGAGTTTGGCGAGCCAGCGGGCACGGTGGATGCTGGCATCGAACACGTCGCCGTGGAACACCCAGTGTGTTTTACCGTCTACCTGAAACACAAGTTTGTTGCGCAGGTGGATCATGCCGAATGCCATTTCGCCGAATTTGCGCAATACATCGTCGTGGTTGCCTGTGAGGTAGTACACTTTGGTGCCGCTAACAGCCATTTTCATGAGCCGGCGGATGACCTCAAAATGTTCTTTCGGGAAATAACTTTTTTTGAAATACCACATGTCGATTATATCGCCATTGAGCACCAGCGTGCGCGGCTGAATGCTCTTAAGGTAGTTCAACAGTTCGCGGGCATGGCAGCCGTAGGTGCCCAGATGCAGGTCGGAAAGAACGACGATGTCCAGTTCTCTTTTCATAAGTTGGCTCAACGAACGGTGTGTTCAAAAATATTTTTAAAAAACCACAGCAAGTAAACGACTGCCAGTGCAGCCCCGGCCAACCAGGCAAGGCCTGTCAGGCAATGGGAATAAAAACCTCGGGTACGTTGTTTTTGAGTGGTATTGTTGTTGAAATCCCGCGCCGTGGAAATGAGACCGTCCTGACTGAAACCTGAACCGGAATCGAGCGAATGCCGAAGCGATTGTAATGAGCGACCAAAGAGAAGGTGGACGTGCGAGGTGTGCCGGCGCGGGTGTAATTGCATGGTTATCAATGTTTAAATTGATACTGCAAAAGTAGCGGCCTGGCTCTGGTTCGATGTTAAGCCTGTATGAAGTTAGGGTTAATTGTGTTTTGAGGTGTTTTTGTGTTTGAGTGTTTGGGTGTTTTTGTAGAGACAGATATGGGTAGGGAAAAATACTCGAAATGACGAGGGCGACGAATGCCCTGAGCGTGTAGTTAATATAGATTGGAACGAATACGTAGGGCGGTGGAGGATTGGGGTTTAACGAATACGTAGGGCGGTGCCCTACGCTGTTGCATACGCCCTTTCAGGGCTCCTCCATGGTGGTAATGAGTGGCTATTCCTCACTCACGCTCTCACTTCTCACCTCTCTCCTCTCACGCTCTCACCTCTAAAAAAGCCCCGCCGGTATTGCACAGGCAGGGCACTTTCTCCGATAAACCAAATCAAACTTTCATTTTCTTAAGTCCTAAGTCCTGAGTCGTAAGTCCTAAGTCTGTAGAGTACACCTGCTTTTGTTTGGCATCTTTACCGAAAACTCCCAAAGTATCGCGGTCAACTCTACGGACTGAGGACTTACGACTGAGGACTTAAGAAGTCGTAAGTCCTCAGTCTGTAAAGTACACCTGCTTTTGTTTGGCATCTTTACCGAAAACGCCCAAAGTATCGCGGTCAACTCTACGGACTTAGGACTTAGGACTTACGACTCAGGACTTTATTTATTTTTTACCCGGTTTTTCTCATCTTCCAGTCCCGTTTTACGCTGGCGGGCATCTTTTATTTCCGAACTACCGAAACGGTACGAGAAACTCATCGTCACGGTACGGCTTTCCCAGTTGCCGCGTGCCGTCATTTTCAGGTTGGGCGTGAACAGGTTCTCGCCGCCCCAGCCTGCTGTGTGCAGGATGTCGCCAAAACGCAGGCGCAGGTCGCCTTTGCCGTCAAACAATTTTTTCTGGATACCCAGATCCATCGAGCCTTGCGGCGTGCTGCGCAGCGTGCCCCAGAACGCGCGGCTGTTGTACCAGCCCGACACCTGTACGCTGAATCCTTTCGGCAGTTTGATCGTTTGCTCGCTGTAGGCATTGAAGGCGTTGTACGATTGGTCCACCATAAAGTCGGGCGTTTCAGGTGTGCTGAAATCGGCCTTGAAGTGGCTGCGGAATCCGGTGAGGCTGACGAAACCTTCCCACCATTTGGCAATGGGCGTAGGCAAGTTGACACTCAGCGTGTAATTCTGCTGGTCGGCCAGGTTTTCATTGGTAATAAACGTAGCGCGCACATCGTCCACATCGGTTTTGAGTACCTGGGTAAATACATCCTTCGTATGGCTGTAACCGAGGGTAAGCACCGGATAGCCCTGGTAAGTCGGGCTGATCTCAAAACTGTTGGTAAACTGAGGGCGCAGCATCGGGTTGCCACGCTGGAAAGTCAGTTCGTCCAGTTTGTTTTCAAACGGATTCAGGTCCTGGTAACTCGGGCGGTCGATGCGGCGGCTGTAGGTGACGTTCAGGCCCATTTTCGGGTTAAACGTGTACGTCAGTGCGGCGCTGGGGAACAGTTTCGTGTAGTTATTGGTGTTGATGGTATCTTTTTGGGCACTCAGCAACTGACCTTCGTAGTCGGTATTTTCAGCGCGCAAGCCGGCCTGAATGTTCAGTTTTTTGCCCACTTTTCGGTTGTAGTTGACATAGGCAGCACTGGTGCGTTCATTGTAAATGAAGCGGTTGCTCACGGTTAAGTCCAGCACAGGTTGTCCGTCGATTACATTGAAAAAGTCGAACGTGTTGTCGGTTTTTACATCGGCTACCTTGATGCCGACGCCCAGCGTACCTTTAAACAGTTGTTGTTCGTAGTCGGCTTTTGCCGTAAAGATGTCGATGAGCGTTGGTGTGCTGTTGCGGTAAATGCGTTGGCGATACAGTTCCGCACCGTCGGGCGTGTAGTACAGGTTGGGCTGGTAACTGGCGCTTTTTATATTGAAATTGCCGTAATCGAAGTCAATGTTCAACGAATGGCCGGTGGTGTCGGCAAATCGGTAGTTGACATTTCCATTGAAATTGTTTCGGGTGCTTTCCACCGTGTTGGAGGCACGTAGCAGTGTATCGATATGCCCTCCGTTGTTGAGGAAACCAATATTGGTAGCACTGGTATTGCTCCAGCCTCCGGGGTTGGTATTGCCATTGACGAGTACGCCGACCGTGTGTTTGGAATTGATGTACCAGTCGACACCGGCGCGATAAGCATTGTAGCGGCTTTTCCAGATTTCTTCGTTTCCCTGGTTGTAGAAATGGCCGTTTTGCTCCCGTTCAAACGACTGTGTATTGTGCCAGTCGCCATAGCTGTTGTTGTACGAACCAAAAATATTGACGCTTTTTTCGCGGTGGTTAAGGCTGATATTGGCGCCGCCTTTCAACGATTTGCCATAAATACCTTCCACGCCCGCATTGCCGTTGGTGCCCAGGGCTTTGTTCTTTTTCAGGCGAATGTTGATGATACCGGCGTTACCGGCAGCGTCGTATTTGGCCGAAGGGTTGGAAATGATCTCGATATTGGAAATATCGGCTGCTTGTGTCCCTTTCAATAATGCTGACAGGTCTTTGCCGTCGAGCGGCACTTCCCGGCCATCAATCATGATTTTGACCGCATTTTTGCCTTTTACATTGACGTTTTCGTTGTTATCGACTGTTACGCCAGGGGCTTTGCGAAGCAATTCAAGTGCATTGAGTCCGGTAGAATTGACGGTACCTTCTACATTCAGCACCGTTTTATCGGCTTTTACTTCGATAGGCGGGCGACGGGCTGTAACGGTGACCTGTGCCAGTTCGCTGGTGGCCTCTGTCACAACCAATGGATCGATCATTTTGTCGCCACCATCATAGTCGAATACAGTGCTGGCACCGACACCCATACCGATGGCGCTGGTTTTTAGAAAATATTGGCCGACTGAAATTCCAGTCATTTCAAAACGGCCATCTTCACCGCTGAGGGTTCCTTTTACAAGGGAGGAGTCTTTGGAGGTATGAATTGTGACGGTGGCAAACTCTACCGGCTGTCCATTGCTTTGTTGTACAAGCCCGCTGATTTTTTGCGCTGTAGCAGATGACATGGCGCCCAGCAATAGCAGGATAGGCAAGAGAAGATGTTTCATAGCTTAATCAGAAAGTTGATGGTCTTGTGTGCTTTCAAAAAGTTGTTTTCATTTGGTTATTGAGGTGTTGCAAAGGTGTGGAGGTTTGGTAGTTTGCAAAACATAGAACCTACCAAAGCAAGGTTCCTTTATATAAACAGGAGTGTTCTGACGACGAACGGTTTTTTTCCGAAGTAAACAAGGTTGGAATACCGTTCTCGTGCCACACAAGACAGGTGCAAAGACCGGAACGTTACAAGAAGGCTGCTTTGTTCCGATGAAATTCAGACTGTGATAGATGAAGTAAATGAAATTAGGGACGTACGGCGGACAACCATTTTCCCCCCTTGCCTCTTGCCCCTTGCCTTTCGCCCCTTTGCCTACCTGCTCCCCGGTTGTGTAAAAAACTGGAGTAATTCAGGCTGTTCACCAATCGGTGCGCCGGGAGCAGCAAAATCAGACCCTGGTTCGGGCAAAGCGGTTGCTGCAGGCGTTTCTGCCAGGCCGCTGAAATTTTCGGCAGCCGATACAACGGGCGATGCTGTGGCGGGTGTGCGCCAAACCACTTTTTCTTTCCAGCGAATACGGTCTACAAAAATGGTATCCGTGCGTATTTCAGTTTTTACAACCATATCTGGCTTGGCAGGAGGCATGGAGGTTTGCGTTTTGGTCCAGTTGCCAATGGCGAAGGCAATTACAACAGCGGCAGCCGTTTGCCAGACAGGTATGCGCAGCCGCGAAATGCGGTGCAGTCGCGGGCTTGGCGTTTGGGGTAGAACGGAACCCCGGAGCATCATACGTTGCTGAAGCCTGCTTGCAAGTTCAGGAGTCGGCTCCACATTAGCATCGAGCGTTGCAGCCTTGCGCAGCAATTCGTGCAGGCGTGTATATCTTTCGGCAGGCATCAGGGCAAGCACCTGTGCTTTTTCGGATTCGCTGAGTTGGTCAAATGATTTTTCAGCAGCCAGCAACTCGATATGTTTCATGTGTTACAAATATTTGATAACGAGGTTTTTATAGAGTTCTTGCGTGTTAGATGGCCCCCAAATGTGCTGCATGTCGGCAGCCAGTTTTTGAATAGCGTGGTGCAAACGCGACTTGATGGTACCCTCCGGGCAACCTACAATCGCCGCAATCGCCTGCACACTCAGTTCTTCCTGATAGCGGAGAATAAAACACTGCCGGTGCACTGAAGGCAGGGCATCAATGGCTGCCCGGAGTTGTTTTTCCAGCAGTTCCTGGTCGGGGTTTTCCGGTTGATACGCAGAGGTGGCATCGGGCAGAACGCCGGTTTGACGCGCCTGGCGCCGGTATTCGTTTTTGCACAGGTTGTGTGCCAGGGTGTACAGCCAGGTTACGAAAGGCCGGGAGGCGTCATATGCCTCCGGCCTCTCGATGATTTTTATAAAAAGTTCCTGGGTAAAATCTTCTGCCCGCGCAGTATCCTGCCACAGCATGCGGTAAAAAAAACGATACATACGACGGCCATAACGACCATACAGCTCGGCGAATGCCTGCTCGTCGTTCTGGCCAATGGCCTGCATCAGCGCATTATCGGTGGCCGCACTGAACATTATTCTTCAATAACTTCCATGAACACACGAAAACCTACTGCCGGACCGGGCGTCGAGTACTCGCCCACGGTTTTGATTTGGCCGTAGTAGTGGATGTCGTTCCAACTGCCACCCTTGGTTTTTCCGGCCTCCTGAAGCATTTCCGAAACATTGCCTGACACATTGTACAGCCCGTAATTGTTGGGGAAATACGAGTCGGCGGCTACCGGGAAAAAACCGCCGTCAGCATCCGGGCCGCCCTTGCCGGTGCAACCTGTACAAGGTTCTTCGACTTTCATATTCACCAGATAGCAGCCTTTTGAGTTGCGCACATAGTAGCCCCCCCAGGGATACGCCGCATTTTGAATACCACCTGCGGCAGCCAGCATCCATTCCGCTTCTGTGGGGAGCCTGAAAACTACCTTTTTGAATTTTTTTCGCTCTGTGGAAGCGTTGTACACGGCCGTCATCCAGTTGCAGTAGCGTTCGGCCGCTTCATGGCTGATGTTCTGGACCGGCATTTCTGGCTGCTCCGGACGGCCATGTGGAAAAATAACAGCATCTGGCCGGTTTTTCAGTGAATCGGGCAAAAAAGTGCGCCAGTCTGTTTTTGCGGTTTTACAGAGTTCCAGTTGCTGAAAATCGCGATTTTTCAACAAATCCTGCAAGAATCGGTCGTATTGGGCATTGGTGGTTTCCGTTTCGGCAGCATACAGGTGACCTGCGATGTTTTTCATGCCTTTTTCCAGCATTTTTGGGGTAATGTCGCTGACGACTTGCTCAGCCGTGTTTTTTTTGTCGAGCAAGGCACGTACCTCAGACTCCTTGTTGCCTGCCTGACCGATGCGCAGGATCAAGTCGTGCATGGCCACGGATTTTTCCGTTTCCCCAGCCGTAGAATAGTGGCGATAAAGCAGCACAAATGCAGGCAGGTAATTGAGGTTAATTTGGGCTATGGCAGCAGGATCGGCTTCATATGCCATGGGTAATTTCAGGTAATCGAGCCGGAAACGGTTTTCATAATTGTTGCGCAGCACCGCAATATTATCGAACGGGCGGGCGCTGTATTTTAAGGCCAGGCCCGTGAGATACAGGCTGTTTTTGGTTGTTTCCAGCCGACTTTTATCGGTCATTATCCCGAAGTAGGTAGGAAAGACATTTTTTGTGGAAACACAACCCTGCAAAAACTCGCTCAGAGACGAGCCGACGTGAATGAATGAAAGCCGTTCGCGGCGAACCACCTGGTCGCGATAAGCCTGATTTTGCAGCAGATCGAGGTTGAGTACGTGCACATCGGGGCGCACCTGAAGCGCATATTGCAGCATCCAGACCGGGTAGGTATCATTGTCGTTTTGTGTGACAAGCAACGCATCGGGTTCGAGCGACATGAGCGCATTGTAGTTCCAGTCGAGCAGGCCCGAGGAAAACTGGCCGCTGGCGTACCATTCGCGGCAACTGCTGGCTACCTGTTCGCTGTTGCCAGCCATTTCTGCATCGCGGATGCGGGCAATAAAATCTTCCGCCGCTGCATGCAGGGCCGTTTGTAAAACGAAAAGGATCAGGAGGCTGAAAACTGAACGTAGCATGATGTATTTTTTTTGGAAACGATTGAATTTTCCAGAGCGTACACCGCACACAACGAAACGTTCAATCGTTTCCCAAAAAAATTATAACATACTATCAACGAACAGACCCATCCCCGACTGTCGACTGACGACTGTTGACTGACGACTGTTGACTGACGACTGTTGACTGTCGACTCAGGACTTAGGACTCAGGACTTTACTTAGGTTCATCCATTTTTTTCGGACGGATCCATTGTTTCCCATTCCAGGTCATGGGCCGCACCCGCTTCCAGCTGCTTTCGTTCCAGCCGCCAGCGTCGAGTTCCTCCATTTCGTGGTGTTCGATGCCAAAATAGACCTGGTCTTCCGGGCCGTAGTGCCCTGGGTTGTATTCATCGGGTCCCTGAGGAAACAGGTAGGATTCGGTGTGGGAAAAAACGCCCCCGTCAGCGATCGACTCGCACATGGGCAGTGCCGACAACTGGCTGCCATTCCACAACACATACCATTCATACCAGGGGTATCCGCAGGCTTCGTATCCCATGTGCATGATCATCAGTGTAGTGTATCCTTTTAGCCCGCGCGCGCCCTGTTCCACAGAAGAGAAGTAGGCATGTCCACCGCTTTTGATACTGGCAGCAATCTTGTTGCTTACGGCGCCATTGCGCACAGCACGGATTTCAAACTGATATTCGGCCGGGTTGTCGTCGGTGCCTGGCACACTTTTTACAGCGCCTGCCACCAATTTTGTTCCGTTGGAAAGGGTAGGGGGCAGTATAGACAACAGGCCGCCCCAAACGTATCCAGTTGAGCGTGTACCCAGCGCCTGCACTTTATACCAGGGCATTGTGAGGCCGTTGAGTGTAGCGGTTTTGTCGCTGACTTCCTGAATAATAACCTCGTCTGCCGCTGCAAGTTGGGTGACCGTACCGGCGTCGGTCGACGGCTGTGCGCGCATATTGATTTTATCGCCAAAAATGGCAGCGGTATCGCCTGGATTCCATTGGTGGTAGGAAAAATCCTGCGCCATGGCAGTACAGGTACAGAAAAAAATGCCGATCAGAATGGTGAGTTGCTTCATGATGATTTGGTTGTGAAAGTGCAAAAGTATTTTTCTTGGGTTGTTTCTCGCGGATATTTTTCCCGCAGAGTAGTTTCCAGCCGTAGAGTAATTTCCCGCAGAACTCGCAGAATACAAGCAGATTTCCGCAGAACGTAGCGTACACATTATTACTTCAATGTCCGGAAAAAATAGGTGTACTCTACGTTCTGCGGAAATCTGCGTGTATTCTGCGAGTTCTGCGGGAAATTACTCTACAGGAAATTACTCTGCGGGAAACTACCCTACAAAAACCTGATTTCCTTGATTCCAAAAGTACGCTCCTCACTCCCGATCATCACACGCAGCAAACCTGCAGCCGTAACACCCAGTATTGTACCTTTGAAAGCCATGCCGGTCGCAGTTTCCACAAAGTCAGCCTCCGTACCCAGTCGTTCGAGCAATGACTCGTATGCCGTGTGAAGTGCCGTCGTTTGCCCTGCCTTCAACTGTAAATACCGGCGTTCGAGGCATTCCAGCACGAGGTACAGCACCTTTTCAGGGTCATGCTCCCGGCCCGTAGCGGCTGCCAGCGACACCGCATTGGGTAGATCAGCGCCAAATTGCAACTGGTTGATATTGAGCCCGATACCGACAATGGAAGACTGGATGCCATTCCCGGTCAAGGTATTTTGGATCAGAATTCCTCCCGTTTTCCGGCTGCCGAGGTACAGGTCATTGGGCCATTTAATGCGCACAGCTGGGCGGTTCTGGCAAATTTCTATCAGGGCATCATGCACCCCCAGCGCTACGGCCATACTCAGGTAAAATTGCGCACCTACTTCCAGCCAGGTTGGGTACAATATCACACTGAACGTCAGGTTTTTACCCGCTTCGCTTTCCCAGCGGCTGCCAAATTGGCCGCGTCCTGCTGACTGCCTGTCAGCCCGGATGACTGTACCTTCGGCTGGCTTGCTTTTTGTGTACAAATCATGACCTGCGGCGAGCAATTCGGCAGCATAATCGTTGGTTGACGGAAGTTCGTCGAAACGCAGGTAAACTTTTCCGATAAAAAGGGTGTTTGGCATGTGTTTCCGCTGGTGAGGCATATACAAATTACCGGGGAAATTCGTTATCTGTGCCGAATGCATCAGGATACGGGTTGTCGGGGCCGCCTGAAAGCAGTACCTTTATGCCCAATCTTTCTCAACTGTACGGATAACGAGATAACAACCGCAAACCACCATATTTTTCACCAATTTCTTATTCTGCATACTCTTGAATTTGACTGCATCACCACGGGTAAAAATTAAAAACCCGTTTTCTGAAGAACTCAACCACCTCATTATTGAAGGTATTCGCGATAAAAAGGGCAAAAATATCGTTCAACTGGACCTCCGCCAGATTAGCGACGCCCCCACCGATTTTTTCATTATTTGTGAAGGCGACTCCAATACCCATGTCAAAGCCATCAGCGACAGTATTTTCAAAAAAGTAAAGGATGAATTGTTCACGGCGCCCACGCACACCGAAGGGTCGAGCAACGCCAAGTGGATACTGATGGACTATTTCAATACCGTCGTACACGTTTTTTACCCCGAAACGCGCGCTTTTTATGAAATAGAAAACCTTTGGAGCGACGCCAAAGTAACCGAATTCGGTGAAGTGTGAACATTTAAAAGCGCAAGTGACTCCGGCGCTTTGAACCATTCAAAAACACCTTAAACGTGGCTGTATCAAAAAGACAGCACGGAACAAAAAATATGGAACAAGAAGAAAAAAAACGTTCAAGACGCGAGGATGACAACGAAAATCCACGCAGGGGAGATGAAGGTGGCGATGGGATGCCGCGCTTCAGTTTTACCTGGATTTACGTGCTCGTAGGTCTTGCCTTGCTGGGCTTGCAAATGTCCAAAATGATGGGCGCTTCCCGCAAAGCCGACTGGTCTGATTTCGACCGCTGGGCCCACAAAGGCCAGATCGACCGCCTTGTCGTTGTCAACAACGAAGAAGCCTACATCTATATCCAGAAAGACTCATTGGGCTTCGGAGAACACAAAGACATCAAATCGGAACCTAACAAGTTCAATGCCGACCAGCCGCACTACATCATGAACATCGGCAAACCCGAGGTGATGGAGCCCAAACTGGCCAAACTGAACGAAGCACTTATCAAGGAGAAAAAACTACCCATCACAGCCGAATACGACCCACGTACCAACTGGACGGCTACTATCCTGACCTACTTGCTGCCACTGCTGCTGTTTGTAGGCCTCTGGCTGTTTATCCTGCGTCGGATGGGCGGCGGAGCCGGTGGGCCAGGCTCCCAGATTTTCAATATCGGAAAATCGAAGGCTACCCTGTTCGACAACAGTACAAAAGTGAACATTACTTTCGCCGACGTGGCTGGCCTCGATGAAGCCAAGGAAGAGGTAATGGAAGTGGTGGATTTTCTGAAAAATCCGAAAAAATATACCACCCTGGGTGGTAAAATCCCCAAAGGTGTGCTGCTTGTAGGCCCTCCGGGTACGGGTAAAACCCTGCTCGCCAAAGCCGTGGCCGGTGAGGCTGGTGCGCCGTTCTTCTCCATTTCCGGTTCCGATTTTGTGGAAATGTTCGTCGGCGTGGGCGCTTCCCGTGTCCGCGACCTGTTCCGCCAGGCCCGTGAAAAAGCGCCTTGTATCATCTTTATCGATGAAATTGACGCCATTGGCCGCGCCCGTGGCCGCGGCGCTATTCAGGGTGGCAATGACGAACGCGAAAACACCCTCAACCAGTTGCTGGTGGAAATGGACGGTTTCCCAACCGATAAAGGCGTTATCCTGATGGCTGCCACCAACCGCCCCGATATTCTCGACCAGGCACTGATGCGCCCTGGACGCTTCGACCGCCAGATTGGTATTGGTCGCCCGGATTTGAAAGGCCGCGCGCAGATTTTTGAGGTTCACATGAAAACCATCAAAACGGCGCCAGAAGTGACGTCGAGCCAACTGGCCGAAATGACCCCGGGTTTTGTAGGCGCCGACATCGCCAATGTGTGCAACGAAGCAGCGCTGATTGCCGCCCGCCGCGGTAAAAAAGCCGTCGACATCGACGATTTTAACTACGCCCTCGACAAGGTAATCGGCGGTCTGGAAAAGAAAAACAAAATCATCAGTCCGGAAGAAAAGCAGATCATCGCCTACCACGAAGCAGGCCACGCTATCTGTGGCTGGTTCCTCGAACACGCGCATCCGCTGGTGAAAGTGACCATTGTGCCGCGCGGACTGGCCGCACTCGGCTATGCGCAATACCTGCCGAAAGAGCAGTACATCACCCGCAAGGAAAAACTGCTCGACGATATTTGTATGACCCTCGGCGGCCGCGCGGCCGAATCGGTGGTGTTCAACAAAATCAGCACCGGCGCACAAAGCGACCTCGACCATATCACGCGCCTGTCGTACGATATGATCGTCAACTACGGTTTGAGCGACAAAATCGGTAACGTATCGTATTACAGCATGCTGAACGAAAGTTACCAGCGTCCGTTCTCCGAGCAGACGGCTTTTGCCATCGACCAGGAAGTGAAAGGTATGATCGACGAGCAATACGAGCGTTCGAAAAACCTGCTGCGCGAAAAGCGCAAGGAACTCGACGCCCTGGCGCATGCCCTGCTTGAAAAAGAGGTGCTACACCGCAGCGATCTGGAGAATATCATCGGCAAACGACCATTCTCCGACCCTACACCCGGCGAAAGTTTTACCGTTCCGGAAATCGGCCCGGTTCGCACCGAAGACGATGATTAAAAATATTGGATGATACGGATGGAGGACAGGCCAGGCAGTTTTATCTGGTTTGATTACAAAAAAGAAGAAATTTTTGAGTGCCTGTGCTCCATCCGAAAAATCCGTTTTACCTTCGCCCCATGTTCAAACACATTATTATTAACAGCATTATTATTATTCGTCCCGGCCAAAACGCCTGACGTGGTGATGCTGTTAAATAAACAGAAACCCCGGTAGGTGCGATACTTGCCGGGGTTTTTGATTTAAGATTAAATCTTAAATCAAAAAAAACGTCTCAACTCATACCAACGCAGATGTACCGCGAATTTAAACACCTCCACCTCCCTTCCATCGACGCCGAAATCAGGCAATTCTGGGAAGATGAGCGCATTTTTGAAAAGTCAGTCGAACAGCGCCCCACCGAGCAATCATTCGTATTTTACGAAGGCCCGCCGTCCGCCAATGGCAAACCCGGTATTCACCACGTCATGGCACGTACCGTGAAAGACCTTTTTTGCCGTTACAACACCCTGAAAGGGCACCGCGTGGAACGCAAAGGCGGTTGGGATACGCACGGTTTGCCTATCGAATTGCAGGTGGAAAAAGAACTTGGTATCACCAAGGAAGACATCGGTAAAAAAGTAACGGTAGAAGAATACAACCAGGCATGCCGCAGTACGGTGATGCGCTATAAAGACCTGTGGGACGATATCACGCGCCGCATGGGTTACTGGGTGGATCTCGACAACCCGTACATCACGTTTGAAAACGATTACATCGAGTCGTGCTGGTGGGTGTTGCAGCAGTTGTATGAGAAAAAAACGGCCTCTGGAGAGTCATTTCTCTACAAAGGATTTACTATTCAGCCGTATAGTCCCGCTGCCGGCACAGGTCTGAGTACGCACGAACTAAACATGCCGGGTTGCTACAAGGAAGTGACGGATATTTCGGTGGTGGCTATGTTCAAGGTGCGTCGCGACGAGGTTTCTGCCAAATTTTTCGACAGCGACGACGAAGACCTGCGCATCCTGGCCTGGACGACCACGCCCTGGACCTTGCCTTCCAATGTTGGCCTCACGGTAGGGCCTAACATCGAATACGCCAAAATTAAAACCGCCAGCCCCTACACCGGCGAACCAGTAAGCGTCATCCTGGCAAAAGACCGGGTGAGTGCCTATTTCAATGCCGACGATGAAAACAACGCCGTCAGCACTTTTACCGCAGGTGATAAAAAACTGCCCTGGTCGCTGGGTAAAGCCGGTATCAAAGGCTCCGAACTGGTCGGCCTGCGCTACGAACAACTCCTGCCCACGCCGGCAGCCTCCACCCCTGAACTGGAAGCCAAAGGCTTCCGCGTGATCCCGGGCGATTTTGTGACAACCGAAGACGGTACGGGCATCGTGCACACAGCGCCGTATTTCGGCGCCGACGACTTCCGGGCCAGCAAGGCCGCCGGTATTCCTTTTATCGGTGTTCCAAACCCGAAAAACCCTGATTTGCCATTTCCACTGGTTGACAAGCAGGGTAAATTTGCGGAAGAAGTGCCGGAATTTGGTGGCCGCTACGTCAAAGCCGAATACTATTCTAAAGAAATCACGGCCGACAAGGAGTTCAAACCCACCGACCTGCTCATTACCCTGCGCCTGAAAGAAGACAACAAGGCATTTAAAATAGAGCGTTACAAACACAACTATCCGCACTGCTGGCGGACGGACAAACCCGTGTTGTACTACCCGCTCGATTCGTGGTTTATCCGTGCATCGGCGGCCCGCGAACGTATGTCGGAACTGAACAAAACCATCAACTGGAAGCCGGCCAGCACCGGTACCGGCCGTTTCGGTCAGTGGCTCGACAATTTGCAGGACTGGAACCTTTCCCGTTCGCGCTACTGGGGCGTGCCGCTCCCGGTATGGCGCACGGAAGATGGGGAGGCGGAGGTTTGCATCGGATCGGTAGCACAGTTGCGGAAAGAAATCGAAAAAGCCAATGCAGCGCTCGGGCTTTCCCAAAAACTGGCGGATGACCTGCACCGACCCTACATCGATGAGGTCATACTGGTGGCTGAAAACGGACAACCTATGCGCCGCGAACTGGATCTCATCGACGTGTGGTTCGACAGCGGCTCCATGCCCTATGCACAGTGGCACTATCCATTTGAAAATCAGGGCATTTTCAAAAATAACTTTCCGGCCAATTTTATCGCAGAAGGTGTTGACCAGACACGTGGCTGGTTTTACACACTACATGCTATCGCTACGATGGTATTTGACTCTGTAGCGTTTAAAAACGTAGTGTCCAATGGCCTCGTACTCGACAAGGAAGGCAATAAAATGTCGAAATCGAAAGGCAATGTGGTCGACCCGTTTGAAACCATTGCAGAATTTGGCGCCGACGCCACGCGCTGGTATATGATGGCCAATGCCAATCCCTGGGATAACCTGAAATTCGATACAGGCGGCATTCTGGAAGTGCGGAATAAACTGTTTGGTACGCTGTTCAATACCTACAACTTCTTTGCGCTGTACGCCAACCTAGACGGTTTCAAAATGGACGAATTCAAGGTTCTGCCATACGACAAACGCGCCGAACTTGATCGCTGGATTATCTCCAAGTTGTACTCGCTCGTGGCCGATTACCGCGAAGCCATGGACGATTACGACGTGACCCGTGGCTGCCGCGCCATCGAGTCGTTTGTCGACGAACACCTGTCCAACTGGTATGTGCGCCTGAGCCGCCGCCGTTTCTGGAAAGGGGAACTCAATGAAGACAAAACTGCCGCTTACCAGACCCTGTTCGAATGCCTGACGGTGGTGAGCCAACTCATGTCGTCGGTAGCGCCGTTCTTCGCCGACTGGCTCTTCCGCAACCTGACTGCGCCGGTAAAAGAGGTGGCCAAAGCCAAAAATACCCCTTTGCGCCACGATTCGGTGCACCTGAGCGACCTGGTGCAGCCCGACTCTTCGAAAATAGACAGCGATCTGGAAAAACGCATGGACTATGCCCAGCGCATTTGCTCGCTGGCATTGAGTATCCGCAAAAAGGAAAAACTGCGTGTGCGCCTGCCCTTGCAGAAAATCATGCTGCCGGTGCTCGACGAAGCATTTATCGCCGAAGTGGATGGGGTGAAAGACCTGATTCTCAGTGAGATCAACGTCAAGGGCATTGAATACATCACCGATGCGAGCGGTCTGTTGAAAAAGGCTGCCAAAGCCAATTTCAAAACCCTGGGCGCCAAACTGGGCAAGGATATGAAAGAAGCGGCAGCGTTGATCGCCGATTTTACCAACGATGACATCAATACGATCGAGCAAACGGGCAGTATCAAAATTCTGGTGAATGGCAATGAATACGCCATTACGCCCGAAGACCTCGTGGTGACGACAGAAGACCTGCCGGGCTGGAAGGTGGCATCGGAAAGCGCACTCACCGTGGCACTCGATGTGCACATGACGCCTGAACTACAGGCTGAAGGCACTGCCCGCGACCTGGTGAACCGCATCCAGAACATCCGCAAGGACAAGGACTTTAACGTGACCGACCGCATTACTGTGACACTCGAAAAACACCAGGCTATTCTGGCGGCTGTCGAGCAATTCCACGAATACATCAAAGCCGAAGTGCTGGCGACCGACCTGGTGCTGGCCGATGAAGTGGAAGGCGAAAAAGTGGAACTGGATGATGTGGTGTCGATTGGGATTGATGTGGTGGCGAATTAAAGTCGGCAGTAGGACGGTCGACAGTCGACAGTAGAAGAGAGGCGGTGACGGGGAGTCATCGCCTCTTTTTATTCACTTTTAGGTTGGCGCTTCATCTGCTCCATCACCGCATTTATGAAGGCTTTTCTAAGTTTATAGTTTTCGGCCTTACTAATTTCCTGATGGTATAATTTTTCGATATGAGGCATAGTGGCGATTTTATCTTGATTAAAACTATATTTATACTTGTCGAATTTGATATTTATATATTCGCGAATATCGGAAGGATTATCAGTATATAAAAAACCTTGCCAGTTAGTCCTGAAAGTAATTTCATGGATGTCCGACCAATGCCCTTTGAGTTCGTTTACCCAGTACTGATGAAAATTGTCTTTATCGGTAATCTGATTAAATTTGCTCTCATGGGATAAACCAACTCCCTGAAAATCAATGATAAAAGACACACTATGAAACATGTCTTTCAACTTTAAACAATCTTCTTTCAGTTGTTCAAAAAAAGGCAGGATGCTGTTTTCAATTAATTTGTTGACTACAGTTATATCTTTAATTGTTCTTACAACCGGTTCTGACTTGAAACCCTTTTTAAAAAGGGCAATTTCTTTGTCCAAATCCCCTTCTTCCTCAATACTTTCTCCTTTTGCTCCCCGCAAATAAATTTCAAGTGAGCGCAACAAATTCTCACCAATAAATTCCACAAATGCTCCCAAATCGCCAGCATCTGCTTGTCGTAAAGCATTGTAATAAAGGTTTCGCTCTTCCTGTTTAATGACAACCGGAGGATAACCATCCTGCATCAACAACAGATTCATGAGCAGGCGCGACATCCGCCCATTCCCGTCATCAAAAGGATGGATGGCAACAAAACGATAATGAAAAATGGCGGCTATGGCCAATGGGTGCAGTTCTTTCTTTTCTTGCTCTTCATGCAGCCAGCCCATTAAATCGGCCATTTTTGAAGGCGTTTCTTCGGGCGTGGCGTAGTAGTGTATTTCATCGGTAGGTGTTTTTACATGGTTAGGCTGTTTTTTGTAAGCCCCCAAGGTTACTTCTTTCTCAACCCAAACTCCGCCCTGTGTTTGTGCGGGCGTTTTGTAAGGTTCTACCAAAATGACCTCATGTAGTTCCCGTATTGCTTTTTCTGTCAACTCCTGATGGTTTTTTATCATTTCCATCAGGTAGTTAATGGCTTCATTATGTCCTTTGATGTCCAGGTGGTCTTTAAATGGTTTGCCTTTTGCCGTCAGGCCTTCCATTAAAAAAGCAATGGTTTCGCCATAAGTCAATGAATTTCCTTCTATGGAATTGGAGTGATAATTCCAGTCCAGCCTGAATTTCTGCATTACCCTTGCCTCTTGTTCGGCATCCAACGGCCGGAGAGCATCTGCTTCGGCTTTCATAATATCCACTCTTTCAAGAAGATTTTTTAATCCCGACAACTTTTCAGGCAAATTGGATGGCATGCGTGTTATTTTTTTCTCAAAGGTAGCAGAATATGCCCGAAGATGAAAGAAGGGGAGCCGTGTTTTCCATGCTAGTAAGAAATGTCAGGCATACTTTTTTTAACACATTTTTCCATATCACATACACATCCCACGCCCCTTTCCGTTACTTAGCGCACTTCATTCAACAAGACACATGAAAAATACAACCGATATGGAAACGCTGGGCCGCTACATCCAGGCGGAAAGCGCTTTCCTGGAACCTTTGATGGCCGCCACGGCACAAGTTATTGTAGGCCAGAAAGGTATGGTGGAGCGGCTGTTGGTAGGATTGCTCACCAAAGGCCATATTTTGCTGGAAGGTATGCCCGGACTGGCTAAAACGCTGGCAATCAAAACACTGTCGCAGGCGGTGGATGCCCATTTTAGCCGTATCCAGTTTACGCCCGACTTGCTGCCTGCCGACGTGGTGGGAACGCAGATTTACAACCCCTCCAAAGGCGAGTTCTCTATCAGGAAAGGCCCCATTTTTGCCAATTTTGTGCTGGCCGATGAGATCAACCGCGCTCCCGCCAAAGTGCAAAGCGCCCTGCTCGAAGCCATGCAGGAACGCCAGGTGACCATCGGTTCCGAAACATTTCACCTCAAGGAACCCTTTCTGGTGCTGGCTACCCAAAACCCCATCGAGCAGGAAGGAACTTACCCGCTTCCAGAAGCGCAGGTCGACCGTTTTTTGCTGAAAGTAAAAATTACCTACCCGACGCCTGAAGACGAACGCGGCATCATCCGCCGCTTTTTGAACGACGATGAACCGGAAGTGAAAAAAGTGGTGTCGATGGAAACCTTGCTCAATGCCCGCAAGGCAGTGACGAAGATTTACCTCGACGAAAAAATCGAGCAATACATCCTCGACATCATCATCGCTACCCGTACGCCGCAACAATATGGCCTGCAAAATATCGCACCGATGATCAGTTATGGCGCCTCGCCCCGTGCCAGCCTCGCACTCGCCCGCGCCGCCCGCGCCATGGCTTTCCTCGACCGCCGCGCATTCGTGACGCCCGATGACGTGCGCGCTATTTGCCCCGACGTACTCCGCCACCGCATCGGACTCACCTACGAAGCGCAGGCGGAGAATTTGACCCAGGAAGATATTGTGGAGCGGATATTGAGTACGATCGTCATCCCCTAGTCGGTTATCGGTTATCAGTTATTGGTTATCAGGGGTGGTATAGTTTGGCTACTCAGATAAATATTACTGATGCATCCATTACCCACTACGATCATAAACGCCCTAAGAAACCGCTCGAAAACCCATGGAAACCACCCCTGATAACCAATAACTGATAACAGATAACTAAACATGGATTCCGCCGAACTTCTCAAAAAAGTCCGAAAGATTGAGATCAAAACCCGGGGACTGAGCAGTCACCTCTTCACAGGCGGCTACCACAGCGCTTTTAAAGGCCGTGGCATGTCGTTTAGCGATGTACGGGCTTACCACCCGGGCGACGATGTGCGGGCCATCGACTGGAATGTGACGGCACGTACAGGCGATGCCTATATCAAGGTGTTCGAGGAAGAGCGTGAAAATACCGTGATGTTGTTGGTCGACATCAGCGGATCGGCGGTGTTTGGCAGCCATACACAGTTTAAGGAAGAATACCTGACGGAGTTGTGCGGCGTGCTGGCGTTTTCGGCCATTGCCAACAACGACAAAGTGGGGGTTATGCTGTTTTCCGACCATACCGAGTTGTTTATTCCCCCGCAAAAAGGGAAACAGCACATCCTGCGCATTATTCGGGAAATACTGACGGCCAAACCCACCGGTCGCGGAACGGACATTGCGGGCGCGCTTCAGTTTGTACACAATGCCCTGAAAAAACGCTGTGTGTGTTTCGTTTTGTCCGATTTTCTGGATGACAAATATGAACGCGCATTGGGCATATTGGCGCGGCAACACGATTGTATTGGTATCCATTGCTGGGATGCACTCGAACGAGATTTGCCCGACGTGGGTATTTTGCGCGTAGCCGATGCCGAAACGGGGCAACAGACCTGGGTGGACACCACCAGTATCCGTTTGCGTCGGCAATACGCCCAGACTTTCGAAGCCCACCTGGAGGCTACCCGAAACCTGTTTCGGCGAGTAGGCGCCGATTTTTTGAGCCTGCGCACCGACCAACCTTATGTGCAGGCGCTGTTGCAATTTTTTAACCGCCGCTCGCGCACCGTTGCGCATGGATAAATGAGGAAATGGCCCATGTTGCATAAAACATTGTTTATCATTGTATTGTGTGTTTCGCCTGTCTGCCTTTCGGCGCAGGCAGTAGCCAATGCTGTGCTAAACAAAGCAGTGGTGGAAACCGGCGATACTTTTAGCATGCGCATTCTGGTGAACAATGCGCCTGCCGAACCGATCAAGGTGGACTTTGCGCCCTGGGCCCCCACACTTACCTCCGAAAATATCCTGTCGGAATCGGCCTGGAGCAGAAATGGCCGCCGCTGGCAACGACAATACACGCTGTTGCTGTTCGACAGTGCGCGACTGGAATTACCGCCACTCAATGTCATTTTGCGAAACGGGGAAAAACTGCCCACCAATCCGGTGGAATTATCTGTCACGCCCACACCCGGTGGTTCAGATGTATCTGATGCCGACACCATCCGCGATATTCAGCGCGAACCCACGCACTGGACCGATTACTGGCCCTGGGCGGCGGCAGGGCTGGCATTGATTTTTTTACTGGTATATTTCAGACGCAAAAAGCCGCAACCTGTGCCCCAGGTGATCGCTGCGCCGCCGCCAACAACAACAATACCGCCGCATGAAACAGCCTTGAAACAATTAGCAGCACTGGAGCAACAAAAACCCTGGAAAAACGACCGAACAGATGCTTTTTATGCCGATTTGAGTATGATTTTGCGCACGTACCTGGAAAGGCGTTATCAGATACCTGCACTGGAATCGACGACGCGTGAGATTATGCCTCTACTGAAAAAAACAGATTTCCCGACAACACTGGCGAAGGCACTGCAAGAGGTTTTGTATCAATCAGATATGGCAAAATTTGCCGCACAGCCACCTGCCGCACAGCAGCATGAGAAAAACCTGCATAGCGCCCGCCAGGTGGTGATGTCGAGTGCAGGAATGGCCCCAACCACCCCTACCGCTCCAACTCCTTACTCCAACCTCTAACCCCCATCTATCAACCCTCATCAACATTTATCAACCCTCATCAACCCCTTCTCACCTCTCACCTCTCACTTCTCACTTCTCTCACTCTCTCACCTCTCTTCATGTCCTTCGCCCAACCCTACTGGCTTCTGCTCCTGCTCTTTCTACCCTTGCTTGCATGGATATATCGCCGTGCAGCCAAGGAGCGGCATGTAGCCTTGCAGGTATCCAGGCAGCAAGCCATGCGCGGGGTGCGCACCTGGGTGGTGTATGCGCGGAAATGGATTCAGGGTTTGCGTTGGCTGGTGCTGGCTTTGATGATCGTGGCGATGGCGCGCCCTCAAAAGAAGTGGTTTGAGCAAAAAATAGAAGCCGAAGCCATCGATATGATGCTGGTAATGGATGTGTCGGCGAGTATGCTGAGCAAGGATTTTTCGCCCGACCGGCTGACGGTTGCCAAGCAGGTAGCCGCCGATTTTGTGGCCCGGCGCAGGTACGATCGGCTGGGACTGGTGGTGTTTTCCGGCGGCGCGTTTACACAGTGCCCCTTGACGGCCGATCACCGCATTTTGCAGGCATTTATAAACAACCTGCAAGTGGGGCGGCTGAAAGATGGAACGGCCATCGGCATGGGACTGGCAACAGCGCTTCAGCACTTCAAAGACTCCGAAACGGCGAGTAAAGTGGTTATTCTACTGACCGACAGCGAGCAAAATGCCGGTGCTATGGGCCCTTTGCAGGCGGCTGAAATTGCCAAAGCCCTGGGTGTGCGGGTGTACACCGTCGGTTTGGGCGCAGATGGAACCGTGATGTCGCCCGTTTCGCGAAATTTTGACGGAACTTACAACTATGGCGCTCGTACGATGACGTTTAATACCGCCTTGCTGGAAGAAATGGCACAAGTCAGCGGTGGCCGTTTTTTTCGGGCCAAATCACCGCAAGACCTGGAAAACATGTACACCTCCATCGACCAACTGGAAAAAACAAAAATCACCAATACCCGTGTCAGCCGCACTTTTGACCTGTATTTCTGGCTCCTCGACGCTGCATTTTGTCTGCTGGTGCTGGAAATGTTGTTGAGGTGGGGGCCGCTTCGGGTGATCACTGTTTAGTTATCGGTTATCTGTTATTGGTTATCAGGGGTGGTAAGGTATCATCTGTTGATATATTTGGCCACACATAAAAGGATGCCAGGGGTATCAACAGATGATACCTTACCACCCCTGATAACCAATAACGGATAACTGATAACCAAATGGCCAAAAGAATGCACCGACCATCCATTACCCATCCTGATAACCAATAACGGATAACAGATAACCATGCGACTTGAAAATCCCGTATTGCTCCACCTCCTCTGGGCCTTGCTGCTGCAAGCGGTCGTGCTGGCGGTGTATTGGAACTGGCGGCAGCGCACCCTGCGCCGCTTGGGTTCTCCGGCCTTGGCTGAGCGCCTGTTGCTGGGTTTTTCGAAAAAAAGATTCTGGCTGAAAAATGGGCTGTTTGCCGCTGCGCTGGCCCTGCTGGTGTTGGCCATCGTCAACCCGCGCCAGGCAGTGCGCCGCACACCGCCGCCACAATTAAGTTCGGATGTGCTGATCGGGCTGGATATTTCCCGAAGTATGCTGGCAAAAGACGTGCAGCCCAGCCGCCTCCAGCAAGCCCAGAAAATGATCCGTGAACTCGTGGCATCGCTCGACGGCGAGCGAATCGGACTGATCTTTTTTGCCGGCGATGCCTACGTTCAAATGCCTTTGTCGACCGATTACGAGGCATTGCTCATGTTTGCCAGCAATGCCACGCCGGATTACATCACCGATCAGGGCACGGATTTTACACCGCCCATCGACCTGGCGGCACGACTGTTTGCCTCCAACCCCGAGTCGGGGCATGCGCTCATATTGTTTTCAGATGGCGAACAACACAATGGACTGCCGCTCGAACGCGCCCGACAAGCGCATGCCGATGGAATGATTATTCATACCGTGAGCCTGGGTAGCGACGCGGGCGCTAACATTCCCTCTGGAGGGGGTTACAAACGCGATTTTAGCGGGGCGCTGGTGCGCACCAAAGCCAATCCGGCCATGCTGCGCGACATTGCTCAGGCGGGTGGCGGGCTGGCGCTTTCCGGCAGCAATTCCTCCATAGTGCCAGCGCTTGCCGCAGAGGTGAAAAACCTGCAAAAAACGGCCGTAGAAGCACAGGCCTATACCGAATATGTACCGTATTTTCAGTGGCTGCTGCTGCCAGCCTTGTTGTTGCTGATGCTGGAACAGGTGCTGTGGTGGCGCAAAAAAGTGAATGTGTAAAATTTGCAGAAATGGTTCGTTTTCAATTGATTACCATAATGTCGCTGCTTTGTTTCTGGCAAACAGCCTTCGCGCAATCGGCACATAGCCGCCTTCAGTCGGGCGATGCGTATTACGATAAAAAGGAATACGGCAAGGCCGAAGCAGCCTACAAAAGCGCCGCAGGTGGTTATACTGCTTCCTACAATGCCGGGAATGCTGCATACCAGCAGGGAAAATATGAGGAAGCAGCCGAATTGTTTCGCATCGCCGTCAATGCCGGCGCCGATGCTGCTGCCAAATCCGCTGCCTGGTACAATATGGGCAATGCCTTGTTGCAGGCAGGTAAATACAGCGAAGCCGAAAAAGCCTACGAAAGCAGCCTGCGCCAGCAGCCCAACCGCGCCGACGCGAAAAAAAACCTGCAAATTGCCAAACGAAAACAACAGCAAAAAGAAGACCCGCCACCACCACCCCAGAAACCGCCGCCTCCGCCGCCACCCACACCACGCCCGCAACCCAACTACCTCGACCGGGCGCCGCAGGCACTCAAACCCGAACAACCCCGCCGAAACCTCAGCCCCGAAGCAGCCAAACTCATGCTCGAGGCCCTGGTACAACCCGACGAGCAACGAAATGCCCAGGATTATAGGGAGTTGTCGCCGGCAGTGAAGCCGACCAGCGGAAAAAAAGACTGGTGAAGTCATTTTGCTGGAGGTTTGCAGTGCTTCCCTGAAAACAAACCATTATTATATAGCCCAACAGAGGCATATTTGTTAACAGTATTTACTTTTAGTCTAAAAACACTGCTTATTCACGGTATTTTAACATAGTTGGAACTACTTTTGCTACTGACATAGTTTACTCCCGTATTCTAAATCATCTGATAATCATTTTTCATGAAAAGAAAAGTTACTCTTTCCCGGCTTGGGAGGGGTGTGTCTTTGCAAAAGCACATGTCCCGCTCTTTACTGCCCATCTTCCTTCTCCTCTTTGCCTTGAACTTTGCCTTTGCGCAAACGTTCCCCACCCCAGAAGGAAATTCATCCAACGGCACAGTGGGTACAGCCACGCCTATCACCACCAATCCTGCCAAAATCAGGGGCCATTTATTCCCGAATGGAGACATTGATTTCTATTCGTTTACGGCCAATGCTGGTGATGTTGTGTATGCTGCTGTAATGACCTCATTCAGTTCCGGTAATTCTACCGACAGTCAGTTAAGCCTCATCGCTTCCGACGGAACGACAGTCATCGAGTTTGATGATGATAACGGCTCGTTCGCTGCCCTGTCATCTACCATTGCCGGTGCTACGATCCCAACAACCGGGACGTACTATCTCAAGATAAATGACTTTACTGCCGGTACTACATCCGAGCGCGGTTACGACTTGTACCTGCGTGTTCAAAGCGGTAGTTCGACCGCCGAAGTTGAAGGCAATGACACACCGGCAACAGCCAATGCTCTTCCGGCCAACGGTTGGGTAAGCGGAGCCAGAAACCCCGCTGCGGCGGCCGAACAAGACTGGTTTTCCTTTACGCTGAATGCCGGAGAATCGGTATTTCTGAGCCTCGACTGCGATCCTGAACGCGATGGTACTGTTTGGAACGGTCGTTTGGGCCTCGCACTGTTCGGGGATGCAGGCAACCAGATTGTTGTGGTAGATGATGCCGGTACAGGTGATGTTTCACCTGTACCCAATCGCCCGTCGGAGGCACTTTTCATAACAGTTAAAGATGCTGGCACGTATTTCGCATTTGTGGATGCTGCTTCTGCTGCGACAGGAGGTGCTACGGCTACCTATAAGTTATCAGTAACAAGTTTTGCAGCACAAAGTGGTTACACCAATTATGCTTCTACGGACGTTCCGAAAACAATCGGCCCTGGCACAGGAAGTGTTTCTTCTACCATTACTGTTCCGGGCAATCCTATCGTGAAAGATATCTCCGTAAGATTGGACCTCAACCACGCGTTGATGCAGGATATCGACGCTATACTGACAACACCCGAAGGCACACAAATACATTTGTTTACCGATATTGGCGCTGCTGCGACGGGCGGTCAACAGCAAATGAACTTGTTTATTAATGACAACAATGCCACTCCTTTCGCATTTACAGTCTTAAAAGGGCTGGGCCATCAGCCTGAAAACACCTGTAAACTGGATCTGCTGAAAGGCATTAAGGCTGGAGGTACCTGGACGCTTACATTATATGATGATGTCACCGGCGCCAATGGAGGAACGCTGAACAACTGGTCGTTGGATATTTTACCTGAAACAACACCGGCCCTTATCGCTTCTTATACCAATATTTATGCTCAGGATTTCGAAGCCAATGATGGGGGCTACACCCATTCTGGTGCGGCCGATGAATGGGCATGGGGAACGCCAAATACTCCGGGTACCACTACTGCCAACCCTGTTGCTGCTTTTACAACGGCCAACAGCGGAGTTAAGTGCTGGAAAACAGACTTGACAGGTACCTATAATGTAAGCAGCAATCAGCTGCTTGAATCTCCCAATATCAGCATCCCTGCCAGTGCAGGTTCGGTGTACCTCAGTTGGGCGATGCGTTATCAGGTGGAATCTGCTAATTTCGACCATTTTACAGTCACCATCGAGGAAGTAGGTAATCCTAGTAACACCCAGGAATTATTTGTTTGGCTGGGTGCTACTCCAACAGCCACTCCTGGTAACCCTGCTGTAAACATGCCATTGACAGGCGGCTGGGGTACCTTCTATGTCAATGTAAGCGCCTTTGCCGGTAAAACTGTGCGTTTTAAAGTACGCCTCGATTCTGATACCACTGTTATCCTTGGAGGCGTAGCCATCGACGATGTACGAATCGATGCACAATGTCCTGATCTGGCATCTGCTCCGGCAAACGTATCCATCATCAACAGCACTTGCACCGCTCCTACCTGCTCTCCAACAGGTGGTAGCATCACTGCTCCGGTTGGGGCTTGCCCTGCTGGCTCTAACCTGCAGTTTTCTACAGACGGAGGCCTGACATGGAGCGGCACTGTGCCTACCTACAATCAGGCAGGTCCGATACAGAATATCCAGACGCGTTGCTCTTGCGTTAATGATCCTTTGAATGTAAGTCCTGCTTCCGTGGCAGTTCCTACAGCGCCGGGTACATGCCCACAGGAGTGTACTTGTCCGGCGCCTACAGGTAGTTGTGTTGCGGGGGCTACGATTGATTTGGATGCCGACTGCAGTGTTACCTCACTGGCTTCTGTGTT
>JAEUUT010000146.1 GCA_016787415.1 Saprospiraceae bacterium | reverse complement strand
CATCGCCGCATTTTTTTGTATTCACACATTGCAATACATTTGTAAGCCAATGAGTTGTATTCGTATATGCCGGATGCAGGCATGCTGCCTGTTTCTGGCCATGTACCCACCATGTTCTTACGCCATCGTGTCATGCGTTATCTTGTTCTATCCATTTTTTTCCTGAGCACCCTGGCGCTTTCAGCGCAACGCGCCGACACAGAACGCCGGCATTACCGTCCGAGCCGTAGTTTCCTGGAAAATTCCGATGAAAACTGCTACGAAGCCACACGAAGAGAAGCCGACCGGGCTTTTGCCCAGCGCTGTTGGGATGATGCCAGCCTGTTGTATCGTGCTGCCAAAAACTGTGCAGATGCCGACCAAAAACGCCGACAGGAGATAAGCGACCGCCTGGAAGCCTGTCGTGCAGCGGCAGAACAGGAAATCATCAATCGGGAGCGCCATGCCATCGCGGCCAACCGGGCCGACGACTCGCGAGAACTGCTGCGCCATGCCGATCGCTCTTTAGCCTATCGCATGGCCGATTTTGCCAATTCATATATCGCACCACCGGGAGAAGACAACGCCGACTGCCAGCAGGCCATGTTCGATGCCTGGTATGCATCGCCGGGCGCTATTGGCGCTCCGCAGGCCATAGGCATTCAGGCGCCATTTTGTTACCAGTTGGGCGACAACCTCGGTGACCAACTTATTGTACGGTTTGCCGGGCAGGGAAAACAAAAGAAAATTTACGCACTCTCCGTCCAGCAGCACAAGTTGTATCACTGGGATGCCAATACCCTCGAACAGGGCCCTACTGTGCCGGTCGACCCGAATGTTAACGGATTCGAAGTGGCGCCCGATGGCAGTACTTTTTTACTGTATTCAGATAAACTGCTGATATTCTGGCGAAAAGGACGTGAAGCCTACCGCCTGAACGTGGCGCAGGTGCAAGATTTTTGTTTCAGCGAACGCGGTGATGAATTTTACCTGCTGGACACGACGGAAAAGAAAATAGAAGCGCTCACACTTAAGGAAATCTACCAGAATGTGAGTAACTCGAAAATGCAAAAACAGCGAAAATTCGAAGAAACCTTGCTGCCACCCACATTCCGACCCTGGGTGACCGGAGTAGGGCCGGGTGTGCTGGATATGGAGGTGTATAAAGGTGATATGTGGTTGTGCTATACCGATAGCCTGGTGGTATTGCGAAAAATAGCCGGTGGGCAGGGCTGGAAAATGGTACGAAATATACCACTGCGGTTTCAGGGGGAAAACTTGAATACACAGGGAAATTACCTTCAATTATTCCCCGAACATGACATGATGGTAGTGAATTTCGGGAAAACAACTGCAGTACTGCATGTGCCGGAAGACAGCGACGAACCGCCTCAGCCGATAATGCTCAATGGCTACATGCTGGCATCGCTGCCCGACAAACTGGTGGCTACCCTGCAATCTGAATACAACGGAGAAAGCGGTACCATTCTCGTGCACAATGTATTTGGTGAGGTGGTTTATCTAACCACTGTTCCCCAACTGGAGGAATACAAAGTTCTGGATGGCGCCTTCGACCCCGATGGTCAATGGCTGGTGTTGCCTTCTGTAAATGGCGTATTGCATTGCTGGAGTTTGCAAGACCACGGGCAAAATATCTTTTACAAGTTCACGGCCGATTCGGAACGCGTTACCGATATTAGCCCCGACGGCCACTGCTACGCCTCTTATGCATCTCGTCAAATCAGTATTTGCGATGGCAGGCAACCAGGCGCTGCCCTGAACAAATTGCAGGTGAGCGACACTACTTCTACCTTCGATTTTTTTTTCGATAAACTCGCCAACCACTGGGTCGCCACCCCCTGGCGCGGTGATTCGATGCTGGTCTGGAACTGGGAAAAAAATATAAAATGGTGGCTTCCGTTGCCTTTGTTGCCACAATTCCCCGTTGCATTTTCCTCCGACGAACGGTTTCTAGCAGCCGCATATCCCGATGGGCAAATCAGGATATACGACCTGTCAAATGGGCATGTGGCATCTACAAGAACCTACGTAGGCGAAATACTGGGAATGGAGTTTTTGCCCGTTTCCAATGAACTGATTCTATTGCAGCAAAGCAAGTCCAACTACGACTACAGCACCAAAACCCTGCTGCGCATCATTCATCCTTTCAAAAATGATTACCGCCCGCGCACCATGCGCCTGCATGAATACAATATCGCCCTGCTGGATGTGTCTTCTCAGGGCGATCTGCTGGCTGTGTCTGACGGTCAGGATATCCGCATTTTTCATACCGATGACCTGACCGATGAAATGGTGCAAATTATGCCAAGCGGCGAGGGCGCCATGCAAGGCACCAACGCATCCGTGCTGGCGATCCGGTTTTCGCCCGACGGGCGCTCGCTCATGACTACCTACAGCGACCACAGTACTGTGTCGTGGAGCACCGAAACGGGCATGCCCAATTTCAAACTGCAACTACCGGCCCAAGCCAATGGAATGTCTTTTTCGCGTATTCGGATGCTTCCCGAAGACAATCTGTTGTGCCTCATGTCGCCAGGAGAGGCCATTTTGATCCGCTCACTCGACCCCGCGGCTATCCGTGCAGCCGTGCAGCCCCCCAACTATCGGCTGATTGCTTTTACACCCGATCAGATTCGAAAATACAGCCTCGATCAGGCACTCAATTACGAAGGTAACTTTGAACGACTGGCCAACTCGAAAGACATTCCGCTGATCAAATCATTTTTCAGTTATTATTACCAGCAAGCCCGACTGAGTAGCAACATCGATCAGGTGAGCGAATATTGCGATCGGGCATTTGTGCTATATTCTCAACTGGAACCCGAAACACGCAGCGAACTAAAGTCGACCATGTTGGCTATGTACAGCAATTTCCTCTGGAAATGGCTGCTGCGCGACAACCCCGAAAAGGCCGAACAAGTACTGCAATTTGTAAACAAACAATTCGGAAAACCATTTTCGGCTATCAGGTCGGAAGCACATATCGCATTGGTAAAAGGTGGGCCCGACGACCTGCGCCGCGCTGTCAGGCTTTATGCCGACTGGATTATCCGAATGAGCAATGAACCGGAACCGGGAGTGTATGTAGACCCGTCTCTGAACACCATTTTTGAAGATTTTGTCCAACTGGCAGAGTTTGAACTCATTGGTGAACGACAGATTGCCTGCCTGTGCGGCATGTTCGACGCATGGGATAATTTTGTTTTGTGTGCCCAACAACCCAGGGATGCGAGTACAGCCCCCTTCGATGCGGAAACACGCCTTCGCTGGAATATTTACAAGAAATTGTACCTGAGCAGTCAGAACATTGCATTTGCTAAAATTCTCCGACTACAGGAAGATGCCAGAACGGATGCACAACAACTGGCTAAAATAAAGCCTGTACTGGGACGTGATCAACTCGAAACCTGCACCAACCAGATGGCGATGACCTATCGCAGTTGGGGCCTTTTTGAGCAAAGTAGCGACCTGGGAATGGAATTGGAGCGTAAAGGCATTGCGATGCTCGAAGAACTCGGGCCATTTACACAACAAAAAGAACAATCAAGGCTCGAAAATCTGGCGCTGCTATACAACGATCTGGCCAGTAACCTGTACACCCGCGGTCAGTACGAGGCTTGTCTTGAGGCCTGTAAAAAAGGGTATGATGTCAGTGAAAAAATGTGGTCGGTAGCCACCGATACCATTTATTTAGGTAGTTACGCTTACCTGACTTTAAGCCCGCAGTTGATTATCCTTGGCAATACCTCCCTCATGCTGGGCGATTTCATTACAGCCCGCAACGCATTTGAAGAAGCGGCCAATATTGGCAGCAATGGTTACAACTCCTATTTGCTTGCGCATGTAGATCTGATGGAAGGCGACGAAATAGAAGCGTTTCTGAATTATGGCGGTATAAAAAATACTGAAGAATTGGGGAATGCTTTGTTCGACTTACAACGCCTGTCCGAACGTTTACCTACACAAAAGGATTCTATCCTGGCATTTATGCCACGACTGAAAAATGCCTGGTTCGCCAACCATCCGCGTTCCAGCGTGCTGGAAACAGATTATCGTTTTGCCAGCCTGCAAGCACATCATGCCTTTGCTACAGGACGCTATGAGCAAGCACTGGAGTGGAATGTACGCACTATGGAAACCGTAGAACAACTAATCCGAAATAAAAATATTACCTATCCCTGGGGCCAGGCCTGGGTAGAAACGGCTCAGAATCAGTCGTTTTACTTGTTATTTAACTCCTTAAAAGATACGTCGCTGCTCACCAGAGCCATAGAAATGGCGCAAAAAACGGAGGAAAAATCCAGACAGTCCTCTGATGGTTACGACTATCCGCTTTCCGAATATGTACAAACCAACCTGGCACATGCCTACCTGCTCCGCAATCGACCCGGCGACCGGGAAAAGGCTATAGAAACCTATCTAAAATTCGTGGAATCTGAAAATGCCAGACTCAATGCATACTGGGAAACCCTGGAAAAAGATTTCAGAGACCTGCACCGTGCCGGCATCCAATTGCCCGACCTGAAAAGTGTGGTCAAAGCCATTCTGCCAACTTATATACCTTCGTCTGATGTGGATTGGCAGGGAATAGGGGTAATGGATGAACACGGATTGCGCGGATGATGCAACACGGATAGCGCGGAATAGACGGATTTACACGGATTAGGGAAACACGGATTGCGCAGAAATGACGGATTTTCACGGATAGGGTTTGTTCAAATGGACAGGCTGTAATAATGGGAGAGGCGATGACATGACCGTCATCGCCTCTCTTGTTGTTTGACAACAAATCCGCGCAAATCCGTCTTATATCCGTGCAATCCGTGTTGCCCTTAATCCGTGAAAATCCGTCTTATATCCGTGCAATCCGTGTTGCTATGCAGTCGCGTGCGTTTTTCCTCTCATATAAAACCACAGCAATCCGAACGCTACGATCAGAATCAGCGGGAAAGTGAGCAGGTGTTGAAGGGTTTCCTGTCCGGCTACCAGATCGGCAGCGTCGCCGGTAAGGCCTTGTGCCTGTGCAGTCATACGCGATTTATCGAGCCAGCCACCTACAATTGGTTGAGCGATGGCGGTGGCAAACATACCTGCACCGCCCATCAGTGACATGCCCAGGGCGCCCGATTTGGGAATGTATTCACCCGTGAAACCCAGCATGGTAGGCCAGAAATAACAAACGCCGATAGCAAATAGAATGGCTGAAACATACACCATCCCACCTGTCGCTGTGCTCATCAGGTAAATACCAATGGCTGCAATGATGGAACCGCCCCACAATACACCCGTAGGGTTGAGTCGGTGGATGATCGGGCCGGCAAAATAGCGCCCTACTGCCATCAGACCTGTTACCATGGCCAAAATCAGCATCGGCTGCGCGCCACCTGCTTTAGCCAGCAGACGCTCCACCCATTGCTGCGTGCTGAGTTCGGTATTGGAAGTAAGCACCATGCAGAAAATCATAAACAGGTATAGCGGTGAAAAAATACCAGCCAGGTTCTGGCTCAAAGGCGCCTGCCCAGAAGATGCGCGGTCGGGGAAACTCTGTCCCCAGAACAGGTAAGCATAAATGGCCGTCGGAATCAGCATGATGGCAATTTGAGCCTGCCAGCCCATACCGGCATTCGTCATAAACTGCGAAATCAGGGAACCGAGGAAAATACCGCCGGGGAACCATACGTGAAATTTATTCAGCATGGTGGTCCGATTTTCCTTGAACATGTTGGAAATCATGGGGTTGCAGGCGGCTTCCACCGTTCCGTTGCCGAAGCCGACAAAGAAATTGGACAGCAGCAGCAGCCCGAATCCGTTGGCGCCCAGCGTCATCAAAATGCCCAGCAGGTGCGAGCCCAGGGCAATGTACATCATGCGCTTGGGGCCAAATTCATTGTACAGCCAACCGCCAACCATCGTAGCAATAGGGAAGCCCAGAATGGCCATCTGGTTGATATAGCCCAACTGGGTGTCGCTGAGGCCAAATTTCCGGGACAATTCGCCCAAAATGCCTGCCCGGATGGCAAAAGCAAAGGCAGTGGTAATCAGGGCAAAACAACTGGCCGTAAACAGCCTGGAAGTGTTGATGTTGCTCATGCAAGTATCAGGTGTGTTTCGTGATTGAAATTTAGAACGGCCAAATGTAGAAATGTCAGAATTGTTTTCTGCAAAATCTTTTAATACCTTTTTATTTTTTTGTAAAAAACTGCAATTCCGATGTAGAGTAATACTCAAAATAAAAAGTGTACGCTACGCATAGTGCTCTTTGTGCCTTCCTTTGTGTCCCTCGTGTTTAAATTTTTAACACAAAGTGCACGAAAAAAGGCACAAAGGGCACTATGCGTAGCGTACACCAAAAAGGCAAAAAAAAGCCCGGATTTTTCACAAGGAAAAATCCGGGCAAAGGTGTTTTTGTGACCACGACTGGAGTCGAACCAGCACATCCGTAAGGACACCACCCCCTCAAAGTGGCGCGTCTACCAATTCCGCCACGTGGCCATGCTTTTTTCAAAAGCGGCGGCAAAGATACGCGTGTTTTGGGAAAAAAGAAGAAGGAGTGAAAAAAGTTGTGAGTGGTGAGTTAGTGAGTAGTGAGTGTTACGTACTTTGCTTTGGGCCACTCTTTCTCAGAAGCCAAAAGAATTCTCACTACTCACCACTCACTACTCACCACTCAACCAAAAATATCCCGCACCCGCTCAAAAAAACTCTTGTCTTCTTTGCCGGGGTTGGGCTGGAAATTGGGCATATCGCGCAGTTTTTCCAGGAGTCGCTTTTCCTCGTCGTTGAATTTTTTCGGCACCCATACGTTGACGTGAATCAACTCGTCGCCACGCTGGTACGATTGCAGGCCTGGCAAGCCCTTGTCTTTGAGCCTGAAAATTTTACCCGACTGTGTGCCGGGAGGAATGGTGATACGCGCACGGCCGTCGAGCGTAGGAACTTCTGTTTTAGTGCCCAGCGCGGCATCGGCCACGTTGATAAACAGTTCGTACATGATATTGCTGCCGTCGCGGGTAAACTCCTCGTGTGGCACTTCTTCCACCGTGATCAGCAGGTCGCCCGGAGCGCCGCCTTTGGCGCCGGCATTGCCTTTGCCGGCCATGGAAAGTTGTATGCCTTCGTGTACGCCGGCGGGGATGTCCATTTCGATGGTTTCCTCGCCGAACACGCGGCCGTCGCCTTTACACACATTGCAGGGCGATTTGATGGTTTGTCCGGCCCCGTTGCAGGTAGGGCAGGGCACGGCCGTTTGCATCATCCCGAACGGTGTTTGGGTGACGCGGTTCACCATACCCGAACCGCGGCAGGTACCGCAGGTTTCCACAGAATTAGGGTCGCGCGCGCCAGAGCCAGAGCAGGTATTGCAGGTGACCTGTTTGCGCACCTTGATTTTTTTATTGACGCCGGTAGCGATTTCCTCCAGCGTCATTTTCACCCGGATACGGAGGTTGGAGCCCCGCTCACCGCGCGGCCTGCCGCCACCGCCGCCGCCTCTGCGACGGCCGCCGCCGAAAAATTCGCCAAAAATATCATCGCTGTCGAAGCCGAAGCGGCGCAGGATATCGTCCATGTCCATACCCTGGAACCCGCCGGCGCCGCCCATATTGCCATCCACACCAGCATGACCGAGTCGGTCGTAGCGGGCGCGTTTGTCCGAGTCGCTGAGCACATCATACGCTTCAGCAGCCTCCTTGAACTTTTCCTCCGCGGCTTTGTCGCCCGGATTCCGGTCGGGGTGAAATTCGAGCGCCTTTTTGCGGTAGGACTTTTTTATATCGTCAGCGCTGGCATTTTTCGGTACGCCCAGCACTTCGTAATAATCGCGTTTTGCCATGTTTATTTACCTACTACAACTTTCGCGAAACGGATAATGCGTTCGCCGAGGGAATACCCGGGTTCGAGGATGTCTACAATTTTGCCTTTTAGTTCGTCAGAAGCAGCAGGAATTTCTGCTACGGCCTCATGTACGTCGGCATTGAATGCGTCGCCGACTTTGGTTTCGATGCCCACGAGGCCTTTCGTACGGGCCATTTGCACCAGTTTTTGGTGAATCAGCGCGGCGCCTTCGCTGAGCGAGTCGTTTTTGGCAGCCCTGTCAAAATCGTCCAGAATCGGCAGCAAAGATGCCAGGATGTCACGTCCGGCCGTCTGGATGAGTTCCATCCGTTCCTTGGCGCTGTGGCGTTTGAAGTTCTCAAAATCGGAGAACAGGTACAGGTATTTATTGCGGCTTTCCTCGAGTTGTTTTTCGAGTTCGGCAATACGTTCGTCATTTCCGCCTTGTTCGGGCGCATTTTCGAGTACTTCTTCCATTTCCTGCTCGCTCGTATTCGTTTCTTTTTCCGTCATATCAAATATTTTTTTGAAAGGGTTTTTCATAAGAAATGGGTGAAATCAGGGCATTTGTGTCTTGATTTCGAATGCTTTCCGCAATTTCCATGCCTCGCGCATGTGAATGTCAATTTGGCAGAGGAAATAGAGGCGGTGGGTTGAATCAGGATTTTGAGGATTTAAAGGATTAGAAGGATTCCCGACGGGATGTCGAAATTACTAAAATTGGAGTATTCAGATTAGATTAATTGAATGGAAAGAATTTCGACATCCCGTCGGGAATCCTTCTAATCCTTTAAATCCTCAAAATCCTGATTCAGCCCTATCTCACCTCTAAAATCTTTTCCAACTCACCCGGCATAGGATCCACCTCCAAAATCTTGCCCTCTGGATTGAGCAGGAAAAGTGTTGGGATCGATTTGATATTGTAATGGCTGGAAATAGGGCCGCCGAAGTCGCCCGATTCCATGGTGTGGTATTTCCATATCATGCCGTCATCGGCGATGGCGCGAATCCAGTTGCGCGGATTTTGCTCGATGGCCACGCTGAAAATTTCAAAACCCCGGTCGTGGTATTTGTTGTAAAGGGCTACCAGTTGCGGGTTTTCGGCGCGGCAGGGGCCGCACCAACTGCCCCAGAATTGGAGCAGGGTGTATTTGCCCCGGGTATCGCTGAGGTGCGCGGTGCTTCCGTCGGCCAGGGTCACCTGGAAATCGGGCGCTGTTTCGCCGGTGATAAAACGGGGCTGGCGGTATTTGTACCAAATAAACAAACCGATCACCAGGGCAGCAGCCATGATCAGGTAGGAGGTTCTTTGTTTCATGTAAATTCGTATTGGAAAGATTAATTTTGTGAAGTTTCATGGAGATTTGCGGTCTAGTGAGTGGTGAGTAGTGAGTGGTGAGTATTCTTTTGGCTTCTGGGAAAGAGTGGCCAAAAGCAAAGTACGTAACACTCACTACTCACCACTCACTACTCACTACTCACCACTCACTAGACCGCAAATTTCCACGAAAATCTGCAAATAAAATCTGCTCCGTCCGAACACCCATGCGTATTCCAGATATTTCCGATACGATTGTCGCCCTCGCTACACCTCCCGGCATTGGCGCCATCGGGGTCATCCGTTTGAGCGGCCCCGAAGCCATACCGCTGGCCGACCGCATTTTTAAGGGAAAGGTGCTGGCCGATCAGGCGACACATACGGCGCATTTTGGACGCATCGAAGCCCAGGACGGCCGCGCACTGGATGAAGTATTGGCCACGGTGTTTCACGACCGCCGCTCGTACACCGGGCAGCCGACGGTGGAATTTGGATGCCACGGATCGCCGTATATCCAGCAGGAAATCATACAGTTGTGCTTGCACGAAGGCGCGCGCCTGGCCGAGCCGGGCGAGTTTACGTTGCGCGCATTTCTCAATGGCCGTATGGACCTCAGCCAGGCAGAAGCCGTAGCCGACCTCATTGCCAGCCAGAGCGAAGCGGGCCATACGGTGGCGCTGCGCCAACTGCGCGGCGGCTTCCGCACCGAAATCCAGCAGTTGCGCTCGGAACTCATCGACTTCGCCAGCCTCGTGGAACTCGAACTCGACTTCGGCGAGGAAGACGTGGAGTTTGCCGACCGCGACGACCTGAAACGCCTGGTGGAAAAAATACGCGCCCACCTGCGTCCGCTCATGCAGTCGTTCGCCCTGGGCAATGCCATCAAAACCGGCGTCAGCACGGTCATTGCTGGCCGCCCCAACGCGGGGAAAAGCACTCTGCTCAATGCGCTGCTCAACGAAGAACGCGCCATCGTGAGCGACATCCCCGGCACCACCCGCGACACCATCGAGGAGGTGCTCAATATCAAAGGGGTGCAGTTTCGCCTCATCGACACGGCCGGTATCCGCGAAGCGCAGGACGCTATCGAAGCCATCGGCGTGGCCAAAACGCTCGAAAAAATAGAACAGGCGGCCATCCTCGTGTATGTGTGGGATGTGGCCGGCGGCATGACACTCGCCGAGGTGCGCGCCGACCTCCAACAACTGGCTCCCACTGGCGACAACCTCCTCGTGGTGTGCAATAAAATGGATCGCAACCCGCTGTTCCAGACCGACTGGCTCGTCGACCCAACCCTGCCCGGCATCCACCCCTACCTCCTCCCAGAAGACGACATGCCCCCTACAGATTCATCATTCATCATTCATCATTCATCATTGATAGCGCTTTCTGCCAAAAACCAGATGAACCTCGAATACCTCAAGGAAAAACTCTACGACCTGGCTGTCGGCAGCGAACTCGCCACCGACCACACCATCGTGACCAATGCCCGCCACCACGACGCCTTGCGCCGGGCCGATACCGCTCTGGCCGATGTGCTGCATGGGCTGGAAACGGGTGTCACCGGCGATTTTGTGGCCCAGGATATTCGGCATGCACTGGCGTATCTGGGGGAAATTACCGGGGAGATCGGGGTGGAGGATTTGCTGGGGAATATTTTTGGGAAGTTTTGTATTGGAAAGTAACTATAAATCCAATATCCCATGCATCGTTTATATCGTCAGGCTTTTACTATTCCAATGGTTGCTAAAAGGATAGTTCGGAAGAGTTTTTCTATTCGTCAACATGCTGTCTGATGCGCAAAACATTTTCTGCCTCGCAGGCCCTCTTATTTGACCAAGCGCAACAAAGTGTCATCCTGAGCGCAGCGAAGGATACCGCTCTACGGAGGGCCGCTTGCGAGTGAGATCCTTCGCTACGCTCAGGAAGACACGCTACGCTCAGGAAGACACGCTACGCTCAGGATGACACGCTACGCGTGGGTTAAGTGGTATAGATGCTCTATTATTTCTACTTTCCACTTCCAGTACCCGGTTGCCAATAATCATCACCAACACACCAAAAAGGCAAATCACCTTTGGCAATTTCTACCGGGTCGTTCAAAAAACGCCAATCTGGATTAAAGGAAGCGATCAATCTTTCTTTTTTGTCCCTCGTCCAACCCTTGATTTGTTTTTCACGTGCTATGGCATCTTCAATATGCATGTACCATTCATAATAAATTAAGTATTGACAACGATATTTACCGGTAAAGTTTTTTCGGGCAGTGCGTACACTGCTTATATGCTCTTCCAAACGCCTGTTCAAGTCATTGGTGACGCCTGTGTATAAAACGGTTTTGAACAGGTTGGTCATGAGATAAACGTAATAATTGTGCTGTCTCATTATTAAAGTTCGGATAAATGAAAGGTGTTAAATGATGTATAAAGCGTTATCAAAAATAAGTGATTGTGGTAAGGTTTGAAACATCATGAAGTAATTCTTTTTCTTCGTCGTTACTGCTCCAAGTATCCACTCCACTCAAACCTGAGCGTAGCGTGTCATCCTGAGCGCAGCGTGTCATCCTGAGCGCAGCGAAGTATCTCACTCGCAAGCGGCCCTCCGTGGAGCGGGATCCTTCGCTACGCTCAGGATGACACGCTACGCTTGGGTTAAGTGATATTGATGCTCCATTATTTCAACGTTTCTGTCTCGCCAGGTCTACCTATTTGACCAAGCGCAGCGTGTCATCCTGAGCGCAGCGAAGGATCTCACTCGCAAGCGGCCCTCCGTGGAGCGGGATACTTCGCTGCGCTCAGGATGACACGCTACGCTCAGGATGACACGCTGCGCTCAGGATGACACGCTACGCTCAGGATGACACGCTACGCCTGGTTAGGAGGCTTAAATATTGCCACTTCGGCTGCTGTCGTGCGTAAAAAGCCTGAAAAATCACAAATATCTGCTACATTGCTGCCCTGATAAAAGTATAACCCTTTACTAAACAAACACCTGCATGGACAAACAACCCCTTCTTGAATTGCTCGCCGCCAATCGACTGAGCGAACTCTTCGAGGCGTTGAAAAACGAGCCATCCTACCACACGGATTTGATACTGCTCGAAAGCAAGTGGAACGAACTCCGTGCAAAGCAGCGCAACGACCTCGTCTCCCACGAACAAGCCAATCTCGAACTCGGACAAATCCGCAATAGCCTGCTTCAGATGATTGAGTCTGGCGGCAGTCAGCGTGTTCCTTATGCCGTTCCAACGCCGACCAAATCTGCCCCCAACCGAATCTGGATATATGTATTAGCAGCCGTTGCTGGTATTTTTATCTTCTACGGTATTTACCGCTTTACCGCTGCTCCTGCTGCCGGCGATGGCCCCAAGGTGGATAAAGAACAGGCTCCTTCGGCACGCCCTGCTTCTGGAAATGAAGCAGGCTCATCCCAGGTGCTGAATGTCTCTGAAGCCGGCCCGATTACCATCGCCGCCGGTGATGAGCAGTACGAGCGGGTTTATTCCGTCGTGAAAACCAGCGTGGAAAGCGTCGGTGGTGGTAAGAGCCTGATCACGCTGAGAATTGGGTTGAATTTCAAAGGCATTATCAATAAACTGCTCAGTTCAGAAAATTTCAGACTGACTGCCCCGGAATTGCCTGGCCCGGTGGCGCCAAGCAATTATCTCAGCGAACTCGTGGATTCGAGGAGTTACGGAGAAGGTGATATCAAATTCGAGTTGAGCGATGACATCAAGCGTTTTACCATCACCATCGAAGGGAAAGAGGATAAGAAATGGAATTTTTCCAGATAGCCTGATAGTGGACGTTGTTGGCATCCCAACACTTCTTTCTGCCTCGCCAGGTATATAGAAAGTAGAGCAGATGAACGACCTGGTAGAGGCAGAAGTGAGCCAGTGACCATCTCTTACCTCCCATTCCTTCCCATGCCCCCCACCTTTTCCAACATCCCGGCCCGCCGTTTTTCACTAGCAAAACGAATGCGATCAAACACAGTCACCCGAACGGGTTTTATACCGCAATATTCGAGCGTGGCCTGCCGAACGCTGCGGATATTGGCATTGCGATACACCAACCAGTTGTAAAATGCTGGGCTGTCCATCGTGGTGATGATATGTGCGCTGCGGCCGCTCAGGAGTTTGTCCCAAAACTGGGAGTTGGGGCGGTATTTGAAGGCCATGCCAGGCAGGAATAGGCGATCGAAAAAACCTTTTAGCAAGGCAGGGGCGACACCCCACCAGGTAGGGAAAACAAGTACGAGGTGTTCGGCCCACAGGATTTTTTCCCAGGCGGCTTGCAGGTCGGGTTCCAGTTCCTGCCGTTGCGAATATCCGCCTCTAAGAATGGGATCGAACGTCAGTTTGCCTAGTTCGAGCAACTGCACCTCATGGCCGGCTTCTACAGCAGCGCTGACATATTGCCGGGCGAGGGCGTGGTTGAAAGACTGCTCATATGGGTGGCCGAGAAGGACAAGGATTTTTTTCATGACATCAACTGCTTGTTTGTACAGGACAAAAGTACCCGCATGTCCGTCTGCCCAAAGGGAATATCCCTGAATGGTAGATGTAAGCAGGCAGAGTGTCGTAAAAAACAGTTGAATGGGAATGGCAACGTATCACCGGATGCTCAAATGCACCCGCCGCCCCTTCTCCTCCTCAATACCCATACTCATTCAGCAGCCCTTCCACTTTGATAAACAATTGTTTCTGTTTGAGTTCTGAAGAGGAAAAGTAGCCCTGGGAAGGGAACAGCCGCTCGTGCGTTTTGCTGCCCGACTGGTTTTTTCTGCGCAGGTGTTCGAGTTTGTTGTGCAGAATGATGAGTATCTGGAGCAGGCAGGCTTTATACAACCTTCGTAGATTGTCATGGGTGGTGTCGTCGTCGGTCAGCAGGCCTGGGTATTTAGCCTGAATTTGTTTTAAATCCGCTCCAAAATCCAGTTCATGGGCGTATATTTTATGCAACTGGCCTTTGATGTGCAGGTACAGGTATTCGTAAAAGTTGTCGATGTTATTTTTGATGTTATCCGTATCGTTCAGGAGTTTGTCAAAATCGCGGAGCAGGTACCAGAATACGACATGGAGAGACGCCGTAGGCCATTTCTGTTTGGTGCTGATACGCTCCTTACGGGTCGTGGCGCCGATAGACTCCGGCGTCAGCGTGCCCGCGTATTTGGAGTCCATGGAGGTAGTGATAATCTGAATAAAAAGGTTGTCGTAAAAATCTTCGTTTTTCAGATTCTTGACGGTGTTCGAACTTTCCAGGAAATTCGATACGATTCTTTCCGACACTTTTTTGTTTTTCAAGGTAATCAGCATTTCAATGATCACGGTGGCCAGCGACAATTCCTTGATGTCCGTCCAGTCCTGGATGTCATTGATAGCCTCTTTGTGCGAGAGGTGGCCTTCGGGTGGGGTATGTTCCCGCTGCCGGGGTTGTTCGTTGGTCAGGCTCTGAAATTTTATTACCGAAGCATTCGTATGATCCGTTCTGCCGTCGGCGGTCAGTTCTTCTTTCCATTCGGCGGTTACGGTGAGCAGGAAATTGCTCATGTTGGGCTGTTTTTCACCCGAGGTGCCCATTCCGGGATCCTTGATCGGGTGAAATCCTGTGATCATGTCTTTCCAGAGTCCTACGGTATTGCTGTCGTCGTCGTTGCGGTGGTCGCCTAATTTTTTATCGACAAACCGGGAACTGGATTTTTTAACCATCCCCGATGAGGTAAGGGTAAGCACGGAGGTGCCGGGGTCGTCGGCAAACACGCTGGCATAGCGCGACGACCATCGGTTGTCCAGTTGCGGGCCATCGGCCAGGAGCGTGATCAGCAGGGTAGGGCCGATGCCGCGGATGAGTTCGGAAACAGGTTCGAGTTGGGCCAGGTCTTCACAGATCAGCGGGCAGATAGACAGCCAGCCGTTAGGGGCCATAATAGACAGCCGGCGCTGGCTGATTTCAATTTTTTCGTACCATCGTTTAGCGGTAGAAAACCTGCCAGCCAGCCCATATTGTTTTATCTGGGCTTCATTCAGGCTCCAGCGGTGGTGTTTTCTTTGAGAAATCAGGTACCATTTTTCGGAAAAATAGGTGGCAATACGAAGTTCATTGGTGGATACATCCGTTCCCGACAGTTTCAGCGGCTTGCTTTCCCGTACCCCGGCCAGTACGATCGGGATCTGGTTTATTTTTTCTCCATTTTTCCGGTGTTCATTCCGGTATTCGTGTTTCAGGCAGGTCAGCAGTTGTTCCCACTCTTCATTGTCGAGCGAGAGTTCGGGGAAAACGATGATGTGTATGCGCTCGATCCCGTGGTTCACCTTGTATTCTTCAATCAGGGAAATGACATCGTGTGGGTCGAGGCGGGTTTTGGCAGCGCCTTCGTATTTGAAATAGTTGACAGATTTGAAACTCTCGCTTTCCCGCAGAAAAAAGGTGTTAGGGATGGAATTGGGCCAGCAAATGGACAGGATATTAATGGTGTTTTCCTGGTAATTGATCCACGGAATCATGCGCCAGATCACCTCCACTTCGGTGGAATGGCAAGTGAGGTGGTGCGAAAACGAGCGCACCGTGAGGCCGGTTTGCGGCGTGCGCATTTTGGGCAGCACGGTACAAATCTGTTTGTCGAACGTGGATAGCGAACCGCTCGAAATGAGAAGCGTATTGGCAACGCAGTTGAAAAAAGAGGTTTCGTCGCTGAAGGCGCCGCTGAGACCCAGGCCGGTGCACACTTCGTCGCATACGGCATGTACAAAAAGGATGGAGTTGATGAAGGCAGGCAGGTCGTGGGTGATGTCCGAAATGTTTTCTTGATTCACTAGTCGCAACTCGTTGAAAGTCAGTTTTTTGAGTTGGTTGCAAATCGTTTGGAGGTGGGTGTTCAGTCGGTTTCGCTGCTGCCGCTCGGGATCGCCTTCTTTCTGGAAAATTCGCTGGATATTTTCCTGGAGTTCGGCTTCGGAGTCCACTTTAAAGGTTTCCTGCAACCCGAATTTTTCAAACAGGTGCGCTGTAATGTTCCTTTTCCATATTTGTGCTTCTATCTCTACTATTTTCTGCCAGAGGTTGCCGTCGCCGTCAAAGGATTCAAGCCATTTTTCGTGCAGTACGGCTCTGTAACACCCGGTTTTTTTCAGAATATCAGTGGTGACGGCAAACGTGTTGGGCGGCCAGTTTTTCCAGTCGGAGATGTCTTCTCCAAATCCAAACACCTGGCTGAGATACTGATAAATGGTAAGTTGCTCCATGGATAGAATAGTTATGCTACAATGTAAATATATTTAGATGTGTTTCGGCTTGACAAACATAGCATATTAAATTGATGGAAGCAACCGGCGGGTGCGAAATTGTGAGGAATGGGAGAACCGTTCGGCTCTCCCATAACTTTCTCCACTACACCTGTATCCGATTCACCAAATTCTCCACTACATGCCGCTGCATCTTCAAGTGAAACTCCTCCACACGGGCTTCCAGTTTTTTGGATAACACCACCACCACCAGACTCAGCGCAATGGCCAGCATGGTAGCAAAAAAGGCCATGCCCATGTGGTCGACGAGCGTTTCAATGTCCGATGCCGACAGCGATACGGCGCCCGAAGCAGCTGCGCTTTTGTCGGCATTGGCCGCCATCGGCGCCGGCTGAATACTGCCCAGGCTCAGGATGGCCGAAGCCAGTCCCCACACCGTACCCAGAAACCCGAAAGTAGGAATCAGTGTCTGGCAAATGCCGATCAGCCAAAACTCTTTTTCCAGGGCTTTGTACTGCATAGCACCCATGGTTTTGGTGATTTCCAGCGCGTCGGCGGGCGAGTTGTTGGAGCGGAATTTGGTGGCGGTCTGTTTGATCAGGTCGGTGAGCATGCGCGGGCCCAGGTGGCGTTCGGCTTCGATGGTATCGAGTTTGATGCGCGCCACATCTTCCGGATACAGCACGTATTGTTCCGATTCGGGTAGCAGTTTGGCGGCGTATGCGCCCTCCTCGTAGTCGAGGCGTTTGGAAATGGCGTACATACTGAACAGCGCTGTGAAAAAGCCTGCAAAAGCGATCACCTGGATAAACCCGTTGGGCATTTTGCCGCCCAGGGCAAAAAAGAAGGTTTCGATGGACGAGCCCATCGGGGCGAGGTGGTAGCCAATGCTGACTACGATGGCAACAACAATGGCGGCGGCGATACCCGCGAAAATCTGGCTATTTTTAGTGGCAAACATGATGCTTTGTTTTTGAAATGAAAGAAAAAGTGCTTGGGAAGGGGTGTTGCTTACCCCCATTTCCCGCTGCGTTTTTTGGGTGTAGTGGCTGGGGCGGTCGTTGGGCTGCCTGTAGGGTCGGCCACTGGCGGCGTGTCGGGGGTAGGTGTAATTTTGTCCGAAACTTTGGTCAGTCGCGGCCTGAATTCCAGTCCGGAAGCCGTCACGACCAGTTGCCCGGCCAATTGCCAGTCGCTCTGACTGCCGCCTATGGCATAGCGCCCGAAGGAATAGGTCTGGGTGCGCCCACCACCGGGTACGATTTTTCCGTACAGCGAAAACGGCTGGGTGGCGCCCGATTTGTTTCCTTTGCGCACCCGCACCAGCACATCGTACGAGCCTGTTTGTATTTCCTTTTGGTAGAAATAGTTCAGGCCTTTCTGGTAAGCGAAGGTGGCGTCCTGGTACTTGCTGGCGCGGCTCGGTTTCCAGGTACGGCTGCCTTGCTGGAGCATCATTTCTACCGACTGTTTGGCCTGGTCGGCCTGTTGCAGCAGGATGACTACCGCGCCCTGGGTTTGTTTCATGAGGTCGACACTGACAGGTTCCTGTGGCCCCGTGGGCGTCGGGTGGCTGATTTCTGTGGGCTGCGGTTTGGGGTCAGGTGGTGTCGGTTGCACAGGCGGCGCGGGTTTTTCGGCGGCGCCGAAAGTGCGTTTCCACCAGGAGCCGTTGTTCCCGTTGGCTGGTCGGGAGGTTTGCATAGCGGCGCCCTGCTTTTTACCAGGTTTGTCGGCCGAAGCCGTCAGTGGTGTTGGCGGAGGCGGAGCATTCTGAATGCGGGAGTGCAGAAAATTGAGCACTATGAATACACCGAGTGTTCCGATCAGCACGTCGAGCGCTGAAACGTATAGCGGATTGATACCATTATTGGTCATGTTGTACAGCAGATTGGGTGAAAAGAATCGAGCGGCCGTTGTGCGGTTTCCCAACCCGTGCGGCTACTTTGGCGTTGCAGCAAGTGCAGCGTTCGGCGTCCGAAGGGTTGGGCTGCGCACAGTTCCAGCAGGGCAGGGTAGTGGGCGCCGGGCCTGCTGCTGTTGTGGGGCGTTCAGGCAGTTTGTAGTTGCAATGTGCACAGCGGACTGCTTCGGCGCCCGCAACGTGGCCGCAGTTGGGACAATGGTGCGAATTCATACCTGTAAAATTTCAGTGAATCATTACTGCCCGATGTAGTGCATGTACGAAATGCCTACGAGCAGGTTGCGGTTTTTCAGTCCGTCGGGGCTGAGCAGTTTGAGTCCGTGGGTGTAGCGCAGGTCGAGGCCGAGTTCGCCGCGTTCCATGATCCACACGATGCCGCCACCTGCATTCAGGCTGAGGTCGAAACCTTTGTACATGTCGTAGCGGCCTTTGCCCATTTCGATGGCGTACTCGGAGTAGTCGGTGCGGGTGTCGACGGCGTCGGTGGTGGCGGGAAATTCCACAGTGATTTCTTCGCGGCCTTTTCCGCTGAAACCGAAGGAAAAGCCGGGGCCGAGGGCCAGGTAAGCGCCGAGGTTGCCGCCGCCGAAGTTTTTTTCAAACATGATCGGCACGTCCAGGTAGTTCAGGCTTTCCTTGAAGCGGTAATCAACCACACTGTAGTTGGCGGGGTAGCCAAAATCGGGGCCTTGCCAGAAAATATTGCTTTCACTTTTGATATAGGCGCCGCGCTGGGTGAAGGCTATTTCCGGCTGTACGGTAAAGCGATTGCCGAGGTTGATTTCCACAAAACCGGCCACACTGGCGCCGGCACGCAGGCTGGCATCGTAGGAGTCGCTCCAGTTGCGCGGCATTTTGTAGGTAGAAAGGCTGAGGCCCGGGCGTAGCCCGATGCCACTGATCTGGGCATGCAGGGAGGAGAAAACCAGGAAAAGAGCGGGCAGCAAAAATAATTTTTTCATGTCGATGAAGTTTTTGGTCGAAGTGACGTTTTTCGTTTCCGGTGCAGGTATTTGAACCGGTTTTGCTGCTTAGTGCCTGGCTGGCCTGGGAGGTAACCACGGCGCGGTTTTTTTAAGAAAATGGTAACGGGAGAGGGGGAAGAATGCTACCGGACTGTTAATTTTAGAGGCAGTACAATTGTTTTAATTAACCACAAAGAACACCAGGGACACCAAGTGGAGCGTATACCTTGTTTAAACCTGATACTCTAGGCGGATACTTTTTCAATTACATACCTTGCATAAAAAATGATGCTACCCAGGGTTACCTTTTTACCATGACCGACACAAACTGGACAGACGAAATGCTCCTCGACGCCATCCGGCAAGGTGGCCCTCCGCGTGAGGCCGCGCTGCAGGCTATTTATCAAAAGCCGGGCTTGCGCGAAACAGTCATTCGGCACGTGCTCGACCGGGGTGGCAGCCGCGACGACGCGATGGATGTGTTTCAGGAAACGCTCGTATTGTTTGACCGCAACCTGCGGCTGGGGCGCTTCGAAGGGCGCAGTTCGCTCGCGACCTATTTCGTCGGTATAGCCCGCTGGAACTGGCAAGCGCAACGCCGCCGCCGGGGCCGCATGGCACAGTGGCAGGACGAACACTATGAAGGCCAGGTGGAAAGCCCGGAAGCGGATGTGCTGCGCGCCGAACACCGCTCCTGGCTCGAAGCCGTGCTGGGGCGCATCGGCGAGCGTTGCCGCGAACTCTTGCGCCTGTATCAACTGGATTATTCGATGGAAGAAATTACGGCCGCCATGCAATATGCCAATGCCGATGTAGCCAAAAAAGAAGCCTATCGCTGCCGAATGCGTTTCCGCGAATTGCTGGAACAACAACCGGCATGGAATGACCTTCGCAACCCGTACTGACCATGCAACCCGACGAAATTCTTTTTTTCAAAATAGACGATTACCTGCACGGGCGACTTTCTGCTGCCGACCGGGCCGCTTTCGAGGCCGATTTAGCCGCCGATGCAGCGCTGGCCGCCCTCGTGCAGCAGCAACGCCGGGAAAACATGGCCCTTGAAGTGCTCAACGAACGTGACCTGCGTACGCGTATGAGCGCCTGGGAGCGCGACCTGCCCGCCACGCCGGTCTTGCAACCCGCCGGAGGCCGCTATCGCCTGCGCTGGATCGGCTGGGCCGCGGCGGCTGTCGTGCTGCTCATAGCCGGTTGGTGGTTTATTCGGCCCCCCCAACCCGTAGAAGCGCCGGTAGCCGTACAGCCTACGACGCCTGCTGCGCCTTCATCAAAAACACCAACGCCAGCCCGACCTAATGAAAAGACCCCGAGGGCTGAACCTGAAAAAGACGTAGCCAAAAATACGCCCCGTCGGGAAACACCGACGCCCCAACCAGCACTTCCTGCCCCTCGTGAAAAAACGGTCGATTATGCTGCCCTGGCCGATGAGTATTACCGCCAAAGCACCTTCTTCCCTTCCAACTCCAACAGTGGCGGCACTGGCGCTGCGTCCTACGACCGTGCCGTGCAGGATTTTAAAAAAGGAAAATACGCCGACCTCCTGTCGCAATGGAAGCGCGGTGGTAAACTAAATACCAATGACCTGAAAGTCAAAGAGTTGGTGGCGCATTCGCTGCTGAAAAGCGGCCAATACGACGAGGCTGTGAATGCTTTTCGGGAAATCGTCAACACCCGTCGGCAGCCCTATGCCGACCGGGCCGAATGGGCGCTAGCCCTTACCTACCTGAAACAAATGCCGGGCAAGGAGGCGCTGCTCCAAAAATCGCTGGATCGGATACTTGCAAGGCCCGGGCACGGGTTTTATGGGGAGGCGAAGGCGTTGAAGGGGAGGTTGTGACGCCGGAAACTATCCAAAGCATTGCGCCGCCAACCTTTGCTTAATATCGGCCTGTCTATCCAGCAAATCAAAAATATTTTGGAGATATGAAAACATTTGCATCCCTTTCACTTGTCATGCTCTTCTTCGTTGTCGCCTCCTGCAAAAAAGACGACAAATCACAAGAAACCACCTACATCGGCGATACCGAAATGCTTGACTGTTTCAACCGTATTGGCATCAGGACCATTAAAAACAACAACCAGGATTCCCTGATTGTCATTATTCCCGACAACCTGCCCGCCAAGTTCAATGTGGCAGGCAAGCACCTGCAGTTTAATGCGGAGATTCGCTCCAATACGCTGACGCCGGATTTTCCTGATCCTTCCATCGATCCGGGTACAATCTATCAAGCGGATGTGTCGGATGTGAAAGAGGTGCAATAAGCCATGAAAACGGCTTGCGGCGATCTCGAAAAAACTGCCTTGTTGCTGTTGTGGTTTGTTGGGTTGTTATTACCTGTTTCCTTACAGGCCCAGAAGCGACAGGGCAGGAAAAACGCTCCGCCCATCTCCATCGACGGTCTGCGGCAACGTTCCTATTTAGCCACCTTGAAACCGGAAAGCGTGCTGCCCGAAACGGCAGCGTGCAAAACCGAGGTCATGTCGTACGTGTCCGACTACCTGAAAGTGTACACCCTGGTGAATACGCCTTTGAGCGAGGCACCCAAGCAGGGCTTTCCGGTTATCATTTTCGGACATGGCTACCACCCTAATCCGCCGAAATATGGTATCAATCCTGAAACCCGCGAAAACCGCCGCCCGGGCGATTACTATCGCGGGCTGCCCGAAGCGTACGCGGAAAAAGGGTTTCTGGTGCTGACGCCCGATTATCGGGGGCATAATATGTCGGAGGGCTATGATTATACGCAAACGAGTTATTTGGCTACCAGTTACTACGCCATGGATGTGCTGAACCTCGTTGCCGCCCTGAAAACGCTGAAAAATGCCGATACCAAAAACATTTATTACATCGGGCACTCGCTCGGCGGCGATGTCGGGCTGAAGGTGTTGTTGGCCGACAACAATATCCGCGCTGCCAGCCTCTGGGCGCCGGTGGTGGCTGATACCTGGGAGCAGGCCTTGTACTACGGGGTGTATTACGATGAAAAAAGCGAGTACATTGACAGCACCAAAATGAAGGAGTACAGCGGCCATATTGTAAAGAATATCAACCGCTTAGGATATGCCTACACGGCTGAAGAAGGCGATCCGATCCATTACATTTCCGACATTTCCATGCCCCTCATTATCCACCATGCGAAGGACGACCCCGTGGTGCCTTTTATGTGGTCGGTGAATCTTGCTTCCCAATTGTACCACTTTGGTAAGGGCTTCAAACTGTATCCGTATGAGGGCAAAGACCATTTGTTGCAGGGCGATATGCGCGCGAAAGCCATAGAACGCGATGTAGCGTTTTTTCAACAATATCGACGGAAATAGGGTCACTTGATGATGCGCCCTTCCTTTCCGAACTCTTTGATAATCCCGTCGAGAATATCTTTTTCGGAAATATGTTTCGAGCCCTTTTCGAGGGTGCGCAGGCAAGCGTATTGTACAACGTTGAGGATACCTGCGCCGCTGAGTTCGTACTTTTGAGCCAGCGCATCCACGTTCAAGCCATTGAGTCCCATTTTTTCAGGAAAGGCTTTTTTCCACATGGTTAGTCGTTCGCCGGGGCGGGGCATCGGGAAATGTATAATGCTTTGAAAACGCCGGGTAAACGCATCGTCGATATTGCTTTTAAAATTGGTTGCCAGGATTACCAGGCCGTTGTAGTTTTCCACCCGTTGCAGCAAATAGGATACCTCCTGATTGGCGTATTTATCATGGGCATCCCGCACATTGGTGCGCTTGCCAAACAGGGCGTCGGCCTCGTCGAAGAACAAAATCCAGTCCTTGTTTTCGGCCCGGTCGAACAAATTCGACAGGTTTTTCTCCGTTTCTCCGATAAACTTGGATACGATCATCGACAAGTCAATTTTATACACATCGCGGCCGGTGTGCTTGCCCAGCAGGCTGGCCGTGAGGGTTTTGCCGGTACCGGGCGGGCCGTAGAAAAGTGCGCGAAAACCGGGTTTTAGGCGTCTTTTCATGCCATAATCGTGGAGCAGGGTATTGCCATGCTGTAGCCAGACGAGCAATTCTTTGATTTCGGACTCGGTTTGTGGATGGAGAACGAGGTCGTTCCAATCCATGTGGGTGGTGACGAGTTCTGCCGGGAAATCGGTGCCGAATCGAGGTCGCGTTGTTTGCCCGGTCGTGAACAACTCCACATATTCCGGCGCCAGAATGATCTTGCCACTCATGGCAGGTTCGCCTGCAGGCATGTTCTCGACGTACAATATTTTCTTTTTGGCAAACAAATGATCCGGGTTGAATACCTGCTGCACTTCCAGTCGTCGTGCGAGGTCTTCGCCTCCCAACAGAAACAGGGCCGTTTCGCCGGTGGGCAGGAAACCGCGAAACTGGGTGCCGCGGGCGCCGCCGATGCGGGGAAAATCGCCACCTTTGGGCATGAATTCCCGCATCAGATCGTCGAAAAAATGGGGCTGGATATGGGGGACGAGGGCCATGGCGAGGATGGCAGTTTCGTCGTCGTTGAGGGCGTTGAGGTGAAGGAATTGGCCGAGTGGGGAGTGGTCGCTTTCTGGCTGGGCGGATGTACCGGACATCGGTTCCGGTTTTTTTATTAAAAACGGCGCTAAACTGTGCGCTATCGGCACGAGTGAAGCAATGATTTGCAAATACTCTTCTCTGGAAAATGGAGCATCTTTTAAATTGCTTGCCAGGGTGTCGTTATCGCTTGATTCAAGTCCATTTTTCAGCCGCAATACGAAGGGAAGAAGCCCTGCGCCTATCTCTTCCAACCTTTTTTCGGAAGGGGGATGTTGTTTCAAAAATTCAGCCATGGCCTCGAGGTCATCGGGCCCGATGTTTTTTATTGG
>JAEUUT010000122.1 GCA_016787415.1 Saprospiraceae bacterium | reverse complement strand
TGCCGTTTTTGAAAGGAGTGAAGAAGTCTTAGACAGTCGACAGTCAACAGTCAACAGTCGTCCGTCAACCGTCCACAAGGCGGAGTTTTCACCCTCTTTCACGAAATTTATTTTGTTAAAAAAGGAAAAGGGAATAAAATTTAAAATAAAAACAAAAATAACCAATTCTAATATTGTTGAACTATACGTCAATCCCACACCGCACCCACGACTCAGGACTTTTAACGACTCAGGACTTTTTTACTCCTTTCAAAAACGGCACAAACCTAAAACTGTCCAATACTTCTTCCTGATATTGGGTAGCCGACAGGCGGGTGATTTTGTGCATCATTTGTACCGACTCGCCAACAGGGATGACGAGGATGCCACCGGGCCAGTTGAGTTGCTGGCGCAAGGATTCGGGCACAACGGGTGCGCCGGCGGTCACGATAATTTTATCGAAAGGGGCAAATTGTTTCAATCCGGCCGTGCCATCGCCAAAAAAACATTTAATGGAGGAAAAGCCCATTTGTTCCAGCAGGCTTTTAGCCTGGTGAAAGAGCGCTTCCTGGCGTTCGATGGTGTACACGCGGGCGCCCAGCACGGCAAGTATGGCTGCCTGATAACCCGATCCGGTGCCGATTTCCAATACCTTGTCGCGTGGCTGAATATGCAGCAGGGCCGACTGGTACGCTACTGTGAAGGGTTGAGAAATGGTTTGTTCGTGCCCAATGGGAAAAGGTTTGTCCTCGTATGCGTGTTCTTCAAATGCCCGATCCAGAAAAAAATGCCTGGGTACGGCAGCCATCGCAGCCAGCACGGTTTCGTCGCTGATGCCTCGCTGGCGCAGCGTGTCTACCATGCGTTTACGCAAGCCTTTGTGGCGGTAAGTGTCGGTCATATCGAAGAGCAATAAGGGCAGGATGTCGGCAAATGCACGGCGTTGGTGTTTTTACGCGCTTTGGCTTGTATTTTTTTGGGCAATATCGGCAAAAGTATTACCCCAACGAATAATTTTGCCCGAAGCCTTTCAAAATCATTTATCCTGTCAACAATTCAATCAATTTGCATGGCAACTCCTATTAAATTCGGTACCGACGGTTGGCGCGCCATCATCGCCGACGACTACACGGTGGACAACGTAAAGCGCGTGGCCGAAGCGACGGCGCATTTCATGAAAAAACACAAAATGAAAAAAGCCGTTATCGGGCATGATTGCCGCTTTGGTGGCAAATTGTTCGCATCGGTTACCGCCCGGGTGTTGGGGCATTTCGGTATCAAATGCCATGTCGCCGAAGGCTTCGTGAGCACCCCCATGGTCAGCCTCGGCGTGGTGAAACTCAAGGCCAACATCGGAATTGTGATCACCGCCAGCCACAACCCACCCTCGTACAATGGCTACAAACTCAAGGCAGCCTACGGCGGCCCCATGATTCCCTCGGATATTGCTGAAGTGGAAACCTTTATGCCAGATGAGTGTACAGTGGCAAACCTGCCGAGCATCAACGACCTCGTCGACCGCAAACTTTTCACCAGCGTCGACCTGGAAGGCATGTACCTCAAACATGCGCGTAAACACTTTGATTTGAAACTGATTAAATCGGCTGCCGGTAAAATTGCCTACGACGCCATGTACGGCGCGGGCCAGAACGCTATCCGCAAATTGCTGCCCAAATGCGTGTTCCTGCACTGCGACAACAACCCAGGCATGCACGGACAGGCGCCGGAACCTATCCACCGCAACCTCACGCTGCTGAGCGAAACCATCCGGAAAAATCCGAAAATCACAGCCGGACTGGCCAACGACGGCGATGCCGACCGCATCGGCATGTACGACGAAGACGGTAATTTCGTAGACAGCCACCACCTGCTGCTCATCCTGCTGCTGTACCTGCACAAGTACAAAGGCATGACTGGTAAAGTGGTGTTTACTTTCTCCGTGACGGACAAACTGAAAAAAATGGCCGAGAAATTCGGTCTGCCCTACGAAATCACCAAAGTAGGTTTCAAATACATCGCCGAAATTATGACCACCCAGGACGTGCTGGTGGGCGGCGAGGAGTCCGGCGGCCTGGCCGTGAAAGGCCACATCCCCGAGCGCGACGGCGTGTGGATGGGCTTGCTGGTGTTCGAGTTTATGGCCCGCACCGGCAAAACCATGAAAGGACTGGTGCAGGAAGTGTACGATGAAGTGGGCGCTTTTGCCTTCGATCGGGACGACCTGCACATCACCGAAGCCCAAAAGGTGTCGGTGGTCGACCACTGCAAACGCCGCGCTTATACGGCTTTCGGTTCCTACAAAATTCAGGGTGTAGAAGACCTCGACGGCTGGAAATTCTTATTAGGCGATGAAAAATGGATCATGATCCGCGCCTCCGGTACAGAACCTGTGCTGCGTGTGTACGCTCAAAGCCCTAGTCTGGCCGAATG
>JAEUUT010000113.1 GCA_016787415.1 Saprospiraceae bacterium | reverse complement strand
TTACCGACAGGCCAGTAGGAGGCGTACGACCAGCAGTTGTCATAGGAAAAGGTATCGCAAAAAGAAGCACTACAACCGTTGGTATAAGTGATGGTTACACAGTAGGCGCCCTCTTGCGTAACGTCGATGCTCTGGGTTGTTGCGCCGGTGCTCCATTCGTAGGTGGCTACCGGGTAGGCAGAAGAATCCATAGCCATGAGCGTTGTCACGCCGTTTTCATAATTGGTTGGCCAGAAAATAGCCGTACAGGGTGGGTTTTGGGCAAAAAGGGCTGTGCCAAAGCACAGCAAAAGCAGGGTGAAGAGCAGATTTTTCATGTAGTCAGATTGTCGGTGAATGTTGTTATTTGTTCTTGACAATCCAGTACACGCAGCAATAGGGCCGGGGGTTGGGTGCTAGGGAAAAAATATTTTTTTTATTTTAGAATCTGCAGCAAGGTCAGTGCCAGCAGTGCCGTTTCCTCTTCCCCGCTGACGGCCCGAAGCATAGTCACAGCACGCGGGTTCGGCCCCAGGTCAGTACGTGTCGCGTTGTTGATGGCTGCGGCCGTGCTGCTGCCCAGCATCACCGGGATTTGATTTTCATTGCGTGGCGCTTCCAGTTGTGCCAGCACAGTGTTGTTCTTTCCGGCTGCCAGTAGGGTGTTGTCTACAAGTATGGCAAATGGTTTGCCTTCTACCCAGATTTCCGTTTCGCGGCCTTTCAGGCGGAAGATAAACTCTTGTGCTGATGTACGGGCAATGAGCAGACCTGTTTTGCCGGTAGTATGCGTGGCGTACGCCACAACAGGTTCCTGATAGATCGTGGAAATAACGCCCTCGGTAGCCCGATCGAACCAGCCTGGTTTTTTGGTGACCGATCTGTTCAGAGAAAGCAATGAAAACATTTCTGTATCCCAGGGCACCAGCATGCCTGCTGCCTGGCTACGCATGCGGCCACGCAAACGTTCCAGGGCATCCTTCCATGCCTTGCTGTCCGGATTGAAATTGATGCCTCCCAGCATTTTTGCAAATCCATATATGACACCTACCACAAAAATGGCAGGGAAGACGAACATGAGCAACAGAAAAAAAAGCAGTTTCATTTTTCTCTTTTTACGTTTTTGATAGCGAGCCTCCGCCCGGGCCCAATATCTGTTTTTCCGGACATTGGGGCCAAACAGTTGGTACAACATTTTTTGCGTGGTTTTTTAAATGCCGTACAAAACAGCACCTCACCCCAACACCCTGCACGATTTTTTCGATCAACATATCAATTTCACCTCCCTACCCACTCTCTCACCCTCTCACTTCTCTCACTTCTCACTTCTCACCTCTCACCTCTCACCTCTCACCTCTGTTTATGCCACCTTGCCAGCCTCTTCTCCCCTACCCTGACAAAAAAAACACCTTTGCAGAGCGCAGACTGCCATTCCGTCAGTTTTTCCTGCGTGGCACAACGATTGATCAAGGGGAAACAACAATCGAAAAAAAGGTATTCAAATTTACTTCGAAAAGCCATTTGAACGATTGCGACACAACTCAATCAAATCAATATTCAACGAATCAATAACTCAGAAATAATGGGCAAAATCATCGGTATTGACCTTGGAACAACCAACTCCTGCGTATCGGTCATGGTCGGCAACGAACCCATCGTAATTGCCAATGACGAAGGAGCACGCACCACGCCTTCCGTTGTAGGTTTTCTCGACAACGGCGAGCGCAAAATCGGTGCGCCTGCCAAACGCCAGGCTATCACCAACCCTCAACGCACGGTATTCTCCATCAAACGTTTTATGGGTATGCGCTTCAGCGAATCTTCCAGCGAGATTGGCCGCGTACCTTACAAAGTAGTAAAAGGCGACAACGATACTACTCGTGTCGACATCGACAGCCGCCTTTATACCCCGCAGGAAATCAGCGCGATGGTACTGCAAAAAATGAAAAAAATCGCTGAAGACTACCTCGGTGAAACAGTCACAGAAGCCGTTGTAACCGTTCCGGCTTACTTCAACGACTCGCAGCGCCAGGCAACGAAAGAAGCAGGCGCCATTGCAGGCCTCGACGTAAAACGCATCGTGAACGAACCAACGGCAGCGGCCTTGGCTTACGGCCTCGACAAGCGCGACAAAGACATGAAAATCGCGGTGTACGACCTCGGTGGTGGTACTTTCGATATTTCTATCCTCGAACTCGGCGGCGGCGTATTTGAAGTAAAATCCACCAATGGCGACACCCACCTCGGTGGCGACGACTTCGACCAGGTCATCATAGAATGGCTCGCTGCCGAATTCCAGCGCCAGGAAAACATGGATCTCCGCAAAGACCCCATGGCCCTGCAACGCCTGAAAGAAGCCGCTGAAAAAGCCAAAATCGAACTTTCCAGCAGCGCTGAAACGGAAATCAACCTCCCATACATCACGGCTGTCGACGGCGTACCCAAACACTTGGTGATGAAACTCAGCCGCGCCAAATTCGAGCAAATGAGCGACAGCCTCGTTCAGCGTACCCTCGAACCTTGCCGCAAAGCGCTGCAAGACGCAGGTATGCGCCCAAATGAAGTCGACGAAGTGATCCTCGTAGGTGGTTCTACCCGTATCCCGCGTATCCAGGAAGAAGTAGAAAAGTTCTTCGGTAAAAAACCCAACCGCAGCGTAAACCCCGACGAAGTAGTAGCCATCGGCGCTGCCGTTCAGGGCGCTATCCTCTCCGGCAACGCCGGCGTGAAAGACATGGTACTGCTCGACGTAACACCGCTTTCGCTGGGTATCGAAACCATGGGCGGTATCTACGACGTGGTGATCGAAGCCAATACGACCGTACCGACGAAAAAATCTAAAACCTACTCCACGGCCAGCGACAACCAGCCGCAGGTGGAAATTCATATCCTGCAAGGCGAACGCCCAATGGCGCGCGACAACCGCTCGGTAGGCCGCTTTATCCTCGAAGGTATCATGCCTGCTCCGCGTGGTGTGCCGCAAATCGAGGTAACGTTCGACATGGACGCCAACGGTATCCTCTCGGTATCGGCCATGGACAAAGGCACTGGCAAACAGCAAAATATCCGCATCGAAGCCAGCACAGGTCTTTCCAAAGAGGAAATCGCCCGTATGAAAGCCGAAGCGGAAGCCAATGCCAATGCCGACCGTGAAGTGCGCGAACGCGCCGAAAAACTGAATACGGCCGACTCACTGATTTTCCAGACGGAAAAACAACTCCGCGAATACGGCGACAAAGTGCCTGCCAACCACAAGGAAAATATCGAAAAAGCCCTCAACGATCTGCGCGAAGCACACAAAGCGCAGGATTTTGGCCGCATCGATACGACCTCACAGGCCCTCAACGACGCCTGGAGTGCAGCCAGCCAGGACATCTACGCCGCTCAACAAGCCGCGAATGGTGGTACTGCCGAAAATCCGTATGGTAACGCCACCGGCGGCCCGACGGGCGGTAATGCTGGAGGCAACGCAGGCGGCGAAGCACAAGATGTGGAATTTGAAGAAGTGAAAAACTAAGAGTCTGGTTTTCAGGCTTTTATTGATAGAAATTGAATTATAACATGAGTCATCCCGAATTTTGGTCAAGGCCAGGATTCGGGATTTTTTTGTGACCATTTTCCGTAGAGTAGTTTCCCGCAGAACTCGCAGCATATACCAGATTGCGAACGGGAAAAAAGAAATCCCTCAACCTATTGCGG
>JAEUUT010000103.1 GCA_016787415.1 Saprospiraceae bacterium | reverse complement strand
AGGGTGGGGATTTAAGATTTAAGATTACATAATTTAAGATTTTAGATTTTTGAAGGAGGGCATCTCGGAAAATCTAAAATCTTAAATCATGTAATCTAAAATCTTAGAAGTTGTTTGAGTTAATTTGTCGAGGGCAGAAAGAGCGGATTTTGTTGGCAGGCAAGGCTTATTTTGGAGGGAATAGCCGGAGGCTATTGCCGAGAAAATAGCCGCAGCATGCCGACAAAAGACGGTTTTCTGCTCCGATGAAATTAACTCAAACAACTTCTAAAATTGTATGGTAGGACTTCCCCAAAATAAAAGTGTATTCGGCTACTGATTTTATGAATGAATTCTACTCCTGAAGATCGTTTTTATTCCGCTGGGCCTCATATTCTGCCAGTTCTTCCTGCGTCAACTGTTCATCTATCTCATATTCCACCCGCCAGTCGCGCACAGGCAGCCTGTCGATGGGGTACCAGTTGCCCCACCAGTCGAAGTACTCCAGGTTATTGAAATTCAGTTTGTAATCGAACTCGCTGGGCACATCGTACACGAAGCCCGGATAATAGTATTCGCGGCCTTGTTCCATGGCAAATTCAATTTCCTTGAGCATGGTATAGGTGCCCAGGCCGCGTTTCCACTCATTGGGTTCGTGGATGCAATAGTTGCCGGCCACACTCTTTTTACCGATATGGAAAAAACTGCTGGCGATCAGTTGGCGCTGCGGATTGAGCACATCAAACTGTACCCCGTAGCACGGCATAATGCTGCTGAAAGCGCTGAAAAAGCCGTAAATACTCATTGGGCGGTTGTGCGAAAAACGCCGGGCATGCCGCTCGAACAACCATTCATGTACGGGTAAAATGCGAATCGGGTGTTTGAACAGCAGCAAATCCTCGTTGCGGCGCAGGCACTTGCGCTGGCTTTTGCTGAACTGGAAATCTTTCAGCCGAATGCGCAACAGGATGACCCGACAGGGCTGTCCACGCCATTCCCAGTAATTGCGCCGGAAAAGTAAATCGGCCCAATACGTCCACCCATCTTCACAAAAACGGTCGAACACCATCGTGTGAAGCGCCTGCATGGGGAGGTATTCCTCGATGTAGGTCGGGTTGAACGAAATGTCGTTGAAGATGGGCAATGATTTTGGGCTCAAGATGAAGGGTTGATGAAGGGTTGATGAGGGTTGATAAGGTTGATGAGGGTTGATGAGGTTGATAAGTGTTGATGAGGGTTGATAAATGGCTGCTCGGGGTAAGGAGAGGATTTTCATTCATCGAGTGGCTGAATATCAACCCTCATCAACCCTCATCAACATTTATCAACCCTCATCAACCCTCCCTGCGAAAGTATGCCTGTTTTTCCAATTTTTTATCGCGTCAAGCGCAGTTTTTATGCCTACTTTTGTCCGCCTTTTCAAACCAGGTGTTACCAAACTTTGTTTGAAGCGTATTTATCACTTTGAGTAGCCTAGTACAAAACGAACCATGTCAAAAGTTCTTATTATCGGCGCAGGCGGTGTAGGCCGCGTTGTTGCCTACAAATGTGCCCAGCACCGCGATGTGTTTGGCGACATTATGCTTGCTTCCCGCACACAATCGAAATGCGATGCCATTGCGGATGCCATTCATGCAGCCTATGGCGGGAAAAAAATTGAAACAGCCCGCGTCGACGCCGACAATGTGGAGGAAACCGTGGCGCTGATCCGGAAGTTCCAGCCCAGTCTGGTGATCAATGTGGCGCTGCCATACCAGGACCTGCCCATCATGGATGCCTGCCTGGCCACGGGCGTTAACTACATGGACACGGCCAATTACGAACCCAAAGACGAAGCAAAATTCGAATACTCCTGGCAATGGGCATACCAGGATCGTTTCCGCGAAAAAGGCATTACCGCCCTGCTGGGCTGTGGTTTCGACCCGGGCGTCACGAGTGTTTACACCGCTTATGCGGCCAAACACTATTTCGATGAAATCCATGAATTAGACATCATCGATGCCAATGCCGGCAACCACGGCAAGGCATTTGCTACCAATTTCAACCCTGAAATCAATATCCGCGAAGTTACCCAACGGGGTAAATACTGGGAAAACGGACAATGGATCGAAACCGAGCCGCACGAAATCTGGAAAGACATTGACTATCCGGAAATTGGCCCAAAACGCTCCTACCTCATTTACCATGAAGAACTGGAAAGCCTTGTCAAAAACTTCCCAACGCTGCGCCGCGCCCGTTTCTGGATGACCTTCGGACAGGAATACCTCACGCACCTGCGCGTGATCCAGAACATTGGTATGGCTGGTATCGAACCTGTCAAATTCAAAGGTATCGATATTGTGCCGCTCGAATTCCTGAAAGCCGTGCTGCCTGCTCCCGAAGAACTGGGTGAAAATTACACCGGCTACACCAGCATCGGCTGCCGTATCAAAGGTGTGAAAGACGGCAAAGTGCGCACCTACTATGTGTGGAACAATTGCAGCCACCAGGAAGCCTACAAGGAAACCGGCACCCAGGGTGTAAGTTATACCACCGGCGTTCCGGCTATGATCGGTGCACGTATGCTCCTCGAAGGCAAATGGGCGGGCAAAGGCGTGTTCAACGTGGAGGAGTTTAACCCCGATCCGTTTATGGAACGCCTCAACCTCGATGGACTGCCCTGGCACGAACAGGTAGATATAGACCTGCAAATGGATTAGAAACACGGATTACACAGATAAATAAACGGATTGGCACGGACTGAACAAGCATAACGATACACCTTATCCAATCCCCAATCCGTGCCAATCCGTTTATTTATCTGTGTAATCTGTGTTACACCCTCACGCAACTAATTGAAGATGAGAATATTACTTGTCGAAGACGAAGAGCATATCCGCGATGCGGTAAAGATGAATCTGGAAATGGAAGGCTTCGAAGTGGTGAGTACCGGCAATGGAAAAAAAGCCCTTCAACTCACACAGGCCCAGCATTTCGACCTCTTGCTGCTCGATGTGATGCTGCCTGATGTGGACGGCTTCACCATCACCGAACAGGTTCGCCTGACCAATTCGGAAGTGCCTATTCTTTTGCTGACAGCCAAGGATATGTCGCAGGATCGCATTACCGGACTCAAAAAAGGCGCAGACGATTACCTGACCAAGCCTTTTGTGCTCGAAGAGTTGATGCTGCGCGTCAATAACCTGCTGCGCAGAAGTCAGCGTGTGAAAGGAGAAGCACCTTCGTTGTTTGAATTTGGCAATAATAAAATCAATTTCGACACCTTCGAGGCGACATCTTTCAGAGGCGACGAAATCATGCTGACCAAGAAGGAGGCCATGTTGCTCAAGTTGCTGATCGAGCGCAAAAACGAGGTGGTGAGCCGCAACCAGATTCTGCAATCCGTATGGGGATACGACGTATTTCCCAGCACCCGCACCATCGACAATTTTATCCTGGCTTTTCGAAAATACTTTGAAGAAGACCCGAAAAACCCGCTATTTTTTCACTCCATGCGGGGTGTCGGGTATAAATTCGTGATGTGATGCTGTCTAAAATTATTCGCCTGCCGTTTATCCTGCTCATCCGGGCATATCAGTTGCTGCTGTCGCCGCTGCTCGGCGCCAACAAATGCCGTTACCAGCCCACCTGCTCCTACTATGCCATCGAGGCCATTGAAGAGTGGGGCGTTTTCAAAGGAACGTACCTGGCAGTGAAGCGGATTTTGCGGTGCCACCCGTGGAGCAAGCACCCGATGCATGACCCGGTTCCAAAAAAGTCCTAAGTCGTGAGTCCTGAGTCTGTAGAGTACACCTGATTACCCTTGGCTTCAGTTAATAGTAAAATCCAAGGGTAATCAGGTGTACTCTACAGACTTAGGACTCAGGACTCAGGACTTACGACTCTAAAAGAAACGGATATCCATAGTCAGTAGGCGCCACAAAATTCTCTTTCATGGTTCTGGGCGAAATCCAGCGGTAGAGGTTCAGGATAGAACCAGCCTTGTCGTTGGTACCCGAAGCGCGGCCGCCGCCGAAAGGCTGTTGGCCTACCACGGCGCCGGTAGGTTTGTCATTGATATAGTAGTTGCCGGCCGCATGGCGCAGGCGGGCGTTGGCCAGTTCGATGGCATCGCGGTCGCGGGCAAAAACAGCGCCGGTCAGTGCATACGGCGAGGTGGTATTGACAATATCCAGCGTTTGATCAAATTGATCATCGGGGTAAACATAGATCGTCAGCACCGGCCCGAAAATCTCCTCGCACATGGTAACATATTGAGGATCAGATACTTTCAGGACTGTTGGTTCAATGAAGTAACCATCCGTTTTATCAAAATTACCACCGGCGATCACTTCTACACCACTTGCTTTTTTGGCATCGGTGATATAAGATGAGATTTTATCGAAGGCTTTTTCATCGATCACCGCATTGATAAAATTGCGGAAATCTTCCGTTGTACCCATTTTCATGGAAGCCAGGTCGGCCTGCATTTTTTTCTGAATTGTAGGCCATAGGCTTTGCGGAATATATGCCCGTGAAGCAGCGGAGCATTTCTGGCCCTGGAATTCGAACGCGCCGCGCACCAGGCCGGTTGCCACAGCCTCGGCATCGGCAGAAGGGTGGGCTACGACAAAGTCCTTGCCGCCCGTTTCACCCACGATGCGCGGGTAGGAACGGTATTGTGCGATATTTTCCCCGATGGTTTTCCAGATGCGCTGGAATACGCCGGTGCTGCCGGTGAAGTGTAAGCCTGCGAACTCCGGGTGTTTAAACACAATGTCGCCCACGGTTGGGCCGTCTACATACACCAGGTTGATAACGCCCGCAGGCAGGCCTGCTGCTTCCAGAATTTCCATGATAACGGCAGCCGAGTAAATCTGCGATTCGGCCGGTTTCCACACGGCTACGTTGCCAAGCATGGCAGGCGCCGTGGGCAGGTTGCCCGCAATAGCCGTGAAATTGAACGGCGTGAGCGCAAAAATGAATCCTTCCAGCGGCCGCCAGTCGGTGCGGTTCCAGATGGTGCGGGTGCTGACCGGCTGCTGTTTGTAGATTTCCTGCATGAAATACACGTTGTAGCGCCAGAAATCCGCCAGTTCGCAGATGCAGTCGATTTCTGCCTGGTAAGCGTTTTTGCTTTGGCACAACATGGTAGCGGCCATCATTTTAGAGCGATAAGGCCCGGTAAGCAGGTCGGCAGCGCGCAGGAAAATAGCGGCGCGTTCCTGCCAGGGCATGGCTTCCCAGGCTGGTTTGGCGGCCAGCGCTGCCTGGATGGCCTGTTGCACGTGGGTAGCATTGCCCCTGGAATAGGTGCCCAGGGTGTGTTTGCGCTCATGCGGCGGGTGCATGGCTACCTGTTGATCGGAATGCACATGTTGGCCACCAATAAACATAGGAACCTGTTTTTGGGTCGATTTGGCTTCTGCAAGGGCTTTTTTCAGGGCAATTTTTTCGGGCGATCCCGGAGCGTAGTTGAGTACAGGTTCATTGATAGGGGCGGGGACTTGAAAAATGGCGTCGGTCATATCTGGTGAGTGGTGAGTAGTGAGTGGTGAGTAGTGAGTGGGCAAGGTTTAAAGGGCAAAAGGCAAGGGGCAAAAGGCAAGGGGCAAGAAGGGGAATGGGGAAAAAGAGTTTGAGTTTACAAATGAGGTGTGGAAGAGGGTGAAATGTCTTTGAGGAGACGATGTTTAGGGTAACGTGCCAATGCGTATTTCGGCTGGGATAAACGGCGTGGCATCGGCCCCACCTACAATAATTTCGCGAACGATGGTGCTGCTGATATGCGAATACTCAGGTTGGGAAATCAAAAAAACAGTCTCGATTCCTTTTCCAACAATATGGTTCAGTTGGGAAATCGTCTTTTCATAGTCGAAATCGGAAGCGTTGCGCAAGCCGCGCAACAGGTAACGCGCACCGATGCGCTGGCAATAATGTGCCGTCAGATTCTGAAAAGAATCGACGCTCACCTTCGGATCCTGGGCAAATACCTGTAGCAGCCACTCCATGCGCTGTTCGAGTGGAAACAGGTATTTTTTTGTCGAATTGACGCCAACTGCCACAATAATCTGATCAAAAAGGGGCAGCGCGCGTCGTACCAGGTCCACATGACCTATCGTAATCGGATCGAACGAACCGGGGAAAACGGCAATTTTCATGTTGAATAAAGTTGAAAACGGCGCAAAGTTGAGGCTTTTGTACGGAATGACAAACTATGCTGATAAAGTGTTTCGATGCGCATTCCATGCCTTGGTTTTTGTGATGGAATATAGACTTCAATAACCTGATAACGAACCATTTACAAAAGGCAGTCAGGATTTCGGGAATATAGTGTTGTGAAAAAATTAGTGTACTGCATTGTTTTGCTATTTCAATCGAACATCTACCTTTGACCCGAACAAAAATCATTTTTAACTATCTGAAATCATTATGAAAAAACTATTCTTCACCCTGGCCATTATGTTCACGGTTTCCGTGGCATTCTCTCAGAACTACAAATCTGCCATCGGCCTTCGTCTGGGTTACCCTGCTTCCATCAGTTTCAAAACGTTCCTGAGCGAAAAGAATGCTATCGAGGCTTATGTAGGCTTCCGTCGCTGGTCTTATGTGAACTATGTGAACATCGGCGCGCTGTATCAGGTACACAACCCCATTTCCAGCGTGGATGGCCTGAGTTGGTACTACGGCGGCGGTGCTGCTGTTTACTTCTGGAACTACGACGATGTGTACTTCACTACCGACTATAATAGCCTGAGTGTTGGTATTTCTGGCTGTCTGGGTCTGGATTTCAAATTCCCGAATGCTCCGGTTAACCTTTCTGTCGACTGGGTGCCTACGTTTGTAATCGGCGACGCTTACTACGGTGGTTTCCGTGGCGATGCAGGCGCTCTGAGCGTACGTTACACGTTCAAATAGTGTGAATCATTCCTGAGACAACAGGCCAAAGCGCGGCATAGCGGCCATTGGTTTTACATTTATTGCCCCTTGCCTTTTGCCCCTTGTTTTTGCCCCTTGTCTCTTGCTTCTTACACATTATGACTCATCCCGAATTTTGGTTAAGGCCTGGATTCGGGATTTTTTTTGTGGCTATTTCCTGTAGAGTAATTTCCCGCAGAGTATACCGTAGAGTAATTTCCCGCAGAACTCGCAGAATACACGCAGATTTCCGCAGAACGTAGAGTACATTTTACTATCCGTCAATGTATTAGTGTACTCTACGTTCTGCGGAAATCTGCGTGTATTCTGCGAGTTCTGCGGGAAATTACTCTACGTGAAATTACTCTACGGGAAACCACTCTGCGGGAAACTCCACTACGGGAAATAGCGCTACTGAAATCAACCTAATCAATCTGTTTCGGTCCGAAAAATTCGGGATGTCTCATATTTCATTTTTGCATATCACAATAGCCATGCAAGACCCTCAGCCCTGGAAAGTACTCGACCGCCGCTATGTGCTCGACCGTAGGCCTTATATGATGCTTCGGGAAGATACTGTGCTGTTGCCCAACGGCGCCCGGATCGATGATTTTTTTGTATTCGAATACCCCGACTGGGTGATGACACTGGCCGTTACGAAGGCTGGCGAGTTTGTGTTGATTCGCCAATACCGCCACGGCATCGGCGCCGTGTACTACGAACTGGCGGCCGGTGTAGCCGAAGCGCAGTATTCCATGTTGGAAAACGCGCAACGCGAACTGCTGGAAGAAACCGGCTTTGGCAGCGGCGACTGGCAACCCTGGATTCAGGCTTCGGCCAACCCTTCTACGCACACCAATACCAGCCATATTTTTCTGGCTGTCGGCGTAGAGCGCATTGATAACCAACAACTTGAATCAACAGAAGACATCGTGGTGCAGGTGCTGCCAGGCCGGGAAGTGCTGCGCATCTTGCGCGCCGGTGAAGTGTTTCAGGCGCTGCATGCGGCAGCATTGTGGAAGTATTTTGCCGAGTTTGGATTGCCGGAATGACAAGTACCCCACTTAATTTTCACTAAGATCCACCTGCAAATTGACTTTGAAAAAACCGTTTTCCCGGCCAATATTCAAGGCGTATTGCTCCGGATACAGCAGGTCTAACTGGCGTTTTACATTTTTCAGGCCGATCCCTCCTGCGCCGTTGGTAGCAGGTTCGTAGTCTTCATCTACGGTATTGCTCACTAAAAACTGGAGGTGGTTGTTTTCCATCGTCAGGTGGATGCTGATGGATACGTCGCCAGTGGTAGCGCTTGCGCCGTGCTTGAAACTGTTTTCCACAAATGGCAGCAACAGCAAGGGTGAAATAGACGCATGCGGATTGTCGATCACTTCCTGATAATCGACCGTCAAGCGCTGGTTGTAGCGCAATTTTTCCAGTTCGATATAATCGCGGATCACCTTGGCCTCATCAGAAACGGCGATGCGCGGCGCGCGGCATTCATACAGCACGAAACGCATGATTTTCGACAGCATCATGATGGCGTCGGCTGTTTTGTCCGATTTTTTGCGGGCCAGTACAAACAGGTTGTTGAGCGTATTGAACAGAAAATGCGGGTTCGTCTGGGCGCGCAGGAAACTGAGTTCGCTTTGCAGTTTTTCGTTGATGAGGCGCTCTTCCACCTCCTGGCTTTTGTAGCGCAGTTTGATCATTTTGATAATCACCGCCGAAGTAATGGTGATGTACAGGTCGAATACGCAAAGAATGACGCCTTGCGGGCCGAAAAAAGTATAGGGCCTGGGCTCAATCGTCGTAAAATACCACCACAATTGAACCCGATACAACAGGGTAGCAATGGCAAAAGATACAATCGACATCAGTACCAGGTTGCCAAGTTTCCGGCGGTCGAGGTACAGCGGCAGAACGTAATAGAAAATGAAATAGGTAAAAGCCAGTTTTACAGGCAGGGAATACGCTTCCCTGTACATGGCAGAGAATACGAAGGAGTTGATTTTATGCCCTTCCATCACGCACACCACCAAACCGTTCAGGAACAGGTAAACAAGCCAGAACAAGAAGTGGTATCCGATGCGTATCCAGTTTATACGTGCCATGTTATTTTTTCAAAATTCGGGTTGATATTCAGGGTATACAGCGAACGGTCGCGCAGGCGAATTTCCTTGATGGGCATTTCTTCGCCATCGACCGTGCAGTGTTTTACAAATGCCGGAAAACCGACGAGATAAATTTTTACTTTCGGGTAATCGGGCTGAAAATGGCCTTCCTTGCGCTGCCGCAGCATAAAGCCTTCTTCATTCCCCTGTGTTTCAAATATTTTCAGGCTCCACTGCTCCTCCCGGTAAGCGTATCCTTCTCCTTCATCTTCGTACAAATGACTGGTTTCCACGCCGTTTTTGTAATAAACGTACAGCGTCAGTTCGTCAATTGGTTTCTCCTGCACCCATTGCCGAATGGGATACACCGGCAACACCGCACCCTCCCGGATAAAAAACGGGATTTGGTCGGGCATGGTGTTGATAAACACTTCTCCCGAACAAGGCTGGCCGGTCCAGAAATAGTACCAGTTGCCTTTCGGAAGGTAAATACCTTGCCGCTGTATGCGAGGCTGCACCACCGGGCTGACGAGCAAGTGTTCTGCAAATAGAAAATCGCGCTCCTGCTCCCACAGCCGCGGGTCGTGGGCATCGGCAAAAGGCAGGTGCCGCAGTACCGGTGTTCCGTCGAGGGTGTGCCGCCACATAGCGGTATAGATGCAAGGTAAAAGGCAATACCTCAACTCGATGGCTTTTTTCGCCAAAGGCGTCCATTTCTCCCCGAAAGACCAGGGTTCCTGGTCTGAAAGTTGCGGAACAAGGGTTTCTACGGGTGGGTGATCGGGCACGTGTGTCGTTTCATCCGGGGCCAGGTGCTCGTCTTCCAGAGAGGCCAGCGCATCGCCGGTAACGTGCTGCCCCTTGCTGTGTGTGCGCATGAGCGGGTGAAAAACGGCCAGTTGCAGCCAGCGCACGTACAATTCGCCGTCGGTGCAACCGGTAAACCCGCCGATGTCCGTTCCGCAAAACGAAAAACCGGACACCGAGAGCCGCTGACACTGGATATTGGCAATTTGCAGGTGCTCCCAGTCCGACACATTGTCGCCCGTCCAGATGGCCGAATAGCGCTGACCGCCGCTGTAGGTGGCCCTGCTCAGCAGGAATGGCCTTTTTTCTGGCTTCAATTTCCTGAAACCATCCCAGGACGCCCGCGTCATCTGATGGCCGTAAATATTGTGCGCCTTGCGGTGGCTGCATGGGTGGCCGTCGCCATGGTGCATCACGTTGTCGGGCAGGGTTTTGTGGTGTACGTGGAATACGGCGGGCTCGTTCATGTCGTTCCAGAAACCGCTCACCAACTGTTCGGCATACATTTCGGTATACAGATCGCCCCACCATTCGCGCACTTTCGGATCGGTATAATCAGGGAAGGCACAGAACCCTGGCCAGACGGGCCCTTTGGCCACTTCGCCGTCGGCGGTGCGGACAAACATGCCGAGTTCCAGTCCTTTCCGGTACACTTCATACGAAGGATCTTCCTTGATACCGGGGTCGATCATGACCACCGTTTCGAAGCCTTGTTGGCGCAGGTCGCTGATGAGCCGTTTAGGATTGGGGAAATGCTGTGCATTCCAGGTAAAACAGCGATACCCGTCCATATAGTCGATGTCGAGGTAAATGGCGTCGCAAGGAATGGCTTCGCTGCGGAAACGGTCGGCAATTTCCCTCACCTGCCGTTCGGGGTAATAACTCCAGCGGCATTGATGATACCCCAGGCTCCACAGCGGCGGCAATTCATGTACGCCCGTCAGGCGGGCATATCGGCGCGCCACTTCGTCGAGTTCGGGTCCATGAATGAAGTAGTAATTCATTTCCCCGCCTTCGGCAGAAAAACGCGTGGCGCCTGTATCGTCGCTATTGAAGTCGAAATGTGTGCGGAAGGTATTGTCGAACAGAATACCGTATGCCATGCCCTGGTGCAGGGCGTAGTAGAATGGAACAGCGCGGTACATGGCATTGTGGTCGCGTCCGAATGCATAGGAGTCGGTACACCAGTTTTCAAACTGCTTCCCTGCCAGGTTGGTCGGGCAGGTTTTGTCGCCGAGGCCCATAAACACTTCCTTTCGCTGGCACTTTTTTTCCATTTTTAGTTCGCACCAGCCGCGCATGACGGTTCTTTTGGCAGAAAAGCCCTGTTCATCCTCGCAAAGTATATGGTCGTCGAGGTCGTAAATACGTACCCGCAGACCGAGTTTGGTTACTACCACCTGAAGTTGTTCCGACACCAGCACATAGTCGTTGTTATTTTCATTGAGCGTCACGACCACCTTGTCTGCCTGAAAATCGGGCGACAAGGCATACGAGGCATCGTGCCCGAAGGTGCCATCAGGAGAATATCGAAAGCGAACGATGCTGCCCGTAAGGATATGAATGCGCAGCGAGACGCCATTTTTGCAAACAAACTCATAGGCGCCATTGTGCCAGCGGACGTTGTTGATCTCATCGGGCGAGATGGTTTGATAAACGTCGTCGTATCGTTCGCTGACACTGGCGTCGGCCCAGGCTATAGTCGAGGGTGGAGGCGGAGGGCTGTCAGGAGTGGTTTTTTCGGGAACAGGTTTCATGCGTTTTGCCACGTACAATTCATTTTCTGGCAAAAGTCTTTTGTTTTTTCCATAAAAGAAAGGGCAGGCTGTACGGCCTGCCCTGATTTTAACCAGTATAAAATGAAGAAACGATGTCAGAATTTCCAGGTGCCCTGCAACACAAACCGTCCGAGGTTGGGCAAAAGGGTACTGGATGGAGTAGCCAGCACGTCTAATTGTTCTGTTATGCTGTTGTAAGATGCCAGGTCTTTTCGCGCACTGAAGTCGGCGTGGATAGGCACATGCCAGAACATTCCAATATCTGCGTGTTTGCCGAGTTGGAAGCCCAGGCCGCCCTGGTATTGCATTTGCCAGCGTGGCAGTTCGCTGGTAGCCACCTGGCTGGCGCGCTTTTGTGTGAGGTCGGAGGCCAGCGATAGCACCTGATTGTTGCTGTAATTCTGCTGTGCCGACTGGCCCATGAACGTATAATCCACTGCCAAACCGGAATACAAACGCAGTGGGCGAACGGGCTGCCACCAAAGCATGACAGGCATTTCCACCTGATGCAATTTGCGCAGCGGAATATACACATAACCTTCAGCCAGCGATTCGTTGACATATGGCGAGTTAGGCGCACCCAGGCCGCTGGCGCCGGTGTACAGGCCGGTGGCGTTTACGTAACTGTATTCCTCCACGGCTACCACGGGTTGGCTGTTAGTAGAAGGGCGGTAGCGTGTGTACATTGCGGAAGCGCGAATCCCCCATTTGCGGGCAAACTGCCAGTCGGTGCTCAGTCCGGCCGACAGCCCGTTGATGGAAGCAAACGCTTCGGTAGAGGCAGCGGCGGTCACGCCGAACGACCATTTGCTCGTATGCTTGTCTTTTTGTACCTTTTCAACGGGAATGATGGTTTCCGGAGCAACAGGCAATACCAGTCCTGCTTTATTCTGCTGCAGGTCGACCTCGGCGTGTTGCAGGCGATTCAGCGCCATTTCTTCCGTAGCGGCCGCCACCTTTAGTAGATGATCGGCTGCATTCCCTTGCACATAGGATCCTGTAATAATCAAATCGGTCGATCCTGCGTGCGTATTGTCAGCGCCGGGAACGATTACTGAAGGCAGTTTTTGGCCTTTTGCAACTGGTTGATTTGCAACGGAATACGGTTGTTTTGCGCTGGCAGTATGTTGTAAGGCCTCTTCAGATGTAAGAGTGGTAGCCTCTACTTGTTGCGTATGGATGTTGCGATCCGGTCTGTCTTGCTGCGATTGCACAACAGGCCGCTGTTGGGTAGGTGGTGTAGTGGATGGGGTGGGCGAGGGTTTAGAATTCCACCAGGCCTGGCTGCCCCAAATGGCGAGGGGCAGCAGCAACATCCCCAGCCACCACCAGGCAACGGGCCGGCGCTTCCGCTCGACGGGCATTTCCCGGTCGAGGGTTTGTTGCATGGACTGCCAGCCCTTGTCAGCAAGTTTTTTATCCTGTACTTCTCTTCTCATGTCGCAGATTTTACTTGAGGGCTTTGGATGTTTTTAAATGAGTAGTGTTTTGCAAGCAATTCACGTAGTTTTTGTCGGGCAGTGCTCAGGTGCCATTTGGAGGTTCCTTCGCTCATTTGCAGCGACTCGGCAATTTCAGCATGCGAGTACCCTTCGATGGCATATAATCGGAACACTTCCTGGGAAACGGGGGGCAGTGTTTGTACTGCTTTCAGAATGTCTTCTTCATAAAACACCTCATGGCTGCTTTCCTGAACGGGTTTGTCATGGTCTTCCAGTACCAGAAAATGCAGGTAACGTGCATTGTCGCGGTAATAATCGGCCATACTGTGGTACACCAGCCGTCGGATCCAGCCTTCGAGGCTGCCTTTGAAACTGAACGTATGGATTTTTTTAAATACGCGCAAAAAACCGTTGTTCAGGATTTCAAGCGCTGTGTCGTCGTCACGGGTGTAGCGGCGGCACATGCGGAGCATTTCCGGAAAAAAACGACGGTAGAGGGCCTCCTGAGCCCGACGGTCGTTGGCGGCACAGCCGGCCACAAGTTCCTCTTCCGTGTATATTTTTTTATTGAAAATGCTCATTCAGCAGAATGTCTGATTTGATTGTCTGGTTTGTAATCGGAGGATTGAAAAACAAAGTAAAGGTATTTTGGAAGGAATTGCCCCATCAGATCAGCAAGCCAATGCCGATCTGAATCCGTTTTTTCAGGTGGATATCGGTGCCACTTCCACCCCAGGGCGTACTATCCCAATCGTATTTGAGGTGCTGAAGTCGTATTCCCATAAATGCAATAAAATGATTGCCAATGCGATACCCTGCCTGTCCGTATGCCATCCAGCCGCCATGCCAGTCGTCGAGGTCGGCGTTAGTCCCTCCCAGCCAGTTAAACGAATTCTCTTCTTTTGTAATGAACGAATAGCCTGCGCCGGCACTCAAAAACGGGGTAATATGCCGAGGCAGGAGGTAGCAGCGGGTTTCGACAAACAAGGGCATGATGACAGGGTCCAGTTGATCCGGAGCAAAATTTTCCAGGCCGATACCGACTCCAATTCCACAGAAACGATTCAACTGGAAACCGGAACTGTGCTGGAGCGAATATCCCAGGTTGTTGGTGCCCGACAAAGCACTCACGCGCGTGGAATGGTACCAACCGCGTTCGCGGAAATTGTACACCCGCTCACCCTTCGGCTGTTTGCGGTCTTTACAATCCTGAATAACACGCCGCACGGCATTGCTTGGAATCTCCATTTTGCTACCGCTCCAGGTCGTCATGGTCAGCGTGCCCGACAGGTCATAGTTGGAAATCGTACCGCGAAAAACCGATCCGCCTTTCATATACACGACATCCTGACAACGCAGGCTGTCTTGCGCATGCGAAGCGTATGCGCTGCTGGCAAAAAGTAGGAGTATCAGAAATTTGCGAATCATGGGTATTGAGTTTTTTATCCTGCCGGTTTCAGGAAGTACTCCCGAAACCGGCAGGGCAGGGGTTATTTTACAACAGGTACGAGGCTGATTTCCTGCGGATTGGCCGGATCGGTCACATCGTATTGATAGAAGCCACCGGGGCCGGTAACCACCAGGTGATTATCGCTCAATGCGATCACGTCATATGTGATAATACCTTTCACGTGCGCCAGCAATTTCAAATCCTCTGGGTATTTTTTGTCATACACCTTCAGGCCGTCGTCGCACAAAAACAAAAAGTCGTTGGTAATGCTCAGGCCTTTTGGCTCTGTCATCGGATAGGTGCGCGTAAGCGTTGCGGCTGGCAGGTTGGTGATATTTACTACATCCAGTTGATTGATGGTGCCGTTGCAGTTAGTGCCGCCATGCAGGGTCACATAAGCATTGTTGTCGTCGCAAACCACAGGGTCGCAGCCAGTGGCATGCAAAAAAGACGATTCCAATACGGGGTGCGCCGGATTGCTGTTGTTGTAAATAAAGACGCCGCTTTGAGAACCCAGGAATAACCGATCTTTATAGGGGAAAAGGGTTTCGATGTTCCAGCCGGTATATATGGAATCGGTACGAGCGGGGCAACTTGGGTTTTGAATCGACCAACTGCGCAGCATGGCATTGTCCACAGTGTAGAGATAGTCGTCTACAATACCAAAGCGGGCATAAGAGCCAGAAAGAGCAGCGCCGCTGTTTGCATTGGAAAAATTGGGGGTAGCAGGGCCTGCAAAAGAAGAGAAGGACGATGAACTGGAAAGCAGGGAAACTGCATCGCCTTCTGCGAATACCACACCGCCGCGTCTGAACCACACATTGCCCCAGTTTTCATCATTACAGTTGATTTGTTCGGTCACTTCCGTTTGGGTGTAGTCTACAATATAGCCGAAGCCTGGTATAAAACCCTGTAATTGAAACGCATCTTGCTGGGTGCATTCCAGTTGCGGGTTCTGAAAATCGCTGATGTCGATGGTCAGCAGGTCGACATACTGATCGGCATACAGGTGATGGTCTTTTACTGCCATATCCACATTGCCCGGAATTTTCCAGAAAGCAATGTTTTGCGGATGGGTGGGGTCGGAGTTGTCAATGACGTGGATGCCTTCGAGGCGTTCATTGATAAACAGGAAATTGTCCAGCGCCAGCATTTTTCCAGGGTTCTTCAGGGTGCGCGGCGCCTCGGCAGTGATACCTACCCGAAACTCGGTGGGCAATTTATACACAGGGTCAAAACGAATAAAGGTGCGGGTAGAAGTGCATTCGTCGCGCAGGCAGCCTGCCAGAGCGGTCAGCAAAAGACCTGCCAGTGCAAAGCGGAGTAATGAAAAATGTTTCATGTAAATAAGTCTTGGTTTGAGAGAATTTTTGAACTTCAGAACATTCTCTAGTTTGACTGGTTTGATATTGAATTGGCCCAATTTCCCCGATAGACCGCGAAATTTACTTACAAGGTTGGCTATTTGTCGGCAAATTTTCCTGCCACAGCCTTATTTTTGCGCTATTGTCATTTAAGTTGTTGAAAATCAGAACATTAATAAGTTATGTGGACATTGATAACCGGTTTTGAAAACCTTAGCAAAGAAGAAATTGATGCCCTGGTGGAAGCGCCGGCACTCATCACCGTGCTGGTGGGCGCTGCCGATGGCGACCTCGACAAGGAAGAACGGGTGTGGTCGGAACGCCTCCTGCGTAGCCGTACCTACAACAATCCAAAAACGCTCAATGAATTTTACAGGGTGGTAGTGGAAGGTTTCTGGATGAAGGTACACTCTGAAATGGCGCACCTGCCACAGGATCCAGAAGAGCGCAATGCCCAGATTTCGACGCGACTTGAGCGCCTGAATCCTATTCTGGCAAAATTGGACGTACAATTGGCCGCCGACCTCTACAAAGGATTCCTCGGACTGGCGGAAGAAACGGCCGAAGCCTCTGGCGGGTTCCTGCGCCTGGGCGCTATCAGCGAGGTGGAAGCACGCTGGGTGAAACTGCCAATGCTGACGCCTGTGGTGGCGCCGAAAAAGGAACAAAAAGAGGAGGAAGAGGAAGACGACTGGAAGGAAGAAGACGAGGAAAATTAATACCCACCCGGAATCGCCTCTATCAGCCGCCGCACGTATTCTTTTTCCGGGTTTTTATACACGTCATCCGGGAAGCCCAGTTCCTCTATTTTTCCGTGGTTCATAATGAGCACCCGGTCGCACATTTGTTTGATCACACTCAGGTCGTGCGAGATAAAAAGGTAGGTGAGGCCAAATTTTTCGCGCAATTCCAGCAGCAGGTTCAGCACAGTAGCCTGTACCGACACGTCGAGCGCCGACACCATTTCATCGCAAATCAGCAGGCGAGGCTGTAATGCCAGCGCCCGCGCTACACAGATGCGCTGGCGCTGCCCGCCGGAAAACTCGTGCGGATAGCGCTGAAAATGATCGGCTTGCAAGCCCACCGTTTCGAGCAATTCCACGGTTTTCTGCCTGCGAATGCGGTTGTTTTCATGCAATTGATGTACCTGCATGGGCTCCATGATGGCGTCGCCAATGCTCATGCGGGGATTAAGGGATGCGTAAGGATCCTGAAATACCACCTGGATTTCACGCCGGAAAGGCAGCAATGCTTCGGGCGACAACTGCTGCAAGTCGACACCTTTATATAATACTGCTCCGTTTTGTGCCGTAGTAAGCCGGGCAATGCTGCGGCCCAGGGTGGTTTTACCGCAGCCAGATTCGCCGGCCAGACCGAATGTTTCACCCGGATAAACCTCAAAACTCACCTGATCGACGGCATCCAGCCAATCTGTTGGCTGGCCAAGCCAGTTTTTCTTCTTGGGAAAACGCACCTGCAAATTTTTCACCTCCAGCAAGGGCACTTCCGCATACAGGCTTTCGGCGCGTGCCCTGGTTTCGGCCGGAGTGACAATTTTGGCTTCAAAACCGGTGTTTTCCAGGAAATCGGGCACCGTAGGCAAGCGACTCAAACGTTTTTTCAACGAAGGGCGGCATGCTACCAGTCCGCGGGTGTAAGGATGTTTTGGGTGCTGTAAAATTTCCAGCGCCGGGCCTTCTTCCACTATTTTCCCGCGAAACATAACAGCCACCCGGTCGCATATTTCGGAAATAACGCCCAGATCATGGCTGATAAACAACATCGACAGGCCGGAAGCCTCGCGCAATTCGCGCATCAGATCCAGGATGGCTTTTTGCACGGTGACATCCAGGGCGGTGGTAGGCTCGTCGGCAATCAACAGGTTCGGATTGCACGACATCGCCATAGCGATCATCACCCGCTGTTTTTGTCCGCCGCTGATCTGGTGCGGATAGGCATCAAAAATTCGAGCAGGTTCGGGCAGTTTGACCCGTTCAAACAAATCCAGTGTAGCGGCTTTGGCCGACTGAAAATCCATCTTCCGGTGCAGTTGCAAGGCTTCCGTGACCTGATGTCCGCAGCGAAAAACAGGATTCAGCGAGGTCATCGGCTCCTGAAAAATCATCGCTATTTCGGCGCCACGGATACGCTGCATCTCCTTGTCGGACAGTTGCAGCAAGTCGACCGGTGTCTGATCGGGATAGTATAATACCTGTCCTGCTTGGATATGCGCCGGCGGAGTAGGCAACAAACGCATGACCGACAGCGCCGTTACTGATTTGCCGGACCCCGATTCCCCCACAATACCAAGCGTTTCGCCCCGATCGAGGTGGAGCGAAATATCGTCTACTGCCCGGGTATTACCTGATTCGGACAGGAAGTCGATAGATAAGTTGTTGATTTCGAGCAGTCTAGACATGGGTTAAAGTCCTGAGTCGTAAGTCCTGAGTCCTAAGTCCGTAGATAACACCTGATTACCCTTGGCCTGATTGGCACGAAAATCCGGGAGTAATCTGGTGTACTCTACGGACTTAGGACTCAGGACTTACGACTCAGGACTGTCAACTCACATAGTGAGTTGACATTTCCCTTCTTCCCAGTGAATTTTTATTTTTTTGCCTTTTTTGAGCCAGTCTACCAGTTCGGCGCCCATGAGTTCGGCGCGCCAGCCGACGAGCAGGGATTCGTCAAAATCCTCGCTGCCTGATTTGAGGCGATTAAAGTCGCCTTTCGGGAAAAGCAGGGCAGCGCTGATTTCGTGTTCGAGGCATCGTTTTTTTACAAAGTGGTAGAGCAATTCCATCGTCCATTCGCGTTCCGGGTTTTCGGGCAGGGGCTTTTGCAGGCTCTCCAGAAAGGTTTTTTCTTCTTCCGTGGCTTTGGCCTGCCAGAGGGCTTGCCAGGCGTCGAGGTTTTTTTTCCAGACACCTTCCGAGAGTGTGCGGTTGGATCGGAAGGCATTGGGGCCGTCTTTGGTGGAGCGCAGCACCGTGCTGATATGCCGGGCTTGCAGCACCTGTTCTTTTGGAATGTTCAGATCCATGGCCCGTTGTACCCGCCACTGATACAGGCGCATGAGGAATACTTTCTCGCGGAAATCGATGTAATGTACCAGGTCGCTGGAAAGCAGTTCCTTGTTGGGGTCGTTCACATAAAAACTTTCCGTTTCCCATTTGCGGTTTTCCTCGCGCGCCCAGTTTTCGCGCTGGTGGCGGGCGAGTTTTCGGGTCAGTTTTTCATGCAGCGCGGGCAGGTATTTGACATCCTCCACCGCGTAATTGATCGCTTTCTGATCGAGGGGGCGTACGGCCCAGTCGGTGACTGTGTGGCTTTTGGTGAGCGACACCCGTATTTCTTTTTCCACGATTTTGCCAAACCCTGCCGGATAATTGTAGCCTACAAACCCGGCTGCAATCTGGGTATCGAAGGTATTTTCAGGTACCGTACCGAACAGGGTGTACAGCAGGCGGTAGTCGTTGTCGCCGGCATGCGTAATTTTTAGCACTTTGGGATCGACAACGATTTTTAAGAAGGCGCTGAGGTCGGAAATGGCAAGCGTATCGACGAGGTAAATGTCGTTGCCCGCAATCACTTGGAGCAGGCACAGCACAGGAACATACGTTTTTTCACCAACAAACTCGGTGTCAAAACCCACCCAGGGGGCATCGGAAATTTGCCCCATGATGCGGTCGAATTCATCTTGTTTTTCAAGGAAGTGTACGACGTGATTCATGCGGTAAAAGTAAGCGTTGTTACGAAATTAGAGGCGGTAAGAGTATGTTGACTTCAAAAGTGTTGTAAAAAAGTATTTTTGCCCATTCAATTTCTGCCCATGATTGTAAACCTTGTTTCCGATACCGTTACCAAACCCACCCCTGCCATGCAAGACGCGATGTGGCGCGCAGAAGTGGGCGACGATGTATTTGGAGAAGACCCCACGGTGAATGCGCTGGAAGCCAAATGTGCCGGGATGTTCGGGCATGAAGCAGCACTTTTTTGCCCCAGTGGTACCATGGCCAACCAGATTGCCCTGAAAGTACATACGCGGCCGCTGGATGAAGTGATTTGCGATGAAATGAGCCACATTTACCAGTATGAAGCCGCCGGTTATGCCTTTCATTCGGGTATCGGCGTCAATTTATTGAAAGGTGAAAATGGCATCCTCACCGCCGATCTGGTAGAAGCCGCCATCAAGCCACGCCAGCACTGGCTGCCCAAAAGCAGCCTCGTGGTGCTGGAAAATACCTGCAACAAAGGCGGCGGCGGCATTTATCCGATGGAAAATATTCGCGCTATCCGGCAGGTTTGCCTGCAACATGGATTGTCGCTGCACCTCGACGGCGCGCGCATTTTTAATGCACTGGTGGAAACAGGAGATACCCCTGCCGACATCGGCGCCGAGGTCGACAGCATTTCCATTTGTTTGTCAAAAGGACTGGGCGCGCCTGTCGGGTCGGTTTTAATCGGCAGCAAGGATTTTATCGCAGAAGCCCGCCGGTTCCGGAAAGTAATGGGCGGCGGCATGCGGCAAGCGGGTTACCTCGCTGCTGCGGGCATTTATGCGCTGGACAACCATGTGGAACGCCTGCGCGACGACCATGCGCATGCACATATGCTGGCCGGCACCTTGTCTCAACTGGATTGGGTGGAAAGTATTCGGCCTGTGCAGACCAATATCGTTATTTTTGATTTAAAACCGCCGCTGACGGCTGTGCAGGTGCTGGGGCAATTGCTGCAACAAGGCATAAAAGCCACCGCGTTCGGGCCACGCACGATTCGGTTTGTGACACATTTGGATGTGACGCGGGAAATGGTGGAGAAAACTATAGAAGTCCTGAGTCGTGAGTCCTGAGTCCTAAGTCCGTAGAGTACACCTATATTTTCTTGGGATTATTTAATAACCAATACCAAGGGTAAACTGGAGTCCTGAGTCTGGAGTCCTGAGTCTGGAGTCCTGAGTCGTCAGTCCTGAGTCCTAAGTCCGTAGAGTACACCTGATTACCCCTGGCATTTTTAATAACCAATACCAAGGGTAATCAGGTGTACTCTACGGACTCAGGACTTAGGACTCACGACTTAGGACTCTAAATTCGGTTGCGGCGTATAGCGCAAATACGGCTTGATCACATTCACCCCTTTCGGGAATTTCTTGATCGCATCTTCTGTAGATACAGCGGGTACGACGATCACATCTTCGCCATGTTGCCAGTCGGCAGGTGTGGCGACGCTGAAATTGGCAGTGAGTTGCAGCGATTCGAGTACGCGCAAAACCTCATTGAAATTGCGGCCGGTTGACGCCGGATAGGTAATGATCAGTTTGATTTTTTTGTCGGGGCCGATGATAAACAGCGAGCGCACAGTGGTTTTTTCCGAAGCATTCGGGTGAATCATGTCGTACAAGGTGGCTACTACGCGATCCGGGTCGGCGATGATCGGGAAGCCGACGGTCACGTGTTGGGTTTCGTTGATGTCTTTTACCCAGCCGAAGTGACTATCGAGCGGGTCGACGCTCACGGCAATGACTTTGGTATTGCGTTTGGCAAATTCATCCTGCAACACGGCCGTTTTACCCAGTTCGGTGGTACACACAGGCGTGTAATCGGCAGGGTGTGAGAATAGAATACCCCAACTTTCGCCGAGAAATTCATAAAAGTCTATTTCGCCGCTGGTGGTTTGTACGTGAAAATTGGGGGCAGTGTCTCCTAAGCGTAAACTCATGATGCAGATATTTTTGACTGTTTTTGAGAAATCAGGCGCCAGAAAGGGTAGGGCCTGTGCGGATTGTGGCCGCAAAGATATAGATTCTCTACAAAAACAATAGACTATTTAAAAGCATAAAATTCTGCATTACCTTTGTTGTCTTATTTGAGAAGAAATCATTGTCATGTTATCGAAAAAGACACAGTATGCGTTGAGGGCGCTTAGTTTTCTGGCGGCCCGCTTTGACCAGGGACCGGTGCTGATCCACGAGATTGCCGAACAGAAAAAAATTCCGATCAAGTTTCTGGAGAATATCCTGCTGGAACTAAAAAATGCCGATGTCCTCGACAGTAAAAAGGGTAGGGGAGGCGGTTATTTCCTGAAAACGGCGCCCGACCAAACCAGTCTGGCCAAAGTTATGCGCATTGTGGAAGGGCCGATTGCCTTGTTGCCTTGTGTGAGTTTGTATTTTTATCAGAAATGCGCCGATTGCACGGAGGAGGTTTGTTCTATTAATGGGGTGTTCATTCAGGTGCGGGACGCCACGCTGAAAATACTGGAAAGCAAAACCCTGGAAGATATACAGGAATTGAGGTTGGAGGCAATCGACTTTTCGATATGATGCGATTAAGGTCGGCAAGGTTTAAAACCTTGCCGACTTTTTAGGTTTAGGACCTTGCCGACTTTTTTTAAAAAATAACACTACAAAATTTGTAGACTAATAAAACTTCTCTTACCTTTGTGGCATCAGATAATTAAAAATGATTTTTACCATGCGCTGGTTCTCTCCATGTTGTTGCTGTCCTCCCTGCTTTACCGAAGCGGCAATTTCGTGTTGTAGGCCAACGTTGTAAGACAATAAAAGCCAACAGAAAATTGCATCCAGCCCTTCGGTGAACCTCACCGAAGGGCTTTTTTTATTCACTGCCAACTCAACTAAATGCCATGTCTATACTTCGCCTGCACAATACCTCGCTCGATAAATCACGCATTTCTGTAGACCTGAATACCGTAGAGGCGCTGCGTATGGTAGCCGCTCACTTTCCCGGCCGTGCAGTATTTGAAACCAAATTTTCGCCTGAAGATCAAGTAATTACGCACCTGATTTTTAAAAATAATATTCCTATTCGAGTGTTTACGCGTAGCAGCCGCCATGAATACGACATTTTAAAAGGCACCATTGATCATTATGGTAAAGCCATCGAAATTTCCTTTCAGCAAGCCGAGCAGGCCTCCAAAACCTTTGCCGAGAAACATCCGGAACAAGTGGCAGCCTGGAATGAACAGCCGCATATTGCACCGCTCAGTTTTGTGCTGGAGAGCAAACATGTAGCCATTTCTTCATCAAGAAACGAGCAAGTTGCGAACGCTCCATTGCAGTGGGATGAAGCGCAGGAAAAGTTTGTTTTTAGTCCATTAATTTACTGGACTGATAATCAAATTTTTGCTTACATCCTCGACAACCACATCCCGCACCGCGAAGGAACGGTGCCCGTTATAGACCTGCATAATGAGGCAACTGTTGAAGGCGCCATCGTGTGGAATGCTTCGTTCCGCAAGTTTTTACCACAGCATTCCATCGTATCGGGCAGTTTCAATATTGTCCACCAGATTGCTACTTTTTTCCGTTTGCCGCAGCACCTGCCGTTTTACAGCATATCGAGCAACTGACGACAAAATTCTCCTTGTTCAACCCTTATTTGCTGAAATATCATGGCTAAATTTTGTCCAATCAACGACCGCCAAACCGATGAACACATTGTACGCTTGAATGCCTTGCTGGTAGTTACCCTGCTCAGCCTGGTGAATAATAGACTGATTTGAAATTAGGTTAGGTGCAATTGCTGTCCGTGCCGGACATGACCGCTGGCACGGCAGCAAAATTTGAAAAGAAATAATGTTTCGACCATGAACCTCGATATTCTGGCAATTTCCGCGCATGCCGACGATGTAGAAGTAGCGGCCGGCGGTACCATTCTGAGCCACATTGCCCGAGGGCGGCAAGTGGGGTTGCTGGATTTGACGCAGGCCGAACTCAGCACACGGGGCAATGTGACCCAGCGCGCTGAAGAAGCCTTAGAGGCCACGCGGCTACTGGCAGTATCCGTGCGCGATCAGTTGTATTTGCCCGACGGCTTTTTCCAGGTGGATCAGACAAATGTGTTGAAATTAGTAGCAAAAATCCGAAAGTACCGGCCCTCTATTATCCTGGCCAATGCCAAAGACGACCGGCATCCGGATCATGCAAAGGCTGCAACCCTGGTAGAACAGGCCGTTTTTCTGTCGGGCCTGATTCGCGTAGTCACCATTGAAGATCAGGTAGTGCAACACCCCTGGCGCCCCAAGGCGGTGTATCACTATGTGCAGGATCGGCATTGCACACCGGATATTGTAGTAGACATCAGCCCGTATATCGATCGGAAATTCGAAGTGATTAAAGCGTACAAATCCCAGTTTTTTCAGCCCGATTGTACCGACCCTGAAACGCCCATTTCCTGCCCTTCGTTTTTTGAAGCCCTGCGCGGCCGGAATGCCATGCTAGGCCGACAGATCGGGGTGGAATATGCCGAGGCGTTTACAATGGCCAGGCCGCCGGGCGTGCGAGATTTGTTTGATGTGGTTTGATACGAACTTTTTAGCGAAAATAAATGCCTTTTTAAGTAATCAGTCTATCTGTTAAATAGATTGATAGTTGAAATTGGCATTGGTTTAATAATTTTGTTTTATTTATTAAAAAATTGATAATCAAACATTTAAATGACTAAAAGTGCTCTATAATTATTATTTAAAATAAAAGAGTGGCAAACGACTTGCATATCTCTATAAAAAATACATACTTTTGTGCCATGCTTTTCAACCTGATCCAATTCAATACCTGTTGTTGTTGCTGTCTGCTCCGGACCCCCGAAGCGGCTGCACTGCCTGTCAGAAGAAAAGGTTAAAAGTTCATTCTGTTTCACGCAGTAAAAAAGCCCTTCGGTATTCACCCGAAAGGCTTTTTTATTTATCAAAAAAATCATCCGCACATGCCCGTTTCGAATACCCTCTTGCCGGAAATAGAAAGCGCTTTGCAGCAACGCAACAGCCCGCTGGAGGCATTGGCCTGGTTGGCCGAATATTTTGAAGGCAAGGCGGTGTTTTCCACCAGTTTCGGCATCGAAGACCAGGTTATCAGCCACCTGATTTTTGCCAATAAACTCCCGATTCGGGTATTTACCCTCGATACCGGCCGCAATTTTCAGGAAACGTACAGCACTTGGGCGCGTACCGTCCAGCGCTACAACCAACCCATTGAAACGTATGCCCCGCAGACCGGCGCTCTTGAGCGGCTGCTGGCAGAAAAAGGCCCCAACAGTTTTTACGAATCCGTAGAAAACCGCAAAGAATGCTGCTACATCCGCAAAGTGGAGCCACTGGGGCGCGCGCTGCAAGGACAGGCACTCTGGGTCACAGGTATCCGGGCCGAGCAGTCGGCCAACCGCCACGATATGCGCGATCTGGAATGGGACGGCGGCCACCAACTCATCAAATTTCACCCGCTGTTCGACTGGACCTTTCAGCAGGTGCGCGATTTTATACAACAACACAACATCCCGTATAATCCTTTGCACGATAAGGGTTTTGTCAGTATCGGCTGCGCACCCTGCACCCGTGCCATCCGCGAGGGCGAGGACTTCCGCGCCGGCCGCTGGTGGTGGGAAGACACATCGAAAAAGGAATGCGGACTACATATTAGAGGTGAGAGGCGAGAAGTGAGAAGTGAGAGTGCGTAGAGTGTACCGATTAATTCTTGAAATTATGGGTATCGAATCTCAAAACCACGAACTTACTGGTACACTCTACGTACTCTCACCTCTCACCTCTCACCTCTCACCTCTCACCTCTCTCACTACTCACTACTCACTATATATGTCAAAAAACTTCGATTATCTCGACCACCTGGAAGCGCAGGCGATACACATTCTGAGGGAAGTAGCCGGACAGTTTGAACGGCCGGCACTGCTGTTTTCCGGTGGGAAAGATTCAATTACGTTGGTAAAACTGGCAGAAAAAGCGTTTCGGCCGGGAAAATTCCCGTTCCCGCTCGTGCATATCGACACCGGGCACAATTTCCCCGAAGTACTGGAATACCGGGATCGGCTGGCCGCACAACTGGGTGAGCGCCTGATCGTACGAAAAGTGGAAGATACGATACGTCGCCAGGGCCTGAAAGACGGCTCGGGCAAATTCCCCAGTCGCAATGCCCTGCAAACCAACACGTTATTGGAAACGATCGAGGAGTTTGAATTCGACGCCTGCATTGGTGGCGCCCGCCGCGACGAGGAAAAAGCCCGTGCCAAAGAGCGCATCTTTAGCATCCGCGACGAATTCGGCGCCTGGGATCCCAAACGCCAGCGCCCCGAACTTTGGGATATTTACAACGGCAGCATTCGCAAAGGTGAAAATGTGCGCGTATTCCCGATTTCCAACTGGACCGAACTCGATGTGTGGAACTATATCCGCCGGGAAAAAATCGAACTGCCGAATATTTATTTCTCCCATGCCCGAGATTGTGTGGTGACGCCAGGCGGGCAGTTGATCGCCATTACCGAGCATATTCGCCTCGACCCGGAAGACATTACTGCCAACCGCGAAGTGCGTTTCCGTACCGTTGGCGATGCTACCTGCACGGCCGCCGTGGAAAGCCCCGCCACTACGGTGGAGGATATTATCCAGGAAATTATTGAAACAAAAATCAGTGAACGCGGCGCCACCCGCCTCGACGACCGACTGTCGGAAGCGGCCATGGAAGACCGGAAGAAGAACGGATATTTTTGAGTTATGAGTTATGAGTTATGAGTTATGGGTGTTGGTGCTGTACTACCGGTTTTGCTATTAGAGAGGCCGGGCATACAGCACTAACACTCATCACTCATCACTCATCACTCATAACTTTCAACCCATAACTCGTTGAAAGTGAACATACTAAAATTCATAACCGCAGGCTCCGTCGACGACGGCAAAAGCACTTTGATCGGACGCCTTTTGTTCGATTCCAAAGCGGTTTCGCACGATATTCTGCATACCCTCGAACGCCAGAGCAAGAACAAGCCCGATGGCGAACTCGATCTGTCGTTGCTGACCGACGGCCTGCGCGCCGAACGCGAGCAAGGCATTACCATTGATGTGGCGTACAAGTATTTTAATACCCCACGCCGCAAGTTTATCATTGCCGATGCGCCCGGCCACGTGCAATACACCCGCAACATGGTGACCGGCGCTTCCAATGCCGACCTGGCTATCATCCTCATCGATGCCCGGCATGGCGTGGTGGAGCAAACGCACCGCCACAGCCTCGTAGCGTCGCTGGTGGGTATTCCGCACATCGTGGCGGCCGTGAATAAAATGGACCTGGTGGACTATGACGAGGAGGTGTTCTACCGCATTGCTGCCGACTATCAGAAACTGGCGCAAAAACTTGGTTTACAGGAAATTACATTCATTCCTATGAGCGCCCTGGCCGGCGACAACGTGGTGACCCTGTCGGAAAAAATGCCTTGGTATACCGGCAAAACCCTGCTCGAACACCTCGAAACCGTAGAACTTTCCGAAACCAATGAAGAGGTAGCACCGCGTTTTCAGGTGCAATACGTGATTCGGCCCCGCACCGAAGAACTGCACGACTACCGCGGCTACGCTGGCGCGCTGCGCAGCGGCAATTTCCGAAAAGGCGATAGGGTAGTGGTGTTGCCTGCCGGTATCGAATCTACCATTAAAGCCATCGAGGTGAATCAGCAGGAAGTGGAAGAAGCCTTCGCTCCCCAACCTGTAGTGCTGCACCTCGCAGACGATATCGACATTTCCCGTGGCGATACCATTGTGCGCCTCGACAGCGCTCAGCCCGCCGTCACGCAAGACCTCGACCTCGATGTGTGCTGGATGAGCGAGCGCCCGCTGTATCCCGGCGACCGCCTGCTGGTGCGCCACAATTCGGCTACTGTAAAAGCCATCGTCAAGGAAATTTACCACCGCGTGGATGTTCACACCTTCGAACAGCAAGAGGCCGAACAACTGAAACTCAATGACATCGCCACGATCCGGCTCCGCACCGCCAAGCCGCTGGTGTTCGATTCCTACAAACAAAACCGAAGTACAGGCGGCCTCATCCTCGTCAACGACAACACCTTCGACACCGTAGGCGCGGGTATGTTGCATGAGGTGCCGGTAACGGAAACCCTGCAACAGGATTTTGCCATTTGACCTAAACGACACCCAACAACATGTCTAACCTGTCTACAACAACTATTGCCGGAACGCCCGTTCTGAAAGACGCCGCTTCCAAAACGCCCCGACTGACGGTCGTCGGTGCTGGCATCGGCGACCCCGAACTGATGACCCTCAAGGCGGTCAGGGTACTTGGGCAGGCAGATGTGGTGTTGTACGATGCGCTGGTGAGCCCCGATTTGCTGGAGTATGCGCCTTCCGGCGCTGCACGCATTTATGTGGGCAAACGCCGCAGCCACAAGGCATTTACCCAGGAAGAAATAAACGAAATGATCGTGGGGTATGCCAAGGACTACGGCCATGTGGTACGCCTCAAAGGTGGCGACCCTTTTGTGTTCGGACGTGGTTTTGAAGAAATGCAATACGCTCAAAGTCACGGAGTTGCAGTAGAGTATGTGCCCGGAATATCGAGCGCCATCGCTGCGCCTGCCGCCGCCGGTATTCCTGTTACGCTGCGGGGCGCGAGCCGCAGTTTCTGGGTGCTGACGGCCACTACCGACGCGGGCGTTTTTAACCCTGAAATTGCCCTTGCTGCCCAAACAGATGCCACCTTGGTCATCCTGATGGGTTTGTCCAAAATCGCAGACATCGCAGCGGCCTTTTTGCAAACCGGGAAAGACAATCTGCCCATTGCTATCATACAAAACGCCACTTTGCCCGAGCAGCAGGTCATCGTGGGTACCATTGCGGATATTGTTGAAAAAACACGACAGGCAAACACCGCCAGCCCCGCCGTCATCGTTGCCGGCGCCGTAGTACATAACCGACTGGCACTGGAACAACTAATGATACAGGAAATAAGCACCCTCCCTTCATAAACATATTCCCGAAAAACGAACAAATGCTCGCTTACCACCCCTGATAACGAATAACTGATAACCGATAACCACCCGATAACTGATAACAAAATTATGACGTCCACTTTTCCTCCACCGCCCGTCGCCCCCGACGAACAATTGCTGCAGCAACTGACGCAGCAGAGCGCCCTACAGCAAATGTGGCTGAGCGGCTACCTCTATGGTCTGGCTTCCAGGGCCGGTGAGGCAGCGCCTGCATCTGTGCAGGATAAACCGGTGGCAACGGTGGCTGCTCCTGCGCCGCCTGCGCCCGTGGCTACCTTGCCTGCGGTAACGGTGTTGTACGGCTCGCAGACTGGCAACAGCAAAAAAGTGGCGCATCAATTATCGGCTAAAGTAAAAGAACGCGGCTTTCAGACGACCGTAGCCGACCTGAACGACTACCCCAGCAAAAACCTGAAATCGGAAAAAATCGTCCTGCTCGTCATCAGCACACAAGGCGAAGGCGAACCACCTGTGTCGGCCGAAGAATTTTACAAATGGCTGCATGGCGCCCGGGCGCCGCGCCTCGAAGGGGTTCAGTTTTCCGTGTGCGCGCTCGGCGATCGCAGTTACCTGCAATTCTGCCAGACAGGAAAAGATGTCGATGCCCGGCTGGAAGCCTTGGGCGCCCAACGCTTAGCCAATCGGGTCGATTGCGATGTAGATTTTGAAGAAACGGTGGAGGGCTGGTTTGCAGATGTGCTGGGAAAACTGCCTTCAGCGCCGTTGGCTGGGGCTTCTTCGGCAGCCGTGGTTGCTTCTTCCAATGGCCATGCAGCAGTAGCGGCTCCTTTGGCAAAATCGGCCGGAACTGCGCACGACCGCAAAAACCCTTTTGCAGCGCCCGTTCTCGAAAAAATACAACTCAACGGCCGCGGTTCGCAAAAAGAAACCTGGCACCTGGAGTTATCGCTTGAAGGTTCCGGGCTGACGTACGAACCAGGCGATTCGCTCGGCATTTACGCCACCAATCCCGAATCGCTGGTGAAGGAAGTGTTGTACACTGCCATGCTTAATGGCAATAAAGTGCTCACTTTCAACGGAAAAGAAGATCAGTTTAAGCAAATACTGCTGCGCGAGGTGGAACTGACTGTCCTCACCCGCGAGGTAGTGGAAAACTACGCCAACTGGACCAACAACAGTGCGCTCAAAGCCCTTTTGCAAGACAATGCTGCCCTGAAAAACTTCCTTTGGGGCCGAAATGTGGCCGACCTGTTGCGCGAGTTTCCTGCCGCGCTGTCGGAATCCACCCTGCTGGGCTTTTTGCGGAAAATGCCGCCGCGCTCGTATTCCATCGCCTCGAGCCTGCTGGCACACCCAGATGAAGTACACCTCACGGTGGCTGCTCTTCGGTATGATTTTAATGGCCGCCCGCACCAGGGCGTGGCCTCTACTTTCCTTGCCGATCGTGTGCAGGCAGGCGAAACGGTACCTGTTTTTGTAGAACACAACGAATATTTCAAACTGCCTGCCGACGACGCTGCCGATATTATCATGGTGGGCCCGGGAACGGGCGTGGCGCCATTCCGCGCTTTTGTGGAAGAACGCAGCGAACGCGGCGCTACCGGCAAAAACTGGCTTTTCTTTGGTAATCCGCATTTTGAAACTGATTTTCTGTACCAGGTCGAGTGGCTCAACCACCTCAAACGCGGTACCCTCGACCGACTCGACGTGGCATTTAGCCGCGATCAGCAGGACAAGATTTATGTGCAAAACCGCCTGCTGGAACGCTCCCGACTCATTTTCGAACGCCTGGAAAATGGCGCCAGTTTCTATGTCTGCGGCGATAAATCGCGCATGGCTTCCGATGTGCAACAGGCTGTCAGCCAGATCATTGCAAAGGAAAGCGGCAAAGGCGATGAATATGCAGCCGAGTATCTGAAGAACCTGAAAAAGCAGCGCAGGTACCTGGAGGATGTGTACTAATCACTGATTTTCCCTGAATTTTAAGAACGCCGGTTATACAGCGTCGGCAGGGCTTCAAGTGCTGCCGACGCTAAAAAAATGTTCAAATTTAAAGTCTATAAAATTTATAGACTAAATACTGTGAAAACACATTTTACATGAAAACATACACTTTATTCCTCCGCCCTTATTGTAGGTAGCATCGGCAGCGCAAGCGTCGGCACCGCTTCAAGCGCTGCCGACGCTAAACCCTCTTCCAACAACTTGAACCCATTCATCATTTTTTATAATGAAACAAATATTACAACTCCTTTTGATTCTATTGCTGGCGCCTGCTGTTGCATTTGCGCAGAATACGATCACTGGCCTCATAAAAGATACGGACGGCCTGCCTTCCGACGGGGCTACAATAGGCGTAAAAGGCAGTGCCGACTATACTTTTGCCGACACTAGCGGTGTGTTTAGTCTGAAGACCAAGCAAGGCTTTCCGCTGACCATCGTCGTAAAATACCTCGGCTACGTCACCCAGGAAATTGAAGTAGTGGCTGCTCTGGATCAACCATTGAAGGTAATTTTGACCAGTGACAACTTTCTCGAAGAAATCATCGTAACCTCCCGCCGCCGCAAGGAATCAGCCCAGGAAATTCCCATTCCAGTAACCGTAGTAGGCGGCAGCACGGTAGCCGAAACCGGCGCTTTTAATGTAAACCGCCTGAAAGAACTCGTTCCTTCTGTGCAGTTGTACTCCTCCAACCCACGCAATACGGGCCTGAGCATTCGCGGCCTCGGCACCACCTTCGGGCTTACCAACGACGGCATCGACCCAGGCGTCGGCTTTTATGTGGATGGGGTGTACTACGCCCGCCCGGCTGCTGCCACGCTCGATTTTATCGATGTAGAACAAATCGAAGTGCTGCGCGGCCCTCAGGGCACCCTTTTTGGCAAAAACACAACGGCAGGAACGTTCAATGTGACGACGCGCAAACCGAGTTTTACCCCGGGCGGCAATTTTGAATTGAGTTACGGCAACTACGGCTACATCCAGGCAAAAGCCTCTGTAACGGGCCCGCTGGGTAAAAAATTAGCCGGCCGTATTTCTTTCTCCGGCACACAACGCGACGGACTCATCAAAAATGTCAGAACGGATAAATATATCAATGACCTGAACAACATCGGTTTCCGCGCTCAGTTGCTGTACACCCCCTCCGAACGCCTCAAAATTACCCTGGCCGGTGATGCTACCAGTCAAAATCCTGACGGATATGCGCAGGTATTTGCAGGCGTGGCGCCTACGCTGCGTGCATCTTACCGCCAGTTTGAGCAGATCATTGCCGACCTGAACTACACCCTGCCCAGCCGTAATCCGTTCGACCGCGTCGTTGACCACGATACGCCCTGGCGCTCGGGCAACGAACTGGGCGGCGTTTCGCTCAATTTCGACTATATCCTTGGCTCGGGCACGCTGACCGCCACTTCGGCCTGGCGCTACTGGAATTGGGACCCTTCGAACGACCGTGATTTCACGGGCTTGCAGGCGCTGCGCCTCTCGCAGGCTACTTCGCGGCACCAACACTGGTCGCAGGAAGTGCGCTGGGCGGGCTCGCTGTCGTCGAAAATTACAGGTGTTTTTGGCGTATTCGTGTTCGGTCAGGAACTTAACTCCGACCCAGTACATATTGAAGAATCAGGCAATGCGCAATGGCGTTTTTCTCAAAGTTCGACCAGTTCGCTGTGGGCCACGCCGGGCCTTTTCGACGGTTACGGTATCAAAACCACGCAGAAACTCAATACACTCAGCGCAGCGGTGTTCAGCCAGATCGACTGGGCTATCACCAAACGCCTGAGCGTGCTGCCGGGCCTGCGTTTCAACTACGACGACAAATCGGTCAATTTCAAACGCGAAACCTATGGCGGTCTGGAAACGACTGATCCCGCGCTCATTGCTTTGAAAAATCTGGTGTACACCAACCAGGCATTCGACGCCCAAATTGACGATACCAACCTCTCGGGCCAACTTACCCTGGCGTTCAAGGCCAACAAACGCATCAATGTCTTTGCCACCTATTCCACCGGTTTCAAACCCGTGGGCCTCAACCTGGGCGGCCTGCCAAGTGCCAATGGCGCACCCCTGATCGAACTGGCGGTGATCAAACCAGAGGCGGTTAGTCACACCGAATTTGTGCTGAAAACCACCCCAACGCCTGCCTCTACCCTGAACCTGACTGTCTACAACACCGACATCAAAGACTACCAGACGCAGGTGCAGTCACCCGAACTGGGCATCAACCGCGGCTACTTAGCCAATGCCGAAAAAGTGCGTGTACGTGGCGTGGAATTCGACGGTAATATCCGGGTCAAAAAATTCCTGACCCTGTATGCCAACCTGGCGTATACCGATGGAAAATACGTTACCTTTACCAACGCCCCGCTTCCGCTGGAAGAAACCGGCAAATCGGTCGACGGCGTACAGGTGGCTTTCAAGGATGTGTCGGGCGGAGAACTGCCGGGTATTTCGAAATGGGCCGCTTCTTATGGCGCTGATTTGTCGAAAACAGGCAAGTTTTTCCGTAAAACGGGTAGTTTTTACGTGGCTATTGATGCTTACTACCGTTCCGGGTTTTCTTCCAGTCCTTCGCCTTCTAAGTACCTAGTCATTGATGGTTATACCCTGTTGAATGCCCGTATCGGGTTCCGCACCAACCGAGGATTTTCCTTCTCCGTTTGGTCGCGCAACCTGCTGGATAAAGATTTTTTCGAACAATTGCTGCCCGGCGCAGGCAATGCCGGTCATTACGCTGCGGTACTTGGCGACCCAAGGACTTTTGGTGTGACGCTGCGGCAGGCGTTTTGATTTTAGATTTAAGATTACATGATTCCAGATTTTAGATTTCCTGCCTTCTTTGACCTGGAATCATGTAATTTTAATTAAGTGTGTACGAAGGATTTGTTCGGCTACGCCCCTCGTAGCAGGATGGGAACGCGGATGAAGCGGATAAAGCGGATTTAAACTGATTTTTTGCGGCCTTTCGGCCACTTCTTTTTGATTTTTATGGATTTGACCGCCTACGGCGGTACGGATATCGAATCAATCTTTTATAAAGCAAGCAAAAATCAACATCGCTCCATTGCATCATTTCATGTGTATACCTTGCGTATCCACCCGCCGAAGGCGGTTTTAATCCGTAAAAACCAAAAAGAAGTGGCCGAAAGGCCGCAAAAAATCAGTTTAAATCCGCTTTATCCGCTTAATCCGTGTTCCCATCCCTCTAAAAGGGGCGTAGCCGAACAAATCCTTCGTAAATCTTAATCGCAAAAACATACTCACGTACTTGTCATCTTTTATGAAGTTTATCAACACGTTGTGGTTGACATTGCTCTTATGTTCCTGTTGGACGAGCGGTGTAGCACAGAAAACAATTACGACAGACGAACAAACCTGGTTTGGGGTACTCAGCCAGATACGCTTCAGCCAGCGCTGGGGCATGTGGGCCGATGCGCATTTGCGCTTTCGGGAAAACTACCTGGGGGAAGTGGCGCAAAGTATTGTCCGGGTCGGCCCGACATACTACATCACCGACGACGTGCGGGTGACGGCTGCTTATGCCTACATCAACCATTTTCCCGGAGAGGGGCATGAAAACATCTCACAACCCGAGCATCGCCCCTGGCAGCAGGTGCAGTGGTTTGTGCGGTGGCCGAAAGTGCGGCTGATGCAGTCGGTGCGTCTGGAAGAGCGTTTTCGACGTAAAATACTGGATGACAACACGTTGGGAGAAGGCTATCTGTACAACCCGCGCATCCGATACAACTTTGCCTTGTTCTTGCCGCTCACAAAAAAAGGCATGAGTCCGGGCAGTTTACAGTTTTTAGTGAACGACGAAATCATGGTGAATTTTGGCAAAAACATCGTGTACAACTACTTCGATCAGAACCGGTTTTTTGCCGGTCTGGCGTATCAGATCAACCCGCATGCACAGTTGCAGGGCGGGTATATGAATTTATTTCTGCAACAGGCAGCCGGCAATCGTTATCGCAACCAGCATACGATCCGGATTTTTTACTTTCACAATTTCGATTTGCGCAAGTAATCGCACCATCTGCACTACCCTCATGCACCATCCACCACCTGCACCTACTTTTCGCGAGGCCCTGGCTTTCTGGGCCCGGCTCGGTGTGGTCAGTTTTGGTGGCCCGGCCGGGCAAATTGCCATCATGCACACTTTTCTGGTGGATCAAAAGCGCTGGATCAGCGACCGAAAGTTCCTGCATGCCCTCAACTATTGCATGCTGCTACCAGGCCCCGAAGCCCAGCAATTAGCCACCTACACAGGTTGGATGCTGCATGGCACACGGGGCGGACTGGCTGCCGGAATCCTGTTTGTGTTGCCTTCCACCTTGATATTGTGGGCATTGAGTGTGTTGTATGTGACGTATGGCGGTCTGGCGCAGGTTCAGGCTGCGTTCCTGTTTTTGAAACCTGCCGTGCTGGCTATCGTGGCAGGGGCCATTGTGAAAATTGGAAAAAAGTCCTTGCAATCGCTGCTGCACTACTGCGTAGCGGCCGCAGCATTTGTGGCAATTTACTGGGGCAATGTGCCGTTTCCACTGATCATCGCTGGCGCTATTTTGACGGGTATTGTGATGCACAGGTGGTCGGTTTCAAAAAGTATCCAGAACATACAGCAAGCAAGTGACGACACAGTCGAACAGGCCTGGTTCATCAACAGCCATACGGTACTCGATCACACAGGTTTTTCCTGGCATCGCCTGCTTCGGCAAATGCTGACAGCCGGGCTTTTGTGGTTCATACCCTTACTGATACTGGCTGCCGGGACGGATTTTGATTTCTGGAAACGGCTTTGCCTGTTTTTCTCGCAGGCTGCGCTGGTCACGTTCGGCGGTGCGTATGCGGTATTGCCGTATGTAGCACAGGTTAGTGTAGAGCAATTTGGCTGGCTGACCCACCTGCAAATGCTCGACGGACTGGCGCTGGGCGAAACCACGCCAGGGCCGCTGATTATGGTGCTGGCTTTTGTAGGCTTTATGGCTGGGTATAACACATTCGCTGGGTCGCTGGGTGCGGCCACGTTGGGGCTGGCACTCACGGTGTATTACACTTTTCTGCCTTCCTTCCTGTTTATTTTTGCTGGAGCGCCGCTGATCGAACGCACACGAACCAACCCCGCAGTCAAATCTGTTTTGCAATATGCCACCTCGGCAGTGGTGGGCGTCATTTTGAGTTTGTGCCTGTTTTTAGGCAAAGCCGTCATTGTGCCGCACCCGCCGGAAATTGAATGGGTGGCACTGGTGTGGACGGCAATTTCTCTGGCAGCATTACAGTTTCTTAATGTAAATTTGATGTGGTGGATCGGAGTAAGTGTGCTGGCCGGCGTAATTTGGTCGGCTGTATAATAGGATAACATTATCTGGGTGAAAAAAGGTTGATTAAGAGGATGTTATGCAGGCTTTTTTACCCATCTATCAATACAACAATTGCGGCATGCCGCATCATTCCTGCGCCACGTCTCAAGCGTGTTCGCACTTCACAAGGCAAGATCATGGCAGAAAAAAAATTATCGGAAGTCGAGATCATCAAGGAAAACAGCGATTACCTGCGCGGTTCGCTGGTGCAAAGCCTCGACAATAAAATCACTGGCGCGTTGTACCCGGATGATACCCAACTGATCAAGTTCCACGGCGCGTATCAGCAAACCGACCGCGACCTGGAAAGCGAGCGCAAAACGCAGAAACTGGAACCGCTGTATTCCATGATGATCCGCATCCGCGTGCCTGCCGGTGTGGCTACGCCTGCCCAGTGGCTGCGCATGGACGAACTGGCATCGAAATACGGCAATGGCACCATGAAACTCACCACCCGTCAGGCGTTTCAGTTGCATGGTATCCGCAAACGACACCTGAAAGCCACGATTCAGGGTTTCAACGAGGTGATGCTCGACAGCATTGCGGGCTGCGGCGACGTGAACCGCAATGTGATGTGCAGCCCTAACCCCAATGAAAGCAAGGTGCATGCGGCCGTGTGGGATATTTCCCGGCAAATCAGCGCCGAATTTACCCCGAAAACCAGCGCCTACTACGAAATCTGGATGGACGGCCAGCCGGTCGATGAATCGCAGCCCTTCAACACCCAGCCGCAGGACGCAGCGGCTGCCAAAGATGCCGAACCCATTTACGGCAAAACTTACCTGCCGCGCAAATTCAAAATCGCCATCGCTGTACCGCCCTACAACGACACCGACATCTTTGCCAACGACATTGGCCTCATTGCCATTGAAAAAGACGGCGAACTGGAAGGCTTCAACGTGGCAGCAGGCGGCGGACTCGGCATGACCTTCGGGATGCCGGAAACCTTTCCGCGCCTCGCCGACATGCTGGGTTATATCGACAAAAAAGACGTTCTGAAAGTGTGCGAAGCCATTATTACCACACAGCGCGACAACGGCAACCGCGAAAACCGCAAATTCAGCCGCCTGAAATACACCATCGAACGCATGGGCCTTGCCGCTTTCCAACAGGAAGTGGAGCGCCGCGCAGGCTTGGCATTTCAGGAGGCAAAATCCTACAAATTTATCCATTCCGGCGACCCGCTGGGCTGGACCAAAACCCATGACGGGCATTACAACCTCGGACTCTTTATCGAAGGCGGCCGTATAATCGATTATGCCGATTATCCGCTGCGCACGGCCCTGCGCGTGCTGGCCTCTGTACATGAGGGCGATTTTCGCCTGACGGGCAATCAAAACCTGGTGATCGGACATATTTCTGCGGAGAAAAAACCTGTAGTGGAGGCCATTCTCGATAAATACGGTGTGTTGCAGGCTACTTACAAACAGACTGCCCTGCGCCAGAACTCCATAGCCTGCGTGGCGCTCAACACCTGCTCGCTGGCATTTGCTGAAGCCGAACGGTATTTGCCTTCTTTGATCGACAAAATCGACCTGATTATTCGCGCCCACGGACTGGAAAAAGACGCCATCAACATTCGGATGACTGGCTGCCCCAACGGTTGTGGCAGGCCGTATCTGGGAGAAATCGCTTTTATCGGAAAATCGCCGGGCCGCTACAACCTGTACCTCGGAGCCGCGCACAATGGCGAACGTATGAACAAACTGTACCGTGAAATGCTAGACGAGGCTGGTATTTTGGCTGAATTGGAACCGATCATCGGCGCATATGCCAGGGAACGCGAGCGGAATGAAACGTTTGGCGACTTTGTCATTCGGCAGGGTTATGTGAAAGCGACAACGCATGGCACTAATTTTCACGATTGAGGTATTGTAAACCCTTTTCGAAAAAAACATGGACGAAATCTTGCACTCCGCCCATTTTTCAGAATCTCCACCTCCTATGCTCGTAGCCGACAGCGGGGGCAATAAACTTTTTCCGGTATTCCTGAAAATGGAGCACTTCGACGTGCTGATTGTCGGGGGAGGAAATGTAGGCCTGGAAAAAATTACGGCTGTACTCGGCAACAGCCCCGATACACGTGTCACGCTGGTGGCCTCTACGATTTCAGACGAAATCAAGGCATTTGCTGCGGAATATTCGCATGTGATTTTGCAGGAAAAACCTTTCGAGCGTGCCGACCTGATTGGGAAACAGTTTGTCATCGCCGCCACCGACGATCCGGTGGTCAACCGGCAGGTAAAAGCGCTGGCTGCTGCGCGCGGTATCCTCGTCAATGTGGCCGATACGCCGCATTTGTGCGATTTTTACTTGAGTTCCATCGTGCAAAAAGGCGACCTGAAAATTGCCATTTCCACCAATGGCAAATCGCCGACCATTGCCAAGCGCCTGAAAGAAACCCTGAACGAACTGTTGCCTGCCGAACTCAATGATATTTTGCAGCACATGCCCTCCATCCGACAAAAACTGGGGGGCGATTTTACGGAGAAGGTGCGCAGCCTGAACAGCCTAACAGCCTCTATTGCAGCGGGTGAAGAAGCCCTGACGGCTGTTATTCCGCACCAGAATCTCGAACGCATCAAGGACAAGCGCTGGCGACGACTGGCCACAGCCGCACTGGCAGCCTTTGGTTTATCGCTGATTTTCAATGTGGTATCTTTTTACATCCCGACCCATACCTGGCCGGAAATCATCGGCCGTATCGACTCCCAGTTCTGGGTTTTTGTCGGCGTGGGGTTCGTTGCTCAATTGGCCGACGGCCTGTTGGGTATGGGTTATGGCGTTGTGACGCAGGTATTTCTGATGGGTGCAGGCGTTCCGCTGGCGGCCGTGAGTTCGAGTATTCACACGGCGGAGGTGTTCACTGCCGGTGCGTCGGGGTATTCGCATTATCGTTTTGGTAATATCAACCGACGGCTGGTGAAGGCGTTGTTACTACCGGGCGTCATTGGCGCCATTGCGGGCGCCGCGTTGCTGGCCTGGCTGGGCGACACCTACGCGGCGTATATCAAACCCATTCTGGCGGTTTATATTCTGTTGCTGGGTATGCGCATCCTGAGCCGTGCTTTTGTACGATACAAGAAAAAAAACAAGGCCCGCAACATCGGCTGGCTGGCTGGCGCTGGCGGCTTTCTCGATTCTTTCGGCGGCGGCGGCTGGGGGCCGCTCGTTACCAGCACCTTAATTGCAAAAGGCAAAACGCCTCAATATGTCATTGGTTCTGTGAGCCTTACCGAGTTTTTTGTCACCCTTGCCAGCGCCGTTACCTTCTTTTCTTTTATCGGCCTTTCCCACTGGACGGTCATCGCTGGCCTGATCATTGGCGGCGTTGCCGCTGCACCCCTGGGCGCTCGCCTGGCCGGCAAACTGCCTGTACGAGTCATGTATATTTTGGTGGGTTTGATCATTATGATCTGGAGTGGAAGGGTGTTGTGGAAAGCGCTTTTCTAGTTATGAGTTGTGAATGATGAATTTTTTGGCTTTTGCACATTAGCAGTCACTTCAGTAATGAATTAATTTGTTCATTATCAAACGAATGTGTTTTTTACGATTCATCATTCATCATTCATCCCTCCAACAAGGTGATGCACAATCTTCTCCGCATGCACCCTCGAATTTTCAATAAACCACACATGCGTTTCCATGCCACCGCACACCACGCCCGCGAGAAAAAGTCCGGGAATATTGGATTCTTGTGTGTCGGGATTATAGGATGGATGGCAAAATCCATCGTCGCTGAGATGGACGCCCAGTTTTCGTAGAAAATCGAGGTTGGGCTGGTAGCCAGTAGCGGCAATCACATAATCATTCGGGATAGTGATCAATCCTTCCGGCGTTTGAATATCTACTTCGTTGGCTCGAATAGCGTGTAAAGTAGCATTGAAAAAAGCGTGAATAGAGCCTTCCTCGATGCGGTTGACAATATCGGGGCGCGCCCAGTATTTGACACGGGAGCCAATTTCATTTTCGCGGACCACCATGGTTACTTCTGCACCTTTGCGCCAGGTTTCGAGGGCTGCATCGACGGCGGAATTATTGGCGCCCACCACGACCACTTTTTGACGGTAATAAGCATGCGGCTCCTGGTAGTAGTGGGTCACTTTGGGCAGCTCTTCGCCTTCGATGTTGAGATAAACGGGAATGTCGTAAAAACCTGTGGCAAGAACGATATTGCGGGCCAGGTAAGTACTTTTGTTTGTAATGACCTGAAAACCAATTTCTTGTCGGATTACATCAGTAACTTCTTCGTACAGGTTCAGGCGCAATTTGCCCGATTCGGCCACCCGGCGATAATATTCCAGCGCCTCCGAACGGGTAGGCTTGGCATTGGTGGACACAAAGGGAATACCGCCGATTTCCAGTCGCTCGGACGTGGAAAAAAAGGTCATATTGGCAGGGTAGTGGTACAACGAATTGACCAGCGCGCCTTTTTCAATAACGACATATTCCAGTTGCGCTTTTTGCGCTTCCAGTGCGCAGGCAAGTCCGATAGGGCCGCCGCCAATAATAAGAATATCAAGTTGTTGTATCATAATCAGGATAATGGATGGGGGGCGAAACAGCGCGCCATATTTGCTTCCAGTGTTTCCGCCAGTTCTTCCACTGAAATGCCCTTGATTTCGGCCGCTTTTTGATAAATCTGCTCGATAGCGATGTCCTGCATGTCGTCTGTTTCCAGAAAAAAATGCCCGGCAGGTGTATGTTGCAGCGCTTCTGCGCTGTGGTTGTTTTCACGCAGGATGGAAGCCCCGAATGACAGGTAGCAGCCTTCGTGCAGGAGCATGGCCGCCATGTCGGTGTTTTTATTAAAACCATGAAAAATCCAGGGCTGAGCGGGTTTTAGTTCTTTTTTGAGTCGAACAACTTCATTGTGCGCCCGTACGCAGTGTATGACCAGCGGTTTTTTCACCCGTTCCGAAATGTCGATACACCAGCGAAACGCCTGTTCCTGCAAGCCCCAGGAGGTATCGCACACCTTGTCCAGTCCGGCCTCGCCAATAGCCACCACGCCCGGCAGCGCTGCCTGCTTTTCGAGCCAGGCCAGGGCAGCATCCATGTTTTCGGGTTTCAGAAACCAGGGATGCAAGCCGGCCGACAAGAAAGGCGATTTACCGGAAGGCGCCTGTCCGAAGTACAAATTTTCCACTTCCAGTACTGCCAAATGGCCCGTAGGGAAATGTGTATGGATGTTCAGGTATCTCATCTTGTTAACGAAGGCTCAAACATTGCTTTTTGGCAATAGTTCGGCACAACCAGCGTTCTGTTTCCCTGTTTTTGACGTTATGAAACCTTGCATAGCCCTTGTAATGGCAGGTTTGCTTTTGTCGGCCTGCAGCCGCCGCGTGCCCCCTCATTTCAGCGCCTGGAAACTCACCAGTTCCGACAGCCAAATATGGGAATCATTTGCCGATGCGGCAGTACAACCCACCATTTTTTACTTTCGATCGGACGAATATACCTTACGCGGATGGACGATCGGCGCTGATTCGCTGCCCGTCACCCTGTTGCTGCACGGTGCGCCCAGTTCGATGGTGAAATACCGCGCCCTGTTTCGCGATTCTTCTGTATACAAGCATACGCGACTGGTAGCAATCGACCGACCCGGATACGGAAAATCGCACTATGGCAAGGCTGTAGTTTCCATTGCAGATCAGGCGCATATTATCGAGCCACTGCTAAAGAAACTGGCGGAAAACGGCCCTGTGGTACTCTGCGGCTCTTCCTATGGCGGTTCGGTAGCCGCAAAATTAGCCATGGATCATTCCGATCAATTGCGGGCACTGGTGCTGCAATCTGCTTCCGTGCAGCCCCATGCAGAGCGTACGCCCAAAATTGCCCGCTGGATTCACTCTCCCCTTGGATTTGTTTTCCCGAAATGGGCACGTGTGGCTACCCGCGAAAAATATGCCCATTCTCGTTCGCTGGAGACCATTCAGGACGGCTGGCATCGTATCCAGTGCCCTGTGTGGATTTTACATGGCACGATGGACGACCTGATTTACCCCTCTAACGCCGAATATGCCTATCAGCAATTGTCGCCGCATACAACCGTAACCTACATCCCGATCGATTCGACCCGGCATAACATGTACTGGGCCCGTCGCGATGTGGTGAAAAGTTTTTTACTGGAAGCCCTACACTGCTCCAATCCCGATTTTCTGACGAATACGCGATAAAATAAGTGGCTTTCACAGCAACGTAAAATATATACCTGTGAGGTTGAAAAAAGAAAAGCAATAAAATGCTTTGTGTAGATTATACGCGAAGTACCTTTGCTCAAAATAGAGGTGAGAGGTGAGAAGTGAGAGGTGAGAGTGCGTAGAGTGTACCACTTCACACAATGATTGGATATTCCAAAGCGAAGCGGTCTACTCTACGTACTCTCACCTCTCACTTCTCACCTCTCACTTCTCACCTCTCACATCTCGCCTCTCTCACTCTCTGTCTACATGTTACGTCGCGAAGCACTCAAAAAAATATCCCTTCTGTTGGGAGGGCTCTCGATTGCACCAGAACTACTGGCCAAAGCATTGGCGAATGCCCCGGCTACGCTGGCACAATTCCCTGCTGATCGCTTGGCCTTACTGGCTGAAATGGCAGATACCATACTTCCCGACACAGATACGCCGGGGGCGAAAGCGGCCAGGGTGCATGAATTTATTGCAGTGGTAATGCAGGACTGTATACCGCAAGAAGACGCTGCCCTGTTCTGGACCCAACTTGAAGCCACCAATGATTTGTGTAAGGCTACACACGGAGCCGGATTTGTAGAATGCGCGCCTGCACAACGTGTTGCATTTTTTACCCAACTGCAATTCGATGCCAAACAAGCACAGGCGGCTGACCCTGCAAGCCGCCCGTTTTTCCATACCTTAAAGAACCTGACTATCGGTGGCTACTTCAGTTCGGAAATCGGCGCCACGCAGGCGCTGGCATACGACCCGATTCCCGGTGGCTGGATCCCCGATATGATGATTGATGAAAAGACGAAAGCGTGGACGCCTATGTTTTAGAAGTGAGAGGTGAGAAGTGAGAGGTGGTGAATCAGGATTTTTGGGATTTAAAGGATTAGAAGGATTTCCGACGTGATGTTGAAATTCTCGAAATGAACTCAATTTGATTAGAGCGTAAGTATTTCCATTTCTACTCCAAATTTTATTAATTGCTTCATCCCATCGGGAATCCTTCTAATCCTTTAAATCCCAAAAATCCTGATTCACCACCTCTCACCCTCTCACCCTCTCACCTCTCACCTCTCACCTCTCACCTCTCACTTCTCACTTCTCACCTCTAATTTATGAAACGCAAATACGATGCAATAGTAGTCGGTTCCGGTATCAGCGGAGGCTGGGCGGCCAAGGAACTCTGTGAAAAAGGGCTCAAAACCCTCGTACTCGAACGCGGACGTCCGCTGGAGCACATCACCGATTATACAACAGCCATGACCAACGTGTGGGAGTTTCCGCACCACAACTGGCGCACGCAGGAGGATGTGAAGAAAGATTATCCGATACAGTCGGTATGCTATGCATTCAATGAAGGTACCCGGAATATGTGGGCCAAAGACAGCGAACATCCGTACACACAGGTGAAACCTTTCGAATGGATCAAAGGCTACCATGTAGGTGGAAAATCGCTGATGTGGGCCCGCCAGACGTACCGCTGGGCCGAATTTGACTTTGAGAGCAACCTGAAAGACGGGCACGGGGTCGACTGGCCGATTCGGTATCAGGATATAGCGCCATGGTATAGTTATGTAGAAAAATTTGCCGGTATCAATGGCAACCGCGACGGATTGCCACAGATTCCGGATGGCGAGTTTTTGCCGCCGATGGAACTGACCATCCTGGAGAAACACTTACGGGATTCAATACATCGAAATTTTCCGGGTCGAACGTTGGTTCATGGCCGCAGCGCCAATATCACCCAAAGCATCAATGGCCGCACGCCTTGCCAGTACCGCAGCCTGTGTCATCGGGGCTGCCCGTTCGGCGCCTATTTCAGCAGCAACGGCGTAACCCTGCCTGCTGCGGCCAAGACCGGCAAAATGACGCTGCGTCCGTACAGCATTGTAGAGTCTGTACTCTACGATGAAAAGAAAGGCCGCGCACGCGGTGTTCGGGTGATCGATGCGCAAACAAAAGAGGTGATTGAATTTGAGGCAAAAATCATTTTCCTCAATGCAGGCACCCTGCCCACCACCCAAATCCTGCTCAATAGCACGGGCAATCGCTTCCCGCATGGCCTGGGCAACGACTCCGGCGTGCTGGGGCATTACCTGATGGACCACAACTACCGGGCGCGTATGGGCGGTGAATACGATGGTTTTCACGACCATTATCACAAAGGCCGACGACCGGTCGGGTTTTATGTCCCGAGGTTCCGCAACTTCGGCAACGACAAACAAACAGCGTTTGTGCGCGGTTACGCATTTGGCGGCGGCGGCGAACGCGGCCCCGCATTTTATGAGGGCGCGGAAGGGTTTGGCGCCGATTTCAAAACAGCCATGACCAAGCCCGGAAAATGGGGCCTCAGCCTGTTCGGTATGGGCGAATGCCTGCCGCACTTCGATAACAAGGTGACTTTGAACAAGGAAAAACAGGATGCTTGGGGACTACCCACGCTGAATATCGACTGCCAATGGCGCGAAAATGAGGACGCTATGGTGAAAGACATGCTGCAAACCGGCCAGGAAATGCTCGAAGCAGCAGGTTTTAAAAATATTTGGTCCAACGACTCACATGAACCGCCCGGACGTGGCATTCACGAAATGGGAACCGCCCGTATGGGCCGCGACCCCAAAACTTCCATGTTGAATGCGCAAAATCAGTTGCATGCTGTGCCCAATGTGTTCGTTACCGATGGCTCCTGCATGGCTTCCGGCGCGGCGCAAAACCCGTCTATTACTTACATGGCGCTCACGGCCCGAGCGGTAGATTTTGCTGTTAAAGAATTGAAAAAGAGAAATTTATAAGGCCAAATGAGGTCGGACTTCCACAAATTTGCACCATATCTTTCATCACCGATTCAAACATGAAAAAAACTTTTGCATTCTTGCCCCTCTTGTTGTTGTTGGCGGCTTTCACGCCGGCTTCCAAACCGGCAGATCCTGAAATTCCTGCCGATGTGAAACCATTGCTTGAAAAATACGGTTGTGTCGCCTGTCACGCGCTTAATCGCAAACTGGTCGGCCCGATGTGGACAGATGTTGGCGCGAAAAAATACTCGGCCAAGCGTATCATGCAACTGGTAGCCAAACCCGAACCTGCTAACTGGCCCGGTTACCCGCCCATGGCTGCGCAAAAGGTGCCAAAAGCCGATCTGACGAAAATAGCGAACTGGTTGTCGTCGATGAAGTGATCTTCCTGTAGATCCCGGAGCGTAATTTCCCGAAGAGTAGTTTCCCGCAGATCGCGCAGATTTACCCGCAGAATTCGCAGAACGTAGAGTACACATTATATGATCGATCGATGAATAACAATGTGTACTCTACGTTCTGCGAATTCTGCGGGTAAATCTGCGCGATCTGCGGGAAACTACTCTTCGGGAAATTACGCTCCTGAAAAAACAAGCCCCCAGAGAACAAATAGACACCTTATGGCTTACTACCCACCTGAAATTCGAACCGTCCACGTCACGCGTTACATCGCACCCTTGCGCGAAGGCGGTTCCTTGCCGGCGCTCACAGAGGCTGACGACGATTTCAAATACGTCCTGAAATTTCGCGGTTCGGGCCAGGGCCCTAAAGCCCTGATAGCCGAACTGATCGGTGGTGAAATAGCGCGAATCCTGGGTTTGAAAGTGCCCGAACTGGTATTTGCCCAACTCGACGAAGCATACGGACAAACAGAACCCGACGAAGAAATTCAGGATTTGCTCAAAGCCAGCCGCGGACTCAACCTGGCCCTGCATTTCCTGTCAGGCGCTATAACTTTCGATCCGGCAGCCACCGAAGTGAAACCGGAGATCGCGTCGCGCATCGTTTGGCTCGATGCTTTTATCACCAATGTCGACCGAACTTACAAAAATGTAAACTTGCTGGCCTGGCACCGCGACCTGTGGCTCATTGATCATGGCGCAGCGCTGTATTTTCACCACTCCTGGGAAAACTGGGAAATGCAGGCCAAAAGTCCTTTCAGCCTCATCAAAGACCATGTACTGCTGTCTAAAGCATCGCTGTTGGCGGACGCCGATGCCGAATGCCGTACATTACTGACGGAAGACAAGATACGAACCGTGGTAGCACTTATCCCTGATGAATGGCTCCGCTGGGATAATACCGATCAAACGCCCGATGACTTGCGCGAGGTGTACTGTCAATTTCTGCTGACGCGCCTGCAACACTCCGATATTTTTACGAAAAAGGCCCAGGATGAACGAGAAGCACTTGTATGAATATGCGGTTATCCGGTTGGTGCCGGTGGTCGAACGCGAAGAGTTCCTCAACGTGGGTATCATTCTTTTTTGTAAAAGGGCCGACTACATCAAAGTGTTGTATGCCATCGATGAGGAACGACTACAAATTTTTTGCAGCGAACTGGACCTTGAACAGGCTTACAAAAACCTTGAAGCCTTTGAAAAAATAGCCCTCGGCGCCAAAAATTGCGGCCCCGTCGCCCGACTCGATGTGCCTTCTCGCTTTCGCTGGCTCACCGCTGTCCGCAGTTCAGCCATACAGACTTCCCGCCCACATCCCGGCCTGACAGATGACCTGGAAGGAACGGTGGCGAGGTTGTTTGAAGAAATGGTTTTGTGAGAGGTGATAGAGGTGAGAGGTGAGAAGTGAGAGTGCGTAGAGTTGACCGCTTCGCTAAAATAAAAGCCAATAGCAAAGCGGTCAACTCTACGCACTCTCACCTCTCACTTCTCACCTCTCACTTCTCACCTCTAAAAAAAACCGCAGATCTATAAGCCGGATTCTGTACTTCGTTTTCACGAAGCCTCTGTCATTTATCTGGTTCCGTGCGAAACGGAATCTGCGCTGCCTACCCCCCTTGCCCTCAATCGCCGAAGCGAAAGAGGCTGTGCGAGCCACACATTTACAAGGTGTACATGGCATTTCAACCCGCAAGGTTTATCCCCCGGGGCGGTTGCCCGCTCCGGTCGTGCGCTCTTACCGCACGTTTTCACCCTTACCGCGGCCGGAAAACCGGCATGCGGCGGTAATTTTCTGCGACACTTTCTGTACCCAGCCTTTCGGCGGGGCCCCGTCGGTTAGACGGTGCGGTGCTCTGTGTTGTCCGGACTTTCCTCCCCGAAAGGCGACAGAGCGATCTGCGGTTGTTTTTTTAGTAGTAAAATTCAGTATTGGCTTAAACTTTGTTTGGATACTTTTGCACGACCAAACTACCGTGACATACTATCAGAAACTTAATAACAGAAGCCGCCGAAAAAACCGTTCCTGAATCCCGACATGATTAAGCGTTTGCTTCTCTATATCGTAGCGATGTTTCT
>JAEUUT010000058.1 GCA_016787415.1 Saprospiraceae bacterium | reverse complement strand
CGGAGACAGGCAATTCAATCCTCCAAAATCGGAGAAAAGCAAATCGAAAGGTGCCGCTTGCAACACTTGTTGCTGTGTATGTAAATCCTGCATGGAAGCAACGGCTGTTTTCAAATGTGTGTCCAGGCCTGATTTTTTTGCTTTCCCGGCTGTTATATCCACCATTTGCGATGAAATATCAGTAGCAAGTACCTGCTTTCCCTGGCCGGCCAGCCAAAGGGCGTCTACTCCGCTGCCACAATTGCATTCCAGCACGTTTTGTATGTTGTTTTTTTGAAAAAAACGGCCCAGGTAGCGCCACACACGCTGGCGTTGCGCCCACCCCACTGCCGTTTCCGAAAAACTGCGGTCGTAGTCATGCGCTATGTTGTCAAATGCCGCCGGGGCGTGTTGTTGATGCTCCATATGGGGTGGCGTTTTTTCGTTCGAGCCGGCGAAGTCGCCAGCGATCCAGCAAGGCTGCCGGTGCATAGTAGAAGGTACGAACAGCGCGGCGGAGGTTGGCCGGGCGGTCGTTGAGTAGGTTTTTCCACGCCGTTTTCCCCTGTTGAAGCCTGAACTGTTTGTGTACCAGCCGGTGCAAACGTCGGTAAAAATCAGGCGAATACGTAGCCGGATACATCATCGCAAGATCGTCTGACACTTCCCAATTTTGTTTCTCGCCCAGTAAAGTCTTCACCTTATCATAAAATTTAGTGCCCGGTAATGGATACGACACGGAAATGCCGATGTCGTGCGGCTGGAGTTTTTTCAGCATAGCGAGCGTGGCATCAATGTCGGCGCGTGTCTCACCCAGGTAGCCGAACTGAAGGAAAAAGCACACTTCAATACCTTTCTTCTTGAGCAGTTGGGTGGCTTCCGCAATTTCTTCCACAGTGGTGCCCTTGTCCATGGCATCCAGAATTTTCTGGCTACCACTCTCGGCGCCTACCCACACCTGCTTCAAGCCCGAAGCCGCCAGCGCATCGATGGTATCTTCCTTGAGCAGCAGGTCTACCCGGCTTTGTATTTTATAGGTAAAATGCAGGTTTTTCGCTTGTACCACATCGTGGAAACGCTGCACCCAACCCGGCTTCAGGCCAAAAATATCGTCGGCCATCCAGAAGTGGCGAACGCCGTACTGCTCGATGAGGCGCTCTATTTCTGCCGCTACCCGCTCGGGGCTGCGCGAGTTGTACCGGTTGCCATAAATAGGTTTTGCGCACCAATTGCACTTGTACGGACAGCCGCGCGTGGTAGCGAGGTTGAGGGAAAATGTGCCGTGTGCGCGCTCCCAAATGTCTTTGTAGGCTGCTATATTTACCAAATCCCAGGCTGGGTCAGGCAACTCATCCAGGTCATGCAGCACGGGGCGGGGGGCTGTTCGCAGCACTTTGTTTGAGTTTTTTGGCAAAAAGGCAAGGCCAGCGATATCGGAAAAATCATCGGCGCCGGATTCCAGAGCGGCAATCAATGCCCGCAAGGTTTGCTCGCCTTCTCCCAAAATGACAAAATCGGCGCCTTCCTTCAAGTATTGTTCAAAATGGTCGGTACTGTCGCTGCTGTTCACGATGACATAGCAACTATGCGCTTTGCCCATTTTTGCCATGTCGAAAGCAGCCTCGCGCATGCGTGTGAGACACATTTTGGTGAGGTAGTTGAACCCGTCGTCGTAAATGACCAGGTAGCGCGGCTTTTCACGTACCAAGATGGAAGCCAGTTCGGACGGCGAATCTTTGAGCGCTACATCAAACAAATGCACCTCAAAACCAAGCGAACGCATCAGCGCGGCGGCATAAATTGTTCCATACGGCGGATATGGTTGCTGTGTCTCCCACTGTTTGCGGTCGAATTTGTAAAAATAAGAATGTGTGAACAGTATATCGGACATCTAAGCAGCCATTTGCGATTGAACCGATAAAAGTAATATGACATCTGACAGGCCAATGCAAAAACGAGTTCCAAATTTTGTCTGTTCGTGCCATCACATGCTATATGTTTGCCTCCATCAATTCAAATTTTTCTGTTTATGCCTCACCACATCGACCGTCGTTCTTTCCTGCAAAAAACCGCGCTGGCAGGCGCCGCACTGGCAACACCCACAATCTTGTCGTCTGAAACAACCGAACAGGCCGCTACCCAAACCAAGGAAAGAGGCGCCAGCAAAAACAAACTCCGCATCGGCTTCATAGGCGTCGGGCTGCGCGGGCAAAACCACGTGGAAATGGCTTTGATGCGCGACGATTGCGAGATCGCAGCGCTGGCCGACCCCGATCCGCGTATGATGGCCGATGCCTTGAAAATGATCGAGGAAAAAGGGCGTAAAAAGCCCGATGTGTATGCCAATGGCTCGCACGACTACCAGCGCCTGCTGGCCGATAAAAATATTGACGCCGTTGTCATCGCCTCTCCCTGGGAGTGGCACACCGCACAATGTGTGGCTGCCATGCAGGCTGGGAAATATGTCGGAACGGAAGTGGGCGGCGGTTTTTCCTTAGACGAGTGTTGGCAACTGGTGAACACCCACGAAGCCACCGGCACGCACCTCATGTTTATGGAAAATGTGTGCTACCGCCGCGATGTGATGGCTGTATTGCAAATGGTACGTGAAGGACTATTTGGCGAACTGATGCACCTCGAAGGCGGGTACCAGCACGACCTGCGTGGCGTAAAATTCAATGACGGACAAACCCCGTACGATTCTGGCGTCGAATTTGGCGAAAAAGGCTTTTCGGAAGCGCGCTGGCGCACCAAACACTCCGTATATCGAAACGGTGACCTGTATCCCACACATGGCGTAGGGCCGGTAGCCATGATGGCCAACATCAACCGGGGCAATCGTTTCCTCTACCTTACCTCCGTGGCCACCAAAGCGCGTGGCTTGCACAATTACATCGTGGAGCATCCAAAAGGCGGCTCCAACCATCCTAATGCAAAAGTGGAATTCAACCTGGGCGATGTAGTAACGACCATTTTAAAAACGTCCAACGGAGAAACCATCCTGCTGTCGCACGATACCGGCCTGCCACGGCCCTATTCGTTGGGTTTTCGCGTTCAGGGCACAAAAGGTATCTGGATGGACGTGAACAAAAGCCTGCTCCTGGAAGGTAAAACGCCTGCACACAAATGGGAAGAGGCCCAATCCTGGCTCGACCGCTACGACCATCCTTTGTGGAAAAAATACGGCGCCGATGCCAAAACAGCCGGGCATGGCGGCATGGACTTTTTTGTGTTTCATCACTTTGTGGAAAGCGCCAAACAGAACAGCGCTCCGCAAATGGATGTTTATGACGCTGCTACCTGGCTGGCTATCACACCATTATCCGAAGCCAGTATTGCTACCGGTAGTGCGCCACAGGCATTCCCGGATTTTACCCGTGGAAGATGGACAGAACGGAAGGCTGATTTTGCTATGGGAGATATTTTTTAGAAATTTGGACGCTGATGGATTCCTATTGACTTTCTCACGCATCAAACCTCTTACATAATGGAAAAACAATACACCAACGGCGAAATAACGGTAGTATGGAACCCCGACGCTTGCATTCATTCCACTCTTTGCTGGAAAGGTATGATTCAGGTATTTAACCCCAAAAAACGCCCATGGATTGATCTGGAAGGCGCCGATAGTGACGCCATCATCGCCCAGGTGGAAAAATGCCCCTCTGGCGCGTTGAGTTTTTTCCGAAACAGCGAAAAAGAGACGCCCCCCGAAACCATCGATGTAGAAACCATCGTGGAGGCCTCCCCCAACGGGCCTTTGATGGTATATGGCAACATCCGAGTGAAAGACAGCGAAGGCAATGAAACCGTCAAGCACAAGGTGACCGCATTTTGTCGATGCGGGGCTTCCCAAAACAAGCCGTATTGCGACGGGTCGCACCGGAAAATTGATTTCAAGGGTTAATTATTTCAACAGTTTCCAATATTACACAAATAAAAAAAGCGGATTCACCCGGATTTGATGGAAAAATTTCCCCATCCAATCCGCGTAAATCCGCTTAAAAATCTGTGTAATCCGTGTTTACTAGCGTACAAACAACAGTTCGTGGTATTTCACTAGCGGCCAGTACTGGTCGTCAACGATCATTTCCAGGTCATCCACCGCTTCGCGGATTTTATCCATTTGCGGTTTTGCTTTGTGACACAGAACATCGGCTTCTTCGCGTACCCCTTCCGCTTCATGTGATTTTTCCAGCGCCTTGTGCAGTTTTTCCAGCCCTTCGCGGATTTCGCTGATATTTTTCACCACGCGTTTGAGCGTATCTTTCTGGTAACCAAGTGAGTCGTCCATGTCGATAGCGCGCAGCGCAGCGATGTTGGAGGCTAGTTCGGTTTGGTAGCGCAGCACGGCTGGCATTACCATTGAGTTTACAACACTTTCAAGCGCTTTTGCTTCGATGCTAAGTTTCGTGCAATAGGTGTGCAGTTGTACGTTGTGGTAAGCGTCGAGTTCTACTTTGCTCATCACGCCCGACTTGCCGTACATTTCCTGGGCCAGTTTTTTACCAAGTACATCCAGTGCTTCCGGGGTTGTGGCAAAGTTGTTGAGGCCACGTTTGGCGGCTTCCTCTTTCCACTCGTCGGAGTAGTTGTTTCCTTCGAAGCAGATGGCTTTCGATTTACGGATGTAACTTTTCAGTACGGTCAGAATTGCTTCGTCCTGTTTGGCGCCTTTGGCCACAAGTTTGTCGAGTTCTGCTTTGAATTCCACCAGTTGCAGACCCATCATGGCGTTCATGGCGGCCATTGGGCCTGCGCAGTTCTGGCTACTGCCTACGGCGCGGATTTCGAACTTATTGCCGGTAAAAGCAAATGGAGATGTACGGTTGCGGTCAGTATTGTCCATCTCCAGGTTTGGCAGTTTGGAAATCAGGTCGATGGCGCGTTTCACTTCCTGTCCGTCCGATTTACGGTCTTTCACTAATTGGTCGAGCAATTTCGACATGGCATCGCCAATAAACACGGAGATGATGGCGGGCGGCGCTTCATTGGCGCCCAGACGGTGGTCGTTTCCGGCATGTGCAATAGCGGAGCGCAGGATGTCGGCGTATTTATGTACCGCTGCAATCGTATTCACAAAGAACGTAAGGAAGCGCAGGTTGGTGCTTGGGTTTTTGCCTGGCGACAGCAGGTTGACGCCAGTGTTGGTGCCCATGCTCCAGTTGTTGTGTTTGCCAGAGCCGTTGATACCGGCAAAGGGTTTTTCATGCAGCAGCACGCGCAGTTTGTGGCGACGCGCAACACGTTCCATGAGGTCCATGAGCAACTGGTTGTGGTCGACCGCCACGTTGATTTCTTCAAACACCGGCGCTACTTCGTACTGAGCAGGCGCTACCTCGTTGTGGCGCGTACGAACCGGGATACCGAGTTTGTGGCTTTCTGTTTCCAGGTCGCGCATAAAAGCATACACACGCTCCGGAATGGAGCCGAAATAGTGGTCTTCCAGTTGCTGGTGTTTGGCAGCCGGGCGGCCCAGGAGCGTACGACCAGTCATTACCAGGTCGGGGCGGGCGCTGAAGAGCGCTTCGTCTACCACAAAATATTCCTGCTCCCAGCCCAGGGTAGCCGTAATTTTGGTTACGTTGGAATCGAACAGTTGCGCCACCGGCACGGCCGATTTGTCGAGGTAAGCCTGTGAGCGAAGCAGCGGCAGTTTGTAGTCCTGCGCTTCACCGCCATAGGTTACAAAAATGGTCGGGATGCACAATGTTTTGCCATCGCCTACTTCCATGATGAATGCAGGACTGCTCGGATCCCAAACAGTGTAACCGCGGGCCTCGAAGGTGCTGCGCATACCACCGGAAGGGAACGAGGAGCCGTCGGGTTCCTGCTGTACGAGTGCAGAACCGGAAAACTCTTCAATTACCTGTCCGTCGTGGGTCAGATTGAAGAAAGAGTCGTGTTTTTCAGCCGTTTTGCCTGTGAGCGGCTGGAACCAGTGCGCGAAGTGGGTGCAACCTTTTTCTTCCGACCACTTTTTCATTCCTGTTGCTACATCGTCGGCTACTTCACGCGTCAGTTTTTGCCCGCTCTGAACGGCCGCTTTTACACTGAGGTACGCATTCTCAGGCAAGTACTTTTTCATGGCCTCGTCATTGAAGACATTTTCTCCAAAGTAGGAGGCAATTTTTGCGGCAGGACCTTCGCCAAGTTCTACTGCGAAAGATTCTGCCCGGGTCTCCAAGGTCTGGAGTGCGTTGAAACGAGAGAGGGACATCTTAAAATTCTGGTATGTTGAATGAATAGAAATGAATGCCAATAGTGTTGCCCGCTTCTTTCCGGGAGGTAGAAAATATTAACCCGGTGCACAGACGATTTTTTGTCCGGGCCAACCCAGGAGGTAGCAGTAAATAATCTGGTTTGATTGTAGTCAGGAGCGGCGTAAAAGGCAGGCAAAACAAATAAAATTTGGATTTGCCATTTTTAAGAGGGCGTCTTCTCCATTTGTCGATCGGGGCCGACATTGTCATTATATGCTGCAAAGAGAAGAGCAATGATCGCATTTGTGGTTAGTAAACGCGCTAATTATGCTGCAAATGTAGCATTTTTTCTGTAAAAACTACTGAAAAATATAGTTTTTACAGAAATTAACATAATTTAAAAACAAAAGAATCAGGAAGGAAAACTCTCGGTTTTGCAAATTTTTATTCTGCACATGAAAACAAAACCGGGTGATAATACTTTTCTTTACAAAAGGTATGCTTTTACACTTTTGCTCTCAGGTCTTTGATTTGAAGGGAAATATGTCGCTCGCCGCGCCAGAATTCTTCCCGGATATTGAAGGCAATATCGAATGGTTGTCCTTTCAATTCCTCAAATTTTTGACCCATATCGAAGCCTATGCCTCCAAAAACAGTCTGCCCGTGCGCGCTTTTGATAGAAAAGCGCACATGGTTGTTATCCAGCAGGCGACTTTGGCCGGTATCCACCACATCTGTTGCATAAAATATTGGATTTCGATTGTGCGGCCCGAAAGGTTCGAAGCGTTTGAGCGTTTTCCAGAAATCTGGTGTAATGTTTTCCAGCGGAAGCAAGCCACAGAGTTCCAAGACAGGCTGTTCGGCGCCCTGGCTAATTTGCTCCTGCACCACCTGTTCGAAACGCTGCACAAACGCATCCACGTTTTCTACCGGCATTTGCATCCCGGCTGCGTGGGCATGCCCTCCGTAGGAGTAAAACAGGTCTTCGCACAACTGGAGCGCAGCGTACAGGTCGAAGCCGGGTACCGAACGGGCAGAGCCCACTGCGCGGCCATTGCTTTCCGTCAGGATGACTGCCGGGCGGTGAAAACGCTCGGCCATGCGGCTTGCTGCGATGCCGATGATGCCTTTATGCCAGGCGGCATTGTACAATACGATGCTTTTGTTGAATTCATGCCCGGGTTGAGCATGGACGATATTGATGGCTTCATTGGCCGTCTGGTGATCTACTTCGCGGCGTTGCTTGTTGCGGCGCAGGAGTTGGGAGGCGTAATTGAGTGCGCTGTTACGATCACTGGAAAGCATCAGTCTTACGGCATCGCGGGCATCGCCGAGGCGGCCTGCGGCATTGATCATCGGGCCTACTGCAAAAACCAGGTCGTTGACATTGACTGGCGTCGGACGGCCGGTTTTTTGAATCAGTGCCCAAAGCCCGATACTGGGGGCCTGGTGCAGGCGTTTTAGTCCGAGATGTGCCAGCACCCGGTTCTCTCCTGTCATGGGTACAATATCACAGGCAATACTGACGGCTACCAGATCGAGCAAATCACTCAATTCCTGCACGGGGACATCGTGAAAAGAGGCAAATGCCTGGGCCAGTTTGAAGGAAATGCCGCAGCCGCTCAATTCTTTGTACGGGTACGGGCAATCGGGCCGCTTCGGGTCGAGGTTGGCCACGGCATCGGGCAAGCCACCCTCCGGCACGTGGTGGTCGCATACGATAAAGTCGATGCTATATGATTTTGCAAGCGCCACGGCTTCGTGGGCCTTGATGCCACAGTCCATCGCGATCACCAGTGTACAGCCCTGTTCGCGGGCATATTCTACCCCGGCCATGCTTACGCCGTACCCTTCCTTGTCCCTGTCTGGCAGGTAATAATCAAGTTGGCTATGAAAACGCGACAGAAAGCGATACATCAAGGCTACGCTGGTGGTGCCATCCACGTCGTAATCGCCATATAGCAAGATGCGTTCGTTGTTTTTCACGGCCAAGTCGAGCCGCTGTACAGCCCGTTCCATATCCTTCATGTCGAAAGGGTCATACAGTTGTTCCCAACTGGGGCGGAAAAAGAGTCGGGCGGCCTCCGGCGTGGTGATGCCCCGTTGTACCAGTAGGGCACAAAATATTCGATCCATCTGCGTAGCAGACTGCATGGCATCGACGAGCGAATCATCGATTGTGGGAAATTGCCAGAGCGGGGATATCATTGCGTGTTTCGATTAGGTTCAGCAGGGCGAAGATATTATTTTTGGAAAAGAAAATCCCGGATTCTGGCCTTCGCCAAAATCCGGGATGGAATATCTGGATCAACTCAAGGTTGATGGAATATCAAAAATCATCGTCATCACCGTCGTCATCCGATACAGCTACTTTTGCTGCGGAGGCGCTTCTTACCGAACCCGACGCCAGTTTTTCTTTGATTTTCTGTTCGATTTCGAGGGCTACTTCCGGATTATCTTGCAGGAAAATCTTGGCAGCGTCGCGGCCCTGGGCAATTTTTGCGCCGCTATAACTGTACCAGGCGCCACTTTTCTGGATGATGTCCATTTCAGAGCCCAGGTCAATGATTTCGCCGGATTTAGAAATACCTTCTCCGAACACAATATCGAAAGATGCTACGCGGAAGGGCGGAGCAAGTTTGTTTTTTACCACCTTTACCTTCACCTGATTGCCCACGAGGTTGCCGTCTTTGTCTTTGATGGCAGCGCCGCTTTTGCGGATGTCGAGGCGTACGGAAGCATAAAACTTGAGCGCATTACCGCCCGTGGTAGTTTCAGGGTTGCCGAACATCACACCAATTTTTTCGCGCAACTGGTTGATAAAGATACAGCAGCAGCCGGTGCGGCCGATATTGGCCGTCATTTTACGCATGGCCTGGCTCATGAGGCGTGCCTGGAGACCCATTTTGGAGTCGCCCATTTCACCTTCGATCTCCGAGCGGGGTACGAGTGCCGCCACAGAGTCGACTACCAGAATATCCACAGCGCCTGAGCGAATCAGGTTTTCTGCGATTTCCAGCGCCTGCTCGCCATTGTCGGGCTGGCTGATGAGCAGGTTATTGACGTCTACACCCAGCGCTTCGGCATAAAAGCGGTCGAATGCGTGCTCTGCGTCGATAATAGCGGCAATACCGCCCTGTTTCTGGCATTCCGCCACCGCATGAATGGCGAGGGTGGTTTTACCGGAAGACTCCGGGCCATAAATTTCGATAATACGCCCTTTGGGAAGGCCGTAGCAGCCCAAAGCGATATCCAGTCCGAGCGAACCGGTTGGAATGACTTCGACTTCGATGGCCTGCTTGTCGCCCAGACGCATAATTGTACCTTTGCCGTACGTTTTGTCGAGGCGGTCTATTGTAGACTGTAGGGTTTTGAGTTTATTTTCTCTTTCGTCTGCCATGGTGTTGTGTTGGTGCGTGCTGTTTAGGAGTATGTGGTTACAATGCAGGGACAAAAATAAACAAAGTGTTTCAATTAAAAAACATTTTGTCTTTTATTTTTGAAAAAATTGTTTTGTCGGTTGATATTTCCCTGAAAAGGAAATGTTGGAAATACCTTTCAAACAAGGAGTATCGAAGAAAAAATCAAACACAAATCAAATGTCGTCGATGAGGCAAACATACATAAAAAACAGGTGTTAAATCACCTGCTCGCAGGGCAATTGATAAAAAATGGAACTCTTTTTTCGTGAATTCGGGCAAGGAAGCCCTGTACTGATTCTGCATGGATTGTTTGGGTTTTCCGACAACTGGCAAACCATCGCCAAGGCCCTGTCTGATACGCACCTGGTGGTTACGCCCGACTTGCGCAATCATGGCCGATCACCACACGTTTCCACACACTCCTACCCGGAAATGGCCGAAGATGTGCGCCTGCTGATGGAGCAACACTGGATGTTTTCGGCCAATGTAGTCGGGCACAGCATGGGCGGCAAGGTGGCCATGCAACTGGCGCTCACACACCCTGAAATGGTGGATCGTCTCGTAGTGGTCGATATGGAACCCGGCGTGGCAGAAGACAACCATTCGTCCATTTTTCGCGCCTTGCTCGACCTAGATTTGTCGAAAATGCCCACCCGAAAAGACATCGAGGCCTACCTTACCGACCGGATTCCGGACGCAGGCACCCGGCAATTTCTGTTGAAAAACGTGACGCGAGAGGACGACGGGCGTTTTACCTGGAAAATGAACCTGCCCGTACTTTGGAAGCATTACACCGATGTGCTGGCGGCTGTAAGCGGCGAACCTTACACCAAACCGGCTCTTTTTGTGCGGGGCAGCCGGTCGGATTATATCAAAGACAAGGATATTCCGTTGATAAAAACGCTATTCCCCCATGCGGAGGTGGTCACAATTGAAGGCGCTGGACACTGGGTGCATGCCGACAAACCGAACGAATTACTGGCTGTGCTGAAAAATTTTTTAACGCAATGATTTTTTAAGCCGCTATAGACCTGCTTTCAGCGCACCTTGTGGCAAACAGCATGTCTTTGCTGCTTGAAAAATGTATTTCAAACATCAATATGATCCATAAACTCAAAATTTTCCCGGTCTTTTTCCTGCTGGCCGGTGCAGTGTCGGCCCAGGGCAAATACTTCGACATTGCCAAAAACATGGAAATCTTCGCCAATGCCTACCGCGAAGTCAACCATTCGTATGTAGACGAACTCGACCCCAACAAACTGATGCGGCAAGGCCTGGATGCCATGTTGGAAGGGCTTGATCCGTTCACGAATTACATCTCCGAAACGGACATCGAAGGGTATCGCATTCAGGTAGATGGCGCCTACAATGGCGTGGGGGCACAGGGTAAACGCATCGGCGACTGGGTAATTATCACTGAAATTTACGAAAACAGCCCGGCCCACAAGTCTGGTCTGAAAGTGGGCGATGCTTTTATTGCCATCGATGGCCAAAATGCAAAGGGGAAAACCGAGGGCCAGGTGCTCGATTTCCTGCGCGGATTTCCGGGCACCAAATCCCAATTGGTGGTGCGCCGCCCCGGCGAGAAAAAAGACCTCAATATTACGCTCGAACGTGGCGAGGTGATTATCCCCAATGTGCCGCACTCGGGCCTGGTGGCTGATGGCATCGGATATGTCAATCTGACAACTTTCTCGCAGGATGCCGGAGAAAACGTAGGCAACGCGCTGCGCACCCTGAAAGAGAAAAACCCCAACCTGAAGGGTGTTATTCTCGACCTGCGTGGCAATGGCGGTGGTTTGCTCAACGAAGCCATCAACCTGGTAAACGTTTTTGTACCGAAAGGCGAATTTGTAGCCAGCACAAAAGGCAAAGTACCGGAGTGGGACATCAGCCTGAAAACCCAGCATGCGCCAGTGGATAAGGATATTCCGGTAGTGGTGCTGGTGGATAGCCACAGCGCTTCAGCCAGTGAAGTTACTTCCGGCGCCCTGCAAGACCTCGACCGTGCTGTCATTATGGGCCAGCGCAGTTATGGCAAAGGACTGGTGCAAAATACCAAGGATCTGGGGTACAATGCTCGTATCAAACTGACCACGGCCAAATACTACATTCCTTCAGGCCGCTGCATACAGTCGGTGCGTTATAAAAACGGCGTTCCTGTGGATATTCCAGAATCCGAACGCGCACAATTCAAAACCCGCAATGGCCGCACCGTGCTCGACGGCGGCGGTATCAAACCGGATGTAGTGCTTCCGCATGACACGGCAACCGGCATTGTAAAAGCACTGCTGGAGCAAAATATTATTTTCGATTACGTGACGGAGTTCACGCAGAAACACGCCAAAATCGATTCCATCGAGGTGTTTGAATTCACCGATTTCGACGGTTTTGCACAGTATGTTCAAAGCAAAAATTTTGACTATCAAACCGTTACAGAGAAAAAACTAGCCGAACTGCGTAGCATTTCCCAAAGCGAAAACCTGCCCTTGTCCACAGAAATTGTGCAACTGGAAAACAAAATCAAAGCGGAGAAAAAAGGCGAACTAGCCAAAAACCGCGACCGCATCTTGCATGAAATCGAACAGGATATTGTAGGAAGGTACTACTTCCAGCGGGGTAAAGTGCGCAAAAACCTCGTGAATGACCCGGAAATTAAAGAAGCCGTAAAACTTCTCAACGACACGAACCGATACAGTACAATTTTGGCTGGAAAGTAAATCCGTGCTTGTTAAGGTTTATTGAAAGAGACAATTTCGGAGAAATTCTGATTACTTTTGGAGCCTGATTTGATGGTGTAATTGCCTCGAATCACCCAACAACAAAACGTCACGCATTTTTTAACAATTCAAACATTTCAGATTGACTCATGAAAAAAGCAATCTTTTTCTTCGCCTTCATTTTTGCCCTTGGTCTGGCAAACGCCAATGCACAGGCTTGCTGCGCTGGTAAAAGCGCTTGCGCCAGCAAAGTAGCCAAAGCCGCTGCTTCTGATGCCAGCATCGAAAAACGTATGGCTGATGACGGCACCGTTTCTTATGTTCGTAAAGAAGCCGATGCTCAAGGCAATGTGCGTTTCGTAAGCGTACAATATGATGAAGCCTCCAATGCTTTCGTGAATGTAGCGCCAAAAACGGCTACTGCTTCCGATAAAGCAACCATGACGAAAAAAGCCTGCTGCGCTTCCGGCGCCGGCTCTGGTAAAGCATGCTGTGCCGGCAAATCGGCCAACAAGGCTTGCGCCAAGGAAATGGAGCAATAAATTTTCAGGGGCCGACGGTGTGGAATAAATGCCGTTTCGCCCGTTTCTACTTTTTATACCGGATGTTTCTACGGAAGCATCCGGTATTTTTTTTTCCCTTGTCCCACTAAATATCATTTTCGTCGTCAAAAACCAACATTTCAGGGACAAACACTTGACAAGCCCGGGCACAGTCGATTATATTTGCTATCAAAATAATATCAAATCAAAATCAATTCGAAAAAATGGAAAAGATCATAAAACCTACTTCCGGCTGGGCTATGCTGGCATTCTTTTTTGTGTTGCTGGCTGCTGGCATCTTTTTGCTGACGCAAAAGCAGTTTGTGATTGGCAGTATCATTTTGTTTGTCGACCTGCTGATCATTGCTCCCGGCTTCCTTGCTATCGAACCCAACAATAGCCGAGTAATGAACCTGTTCGGCGATTATGTAGGCACAATTAGCGAGAGCGGCTTTTTTTACGCCAATCCTTTTTATACCAAGAAAAAGGTATCGCTGCGGGCGGTTACCCTCGATGTGCCGATGATCAAGGTGAACGACAAACAAGGCAACCCGATCATGATCGGGGCCGTGGTGATGTACCGCGTACGCGACACCTTTAAAGCAACTTTTGATGTGGAAAACTACCCCGACTTCGTGAAAATCCAGAGCGAAGCGGCTGTCCGCAAACTGGCCGGTCTGTACAGTTATGACAACCTGGAAGACGAACATGCTACCGTATCGCTGCGCACCAATTCCGATGAAGTGAACCATCAGTTGGCCCACGAAATTTCGGAGCGTCTGCTCATCGCCGGTATCGAAGTCATCGAAGCGCGTATCAACAACCTGGCCTACGCCACCGAAATCGCCGGCGCCATGCTGCAACGCCAACAGGCCACGGCCATCGTGGCTGCCCGTGCCAAAATAGTGGAAGGAGCCGTCGGTATGGTGGAAATGGCACTCGAACAACTTTCGCACAAAAATATCGTCGACCTCGATGAAGAGAAAAAGGCTGCCATGGTCAGCAACCTGCTCGTGGTGCTCTGTGGCGATAGAAATGCGCAACCAATTGTGAATACTGGCACTTTACACCATTAATCAGAGGTGAGAGGTGAGAGGTGAGAGGTGAGAGTACGTAGAGTGTGCCGCTTCGAAATATATTTTTCAAGGGCAACGCGGCACACTCTACGTACTCTCACCTCTCACCTCTCACCCTCTCACTTCTCTCACTTCTCTATCATGTCTGCAAAAAAATCTTTTGTACTCCGTATCGACGAAGCCACCTATGCGGCACTCGAAAAATGGGCTGCAGACGAGTTCCGTAGTGTGAACGGGCAACTGGAATGGCTGATACATCAGGCGCTGAAAGACGCGGGAAGAGCGAAGAATAAGGGGCAAGAAGCAAAGGGGAAGGAGGAGGAAGGGGGAGATTGAAGGGGCAAAGGGCAAAAAGCAAGGGGCAAACTATTCTAGAAAAACGGTTTCGAAGGTGTTTCCGGCTCTTCCATGAATGGAAGTTGAATTCGTCCGCAAACTTTTACCCTCTTTACCGGCAAAAACTGCCTGTATTTCAGCCAGAATGGATAAAGCAATTTCCTCGGGCGTTTCGGCGCCGATGTTCAGCCCGGAAGGCCCGTAAATTTTATTGAGTTGTGCATCCGTCAGGTTTGTACCGGAGCGTTGTATCTCGTCGATCATTCGCTCTGTTTTCTTTTTGGGTCCCAGGCAGCCGATGTACGACACATCCGTATCCAGTAGTGGCATTAGCATCCTCAAATCGAGGGCGTAATTGTGAGTGAGCAGCACAAAAGCGCTGCGTGAATCGGTCGGTACGTTTTGGAGCAATTGCTCGGGTTTGGCCGTGAGGAACTGGCAGGAGGGAACAAAAAAATCGGGCTGCGGTTTGTTCAGCACCGGATCGGCAAGCGCCGTCTGCCAGCCCAGAATATTGGCCATTTCTACCAGAGGAATGGCATCTTTGCCAGTGCCTACTACCGTCAATGCAATCGGCGTTTCAATATATTCCCAAAAAGCATGAATACCTGCGTTTTCGGATACATAGTGTTTGAAAACGGTGCGTTTTTCCAGGAATACGTTTTGCGCTTCCTCTGCCCATCTTGCAGGGGCGTTCATTTCAGGAGCGATACCATTTTTTTTCCATATCAAACAAGTGCCCTGTTGAGCGCTTCTCTTGTTTTCCAGTGAAAACAGTGTAAGCAACAGCGACGCCTCCCGCGTTTTGATGGCTTCCGCGATGTAATGAACCGGGGTAAGCAGGGCTTCACAGCGAACAGGTTCCATCAATACCTGAATAACGCCATTGCAACCCATACGAGCGCCCATTTGCGCATCGTCTTCATCGCTGGTATCGTAGGTTACCAGCATGGGCTCTCCAAGTGTCAGTACATACAGCGCCTTTCTCAATGCATCACCTTCGAGGCAGCCGCCGCTGATGGCGCCGGTCAGTTGTCCGTCGGGCATCACCAGCATTCGGGCTCCTGGTCGCCGATACGAGGAGCCTTCCACATGTACTACGGTAGCCAGGACACAATCCTGTTCTTTTTGCCGGGCTTTATCGTATGCCCGGACAATTTCTTCTATCTCTTTCACAGCATGTCAGTTAAAGTGCTTCCGGATCGAAAGGCAGTTTTCTGATACGTTTGCCTGTTGCTGCAAAAATAGCATTGGCCAGCGCAGGCGCTACCGGCGGCAGGCCAGGCTCCCCTACGCCCTTGATTTTTTCTCCGCCTTCAGCCAGAATATGTACTTCTACCTGTGGCATTTCCGACATACGCAGGATGGGGTTGTCGTGAAAATTGCTTTGTTCCACCTTGCCGTTTGCGAAAGTGATGCCGTTTTTGGTCGCAGCAGTAATGCCCATGACTACAGCGCCTTCTACCTGGGATTTTACATTATCGGGATTTACCACGGTACCCAGATCGATGACGACGTAGACTTTGTCAATTTTGACGGCATTTTCCGAAGTTTTACTAACCTCTACCACATGACCCGCCAGGCCTGCGAAAAAATCCCACTGTGCAATACCTCGCCCCCGGCCTTTGGGCAGCGGCGTATCCCAGTGAGATACTTCACGGAGTTTTTCCAGCACTCGCCTGGTATCGGAATCTTTGGTGAGCATATCCATGCGGAATTGCAAGGGATCTTTCCCTGCCTGATGCGCCAGTTCATCAATAAAACACTCATGGGCAAAAGCCAGCGTCGTACTTGTTACCGCGCGCCAGTAGCCCAGCGGGAAGTGTACATCGGCCAGGACGAACAGGTTTTTCAGGTGCGGTATTTCATACGCCTGACTACTGATGCCCTCCGTCATGGTGCCGTCGGGTTTGCTCTTGTCGCGTTCGGGTTCCAGAAATGCTGATACAGTAGGTGAAATCACTTTATGCTGAAAAGCCACTAATTTTCCGTCGCTCGAAAGTGCGCCTTTGAGCGCCGAAAAGGTGAGCGGCCGAAAAGGGCCCTGCTGCGTGTCGTCTTCTCGCGTCCAAAGTATTTTTACGGGCTTTTTGATTGTTTTTGCCAAATCGGTGGCTTCGAGAATAAAATCCAGCGCCAGTCTGCGGCCAAAACCGCCACCATTAAAGCAGGTGTAGATCGTTACATTTTCTTCTTTCAGTCCGTAGCGCCCGCGCAGGGTTTCCATAGCATCGCCGGGTACCTGGGTAGATACCCACACTTCCAGCGTTTTTTCATCTTTCCAGTGGGCTGTGCAGTTCATCGCTTCCAGCGGCGAATGCGACACGAAAGGCGTTTCGTACAAGGCTTCCAGTTTTTGGCCCGTTTCGGCGTACACTTTGTCAAAATCGCCGGAAGCGTGGTCTACCAAACCTTCTGTCTTGGCTAATTCCCGTAATTGTTGCGCATAATCGTTGGAGTTGAATTTTTCATTTCCCTTCAAATCCCATTCAACTTTCAGCACTTTTCGGCCTTTCAGGGCTGCCCAGTAGTTGTTGGCTACTACGGCCACACCGGTAGATTTGTAGGTGCCGTACTCGCGCACCACTTCCACCACTTGTTCCACGCCGGCCACCTTGAGCGTCAGTTTTTTATCAAATCCTTTGAGGGCGCCGCCAAAAACCGGACAGCGCTCCACAGAAGCATACACCATGCCGGGTACTTCCACGTCGATACCGAAAACGGCGCGGCCGGATACTTTCAGGGGCACATCGGCACGTTGAACCGATTTGCCCAACATTTTAAAGTCGGCCGGGTCTTTCAGACGTGGATTTTGTGGCGCTTCCAGTTTGGATGCCGTTTCTACCAGATCGCCGTATCCAAGGCTTTTTCCTGAAGTGCGGTGAAAAATTTTCGCGTCCTGCGCATAACACTCCGACTCCAGCACATTCCACTGGCGGGCAGCGGCAGTCAGCAGCATTTCGCGTGCTGAAGCGCCCACCTTGCGCAACTCCTGGTAACTGGAGCGCACGGAGTAACTGCCTCCGGAAAACTGGAGCGGCCCAAAGCGTTTTTCGCCGCCGGTTTGTTGCACGGTGTATTGGCCAGGCGACAATTCCAGTTCTTCAGCAATCAGCGCCGGGATGGACTGGAAAGTACCCTGCCCCATTTCCGGTTTGGTATTAAACAGGGTTATTTTACCCGTTTTTTCAATCAGCACATACGGGTTTAGATTGAAAGCATCTTCCAGGTTGCTCAGGTTGCTGATGAGCGCTGGCTCTCCGGATTTCACCGATGGAATACCCAGAATAAATGCGGTGGCCGACAATCCTGTGAATTTCAGGAAATCGCGGCGCTGTATGTTCGATTTTTGATTGTTCGACATGTGGCGGTGTTTGAAACGGTGAACGGCCGATTATTTATTCGACTCGGTTTGAAGCGCAGCCGCAGCCCTGTGAATGGCCTTTCGGATGCGGTTGTAGGTGCCACAGCGGCACAAATTGCCCGACATATACGTATCAATATCGGCATCGGTCGGCTTGGGAATGGCTTTCAGTAAGGCCACGGCCGACATGATCTGTCCCGATTGACAATAGCCGCATTGCGGCGCCTGTTCTTCGATCCAGGCGCGTTGTACCACATGATCGATGTCGGCCGAAATGCCTTCGATGGTGGTAATTTCATTTTTGCGTTTGATGGAGGAAATCGGCGTCTGACAAGCCCGAATCGGCTGGCCGTCCAGGTGAATCGTGCAAGCGCCACACAAGGCCATGCCGCAGCCGAATTTGGTGCCTTTCAGCCCTACGTAATCCCGGATGACCCAGAGCATAGGCGTATCTGGTTCTGCCTCTACCTGTACTTTTTGCCCGTTGATGGAGAGCGTATATTTTGCCATGATTCAAAACCTTATTTTATTTTTGAAAAAGCGAGCGGCTTCATATAAACCGACTCAATCTTGTCTACAATTTTACCGTCCTTTTCCGAGTCGTCGCGCACTTTTATCCAGGCAGGGTCTTGCCGGAAAGCATCGAACGCCGCTTTGCCTGCTGCTTCCGAGGGGTGTGCCAGGATGTACACGAGTCGGGGCTGCTGCCCGTCTTTTTCCACCGTTTTCCAGTAAGCGATATTGACCATGCCGTGTTTTTCAAACAGCCGCATGGTATGGTTTCGGAACCTGGTTTCGAGGGCCGGCAAGCGATCGGGCAGGCAGTAATAGGTGCGCAGTTCGAACACGTAAGGGTGTTTCTTGACGGCTCGTTTTTTACGGTGTTTGATGTTGGTGGAGAAATCGGTTTTGTTGAGATAAATAGACTCTATGCCCTTCAGAATTTTTCCATCTTTTTCCGAGTCGGCGGCTACTTTTTTCCATTCCGGGTCGGCGATGAAGGCTTTCCAGGCGCTATCTCTCGCAGCCAAATTGGGGAACGAAACAATATACAGCAGTTTGTTCGAATCGGCCATATCCAGCCAGTACCCTTCATTGGTCATCCCGTGTTTTTCAAAAAGTTTGGTTGTATGGTTGGTGAAACGCTGGATGAGGGCATTCATCCGGCCGTCATTGGTGTGGTAAATGCGTAATTCGTAGAGGCGGGTGTCGGTGTTTTGTGCCCATGCGGCGGAGAAGCCAACCAAGAGCAGCATGCAGAGGATCAGTTTTTTCATGGATTGAATAATGTGCAGGTATGAAATTGGGCTACAATATGCGAATAGTCAACTGGAAAATAAAAAAGTTGTTCGGCGTTTGTTTGGATGGGGCGTTTTGTTTCACGTTGATGTGCACAGATTTTTTTGTTGATTTAGAAGACAGGGATGTGAGACAAATTGTAGCGCCGGGGTGATTCGGAATCACCACATGCGGCTCCGCATCGAGGCCATCCAGTCGGAACTACATACTTTGTAGCCGTTTGCCTATTTTCACGGCGCAAAATCTTCTTTTTCATGACACATTCTACCCGCCTCCTGCTGGGTGTCGTATTCCTGATTGCCAGGGCGACACTGCCAGCGCAGGTTACCTTCCCGACGGCCGCGCCATCCGACGAGCGTAGCGGATTGCACGCTTTTACCAATGCGACCATTTATACAGACTATAAAACGAGCGTCGATAAGGCCACGCTTCTCATCAAAGAGGGTCGGGTTGTAGCCGTCGGCACTCAGGTATCTATCCCGAAAGACGCCGCCGTGCACGATTGCACCGGAAAAACTATTTACCCCGCCTTCATCGATTTGTATGCTGCCGGGTACGGATTACCTGCGGCTTCAGGTGGCAGCGGCGGTTTCAGGCAGCAGCCACTCAGCAACAAAAAAGGCGCATTCGCGTGGAACGAGGCCCTCCACCCTGAATACAACGCTGCCGATGTGTTTTCCAACGACGCCAAAGCCGCCGAAGAATACCGCAAACTCGGCTTCGGCGCGGTGCTCAGCCACCAGGCCGACGGCATTTCGCGGGGCTCGGGCGTGCTGGTCACGCTGTGCGACGAACGCGAGCACGAACAGATTTTGCTGGGCCGGGCCGCTCATTTTATGTCGTTCAGAAAAGGGAGCAGCACGCAGAATTACCCCAGTTCGCTGATGGGCTGCACTGCATTGATCCGCCAGACATACCTCGATGGCCAGTGGTACAAACTGGAAGGTTTTAAAAAGGAAAAAAACCTCTCGCTCGAAGCCTGGAACGCCTTGCTGGAATTACCGCAGGTTTTTGAATCGACCGAAAAACTTGACCCTTTGCGCATTGCGCGCATCGGGCAGGAATTCGGTGTGAAATTCATTGTGAAATCGGCCGGCGACGACTACCAGCGCCTGTCGGAAATAGCCGCCACAGGGCAGTCGCTGATTTTGCCGCTCAATTTTCCGGAAGGCTACGACCTGCGCGACCCCTATGCCGCCATGAATGTGCCGCTCCGCGACCTCAAACACTGGGAACTGGCGCCGTCCAATCCGGCCAGGGTGCAACAGGCAGGCATTCCTTTTGCCCTCACCACTAATGGACTGCGCGAAAAAGGCAAGTTTTGGGAAAATCTCCGCAAAGCCGTCGAATACGGCCTCAGCGAAGAATCAGCGCTCAAAGCCCTTACTTATACGCCAGCCAGCCTCGTACGCGCCTACGAGCAGGTGGGCAGCCTCGAACCAGGCAAAGTGGCCAATTTTATCATCACCAACGGCAACCTGTTTAAGTCGGAAGGAAAAATTTACCAAAACTGGGTAAAAGGAAACCTGTACGACATTGCGCCCGACAAATCCATGCCCGCCGATGCACTCGGTATTTACGACTTGAAAGTGGGCGCCACTGCTTATACTCTCACCGTAAAAGGGAAGCCCGAAGCGCCGGAAGCCCAGGTTATGCGCGCCGACAGCAGCAAAACAAAAGCCACGTTGAGTTACAGTTCCAACGGCGTCGTATTGTTGTCTTTTCAATTAGATACTGTAAAAAAAGCCACGGTTTCGCTTTCCGGCGTAGCCGGGGCAAAAGAGTGGATGGGCCAGGGTACCTTGCCCGACGGCGTATGGGTCGAATGGAAAGCCACGTATCTCAAGCCCGCTCCCGATAACAAACCGGGCAAACAGACGCCTGTGGTAAAACCCGAAACCGGCGACATTATTTACCCGTTCACGGCTTTTGGCTGGAAAGAAAAACCTGTTCAAAAAACGGTGTTAATACAAAATGCCACGGTTTGGACCAGCGAAAAAGAAGGTGTTCTCCAAAATACAGATGTACTGATTTCTAACGGTAAAATCCTGAAAATGGGCAAAAAACTCCCTGTTCAGGACAATGCCACCGTCGTCGATGGTACAGGCAAATTCCTCACTGCTGGCATCATTGATGAGCACTCGCACATCGCCGTCAGCCGCAGCGTCAATGAAGGCTCGCAGGAAAGCAGCGCAGAAGTGCGCGTCGGTGATGCCCTCGATTCGGAAGACAACGATATTTATCGCCAACTGGCGGGTGGCGTTACCAGCAGCCACCTGCTGCATGGCTCAGCCAACCCCATTGGCGGTCAAACGCAACTGATCAAATTGCGCTGGGGCGCTGCGCCCGAAGAACTGAAATTTCAGAACTGGCCCGGGTTTATCAAGTTTGCGCTGGGCGAAAACGTCAAACAAAGTTATATATCCAGCAGCAGCCGTTTTCCTCAAACCCGTATGGGTGTGGAACAGGTGTATGCCGATTATTTCACCCGTGCCCGGGAATACAGCCTATTGAAAAAGTCGGGCAAACCCTATCGAAAAGACCTCGAACTAGAAGCCTTGCTGGAGATTCTGGAAAGCAAACGATTTATTACCTGCCACTCCTACGTGCAATCGGAAATTACCATGATGATGCGTGTGGCCGAGCGCTTCGGCTTCCGACTCAATACCTTCACTCATATCCTGGAAGGCTACAAAGTAGCCGATAAAATGGCCAAACACGGGGCTGGCGCTTCCACGTTCAGCGACTGGTGGGCTTATAAATACGAAGTGGTGGAAGCCATTCCGCAAAATGCGCGCCTTATGGCCGACCGTGGCATTACCGTCGCCATCAACTCCGACGACGCTGAAATGGCCCGCCGCCTCAATCAGGAAGCCGCCAAATCGATCCTGTATACCGGCATGAAAGAGGAAGATGCCTGGAAAATGGTGACCATCAATCCGGCCAAACTGCTGCACATCGACCAGCAAACCGGCAGTATCAAGGCAGGTAAAGATGCCGATCTGGTACTCTGGAACAACAATCCGCTATCGGTGTACGCCCGTGCCGAAAAAACATGGGTCGATGGTATTCTGTTCTTCGACCGCCAGGAAGACGCCCGCATGCAGGAATGGGTGCGCAACGAACGTGCCCGCCTGATCCAGAAAATTCAGGCCGCCAAAAAAGGTGGCGAAGGAGGTGAACGGCCCAGTCCATCAAGGGGACATTATCATTGTGATAGCGAGGAAGACGAAGGTTGATTTTGAGTTATGAGTTATAAGTGATGAGTTATGAGTGTTTGTGCTGTGCTCTTGGCCACTCTATTGATAATGCCAAGTGTACAGCACAAACACTCATAACTCATCACTTATAACTCATAACTTCAAATCAGCCCCCTCGATTTCAACTCCAAATACTTGTTAATCGTATTCACCGTCAGGTCCTCCGGGCGGGTGAGAACGGCCTGGATGCCGTACTGGCGGAGTTTGATGACCATTTCCTTTTTGTCCTGCAAAAACTGCCGCGCCACAGTCTGGCGGTAGATATCGGCCATTTTATCGACAGATTCCGAGGCGAGTTTTCGAATTTCCGTATTTTCAAAAAATACTACTACTAGCAGATGGGATCGGTTGAGCCGGCGCAGCGTAGGCAAGGCTCTTTCCAGTGCGTAACTGCTTTCAAAATTGGTGAATAGCAGCAACAGCGATCGCATGCCAATCAATCGACGTACGCCTTCATAAAGCAGTTCGTAGTTGGCTTCGCCGGGGCGTTCTTTTTCGCGGTACAGGGCTTCGAGGATTTTTTTCAACTGACTGCTTTCGCGTTCGGCTTTCAGGGTAGCGCCCAGCACATCGGAAAACGTGAGCAGGCCTGCTTTGTCCTGTTTTTTCAGGATGATGTTGCTGATGGCGAGGGCCGTGTTGATGGCGTAATCCATCAGGCTCAGTCCTTCGAACGGCATTTTCATCACCCGGCTTTTATCGATGATGCAGTACACCTGCTGGCTGCGTTCGTCTTCGTACTGGTTTACCATGAGCGTGGCCCGGCGGCTGGAGGCTTTCCAGTTGATGCTGCGGTAGTCGTCGCCTTCCACGTAGTTTTTGATTTGTTCGAACTCGTAACTGTGGCCGATGCGCCGCATTTTTTTGATGCCCGTTTCGTGCGCGATGTGCTGCATGGCGCGGAGTTCGTATTTTTTCATCTGGATGATGGACGGGTACACATCTACATCCTGTGGTTGTTTGAACACGAGTTTACGTTCGACAAGTCCTATACGCGTGGATACAAACAGGTTGATATTTCCAAATGCGTACACCCCGCGCGACAAGGGACGCAGGGTATGTTGTGCCAGATACGGCTGCCCGGGTGGCAATGCACATTTTACTTCAAAATCGCGGCGTTGAAACTGCACCGGCAATTCGTCGGTAATGGTCGTGTTCAAATAAATATTTCCCTGATTTTCCAGCGCAATGGTCACTTCATTGGGGTCGCTCAGCGAAAACACCTGGCTCAAACGCCGCTCACACACCAGCCGTGGCTTGCGCGCAAAGAGCAACAGGATGTCGCCCAGTAAAACAGCCACCCCTACGCCCAGGGTCATCTGCGCCAGGGGAAACAGCCAGCCGAAGGGGTAAGCCAGGGCAAAAAGGGCTGTTAGGGCGCCGAAAATCCAGAAGAAGCGGTTGGTGAGATACATTGTTAGAGGTGAGAAAGTGAGAGAGTGAGAGGTGAGAGGTGAGAGGTGAGAGGTGAGAGAGGTGAAAGAGTGAGCGGGATTATTTTTGTACGATCACTTTCCCGTCTTTCATAACAAACACAACGCGGGTCATGGATTGTATTTCTTCAAGAGGGTTGCCTTCAACGGCAATCAGGTCGGCCAGTTTGCCAGGTTCGATGGTTCCAACTTTCTCCTGCAAATGCAGTAGCGTGGCGGCATCCAGGGTAGCGGATCGAAGAATATCCGCGTTTTTCATGCCTGCCTGCGCCATATATATGAATTCGAGGTTGTTTTTTCCATGTGGAAAAACCCCGGCGTCTGTGCCAAAAGCAATTTTCACCCCTTTCTTGTACGCCCTGGCTGCGGTGGCCTGAATTTGTGGGCCAATTTCAAGGGCTTTGACACGTACCACTTCCGGAAAAAATCCGGGCGCATTTCTGGCGCTGTCGCTCACGGCAAAACCTGCGGTAAGCGTAGGAACGTACCAGGTGCCGCGTTGAATCATGGCATCCATGGTAGCGTCGCTCATAAAAGTGCCATGCTCTATACTCACTACACCCGCCTCTACGGCCCTGCGCATACCTTCATCGCCATGAGCATGGGCCGCCACGTCTACTCCTAGGTCGCGGGCCGTTTTTACAATCGTTTCCAATTCATCGGAGGCGTAGTGTGGCAATCGGCCGTCGCGGGCCAGAGAAAGCACCCCGCCGGTGGCACACACCTTGATACAATCGGCGCCCCGTTTGATTTGGTTGCGCACAGCGGCCCGACATTCGTCGGGGCCATCGGCAATACCCATTTCCGGGCCGGGAATATCAAACAAATCCCAACGCGCACCAGTAGTGGGGTCGCCATGTCCGCCGGTAATACTCAATGCCTTGCCGGCCGTGATGATGCGGGGCCCAGCCACCCAACCCGTGTTTATGGCATTGCGCAAGGCAATATTGACGCCCGTACCGCCCAGATCGCGGACGGCTGTAAACCCTGCTTCGAGGGTTCGGCGGGCGTACACGGCTGCATGGTAGGCGATGTCGGCATCATTTTGTGTAAATCGCTCGTTGTAAGAATTTCTGTTTTGCTCGAATTCAAAATGCACATGACAGTCGATCAGCCCCGGGAGAACGGTTTTAGATTTTAGATCGACCACCGTCACGTTGGCCGGCGCTTTGGAATACCCTTTTTCAATCCTTGCAATACGATTGTTTTCGATTATAAGGGTAACGGCCGACTGTGCAGGGCCGCTCACCGGGATGACCTGACCGCAATACAGGTAAGTGGTTTGTGCAAAAAGCAGGGCAGGAAACAACAACCAGCCACATAAGAGCAGCAGGCACCTTGGGTTTTGTGCTGTAAAATCAACTTTCATGCTCTTATTCTTCAAATTTGGCGCCTACTGGTGAGCGATACGGCTGGAATGGTATTTTCAAGAGGTTTCCGATGCGTGAATGTTCGGCATCCTCCATGTGGGTATCAATGCCGAATACAATTTTTTCATCGTCGAGGCTGGTGAATGTGCCGAAAAGGCGATCCCATATGGAAAAGATATTCCCATAGTTGCTATCCGTATAGGGCAGGGTGTAGTGGTGATGCACCCGATGCATATTCGGTGTTACCAGCACCCAACTCAGCAAGCGGTCGAGTTGTTTTGGAAAACGGATATAGGCGTGGTTGAATTGCGACAAGGCCACCGATAGCGACTGGTACATGAATACGATATAAATAGGTGCGCCTGCTATTATAACACCCAGTGTAGTAAATACAAAGCGGAATATGCTTTCACCCGGGTGGTGCCGGTTGGCGGTCGTCGTATCCACATGCGGGTCGGTGTGATGTACTAGGTGAAACAACCACATCCATCGCACTTTGTGTTCGGCCCAGTGCACTATATATGCTCCCACCAGATCAAGTAAAAGCAAGCCCACTATTAGAAACAGCCACATTGGCATCTGCGGCAACCACTGCAGAATGCCGAAATGATGTTCTACCACCCATTCGCTGGAGCGATACAGAATAAATGCCATCAAAAAATTAATTAATACGGTTGTTGCCGTAAAAAACAGATTGATGCCTGTATGCGGCCATTTGTCGTAGGGCTTTCTGAAAAGGGGAATACCGCTTTCGAGCAACAAAAAAAAGGTAAGCCCTCCCAGCAAGATAGCGCTGCGGTGGGAAGATGGAATATGGGTGAAATAATCTACGATGGAATCAACCATGGTTCAACGCGTTTTTTTACGCGTTAAAAATAGTGCAAACTATTTCAAAACCATGACTCACTTTTTGGCAGTACCCCGGTCTTTTACCAGCATCTTGTGTGCAACACCCCAACTGTAGAGGCCTTTTTCCAGGATAACGATGTGCCCAACGTTCATTTTTAACAATACATCCTTGGCGCGTTCACTTCGAATACCGCTGGCATCGTACAGCATTATTTCACCGGCCCCTTTCAAATGTTTTACTTTATCCTCGAATCCTTCCGGTACAAAAGTGATATTTAACGAGCGTGGAATGCGCCCTTTTGCAAAGTCTTCCGGAGCACGCAAATCGATAAGCGGAATATTGGGGTTATTTTGGACATACTTCTCAAAGTCATCCGCATTCAGGTATTTTACTTTGTCTGATTCAGTCGGAAGTTTTACGTCTTTCGTCATAAAGGTTTCCGGGCCTACGGGGGTGTCCGTTGTTTTTTTGTCGGCTGTGTCATTTTTACAAGCAAAAAATGCAGAAATCAACAGAAAAACAAACAGATTGGAGAGAGAGCGCATGATATTTCTTTTTTTGACCGGCAAAGATATGCTATGTTTTCTGATGTTTCTTTTTGGCAGCAGGAAACAGGATGTTATTCAGAATAAGTCGGTAGCCGGGCGAATTGGGATGCAATGACAAGTCAGTCGGCGGGTCCTGTACATAGTGCCGGTAGTCTTCCGGGTCGTGGCCGCTGTAGTACGTCCAGAAACCATATCCATGTGTTCCGTGGATATACCGGGCTTCCGCAGCGGGTTTGTTTTCACCCATGGTAAGCACATTGGGTTTGATATATTTTTTCTGAAAAGCAGTAGCCTGCCCCATAAACCCTTTTACGGTGCGGGTATGACATTGGGTGAGCATACTTGGTACCGGGTCCCATTTGGCTGAAAAATCGAACAGGGTAAAATAATCCTGTTCTGGCGGAATACGGCGCCCCGTCACTTCACTGTGGTCAATGGTGGAGTGCTCGTAAATACTCGGGTCGGTGATAACCTGAAAATTGGTAAAGGCAAATGTTTTGGAATAATCGAGTTTGCTCTGACAGTTGGGGTCAATCGGGTCGCCATCGAAGGGTGTGGCACAAATATCTGTGCCCTCTGCTGCCAGTGCGATGTCGTATGTATCGGTAGCCGAGCACATAGCAAACATAAAGCCACCGCCGTTGACAAATTGCTCGATTTTTTTTGCAACCGCCAGTTTTAACTGGCTCACTTTGTCAAAACCGTTTTTGGTTGCCAGGTTTTCCATCATGCGCACATGCTCCCGGTACCAGGGTTGGCCGCCATAACTGGCATAAAACTTTCCGTACATGCCGGCGAAATCTTCGTGGTGCAGGTGCAGCCAGTCGTAGCCAGCCAGTTTTCCTTGCAATACTTCGGTGTCGTACACCACATCGTAGGGTATTTCGGCATAGGTAAGTACCATGGTTACAGCATCATCCCAGGGCTGTATAACTTCTCCTTTTTCGTTTTTATCAGGCGTGTAAACGGCAATTTTCGGCGCTTTTTCCAACTTGATGACATCCTGATTGACCTCCGGATTGAGAATTTCGTTTTGAATGGCTGCAAATTGCGCATCAGAAATCACCTCATAACTCACGTTTCGGGTTTTACACTCTTTTTCGAAAACGGTGGAGTATGCAAATGCAAAACTGCCGCCCCTATAATTGAGCAGCCAGTATGCTTCCACACCTTGCGAAATAACCCAGTAGGTGATTCCATAGGCTTTCAGGTGGTCGCGCTGGCTGGTTTCGTCCATGGGCAGGAGCATAACAGAAGCGCGCATCTGAGCCAAAAGACCCAGCAAAAAGAACAACATGACAATCGTCCGACGCATAATTGATGATGATTTACAGGAGAAACACCCGGTGAATGGAGTTGTTAAAACGCTCGTTTTAAGGAAAAGATTACACCAATGACCGTCATCATTCCCTGACGGTTGCATGTGCAAAAGTAGAAAGTTCGGGTGTTTTTATAAGTAATCGGCCGATTGCGGCAGCCCGGCCTGCTGCGCCAGCAAGGCGGTAGGCCTGAAACCATAAACAAATTCGAGTAATTCGTTCAGGTCGTTTCGGTATTCCATAAAGTAATCTTCATGCAGCGCAGCCGCTTTTTTCAGCAAAGAACTGATACGGCGCACCACATACGGCGCAAAAGTGCTGCTCCGATGCTCCGGGAAAGAACGCAGCATGACGTTGTGCCTGCGAAAGGCTTCTGCCAGCAAAAAAAAGGTAAGTATCACCTCTCCGGGCTTGTCTTTGGTGGCTTGTACGTGTTCGGTAATACGGGCATTCCAGAATCGCAGTTCCAGCAACAGATAACCCGGCGTGAGCGTTTTGTCGCCCGTTGCAGGCAGATTTTTTTCTATTTCTCCCCGAAGTTCCTGCGCTCGCTCTTCCCGTGTTTCACCCCCTTCCAACAATTCAAATATCAGCCTGCGCACCAGTTTTTTATCTTTTGCTACGAGCCGTAGCAAAAGTTTGTCCTTTTCCTTGCTGGGCATTCGGACAATAGCCATTTTTAAGTCATCAGTCATCGGTCGACAGTCTTCAGTTAACAGTCATCAGTCGGCAAATATACTAAAGACTGTCGACTGATGACTGATGACTGTCAACTTACAACCTCGGTCCCGCCGCCACAATCTCCGGCCTTGCCTGATCTTCAAATTTTTTGAAGTTTTCGGAAAATTCCCGGGCAAGTTGTGCCGCTTTGGCATCGTATGCGCCTTTATCCTGCCATGTATCGCGCGGGTTCAGGATATGATCAGGCACATGCGGGCAGATTTTTGGAATCTGCATCCCAAAAACCGGGTGTTGATGGTATTCCACCTGATCCAGTGCCCCGTTGAGGGCCGCGGTGATCATGGCTCGTGTGTACGACAGTTTGATGCGGCTACCCGTGCCGTAGGGGCCTCCGCTCCAGCCCGTGTTGAGGAGCCAGACATTGGCTTTGCTTTTGCGGAGTTTTTTACCCAACAGGTCGGCGTATTTGGCCGGGTGCAAGGGCAGAAATGGCGCACCAAAACAAGCAGAAAACACCGATTTCGGTTCTTTCACGCCTACTTCAGTACCAGCCACCCGCGCCGTGTATCCACTTATGAAATAATACATGGCCTGTTCCGGTGTGAGCCTTGAAATGGGCGGCAAAACGCCATAGGCATCGCAAGTAAGGAAAAATATATTCTGCGGGTCGCCTTCTGCACGGCTGGGGGTTACGGCATTGGCGATGTGGTGAATCGGGTAGGATACCCGCGTATTTTCGGTAATGCTGCGATCCGCATAGTCGACATGTCGAGTGCCTTCTACAAAACCTACATTTTCAAGAATAGCGCCGTGGCGGATTGCCCGAAAGATGTCGGGTTCTTTTTCTTCTGTCAGGTCGATGGTTTTGGCATAACAGCCGCCTTCAAAATTGAATACCTCGCCAGTGGCCCAGGCATGTTCGTCGTCGCCGATGAGCGGCCGGGCCGGGTCGGCGCTCAAAGTTGTTTTTCCGGTACCGGAAAGGCCGAAAAACAACGCAATATCGCCTTTTGCACCTACATTGGCCGAGCAGTGCATCGGTAGCGCATCGTTGGTACGGGTAGGAAGTACAAAATTGATAACGGAAAAAATGCCTTTTTTGATCTCTCCCGTGTATCCTGTTCCGCCTATGAGCAGTTGGCGTTTTTTTACATTGACAATAGCAAAATTGTGCTGGCGTGTGCCATCTACTTCCGGGTCGGCTTTAAATCCGGGCACACACAACACGGTCCAGCGCGGATCAAATCCCAGGATTTCTGCGTGGTCGGGGCGCAAAAACATATTATTGGCAAACTGGTTGCTCCAGGGGTATTCCGTAATCACACGGAGGCGCAATTGATAGTCGACATTGGCGCTGGCATTGGCGCGCAAATCGCGCACGTATACGTCTTTCTTTTTCAGGTAAGCGCAACACTTGCGCCAGAGTTTATCAAATTTTTGGGGCTCGAAAGGAATATTGACTTTTCCCCAATGTACTTTGGAGGCCGTCATGCTGTCTTTTACAATAAACCGATCGTCGGGAGAGCGGCCTGTAAACTCGCCGGTGTAGATGACCAATGCGCCACTGTCGGACAATTGGCCCATTCCTTTTTGGATGGAGTGTTCGATGAGTTCTTCAGGGGTAAGGTTCCAGTAGGCTGTTTTGTAATGCTTGAGCCCTGCTGACTCAAGGCTTGCTGTTGGATTTTTCAGTCCAAATTCCTGCATGAATTCAGTTTTTAGAAATTGGTTAAGGCAAATGAAAGAACAGGCGCATCACGTAATAAGGTATGCGTGGTGGTACGTGAAATGCGGCACAAAGATAGCGCTCCCTTGCGAAACCTATGGATTTTATGCGTATTCCTGTTTACGAAAACGTTTGCGGAAGCCAGTTACTGAAAAACCGGCATATGAAGGAGGGAGGATCAGCGCGCGAACGGCCCGTCGAATTTGGGTTTCCAGGTTTCCGAGATGGCAAAGGCCCTGAATTTTGCATCGGCGGCTTTGGGGCCCTCAAACAATTCATCTACCGTTTGCTGAAATAGTAGCAGCCAGCGCTCGAAGTGCGCCGCTTTCAGCGGATGCTGTGCATGCAGGTCGAAATGTTTCTGAATGGGGTTGCCCTTGTAAGCGTCGGGGGTGTCGAGCAGCAAAAACTCCCAGAAGGCGTACATGACGGGCAGGTGGTGGGCCCAGTCGACTTTTGCGACATCATTGAAAATGTACCCGATCACCTCGTCGGCGCGCACCTTTTCATAAAACCGGTCGATCAGGTTTTTAATATCGTCGGCATTGGTGATGTCGTGTTTCATAACTGCTTATTAAAAGTCGCAAAGGTGCCGGTTCTTTTTAAGCCAGCGCTCTTTTGTTTTGTAATCGGGCATATGCTGTTCTACCAATGCCCAGAATCGGTCGGAATGGTTGAGTTCTACCAGGTGCGCCAGTTCGTGCAAAATAACGTAGTCCTGCACGTCTTTTGGCGCAAACAGCAGGCGTGTCGACAAATTGACATTGTTGCGGGCCGAACAACTACCCCAGTTGCTGTGGTTGTATTTGAGGTTGACGCTTTGAATGAACTGCCGAAAAGTACGGTCGTTCAAATCCTTTACCCGCTGGTTGATTTCGGGGTAAAAATCGGTGGCTACCACCCGGCTCATCAGGGTTTTGATGGCTTTGGTGCGCTGTAAAGGATTGGCCCGATTGCTCAATTGCAAGCGGATGGTATTTCCTTCCAGTTTGGCCGTGTGGGTACTCCGATCTTCCATACTCACATGCAATATGTACATGCGTTGACCTACCTCCAGTACATCCCCCGTATGGTATTCTTTTTCAGTAAATGCATCTTTTAGAGCAGGTTTGTCTTCAAAAACCTTGCAAACCCACTCTTCCAGTGCCGCCAATTGTCTGCGAATTTCCTCACTACCGGCCCCGGCAGGCAAACGAAGGGATACGCGCCGGCCTGTCACGCCAAAACGGGTATCGCGCCGGCGTTCCAGCGTGATATCCACCGGCAGTTCGATGCCGTGGGCGAGAATGGTGGCGCGGTATTTTTTCATGAGAGGTTGATGAAGGGTTGATGAGGTTGATGAAGGGTTGATGAGGGGTTGATGAGGTTGATGAGGTTGATGAGGTTGATATTTAGCCGCTCTATGAATGAAGAAATTGATTTCTTACCTCGAGTGGCCCAATATCAACCCTCATCAACTTTATCAACCTCATCAACCCCTTCATCAACCCTTTCTTTTGGCAAAATCTGCCATCAAATCAACCAGCGCCTGCACGCTGGATTTTGGCATGGCATTGTAAATGCTGGCGCGGAAACCGCCGACCGAGCGGTGGCCTTTGAGGCCTACCATGCCATGGGCTTCCGTTTCTTTCAGGAATTCTTTTTCCAGGGCGGCATATTTTTCTTCCATGACAAAGCAAACGTTCATCAAAGAGCGGTCTTCTACAGCAGTTGTGCCTTTGAAAAGTGGGTTGCGGTCAATTTCCTGATACAGAATGGCTGCTTTGGTTTTGTTCCGGCGCTGCATACCTTTCAGTCCGCCGTTCTTTTTTATCCAGCGGAGGGTAAGCAGGCTGACATAGATGGGGAACACGGGTGGCGTATTGTACAGCGAGTTTTCCTTTACAAACGTGCGGTAATCGACCATCGATGGCAGGTGGCGCTGTACAGTACCCAGCATGTCTTCGCGTACGATGACTACTGTGGTGCCCGCAGGGCCAAGATTTTTTTGTGCTCCGGCATAAATGAGTCCAAAAGGTTTTGGATCGACCGGACGGCTCAAAAAATCGGACGACATATCACACACCAGCGGCACGGGCGACTTCGGAAATTTGTGCATTTGGGTGCCGAAAATGGTATTGTTGCTCGTCAGGTGCAGGTATTTTACGTCTTTAGGAATTTTGTAGCCCTTCGGAATAAAGGTATAATTCTGTTCTTTGGAAGACGCCAGTACGGTCACATTGCCAAAACTTTTGGCCTCTTTAATAGCTTTGTTGGCCCAGGTTCCGGAGTCTACATAGGCAGCCGTTTCGTCGGAATTGAGCAGGTTCATGGGGGCCATAAAAAACTGGGTGCTGGCGCCGCCAGACAGCCACAGTACATGGTAGTCGTCGGGCAGGCCCATGATTTCTTTCATCAGCGCATTCGCTTCTTCGATAATGGCCGTGAATTCAGGGCCCCGGTGCGAAAGTTCGAGCAGGCTCAAACCCATACCCTGATAATTGGCGGCAGCCTTTCCGGCTTCTTTCAGAACCGGAGCAGGTAGAATAGCCGGTCCGGCAGAGAAATTGTGTTTTTTCATCAATAATTATTTGTGAATGATGCGGGAAGAGAGGTGAGTAGAGAGTTATGAGTTATGAGTTATGAGTGTTTGTGCTGTACACATGGCCATATCAATAGAGTGGCCGGGCGTACAGCACAAACACTCATAACTCATAACTCATCACTCATAACTCTCTACTCACCTTTCCCGTTCCAATAAATCTTCAATCATTTTTTGGAGCATGCTTTTTCTTTCATCCGGCGCCTGTACAGATGCCAGATGCAGGAAGGCTTCTTCCTGGTATTTTTCTTTTTCGAGGGCAATGAGTTGGGGGATGTTATTGCGGTTAAAAATGGCGCGAACAGCCTCCACTTTTTCATCTGCTTGCTCTGTACCTGTCTGCATCCAGGATTGCAATTCTTTGCAATCGGTTTGCGGAGCCGTTTCGAGGGTTTTCAGAACGAGCAGCGTTTTTTTATTTTGCAAAATATCGCCTCCTACCTGCTTGCCAAATTTTTCCGGATCACCATAGGTATCCAGCAAGTCATCCTGAATTTGGAAAGCAATGCCGGCAAGTCGGCCGAAATGATACAAGTGCTCTGCGTCCGAATCCGGCGCATGGGCGCAGATCGCCCCCATTTTTAATGCCCCTCCCAGCAAAACGGCCGTTTTTAATTCAATCATTTTGAGATACTCGGGGATGCTTACATCCGCCCGCGTTTCAAAATTGACATCCATTTGCTGGCCTTCACATACTTCAGTGGCTACCTGATTAAACGTGTGCATCAACGCAGGCAACTTGTCTGGCTGGCCTGTAGCGTGGAGCATCTGGTAAGCCCGTATCAACATTACATCTCCGCTCAGGATGGCTGTAGTAGTATTCCAGCGGGTATGCACAGTAGCCTGTCCACGTCGGAGCGGAGCGGCATCCATAATATCGTCGTGCATAAGGGTAAAATTGTGAAACAATTCTACAGCCCATGCAGCAGGGAGCGCCTTTTCTATATCATCGCGAAATATTTCATAACCCATCAGCAAGATGGCTGGTCGCAGTCGTTTCCCGCCCAGCGTCAGCATATAATCGCATGGCTGATACAATTCGGCCGGTTGATCGGGAAACGGATTTTCGGCAGCGAATGCCTGCAAGGCTCCAAGGAGGTCGGATAATGTATGCATTTTTCTTGTGATAGGCCGCAAAGGTAAAACGAACATACCCAGAAAAGAGTGGAAAAGAATACTTTAGAGGCGTTAAATCCATCTTTGTGACAGGTATCCCTTCTCATATTGCCTATTTTTCAAGATTCGCGGCACTCACTGTACTGATACTGCTACCGTGTTTTCATGATACATACTGCCAGGGGTTTCAGAAAAAATTTTCCCTGGTAGATAGCGGTTTTATCATTCCGCATGATATTTATTCGGATGTGTCTCAGGGATATTTCCTCACAGGTTCTGTGCAAAGCGGAGGCCCGCGCACCTTCGTTTTGCATTCCGATTTGGACGGCAACCTGCTGTGGAGTAAAACATACACGGCCGTCGATCCCAATTTTTATTTTCCAAGAGCCAACAGCATCCGGACTACGGGCGATGGCGGGCTCATTATTGCCGCTTCAAAAGAGCAAAACACCAACGAAACCGCCGGAATTTTACTCAAAACCGCGCTCGACGGAACGCCTCAATGGGCCAAATACGCTTCTTGCCTTTGGCGCAACAGCAAGGTGTGCTCAGACGCCGGCAACGTCTATTACGCCGCCAATGGCAAAGGTGTCAGAAAGGTTTTTTTGGGCAAAGTCAGCAACGCCGGACAAGTCATTTGGGAACAATGGCTCGAAGCGGGCGACATGGATTATTACACGGTGGAGTCCATGGCTACCTGTGCTAATGGCAACATCGTGCTGGCCTTGTCGGTATCAAAAATTATTGGAGGCACCCTGATCGGGCCGGTGCATACCATTCTTTTTCGCATGGCTGCCAGTGGCGAGGTGTTGCAGGTTGCCTACTTCCCTGTCGTTCATCTCGCTGCGCTTGTGCCGCTTTCCAACGGTAATATTGCATTCAGGTGCAGCGCCAGTGATATTACCTGGACGGGCCTTGGGGTAATGGATGCACAGTTGAACTGGCTGTGGTTTAAATCTGCCGGGCTGGGTGTCACTCCGTTTTTGCCCAATATCATGGGGCAGGAGCTGGCCGTTTCAGCCGATGAAACACGTTTGTTTGCCATGTTTTATACCAGTGGCGGTGAAAAAAACGTGCTGGCATTCGACCTGCAAGGCCATTTTCTACAGGAAGAAGTTTATTTCGCCGGGCCATTTGCGCAATTGGCCGCCACCTCACCGGCAACAGGATATGCTCGTGTGGCGGGTATTCGTGCCGATCATTTTTTTATGACGCGTTCCGGTACCGACGGACAAATTTTTGATGCTTGTTTTTTTCCTGCCCTATGCCACCTGCAATTAGATGACACCTTGCTGATGCCGCAACCCATTAACTGGCAAAGCACACCCGCCATGTGCCTTCAAACTGAAACGCTTGTCAGCACTAACATTGCCCTGGACGTGACCGATGAATGTATTGAAATCGCTTCTGCAAATGCTGGTTTTCAACTGAGTGATACGGTGATTTGTGCGGGAAATACTGTAAATTTCAAAAGGAATGCTGGGCTTGACGACCCCGTTTTTGGCACTTCCGAATGGCTTTTTGAAGGGGCTGTCCCGCTGCGGGCCAGTGGGGCTGCGGTGGAAAATGTGCGCTACGCCCAATCCGGAACCTACCCGGTACGACATATTTTCAACCTCGCAGGCTGCCGAGACACGGCTATACAAATGATAACAGTGGCTACTCCGCCGCCAATAACGCTGGGCTCCGATACCACTCTGTGCCCAGGCGATACTTTATTGCTACAGGCTGGACAAATTCCCGGCGCTGAATTTATCTGGAGTACAGGCGATATGGGTCCGCAACTGTCCGTTTTCAATCCCGGGACTTATGCAGTTACCGTTACAGATATTTGCACTGCTACAGACGCCATAGAAGTGTCGCTTTTGAGTGCGGCAATCATTGAATTGGGTCCGGACACCCTGATTTGCCCGGATGCTGTTATTCGCCTCTCTTCTCCGCCTGCTGCTGCCGACTATGAATTGCGCTGGAGCACGGGTGAGACAGGTTCGCAAATTAACGTTCAGTCGCCAGGGTTGTACATCTTGCGTATGAGCGCTGGAAATTGCACTTTTTCCGATTCCATCGTGGTGCATGCTGCCGATTGCAGCGAATGCCTGGTGTACGCCCCCAATGCATTTGCCCCGGGAAGCATACGGGGCGGGGAAATATTTCGATTGTATGCAGGTTGTCCTGTATTGGCAGGTATGCTGCGCATATACGATCGCTGGGGAAATTTGCTGTTTGAAAGCCTGGACCCTGCCCAGGGTTGGGATGGGCGGTTAAATGGGCGGGAGTTGCCACCCGGCGTGTATCTTTTCGACGCGGAACTGCAACTGGCTCCTGTACAGCGCCCCCTGGAGTGGAAAAGGATCACTGGAGCAGTGGCACTGGTGCGCTAAAAGCAGGCTAAAATCTGGATAAATGTTGTGATGCTTGTAGACCTTCCAGATTTTAGAAACCTGGAAGGTCTGGCATCTCCATGAAATAGAATTTTGCGCTTGTTTTGAAACCGGCCCCTTGCGCTGTTAATTCAACTGGAACTGCACCGTAACACCCGAACTCAGGGTGGTAATCGGGAATGACTGCGACGTTTTCGGTACCGTTTTACGGTAGTCGGTAAACAGGCGCAGTTTCAGTCGACGGTTCAGTGCGTATTCCACCGAAGGGTTGATGCTGATCGTACGAGCCCCACGCGTCGGAATGGCTTCCACCAACTGGTCGAGTTGGTGATTGATGGTGATATCGTCGCGTACTTCGAAGTCGAATTTGATGTTGACATCGTTTGGCTGCGAACCACCGGCTGCCGGAGCAGGACGGGTCGGAGAAGCATCGGGTTTGGGAGCGGGTTTCTTTTTCGATTTCGATTTACTGCTCGTTTTTTTCGCTTTCTTACCTGTCAGGAATGGAATGTTCACATCCTTGATGCGATATCCAAAGCCTACGGTATAACTCTCCGACTGCGTTTCGGCCAGGCGGTAGTCGATAAACGACATGGCCAGCGTACGGCTTTTTTTCAGGTCCGTCTTAAACGTCATGTCATTTTTCAACTTGACATCGATACCCAGCATGGGCTGCAACTGTTCGGTAATCACCACCTGTGGAATCTCAAAACGCGCCACATAGTTGGAGTTCAGCGGATCGATGGTGTACGGATTGGTTGGGTCGTAGAAAATGTCGGTATTGTAGGAATTGACCGTCAAGGTGCTTTTGTATCCATGCGAGATTTGCACGCTGGAAAAAATCTTATCCAGGTTACCCACTTTGGAAAGGCCGTTGTAGTTCAGTTTCCAGTTGACAGCCGGACGGGTTTTGAAAATATTCAAGCCCACTGTTTGCGGATTGGCATCTGAGTATGCTGCGATAAATGCAGGGATCAGTACCTGCTGCTGAATTTTACCAAAGCCTTTTGCATATCCTTCATCTGTTTCATGCGGGTCGAGCACTCCAATGTCTGTTCCCAGGCGTTGTGAAATCACCTTGCGATATTCTTCATAGCGGTTGAAAATACCGTTGAGGTTTTTGTCGAACAGTGTGTTCATAGCGAAATACGATACCGTATAACTACCCAGGTCGCGCTGGGCACGGTGTTCGAACTGCACCTCATTCGGGTCGAGCAGGAAGTTTTGATCCTTGAACAGTTCGGTGGAATTGCGGGAATACTGTTTATTAGCCGTCAGTTCGATGCGGAAATCCTGAAACGGCTCTACCGTCAGGCCTGCATCGAAATTCTGGGTATAATTGCGCATCACCTGCTGGTTGAGTTCAGGGCGCTGTGTAATCCATCCTTTTTCGGCGGCCTTGTCGAGCCAGTCGGTACCAGGTTGTACGCCTGCTACAAATGCCCAGCCCGGTGCGGCAAAACCTTCGCTCAAACCCATCAGTTTGGTATCGGGAGTAAACCCGGGTACCACCGTGTTGAAGTTTTCGCTATAGGTAAACCTGCCTTTTCGGATCAGCATCAGCGGGCGCAGTGCAATACGCTCGGCAATCGAAGGCTGACGGTCCTTGTTTTTGGTCTTGCTGTCGCCGCCCTCTTTGGAATCTTTCGTGTTTTTCTCTTTGCTGTTTTTTTCGCCGGCTTTATCCGGAGCCCCAGCCGTTTTGTCATCACCGCCTTCTGCAGGTCGCACACTTTCTGCAGATTTTTCGGACAAGTCTTTGGAGTCGGTATTTCGGCCTTTAGGTTCGTTTTTGCCGCCAGATTTTTTGTTGTTGTTTTTAGCCGTTTTGCCTCCGCCGCCTTCTTCGTCCGCATTTAGGCCGCCGGTGCTGTCATCGGAGGTCTTTTTGTCTTTGGAAGAAGTCTTTTTAGCCGGCTTGTTGATCTTTTGCAGGTATTTGCTTTTGTTGTACAAACCTTCGAAGTTCAGATCACCGTTGATTTGGCGGGTATTGTTGTTTTGAATCACATTACCCAGGCTGCGCGAATTGACGATATCGGCATAATCGCCGGCATCGAGGTACTGCAATTTCAGCGACTGCGCCGTCCAGGTGTACCCGGCGGTGTAGGTGGCTTTCATCGACACCCAGTCCATCATCGGGATCTGCTTGAACGGCAGTGTCCAGTTGAGGCTGGCCGTGTGGTTGTAATTTTTCGGGCGACCCAGTTTGAGAATATTGGTGAAAATGGAGTCACGGCGTTGTTGTTTTGACACAACTGAACCATCTCCATTGTATTCCAGCGGTTCATCTATCAGGCTGCGGGCTGTAGCGTCGAAGTTGAAGCGCAGCGACTTGGAAATATCCCAGCCAAGGTCGTAGTTGCGATCCCAGGTAAAACGACGGTTGTAATAGGTATTCAGGGAGGGGTCTTCGCCTGCGAAACGATAGGTGGTGATGCCTGCCAAGCGCTCCATATTACTGCTGAAGCCGTAAGTATTCGGAATCGGATTCAAATTGAATTCCGAAATGAACTTCAGGTACTTGTCGTTTTTGACAAGTTTTTTAAACGGCGTAATCGGCTTCAGGCCCGTAGCATACTGCCAGTCGAGCGCGCCTTTGTAACGATTCTGTTCGTCATTGACCAGGAATGGTGTGCGGCGTTTTTGCTGGTTAAATGCATAGGTCAGGCTGAAGTTTTCGACGTTCCAGGGGAGCGGAACTTTGCGGGCGCCGCCTTTGCGTTCCTTGCGCACATTGGTAAAGTTGAAACCTTTGATCGTGGTCACATCTTGTGCCAGGGTGCGGATTTCTTCTTTTTTTGCCGGGTCGGCCTCGTCGCGAATCTTGTCCTTCAGTTTGATGTCCAGATCGTACGGGTCGTATTCCGGGTTGCGGGTGATGTTAGAATACTGCGCGTAGAACGGCACTTTCAAGCCCGATTTTTCCGGAAGGAATTTGCCCAGTTCGAGGTTGGTAGAAACGTCTACTTGAATCACTTCCTCGCGCTGGCGCTGGATGAGTTTTTGTTCGAGGCTACCCCAGCCGATACTGGTGTAGTTTCCGGCCAGCGAAACGTTGCCGAAGTCGGCCAGTTTCATATCCACCCGCGCCAGACCGGCGTATCCACCGCGTTCGTTGAAGCCGTTGAGGCGCAACTCATTGAGCCACACTTCCACGCAATGCTGTTGTTTTTCCGGATCGACGTTGCGCACACCCACCATGACGCCTTTTACATAACCAAGATTCGGATTACCTACCACTTTTACCTTGTTTCGAGGGTTGTTAGGGTCGGGAATTACAAAAATCGGGTCGGTTGTGCCGCTGGCATTGCGCTGTTTTTTTACCTCTGTTAATAAGTCAAGAGGAAAATTGAAACTGTTCTCCGGCCTCCATACCTCGTCTTTATATTGTCGGCTATCCGGCGAGGCATTGACTATGTTTGCTCTTTGGGATGGATACAAGGGTACTTCGTACTCATAGTAGTTATTCACATAGTCGGAGCCCAGGCGCATGAAAATGGTCAGGTCGCTGCTGTCAAACGGGAAGTTGACTTCATCCTGTTGTTCGGCGTGTACGAACATTTTGAGGCTTTCATACTGGCGCAGGTCGAGGTTCAGGCTTTTGAATACGGCACGCGCATCGCAATAGCCAAGGCTGCATACGCTCATCGACAGGGATTGCTCGTTCTGTAAAATGTCGGGGAAAGCGCCGACCGATTGCTCGCGCTGTATGCCAAAAGGAATGGTGTAGTTAAACGGCGTACGCGCGGAGTTTTCCTCGATGCTTACGGAGTTGATGTCGAAAGGAATAGGCGAAAAACCTACGTCGCACACGGTACCGCTTGGCACATCGATTTGCGGAAGCGCCTGTTTGAAGCGGCGCCACTGGTTGCGGCCGAGTTCGAGGGTAGCGAAGCGGAAAGTGGTTTGTTCGGTAAATCCTTTCCACAACATACGTACAAAACGCACCGAACGCAGATCCTGAATACCGCCTACCTGCTGGCGCTGCGAATAGTCGAGCGGCAGTTTGAAGCGATACCATACATAATGCTGGCCGTTTCGGCGGAAAATCACGGTGTCAGTAACCAGTTCCTGCATTTGCGGATCATCGAGGTCGAGGCCGCGATACGACTCCATGGTAACCGGAATTTGCTGATCTCTACTTTTAAACTTGATTTTATACCGGTAATACGATTCGTTTTCGTTCAGCGAGTTGTTGCGGTCCAGGTCCTCCATATCGGGCAGGTTGGTAGCCGAAGGGTTGAGGTTGCTGGTATTATTTACCGGCGAGTTGCCTTGCTGGTTGTTGAAACGGCGGTAGCGCGCCAGCAGGCCCGGGTTGACACCTTCGAAACGGCTATCGCGGAAATACACGAAGTCGTCGTTGGATACGTCATCCATAATATCCTGCTTCGCATTCGGGCTCAGCGAGGAAGCCATGATGGCGTTGACATAGTCTGCAAAATACTGTCGTTCGCCGTCGTTATTCAGGCCGTCCAGGCCCAGGTCTTGAAGTTCCCGTTTAGCGGGATCGTTGTCGAATGCATTTACCACAGGCGTTTGCACCGGAACGCGGCCCCAGGGAGTAGGAGCGGTAGCGCCCGTGCCCGGGCCAGTCGGAAGTGTGTTTTCAAAAAACTGGCGCGAGTCGCGCATGATGTCTTCCGAAATCGTTCCAAGGTCAATGAACATATTACCATCATCAGAAATGTTGGTATTGTCGTTCTTCTCCATGTAGGGGTTCAGCACCCAGAACTCGACGAATTCGATGTTGGCGGCTTCGAAGTCGTTGGTATTGAGGCCACGCATAAAACCTGCCCAACGGGTACCCGGCTGATCGAGTTGACCGCTGGTAGTCAGACCTGCCGACTTGCCCATATAACCGCCCGGCACATCGAAGTTGTAGGGGCCGCGTTCGCGCGGGTAAATCGTCACGTCGAGCGGGCGCAGCGCCGATTGTTCCAGCGGCGTCAATTGCCGGTTCGGGAAAATGTCCTGATACTGGATTTGTGTGGTGTAAGGGTTGGTGCCATCCACCTGGTCGCGGGCGCTGGGGTCGGCGATGTACCAGGATAGGCCTGCACGGTTGGCGCCCAGGGCCAGTGTGGTATCATTTCCTTCCGGGAATTCAGTCAGATCGCCTTGCGGCACCGAGGCAATCACCCAGGAATTGGCCGGGTTGGAAAGCGGCAGGTTGGCCGTGCTGCCTTCAAAGTCGTCAAGGTACACGGTACCGCCTTTGTCGCCGCCCTGGTTGATGGCTTTGTTGTGGCCGGGCTGGAGGGCTGCCACCTCGGCCTGGGCAGTGATGCTGGATGGCTCTTTGGTATCGATAAATGGAATTTTATCCACCAATTTGGTCAACCAGGGGGCATCTTTGGAAATGCTGACATCAAGCCCGTACATTTTGTTGTTGATCGGGTCGTCGCCGAAATTTACCTTCTGCGTCAGCGGGCGCTCGAACAGGTTCATGTACGTGGCACCGATGTTGACGTCCTTGCTCAGTTCGTAGTCGAAACGAGCCCCCAACATCGTGCGGCTTTGGAATCCAAACAAGGTATTGTCTTCAAAACTGACGTTTACATTCTGGCCCGACTGCAAGATAGCGTCGTTCAGAATGCGCACCTTACCGATATTGTAGTCTATCTGGTAATCGACACCCTCTCGAAGCAATTGCCCGCCAGCCGTGACGCGCACCGATCCCTGCGGCAGGTTGAATGTTCCGAGTGAAATTTCAGAACTCGTACTGGATTTATACGATCCTTTCAGGACAAATCGGTTGTATTGCTGGAATTCTCGCGCCAGGAATGGGGTGAGGTCGTACAATTGCCGATACACATACTTGTTTACGACTGCCTGTGA
>JAEUUT010000022.1 GCA_016787415.1 Saprospiraceae bacterium | reverse complement strand
ACGGCTTTCACCACTTTTACGTGGTCTTTACCGGAACCTGCGTTGGCAGCACGTTGTGCTACACGGGCGTTTTTAGAAACTTTCTTTGCCATAATTCCTCAATATGAAGGAGATGAAAGAGTAGGTGATCTTGATGGTGGTGGCGATTACTTGATTTCGCGGTGCACCGTGTATTTACGCATGATGGGGTTGTATTTTTTCAACTCCATACGATCCGGCGTGTTTTTGCGGTTTTTCTGCGTTACGTAACGCGAAGTGCCGGGCAGGCCGCTTGTTTTGTGCTCCGTGCATTCCAAAATCACCTGGATGCGGTTGCCTTTACTTTTCTTTGCCATGGGTAATGAACTTTATATGCTGAATTCCTGCTCGCAGCAGGAGGGCAAATTTGAATGAATGTTTTGCTTAGCAACCCGTTTCAGGGCCGTGGTAGATGATTTCGCCTTTTTTCTCCAGTTTTTTGATGTACTGGTACAAGCCCAGTTTGGAGATGGTGCGCATGGCGGAAGCAGACACTTTCAGCGTAACCCACTCACCCGTTTCAGGCATGAAGAACTTCTTGGTCTGGAGATTCGGATAGAACCGGCGTTTGGTTTTGCGGTTCGAGTGCGATACGTGGTTGCCGGTCAAAGGACGTTTGCCGGTCAAGTCGCAAACTTTAGACATTGTAATAAAATTGAAGTGTTCTAGTCGAAAGGTGAATTCAAAAAATGAGTGTGTGCCAGTAAACCCGAACACACACTCAAACACTTTTAATCGTGGTGACTCCGAGAGGACTCGAACCTCTAACCTTCTGATCCGTAGTCAGATGCTCTATCCATTAAGCTACGGAGCCAACAAAACGCTGTTCGTTTTCGGGGTGCAAAGATAAATGCTCCTGATCCGAAAAACCAAACCTGTTTTTAGTTTTTTTTAATAAAGATTTCAGGCGTCTTTTACAGTTTTCGGAAACGCCGCGAAGTAATCAATTTTCCCCTGCCGATACTCATCACGTACACACCGCGCGGCAGTTGGGAAGCATCGTATTCGATCACATTGGATGCAAACTGATGCGGGGTGATTTCCTTGTCGTACAGTTGCTGGCCAAGCATATTGAACACCCGGAAGCGGTATGGCAGGAACGTCGGCGTCTGAAACTCGATGCGCCACTGATTGTTGTCCAGGTCTTGTACCCGTGTCATTTCCAGCGGACCAACGAGTCCGTTGCAGAGTTCGCGGATGGCGTTGACCGAGCGTTCGAGATCGAGGTATCCGCCCGTGACGGTTTTGCCCACCTCTGAGTCTTCCGGTTGCACGTTGTCGAGTATGAGTTCGCGTACGCGCAGTGCGCAGGTGGCAGGGGCCGTAAGGGCATCGCTGGTAAATGTTTCGCACGACATGCTGTACAACAGTCCTACCGCTCCGGTCACGTGGGGCGCTGCGGCCGAAGTGCCGCTAATAGTGCCATAACCAGGGGTATTACTGCCATTGGGGCTGAGGTTGCTGGTGGTGTACACATTTTCGCCCGGAGCGCCAAGGTCGACAGATTTATCGCCAAAGCCGGTGCTGAGCACTTTTGCGCCATTTTTGTCCACATTATTTACCACAATCAAATAGGAACTGGTGCAGGTAGAAGGCATATCGCCTGCCACTTCCACGTCTACATTTTTATTGGCGGTAGAGCCTACGCTGATGACGCCCACTTTTCCCAGAGAATCGTACATGGCGCACCACATCTGGTGGTCTTCTGCGCGTTCGTTGTCGAGCCCCAGCGAGGCATTGGTAGCCACTACAAAAGCGCCTTTTGCGCCATTGGTCTGGTTGTACAGGCGGCGCTGAGTGGCCACGTATTCATAGGCGGCGATCACCTCGTCTTCCCATTGCACATCGCCCAGGTTCATCATTTTCACATTCCAACTTACGCCCGATACGCCTACAAGGTTGTTGCCCGCAGCGCCGATAATGCCGTACACCTGTGTGCCATGAACGCCCTGATTGCCAATATCATCGTTTTGGTTGCGGGGATTCCAGCCGCCGAAGTCGTCGACATAGCCGTTGTTATCGTTGTCGATGCCATCGTTTGGAGTTTCATTCCAGTTCCACCAGCGGTTGGGCGCCAGGTCGGGGTGCGAAAACAGCACACCGCGCTCCAGTACGGCCACCACAATGGTATCGCCTGCGGGCGTAACGCCACCGGTGGACGCATCCCAGGCTTTTTGCGCATTGATGAGCGTCATGTTGTCCTGCCGCCACCATTCCGGGTCGTTGGGCTCGGTATCGCGTTCTTTTGTCTGGTGATTGAGTTGGGCGATGTCGATACCTGGGTGTTTGCGCGCCAGGCTCATCAATGATTCAGCCGACAACACTTGCTCGTCGAAACCGATCAGATACATGTGCCAGTTACCGGAAACCGTGCGTTTCAGGGAAATATTTGCTGTATTGGAAGTGAGGGCGTTTAGTTCGGATAGCACACTCGACAACTTTGCCTGGGGCGCAAGTTGGATCAGCATTTCGCCTATTCGGCGGTTTTGAACAGGAATATCGGCAGTATTTGCTTGCTGGGCAGCGCCGGAAAAGGCAAGCGACAGCAGCAGGACGACTGAAAGCAGGCGGGCAGTCATGATTGATAGCGTTGTAGTTTTTTTAGCAGTTGCTTGAGCGTATTTTGGTACTTACGGTTGCCCAAAGGTTGCATTTTTCGCAAAATTTCACTATCCAAACAAGCGGAAACTTTTGACCGATTCAGACGATCCCTAACATTTCCCGCAATTTCCGGAAATAGGCAGGGGCGTGTAGCAGGCGGCTGCCATACCAGGAAAATAATTCTCCGTCGACCACCTCAATGCGTGCCGAAGGGCACACTTCCCGAAAGGCTGCCATGTGTTTTTCAGCAAACGGATACGGCTCCGAAGAGAGCAATATGGCTTCCGGCGCCGCCACTGCCAGGGCTCCCAGGTCTATTTCCGGGTATCGTTGCAGGTCAGCGAATACATTTTCAAAACCCGCCCGTTGCATCATATCGTGGATAAAAGTGCCCGCCGCGGCCACCATGTAGGGTTTTCGCCAGATGAAATAGGCTGCGCGCATGGGCTTGAGCGCTCGTTCCTCTGCCAAGGCTCGAAAAGCCGTTTCAATTTTATCGGAAAGGGTTTGTGCCTGTTCTGTTTTTCCGGTCAACTGCCCTACCTGCCTGATCATGTCCAGCGCCTCGGGCAAATTGGATATGTCGCTGATCCACACCTTGTAGTGGCGCTGCAATTCCTCGATTTGTGCCCGCTCGTTTTCCTCCTTGTTGCCAAGTATCAAATCGGGTTTCAAGGCGGCTATTTTTTCAAAATTCAGGGTTTTCGTGCCGCCGATACGTGGTTTGCTTTGAAACCACTCCGACGGATGCACACAAAACTTGGTGATGCCCACCACTTCGTCGTGCAGGCCCAAATAGTGCAGTAGTTCCGTTTGTGATGGCACGAGGGATACAATGCAACACGGATGGCGCGGAGGAGTGACGGATTCCACGGATTTTTTTTCGGATAATTAAATTGTCCTGCAAAGATAAGCGAATGGCTTGCCTGTTAGAAACTGTTTAATAACCCTTCCCGAGGCGAAAAGGGTTAGATTTTATGGTTATTTATGGGTCACAGCCCAAATGGAATACTTGTTTTTCTGCTCAGCCAGTCAAAAAAACGCCCGGCAACGGGTGCCTGCGCCCCTTCTGCCCTTGCTATTCTTGCCATGGCCTGATGGTATGCCGGATTGTAGCGCAGGGAGCGGGGAATGAGCAGAAAAAGCCTGTGTGCGCGCCGCATGAGCCGGAAAAGTTTTTGTTCCGAATCAGGGCGCGTGGTAATGCCCAGTCGTGTGCACAGAGGCTCCGGCATCCAGCCTGCGGCAAAGCGGTCGAGCCATTTTCCGGGCGCCTTGGGGTGGCGAACGATGGCTTGTGCAATGTCCCGGCAGGCAGGGGTGCTTCCCAGCAGGTCGTTGTGCAGCATTTGGTTAAAATAATTCTGGAAATCATTCAAGGTCTGCGGATATGCCTCATCCGGAATCCCCATCAAACGCGCTGTAATTTTGCTTTCTTCATAAAAGCGTTCGCGCCAGTCGGTCGGCAAATCGGGCAAAGGCATGCGTTCGAATACCCGAATGGTCGTGTCTGTCAGCGTGGCCAGCACCCACAGCAGGAGGTCGGGGTCGGTGGCGACGAATGATTTTTGTCCTACTTCCCCGCGCACGCCGGAATGAATATGATGCAAACGCCGGGCGGTCTGGTCGGCCTGCTCCCGGTCGCCAAAATAAATACGCGCCATAGCCTTGAAGGTACGAAAACCGCGGCCGAAAGGGTCGGACTTGAAATTGCTGTAGCGCGCCACCCCTTCCGCCACAGCCGGGTGCGCTACCTGTAGCAGCAGGGCGCGCACGCCGCCGACGATGGTGTAGGGTTCGCGGTAAAGTTTCCAGGTAATGGTTTGTGGGCCGAAATAACCGATAGAAGTCATGGTGAGGGAATTTACGGGTTCAATAAAGCATTGCTTCCAGTTGGCGGCGCAAGGTTGTAGAATCACTGGCCGTTACATTGATCAGCGAAAAATCGGGCGCGCCGCCCATGTCCAGCCAGCGCCAATACACCTGGCTGATGGTTTGTGTGCGGCCATTGTCGAACCACCAGGCCGTGTATAGCAAGGGGTTTCCCTCTTTTTTTAAAGTACCGGCATAACATCGTTTGCCGTTTACTTCTTGCTCCCACACCCTTCCGAAGGTGTAGCCACTGCCTTGCCAGCAAATCAGGGGCGTATGCTCGGTGGAGTAAAAGCCACGGATAGGTTTGACGTACACCAGCCACTGGTCGGGTGCGTATTTTATTACTCCGTCTTCCAGTATTTCAGCAGGACAATAGGCCGGGATACCATGTGGCATGAGGGCCTGTGCGCCCTTGTTGTGTTGGGTTTTTCCGGAGGTTTCGTACAACACCAGCCAGGCAGTACAAGCCACCAGCACCAGCGCCGAAGCAGTTATTTGTACCGGAAATTGTTTCCATATCGGCTGGCGGTCACCTGCCGGAAACGACGCATGCTGAAACAGCCAACGGATACCAAACCAGGCCGGAGCCAGTACGTACAATGCCAGACCGGCCAACCCAACCAGGTCGTGCATGGGGCTGTCAGCCGGAATTTTGAACAGCACCAGAAAAATGATGCGCAACTGGTTGAAAATCAAATTCAGCCCCCCCAGCCCGACAATCGTTGCTGCCAGCGCCCACCAGTGCAGGCGTTTGCCGCTGCGCCTTTCCATCAAGCCAAGCAGGAAAAAGCCATATAAAAACGAAATATCCACCATCTGCAGGCCCATGCAGGCCGGATCTACCGCAAAATCCTGCCCGTTCAGCCGTATCATATTTCCGGATGCCTGTGCATCAAAATCCAGCAGAACAAGGGCAGCAGCAGCATTGGCACTCATTTGAAGTCGTATAGCAAAACCTAGTACGATGCTCATGGTTTTGAACACCGCCGACAACAGAACCGCGATCAGAACCGGCGCTTCATTGATTTTTCCTTTCAGGTTTTCCACAATAAAACCCGCCGCAAACAACAGGGTGAGAAAGTGAAAACTGCGCGCAGGTATGACCAACCCTGCGACAAAACAAAGCATCGCCCACACCGCAAAACGCCAACTGCCCACACCGGGAGATCGCACCACCATAGAAAGCGCCAGCACCACCAGCCCGGCCACAAAAGTCGGGTCGCTTGGCAAATACCCGTCCAGCATCCACGATGCCAGCATCAGTGCCAGGCACAAGAGCAGCAGCCAGCCGATCCGCTGCCGAAAGGTGGCAGGAAGCCAGGAGGTGTAGTCGTTCCAGCGTATGCGTTTTTGGTACACGGTATTTGGGCGTTTTAATTTTTATACCGCCAGGCCAACAGCACCGCCACGGTCAATACCACAATCAGCGCCCACTCGTGCGGCTCGGGCACTGAACCGGCATTGCCCAGCGAAAAAAGGCCTGAAGTGGGTTTAATATCAAATTTTTCATAGTCCTGCTGACTTTCCAGTGTAACCAGGCTACTCACAGGGCTCACTACATACGCCTGCTCTGCCAGCCGGAGCAGTTTTTCAGGCTCCGCAATCGTGTCTTTCGGCCATTCTTTCATAATGGTATTGTAGGCAAAGAGGCGAAATAGGTGGTCAGGCGCCTTACCGGGCCCCGACGAATCGCGCTGCGTAATCAACACATCGGAGGCAGGAATGGCAACGGTGTTTTCGTTTTCCGGATTTTTGGGAAATGTCCCGGCCATCAGGTGTTTGTCGAGCAGGTTCATCGTGCCAGACACACAGTAAATTTTTCTTTTATCAGAAAAAGCGCGCAGGTAGGCCGTCATCTGCTGACGTTCGCCGAGGTGAAATACCCGCAGACCAGGGGCTTGCCATCGATTTAGTTTTTTATAAAATTGCGACCCTACCAGTTCGGAAGGCAGCGGCGAAGGCCCGGCAGACTTGGTAATAAGCAGGCTGTTGGCCGGGTCATCCACCATATGAAAAGGGAACAGGCTGTAGCGCAGGCTGCGTGTTGCCTGAAAAATGCGGGAATAGTTTTCCTCCGTCAGCGCCTCCAAAGCAGTGTCGGATGGAACAAAAACGGGGTACCGGCCGATGAGCGCACGCATTTTGGACAATTCGGGTTGTGTCCATGCTTCATTCAAATCCAGGTAAATTTTCTGAGGCAAAAACGGCTCGGAAGGGTTATTCCAGTCCGATACGGTGTAGGACTTCCCGTCGAAAGCAAACTCATTGCGCTCGAGCGGCGGCGCTTCGCAACTTGCCGACCAGTTGTGGCGATATCCACCTTCAAAGAGCAGGGTTTTGCCACCGTTGCCGCTGTCGAATTCGGCTGTTACTTCCGTGAATTTTCCTGTTTTTTCAAAATACACCGAATCCAGTTCAGAGGCCGAAGTAGCAGGCGGGCCTTCAAACGACACATTGGTGTATTGCAGCCTTTCGTCTTCGTAACGCATCGGAGCCGTAATGCCCACCTTGAATTGTCGGGGTGCATCCGGCATCACGGGAAACACCCGTACGCCCACCTGATTGCCCTCCTGCCAGTACACGATGGCCGGGTCCCGCCGCTCTACCCCCACAATGGTGTTGTAGGCATTTCGGGCTTTCGATTTGGCGGTGAGTACGCCCGACTCTTCCCTGCCATCAATCCACAGTGAAAGAGCCGTTACCACCCCGCCTTCGGGCAAATAGAAGGTGTAAAGTGCTTCCTGTGTAATGGTGCGATTCGAATTTCCAAAGGTCTTTTGGGCAACCGTCAACAGTTTTTCAGTGTAGGAAAGCCGATGTGCCGGATCGAGCAGCACGCGCGACTCCACGCGGGTGGTGATCAGATCATTGTCAGACCACAGGAGTTTGTCCTGGCTGCGGCGGCGGTCGTACAGGGTAGCATATATTCTTTTGTAATCCCAGGGACCCGATGGTGGTTTTGAAGACGACAGGGCTGCTACCTGCATCAAAGGGTCGTTTTTGATATGACTGCCGCCAAAAATCCAGGGGGCGTCCAACCCAGTTTGGTGGTTACCTATTTTGTCTTCAGCAAGCGCCTTGAGCAGTATTTTGTCTAATATTCCAACCTTCAGGTGTTGGCTTGTGTACACCCATTCCGGCACATCACGGGGTGCAGTCTTGTAGTCGGCGATGGCAGATTTTACCTGATTGGAAAAACGAAACCACGCTACCGAAAATACCAGGCACACGGCCACTGGCAAGGCAATACCTGTAAAAACGTACCTTTTGCTATCAGGGTCTTCCCGGATAGCATTTCGCAAATTCAGAATGAGGTAAACGACTATTGCTAACGGAACCCATGCGTGCAGGGTAAGGCCGAAAAACCAGAAAAACAGCGTGCCAATCATTGCAAGCGGCAAAAGAGATATGGCAAAATAGGCATACAGCACTACGGAGGCGCCCAGCACAAACAACAGTGCATGCCGCGCGGCGGTACTCATACGTTCCTGCCAGGCATAGGCAATGCAGGCCAACCCGGAAATACACAAATACCCGTTCAGCCAGTCTTCGCTGGGTGCAAAAAAACGCACCTCCCGGTCAAATCCGAAACAACTCAACAGCCACATCAGCAACAACAACAGCATGCCAGGGTAATGCTCACGTCGGGCTCCGAACATCCACCAGCGCAGCCGACGGGCCACCCAAAGTACGATGGTGTATACCCACACTAATGCGTAGTTAATCATAAAATAAGAAGGGTCGGACCAGCGTCGCTCGCCACTTTGCAACACCCAAAAGGTAAGCAGTGAAATGGCAAGCAGTACCAGGCCTGTCACATATACCCTGTCTTTCAATGGGTTATAAGGCACCGACTCAGGTTGCGGCACGGCGCCATGATCCAGTAGATCGGGAGAAAGATTGGATTCATCTATCATATTCAAATTACTTTGAGATACAAAGTTATTGACTTTTATCTTCTCTCCAAGCGTTGGGCAATTTTTTTAACAATAATAATGCAACGGATATTCCTTTTGCTGCAATCGGGATAGCAATACCGGCAAAAAAACGCGGGCTATTCTGATGTTTCAGAATAGCCCGCGCACCGTATTGTTGCAATTGCTTCCTTCCTTTTACAACCAGCCCAGGAATGGCTCTTCCAGAATTTTTTTCACTTCTACCAGGAAGCGGGCAGCATCGCCGCCATTGATCACACGGTGATCCCAGCCGATGGTCATGGGCATCATCAGGCGCGGTTCGAAGGCTTTGGTAGCCTCGTTCCACACGGGCTCCATTTGGGCAGCCACCACGCTCAGGATGGCTACTTCCGGCCAGTTGACGATAGAAATCATGTTGGTGCCACCGATAGCGCCGATATTGGAAATAGTAAAGGTGCCGCCTGTGAGGTCATTCAAGGTCAGTTTGCCGCCCTTGGTGCGGGTTGATACGTCCGCCAGGTCGATGGAAATATCGGTAAGCCCTTTCTGGTCGACGTTTTTGATATTTGGAACGAACAGGCCGTTCGGCGTATCTACGGCAATGCCGACGTTGTAGTATTTTTTGTAAATCACCTCGTTGGTTTCCGGATCGAGGCTGGCATTGAACTGCGGCATTTTGCGCAGCACAGCGGCTACGGCTTTGGTCAGAATAGCCGTCATGGTAAGGCTTCCGCCAGCGGCTTTCACCTGATCCTTGTACTGTTGGCGCAGGGCCTCCACTTTGGTAATGTCTGCTTTGTCGGAAATCCACGCATGCGGAATCGTGCTGGTGGAGTACGACATAGCCTCGGAGGTTTTTACGCCTACGTTGGTTTGTGCCTTGCGTTCGGTTTCGCCGAATTTGCTGAAATCGGGCAGTGGGCGACGCTTGATGGCAGCAGTAGTACCCGCCGCGCTTCCGCCACCAGTGTCGATTTTGCGTTTTACAAAATCCACCACGTCTTTATACGAAATGCGACTAGCGCCTTCTGCTGGCCGTACGTCGGAAAGATTGATGCCGAGTTCTTTGGCGCGTTTACGGGCCAGCGGCGATACGCGGAAATTAGATGCGCTTTGTTGTGCGCCCGAAGTGGTAGCGGGTGCAGCAGGCGCCGGAGCAGCCGAGGCTGGTGTAACAGGTGTGGGGGCTGGAGCAGCCGGGGCAGCAGGTGCCGGAGCGGAAGCAGCAGCGCCTTCGCGTTTCATACGCAGCACTGCCGTACCTTCACCAACGTCGTCGCCTTTTTTGACAAGTATTTCCTCCACTACCCCATCGGCATCGATGGGCATTTCAGCATCCACCTTGTCGGTACCGATCACCATGATGATCTGGTCTTTGCTGACTTTATCGCCGGGTTTGACCATGATTTCGGTTACTTTACCCGTAACGCCGTCGCCCAAAGACGGAAGTTTGAATTCATAGGAACCACTTGCAGCAGCAGGTGCAGCGGGTGCAGGTGTTGCAGGCGCAGCAGGGGCGGCCTCCTTGGGAGCCGATGCCGCCGGTGCAGCACCCGCCGTTTCAAGGCGAATAACCAGCGTTCCTTCGCCAACTTCATCGCCTTTTTTTACCAGAATTTCGGATACCGTTCCTTCCTGGTCAATGGGCATTTCTGCATCCACTTTATCCGTACCAATCACCAGAACGATCTGGTCTTTAGCAACTTTATCGCCTGGTTTTACCAGAATTTCAGTCACCTTTCCCGTAACGCCGTCGCCCAAAGAGGGAAGTTTATAGTCGTAAGCCATGCTCAGATTCGTTATTTTACAAGGAAGAGTTTTGAGGCGGGCAAAGATGGGGATTTTTTTTCAAAAAATAGTCCTGGGTCGTAAGTCCTGGGTCGTAAGTCCTGAGTCCTGAGTCCTGAGTCCGTAGAGTACACCTACCTACTTTTGGTTTCTATAATAATGAATGCCAAAAGTATGTAGGTGTACTCTACGGACTTAGGACTCAGGACTTACGACTCAGGACTACTTCCCGTCTTGCCCAATCACCCGAAACTCCGTGCGCCGATTCAACTGATATTCCTCTTCGGAGCAGGGCATGTCGTCGTTGCAGTTGTTAATGGGTTTGGTTTCGCCGTATCCGCGGGCCACGAGGCGTTCGCGGGCAATGCCTTGCTCTGCGAGCCATTGTACCACACGGTCGGCGCGGCGCTGCGACAGATCGAGGTTGTAATCGGCTGCACCGCGGGCGTCGGTGTGGGAGGCGATTTCTATACGGATTTCGAGGTTGTCCTGCAAGGTGTGCAGCAATTTTTGAAGATCAGGCAGGGACTCTTCCCGGAAATTGGCCTCATTAAAATCGTAGTACAAATTAACCAAAAAGCCTTCCGATCCACGTTTCCATACCGGGTGTTCAGGTGCGCTGGGCACGCCATCGGCCAACAGAACGCCATTTTGCACTTCCATGCCATTTCCGATGGAAAACGTGGCCGGGCTGCCGTCGGCATTTTCATAAATACCTGATAACTCGTTGTATTTCGGCCCGGTATGCGAAGCGGGCGCTTCCTGCTGGCTGATGATAAAGCCATCCTTATCGCGATAAGGCTGGAGGCTGAGGTTGGCTTTCAGCACGGCCTTGTCGGTCGTAAGGCCTTTGGTACAAAAGCCATCCGCGGAATCGGTGATATAACCGGCGCGGTCGGCTTTTACCTTGTAGCAACAATCGCGGTCAAGTTTGAATTTGTAACGTCCGTCGGGGCCGGTTACCATGGGTTCGGCAGCCATTTTTCCGCAGTCATTGTAGACGCTCACCCGTGCGCCGTCGGCAGGCATGCCATCGGCCATATCAAATACAATGCCTTGCAGGACGTAGTTGCTTTGTTTTTGCACCAGCATTTCGAGGCGCAGGGGAAAATCGGAGGCAGGGCCCGAGCAGCCATTGATCCGGGCGCCTTCGTAGCCTTTTTTGGAGGCCACAAAATCAGCGCAATCGGAAGGGCGCATATCGAAGGCAATTTTACCATCCGCGCCGGTAGTCATCGTCAGGCCTACTTGCGCGCTGCTCACTGCCACGCCGCTCACGGGCTGGCGCGTGCGCTGGTCGAGCACCACAATTTCCATGGGGGCTGCCGTTTTTTGAAAACCGTAAATATCGTCGCGGCCTTTTCCGTCCTGGCGGTCGGACGTAAAAAATCCCCAGGAAAGATCAGGGCTGAAGGTGATGGCAAAATCGTCGTGGGTGGAATTGACCGGCGCGCCCAGGTTGACCGGCAGGTTCCAGGCATTCATGTCCTGCTGGGGCGTGGCGTAGAAAATATCGAGTCCGCCGAGCCCGAGGTGCCCATTGGAAGCAAAATACAGCCGGTCGTTGGCGGCCAGGAACGGGAAAATTTCATTGCCTTCGGTGTTGATCACCGGCCCAAGATTGGCGGGTGGCGTCCATTGTCCATTTTTGAATGTCGTCACATACAAATCCATGCCGCCATAACCGCCAGGCATGTTGCTGGAAAAGTACAGGCGACGTCCATCCGCAGAAAGTGTGGGGTGTGCAACATGGTATTCATCGGAATTGAACGGAAGCCCCTGCACATCTTTCCAGTCGCGGGAGGCCACATTCCAGTGCCCTACGAATATTTTGAGTTTCACGAGGCCATCTTCGCTGCGACCTGTTTTTCCGTCGGAATGGCTGTTTCGGGTAAAATAGATCGATTGTCCATCAGCCGAAATCGCCACTGCGGCCTCATGGAAACGGGTATTGATGGTATTGGAATATTTCTTCGGGTCTGAATAGGTAAAATTGCCGGGTTGGAGCCCGATGGGCGTAAAAACGACCTGATACAATTCGGAAAACGGATTGCCGGTCCACAAACTGGTGCGTTTCACCATCCCGCCCTGGTCGCGGTCGCTGGCAAAAATCAGCGAATTATCCACCAACGTCGGGCTGAAATCATCGTATGTGGAATTGAATGGCAGGCTTTGCACCGAATAAATATCCTGTCCTTTTTGCAGCAACTCGCCCTGCCGGTCGCAAGAGGCTGCTAGAAACTGTGCGCGGGCATCATCGGGATTTTCCTGCAAATAAGCCGAGAACCAGGGTTTAGCCTGGTCGCATTTTCCGTTGGTTTGCAGGGCCATGCCGTAATACAGGCGATGAACGGCTTTGGCCTGCGGCAGTTGCACCACTTTTGCGTACCATACCTCGGCATGCACGGCATCATTCACTTTGCGGTAGCATTCTGCCAGGTTGATCATGGCCTCGGCGTTGTTTTCCCTGGCCAGCACTTCCTGGTACAAAGTGATGGCCGTTATGTAATCCAGTTCCTGCATGGCATTGTCGGCGCGCGTCAGGCGCGATTGCAGTTGGGCGCTGGCCGGGCACAGCAGCAGCAGGATAAAAATAATTTTGGCGGCAGTCGGATTCATATGATTTGGTGGTTTCTAGAAATAACGAGGCGAGGATACTTTTTTCACCTTGATGTTGAACTCATAAGCTACGACTAATTCCATGGAATTGGTTGTTGCTTGCCGCAATTTACTCAAAGTCAAGTCGTACGCGGCCCCGAAACGCATCCCGTTTTGCAGGTAATACATAGCCCACAGATTGGCCGACGAAGCAGAAGAGCGTTTCTTTTCTATGGCCGTTCGCCAGGAGACTCCGAAGCGAAACGTTTGGCGAAACATCAGGGAACAATCCAGGTCGAGTTCGGTTGGGGAGCCTACGTTATGAAAACGTTCATCGCGGCGGAACGAACTGAACCATCCCGTACTTTTCAGTAGTAACGCCGGTTTTAGCACCAATCGTGCATGATTGTCGAGTGGAATGGTACCACCAATGGTCGTGTAATAATGCCGGTAGGTTTTGGCATACAACTCAAAATTGCCATCGGCGGCCCGACGCAGGTCGTGCTCCACGAGGCGAGGGCTGCTGATGCCTGCGTAAAAATGGTCGTTGTAGAGAAACATACCGGCGCCGAAATTGGCCAGCCAGCGGCTTTGTCTGTTCTGAAACACCTCGTCGATGCCGTCTTCCAGAAAAACGTTGATCCAGTCGGCATGCCAGTTGGCAATACTTGCCTGCAAACCGGCCGACAACTGCATTTTTTCCCCGATAGGAAAACGATAGGCGTATGCCGATGCCAGTTCGAACGTTTCGGTAGCCCCTATTTTATCATGCAAAAGAATACCGCCCAGTGCCACGCGCTTGCCCGATAAAGGAGCATGCGCACTGATCGTCTGGCCTACCGGCGCGCCATCAATGCCGAGCCACTGCTGACGATGCGTGGCCGACACCGACAGAACATCATTCAGTCCTGCGCAGGCGGGATTGAACAACATGGGGTTGAACGAAAATTGCGTCAGCATGGGATCCTGCTGCGCGGACACGAAGCCGGGCAGCCAGCAAGCCAGCCATAGAAATACAAGTGTTGTTTTTTGCATGAAAAAACCGTGTTTTTGAGCTGCAATACCAGAAACCGACAGCGAAGGGATTAGAAACTGTTTTAAAACCCCTCACCGGACGCAAAGGCCTGTCTTTTAAGGCTATATTTCATCCATTTTTAAAGAAATAAGCCCTGTTATGTCTTCAAAAATGAATCTCATCTATCCTTAAAATTCAAACCTTTTCGCCTCGGCAGGGATTTTAAAACAGTTTCTTAGACGCAGAATTGTGCCAAACAGCACAGCGAAGGAGGGAAGAAGTAATAATTTTGAGAAGATTAACCTTTGAGGTATCGTTTGATATCTCAGGCAATATGTACGGCAGTTGGAATTCCCCGCAAATTTCGCAAAAATTTGCACATGCTCACACTCTCTGAAATCTGGATTTATCCGGTAAAATCTCTGGGCGGCATTTCGTTACAGGAAGCCACTGCCGAAGCCCGCGGCCTGCGTTATGATCGCCGATGGATGATTACCGATGAAAACGGTCGTTTTTTAACCCAGCGCGAAATTCCCGAAATGGCGCTACTGGGAACAGCCATTGACGATGCCTTTTTGCATATTTTCTGGAAAAACCGCCCTGCGGAAAAAATACTTGTGCCGCTGGAGTTCCATACCGGTGAATTACCTGAAATACACGTAAAAGTGTGGGATGACACTTGCTCCGCATGGGTGCTTCCTTACCACATAAACAACTGGTTATCAGCCGCTTTAAAACATAAAGTACAATTGGTATATATGCCCGATACTACCAGGCGGCAAACCGATCTGAAATACACCACGGAAGGAGAACACGTCAGTTTTGCCGATGGCTATCCTTTTTTGGTCATCGGACAAGCCTCGCTCGATGCACTCAATGAGCGGCTGGAAGTTCCATTGCCCATGAATCGATTCCGGCCTAATTTTGTGTTTACTGGTGGAAATCCACATGAAGAGGACAACTGGACTGATTTCTCCATAGGAACAACCCTTTTCAGGGGCGTGAAACCTTGCGCCCGTTGTTCCATCACTACCACCGATCAGGAAACGGCCGCCCGTGCTGCCGAGCCGCTGAAAACGCTGGCCACGTACCGCAATGAAGGGAAAAAAATACTTTTCGGTCAAAATGTGATCCTCAGAGGAGGAGACGGTGTGGTGCGGGTAGGAAACTTCATGAGTTATGAGTTATGAGTTATGAGTTATGAGTTATGAGTTATGAGTTATGAGTGTTTAGTACAAACCCTTGGCTTTTCTATTGACAAAGCCAAGGGTTTGTACTAAACACTCACTACTCACCACTCACTACTCACCGGTTCATCGACTCCAGAAACTCCTCGTTGCTGCTCGTATGCATCATGTGTTTTTTCATGAATTCCATGGCTTCTTCCGGCTTCATATCGGCCAGGTGGTTGCGCAGGATAAACATACGGGAGAGGGTATCCTTGTCGAGCAGCAGGTCTTCGCGGCGGGTGCTCGATTTGGTCAGGTCGATAGACGGATAGAGGCGGCGGTTGGCCAGGTTGCGGTCGAGTTGCAGTTCCATGTTGCCGGTACCTTTGAATTCTTCAAAGATCACCTGGTCCATTTTGGAGCCCGTATCGATCAGGGCGGTGGCCAGGATGGTGAGTGAGCCGCCGTTTTCGATGGCACGGGCGGCGCCGAAGAACTTCTTGGGTTTTTGCAGGGCCGTGGCTTCCACACCGCCCGACAACACTTTACCGGAAGCCGGTGCTACGGTGTTGTAGGCACGGGCCATACGCGTAATGGAGTCGAGCAGGATAACCACGTGGTGGCCACATTCGACCATACGTTTGGATTTCTCCAGCACGATATTGGCCAGGCGCACGTGGTTGTCGGCGGCTTCGTCGAAAGTAGAGGCTACCACTTCGGCTCTTACGCTGCGGCGCATGTCGGTTACCTCCTCCGGGCGTTCGTCGATGAGCAGCACGATCACATAGCACTCGGGGTGATTTTTCGTAATCGCGTTGGCGATGTCCTTGAGCAGAAAGGTTTTACCTGTTTTGGGTTGCGCCACAATCAGACCGCGCTGGCCTTTGCCCAGCGGGGTAAACAACTCGATGATCCGGTTGCCGAAATCGCGGCCGGTGGGGCTGATCAGCAGGTTGAATTTGGAAGTCGGAAACAGCGGCGTCAGGTAATCGAACGGTACGCGGTCGCGCACGTCCTTTGGATCGAGGCCGTTGATCTTGGATACTTTGAGCAGGGCAAAATACTTCTCCCCTTCTTTGGGCGGGCGAATAGCGCCGCGCACCGTATCGCCGGTTTTGAGGCCAAACAGTTTGATCTGCGAAGGCGAAACGTAAATATCGTCGGGGCTGGTCTGGTAGTTGTAGTCGGGCGAGCGCAGGAAACCGTATCCGTCGGGCATCATTTCGAGGGTACCCAGGCCTTCTACCACGCCATCAAGTTCGACGTCGAATTTTTCCTTGGGCATCACCGGCATCACTTCGGCGGGTTCGCTGTAAGTGGTTTCCGCTTCCTGGTTTACTTCCTGTACGGGAGCAGAAGCCTGGCGGCGTTGAGCGAGCATTTCCTCGTCTTCCTCTTCTCCATTTACCTGTGTTACAAAGTCTTCGTCTTCAATATTTTGGAGGCGAGTTGCTTCCGGGTCTACGAGCGCTGGATTGCCGGGGCGCTGGTCGCGGTTGCGGTTGCGATCGCGGCCTTCCCAGCGGTCGCGGCGGCGCATTTCGGGGTTCCAGCGGTCGCGGCCCTGCGGGCGTTGTTCGCGGTTTTGTTGGTCGCGATTTTGCTGTAGCGGGCGTTGTTCGCGGTTTTGTTGTCCGGCATTGTCGCGGTTACCATCCTGCGGAGGGCGTTGTTCGCGGTTTTGCGGCTGTTGTTGCTGTTGCGGGCGAGGTTGCTGGTTTGGCCCGCCGCGGCGCTGATCGTTTCCGGGGCGCATCTGGCGTGTATCCTGGCGAACGCGGTGAACGGGCACTTCCGGCGTTTTTTCAGCAGGGCGTTGTTCTTCTGCGGGCACCGGTTTTTCCACATTGTCGTCGCCCATGACTTTCACCACTTTGCGAGGGCGGCGGCCTGTGGACGGATTGGGTTCGTCTACAACCGGAACGTCTTTGTTGGACGATTTTTTTTCGATCAAGGCCTGTTCATCCAGGATTTTATAGATCAGGTCTTGTTTGGCGATTTTAGCAGCGCCTTTGATGCCCAGTTTCTGGGCGATTTCTCTGAGTTCAGTGACCAGCTTGTCGTTGAGCTGTAATATGTCGTACATGGTGGGGAAAAGGAGTTGTTAGCATTCGAGCGTGCATACGCCGCAGAGAGGGCGTTTCGAAACGCTTACGAGAGGTAGGAGATGAAGGTTGAACAAAAAAAGTAAAATCAAATGTTGAAAGAAACATCCGGTAGAGTTGCCTGGAATGGCCCCGAAAGGGTTCGAAGGGGAACTTATGCGGACAAAAACGAATTCAGGATGTGTACGCTGGAAAAACCGCCCGAAGATACTTCCGAAGGAAAAAACGGCTGCATTGCGCAAAAACCACCTTGGTATGGGTAATCAATTCGGGGGAACGGCAGGTACCAATTTTTGGAATTGAACGCTGCAAAGATAAGCCTGTTTTGAAATTCGCTCTATCTTGCGCCGTTTTTTTCAGCGTTTGTACTATATTTTACAAAAACACCTGCGGCATTCATGGTTGTTTACCGCATTTTGAAAATATCTATCTCAAACGGCTGAAACAAAAAATTGTTGCAAACTCCGGCTTTCATTCATTTTCAAATTACACATACAGCCTGCTTTCAAGGCTTTAAAATCATACGCCACCATGCTCCAACTTAAGGTCATCAGAGAAGATAAAAAGCGCATTGTCAATGGTTTGCGCAAAAGAAACTGGACTGCTCAGCAGGTAAAAATCATTGACGACATCATCAAAAAAGATGATGAGCGCCGCGCCACACAAAAAGAACTCGACGACACGCTGGCCGAACAAAACCGCCTCGCCAAGCAAATCGGCGCCCTCATGGGCCAGGGCAAAAAAGAAGAGGCCGAAATCCTGAAAACACAGGTCGCCGAACTCAAAGTGCTCACCAAAACGCTCGAAGAACGCAGCGAAAGCATTCAGCAGCAACTCGACAACATGCTCTACTCGGTGCCCAACTGCCCGCACAAAAGCGTGCCCAAAGGCAAAACGCCCGACGATAACAAGGTGGCCAAAGCCTGGAAGAAGCCCTTCCCTACCCTGCCCGAAAATGCTCTCCCACACTGGGAACTGGCCAAAAAATACAACCTCTTCGACTTCGAACTGGGCGTGAAACTCACCGGCTCGGGCTTCCCGGTGTACCGCGGCAAAGGCGCCCGCCTCCAACGCGCACTCATCCAGTTTTTCCTCGACGAAGCCGTAAAAGCAGGTTACGAGGAAATCCTGCCACCCCTGCTCGTCAACGAAGACAGCGCCCGTGCCACCGGACAACTCCCCGATAAGGAAGCGCAGATGTACAAGTGCGACGAAGACAACCTGTACCTCATCCCTACAGCCGAGGTGCCGGTAACCAATCTGGTGCGCGGCGAAATATTTCCGCAAAAAGACCTGCCGGTTGCCATGACGGCCTACACACCCTGCTTCCGCCGCGAAGCCGGCGCCTGGGGCGCGCACGTACGCGGACTCAACCGTGTGCACCAGTTCGACAAAGTAGAACTCGTGCGCATCGAGCACCCCGACAACTCGTACAAAGCCCTCGAGGGCATGGTGCGCCACGTGGAAAAACTCATGAACAAACTCGAACTGCCGTTCCGCATCCTCTTGCTTTGCGGCGGCGATATGGGTTTCAACTCGGCAAAAACCTACGACTTCGAAGTATGGTCGGGCGCGCAACAACGCTGGCTGGAAGTGAGTTCGGTATCCTGCTTCGAAACCTTCCAGAGCAACCGCATGAAACTCCGCTACCGCGATGCCGAAGGCAAAATCGAACTGGCACATACCCTCAACGGCTCGGCACTGGCCCTGGCACGGATCGTGGCGGCACTCCTCGAAAACAACCAGACAGCGGAAGGGATTACGATCCCGAAAGTGCTGCACAAATACACAGGCTTTAAAATGATTTAAGATCACATAATTTAAGATTTAAGATTACATGATTTAAGATTTAAGAAGGAGGGCATCCCGGTAAATCTTAAATCTCAAATCATGTAATCTTAAATCTTAAATCATGTAATCTTAAATCCCAAACTTTTTCCATGCAAGCAGACTGTTTTGAAGTCATTGGCGGCCGACCACTCGGCGGCGAACTCCACCCCCAGGGAGCCAAAAACGAAGCACTCCAGATCATCAGCGCTGTACTGCTGACCGACGATCCGGTGACCATTTCCAATATCCCGGATATTCTGGATGTCAACAAACTGATCGAATTGCTCCAGGGCCTCGGCGTGACCGTAGAACGCCTGGCGCCGGATACCTATAAATTCTGTGCGGGCACGGTCGATATCGAGTACCTGCGCTCCGACAATTTCATGCGCGACGCCCAACGCTTGCGTGGATCGGTCATGCTGATCGGCCCGCTGCTGGCCCGCTTTGGCCGCGCTACCCTGCCCAAGCCCGGTGGCGATAAAATTGGTCGCCGACGTCTCGATACGCACTTTCTGGGCTTCCAGAAATTAGGCGCCGAATTCAAGTACGACGACGAAAAAGACATCTACTACGTCGAACAGCCGCCCGACGGACTGCAGGGCACCTACCTGCACATGGACGAAATCAGTGTGACTGGTACGGCCAACGTCGTCATGGCCGCCGTGCTGGCCCACGGCCGCACCACCATCTACAACGCCGCCTGCGAGCCCTATGTGCAGCAACTGTGCCGCATGCTCCAGCGCATGGGCGCCAATATTACGGGCCTCGGCTCCAACCTGCTTCATATCGAAGGCGTGGAAAAACTCGGTGGCACCAACCACCGCTGCCTGCCCGATATGATCGAAATCGGTTCGTTTATCGGCCTGGCCGCTATGACGCAGTCGGAAATCACGATCAAAAACGCCGGTATCGAACACCTCGGTATCATTCCGTACACCTTCGAACGCCTGGGTATCCAGATTGAACGCCGCGGCGACGACCTGCACATTCCAGCCCAGGAACGCTACGAAATCAACACCTTTATCGACGGCTCTATCCTCACGATTTACGACGCACCCTGGCCTGGCTTCACACCCGACCTTATGTCGATCGTGCTGGTGACGGCTACGCAGGCGCGCGGCAGTGTGCTCATCCACCAGAAAATGTTTGAAAGTCGCCTGTTTTTTACCGACAAACTGATCGACATGGGCGCACAGATTATTCTCTGCGACCCGCACCGCGCTACCGTCATCGGCCTCGACCGCCGCTATCAGTTGCGCGGCATCGAAATGACCTCGCCGGATATTCGTGCCGGACAGGCGCTGCTGATCGCGGCCCTTTCTGCCAAAGGCAAAAGCGTGATCCACAATGCGCACCAGATCGACCGCGGGTATCAGCATATTGATGAGCGGTTAAGAGCGATTGGAGCGGAGATAAGGAGAGGGTGAGGGGTGAGAAGTGAGAGGTGAGTACCGCTCCGCTGAATGTCTTGGCATTGCGGAGCGGTACTGTTTTTATGTGTCTGAAAAATGTTTTCTACAGGCTGAGATTTTATTTTTGGGATATGATTTCGATGTTTTAAGTTTGATCTTCAAGATTTAATGTACATTGAACTCCTGAATACGCTCAGACATAACTTATCTCTATCCATCAAATAGATACAAATGCAAATAGTATATCGTTCAAGTATCGAGCAAAAAATCCTGACCCTTGAAGGCCCGTATGACCAAATTGATTTTCAACAGGTAAAATATCAATTAGAAAACGAGCAATATACAGGTCTATCGATCTTTGATCGTGGTAACGAGTGGGGTTTTCTTGACCTACACTTCTTGAAAATGTTTCAAGGGATTTCAGGTTTATATTTAGACGTTTATGATTGTGACCTACAACTTGTTGAACAATATTTACCCAACTTGAAATATATTTCAATTTATGTGCATGAAAAACGTAGTAAAATAATAAACATTGAAAAATTTAATAACCTTGAAACTTTGAACTTATCTGATACTCCAATGAATTTGACTATTCCTTCATCAAGTATTAAGTGCTTAACCATTGGAGGGAAAATAAATCTGAAAAACTTCGATTTCTCTAACTTTCCTACCCTTAAATTACTACACCTCGGCGGCAACTTTGATAATGCATCCGAATCTAATTTATCCGCATTAAAATCTCTTGAAGGATTGGTGATAGGAATGTGTTATCGTATTTATGACCTGGATTTTATTTCTGGTATGGAAAACTTACAAGCCCTTCATCTTGACTGGCTACCTCGTTTAAAGAAATTCCCGGATATATCTAATCTAAAAAAATTACGTCGGGTATGGTTGTCTGACACAAAGTATGAAGATTTAAGCGGTTTGGGAACCTCCACCTCTATAGAAGAGTTGCACATAAAGTGTAATGTTACAGCAGAACAGATAATCCCACTGGCTCGAATACCCTCTTTGAAGAAGGTTTCCTTTTATTTAAAATCTGACTCAGAGACAAAAAAAGCCAGAAAGGTGTTTGGGGATTTATATCAAGAAACATACTGGGAACCGCATTATGTGGGTATTGGCGTCCAGTAGTGTAACCGCTTCAATCAAACAAAGAAATCACAGGAACATTATCAGGCACCTTTCCATAATCAGAAACAAGTTTTTCATACTTTGTTAAGTCAACATCTGTTTGCTCCCATTTGATCAGTCGCGTGGAGGAAACATTTTTCCCTGAACTCTTATCTACTTGAGCCAGGCCGCCCGTATATCCAGTGAGCCAGTAACCAGGATTGATGCTTTGAGGCAATGTATCACACAAGGAAACAATTGAATTAGACACCTTGATCTGATGGCATTTCATCCCATTCACATCTACAATTTGTATCTGCTCAACAGGATGGAATTCCACCGGGCGTAGTCGGTAGACTTCTTTGATATGGTCATCTGGGAGAAGGATAAATACCGTTTGATGATGCAGATCAAATATGTATCTGTCAGCAAATGACGTAGCAGACACCAATCCTTCATTCAGGATGTTTCCTTCCATATATGTGATCTTACCATTGGTAAAGCCTTGTAATTCAATTTCAATGTTCATCAGATTGAGTAACGGCAATCCGGAAAGGGTGTCTCTTATTGACAACCATGAATGATACTTGAACCTGTATTCATTTTCCGCGTTTGGCGCTCCTGCGGCCTGAGAGAAAGCATGAAACGGTAAAATCAGGAGAAGAAAAATGATTTGCTTCATGGGTATTTTATTTTATGTGGCTGTCTCATAAGTAACAAACTCGACAAAAGGGAGATACCGGTATGTGAACAAGCACAAAAATACCGGCCATATGCCCCTGAAAAAAGGAACCAAAAGTTGTATTTCTGGCGGATTGGGTTGTTTCTTGGGAGGCTTGTATACAAATTCATTACAGAAGCGTTTTACATTTGCAATCAAACACCTGTACCGTTTCATTTTATGTTCCTGAAAAACAATTTAATATGCTTGACACCGAACTACCCGAAAAAATCAGGACGATTCGCCGTTTTTTGCACCTTACCCAGCAGGAGATGGCCGAACAGTTGGAAATTTCCGCAGAAGCATACGGAAAAATCGAGCGCGGCAAAACCCGGATACATTTGATCCGTTTGCAACAGATTAGCGCCATATTTGGGGTTGAGGTATCCTTATTAATGGAGAAAAACGCCAAAGACCTGGTGCAAAACCTGATGCTGCATCCATCGAAAAAGCAGGAATAATATCTTCCAACTGGAAAGCAACTTTCTGCGTATGATACGGCGCCTGCTGATCCCGTGCACGGTGATCATCACCTACTTTCGGGGGAAAATCAAAAGTTATCCGCACCCAATCCTGTTTTTGCATCTCCCCGTACCCACTCAGCCAATTCTGGCAAAGCCTGCCACAAGTCTCGTTCAGGAAGTTGGCCGAGCGTATGCCCCAATTTGTTACAATCCAGCACATGGTTTTTTGCCAGCGCATCCAACCCAAACCGGGTCAGGGAATGCCCCAGGTTAAGAAATTTTGATAGCCGGGCCAATCCATACAAAAAGGACGGTGAGATGGATACCGTTTTAAGCGATCTTCCACAAACAGTTTGCAACAGCACCGGCAATACTTCTTGCAAGGGGTACGGACTGGCGTCGGCGATGTTAAACACATGCACACCCGATGGGCCGTTTATCAAACGGACAGCCGCCTCCGTCAGGTTTTGAATATGGGTCAGGGAGGAAAGCACGGGCGCCTGGCCCGGCAACATCAGCCAGGAGCCACGCACCAAGCGCATCAACCGGGGCAATAACACCCGATCACCTACACCATAAATAGCACGCGGGCGCAAAATCACCAATCGGCGTTCCGACCAGTCTTGTTGCAACAGCCATTCCTCGGCCATACGTTTTGAACGGCCGTAGGGCGACAAATCATTCAGCATAACCGGCTCTTCTTCGCTGTGCAGCGAATGGGTATAGGGGTACACGGAAGAAGAAGAAATATACACAAAAACCCGGCTGGAGGTAGTAGCCGCAAACACCCTTTGCGTGCCGCCCACATTTATTTCCTGCAAATCGGATTCATCCGCCGTATCCGATGCAAGCGCGGCTGCATGAATCACGACCTCGGTATCCAGCGTCGGGAATACATGTGCCAAATCAGCCTTTACATATCCGACGGTTTCAGGCAGGCTGGAAGGTCGATCTGCCCTGCCACTGGCGCATACCGTGTGGCCAGCGGAGCACAACGTTTCAACGAATGCGCCCCCGACAAATCCGGTGGCTCCGGTTACCAGGATGCTACTCATTGTTGCAGGTATTGTTGGAGGCGCTTACGCAAAGCCACTTTGTCCACTTTTGATTGCCGGCCGCACCTGGGCAAGGTTTCAAACAGGATTACATCCGGCATGGCTTGCGCATCTATAGAATATGGACCGTCTGCAAGGGCGAGGCGAAACTGGCGGGCATTTACAGGGGCATGTGTTTCTACAAAAAGCCCTACCACTTCATCGTGTTTTTCAGGATCATAAACGCCTACAAAAGCCGCGTCGATGACACCCGGATAACGATGGATGGTCGACTCATACAGACCCGGATACAAATTAAAATTACCCCGAATGATCATGTCTTTTTTCCGCCCCATGAGCACCAGCCCGCGCTCGGCGTCCAGATACCCGAAATCGCCTGTGGCATGCCAGGTATCGCGGTTTTTCAAGTGATCATACCGGGCGAACAACTGCGGCGAACGCAGTAGCACTTCCCCATCCGGCGCTATGTTCAGTTCTACGCCGGGCAGTGGGTGGCCCACCCAATCTCCGGACAAATGGCCAGCCGCCGCTTTTTCACGGCCGTCTACCGTGCAAACAACCAGGTTTTCCGTCATGCCGTACAAACAAGTCAATGTGATATGCTCAGGGCTATACTGTTGAACTTGTTGTAAAAAAGCATGGTGCACCGGCGCCGAACCAAAAAACAGGTGTTGCAAACAGGCTGGCAACAACAACTGGTGCTTTCGGGCGTATTCCAGCAGGGGCAAATAATCGCTGGGAGGGCCAAACAACGTAGTGATTCCGTGCTTTTCTATATATTCCCATTTCCGCCGGGCGCTCCATTTGGGCTCCCACAGGTGTGTTTCCATGCCTGCCATCACGCCGATCAGCGCAAAATGTGGCAAGTAAGTCGCCATTTTCAGGTTTTTGCCATTTTGCAACAGGTTGGCAATCAATTGCATACTATTGGAAAGTGCTTTTGTGCCATGCACGACACCTTTGGGTTCACCCGTTGTGCCCGAGGTGTAGGTAATGAAAAACTCAGGCCAGTCAGGCGGTGTTGCCTCACCGGACTCCAGAGAAGAGATGTCGTACAAGCGTCGTAAAGGCGTGTTTTTTTGCCACAAAGGCAGGCGGGCGCCCGTGGCAATGATTTGAATCGCTTTGGAATAAGGAAAATAAATGGCGCGTTTGAACCACCGCAGATACAGGGCGCGCAAAAGGGGATGCTCCTGAAGCAACAACAACCTTGAATCGACAAATGCCCATTCAGGCCGTAGTTGTGCCAGTTTTGATCGGTAATTGTCGCGCCCCATTTCCGGGTCAATCACCGCCAATCGCAAGCCGATACGCAATGCGGCAAATACGATATGCAAAAAAGAAGCATTGGGAGGCGTGGCCAAAACGGCCGTATGACCGGCACGTACGCCGCGTTGGAGCAATCCGTTTGCTAAATGCCTGCTATCATTCAACAGTTCGCCCAGGGTATGTGTGCGGCCTTTGTACACCAGAGCAGGCGTTTCCGCAGGTAAAGATTCCAGGTATGGTAAAAGTGTTTTGTCCTGCATGTTCACCAAATGAGTAGTTGAACAGAAATACTGACGCCAGCGGCAAGCCCCAGCAGCACCACTTTGTCGCCACGGTGAAGACTGCCGTTGGTCAGGCGCCGATGTATCACGATTGGAATGGATGCGGCAGCCGTGTTGCCAATTTCAGCAAAACTGTCTTCCACTTTCTCCGGTGAAACCTGCGTCATCCGGCTAATCAGTCGGATCGTATCGGCTGATACCTGGTGCGTAAACAAGTGTTTGACATCGCTTGGCGACCAGCCCGCCCGGCTCAGACAGTCGTGAAAAAAACCGGCTGCCGCTTCGGTCATCACCTCTTTTAATTGTGCTGTTTGACCTTCAAAATAAAGTTTGTCGGCATCGTGCGGGTGCAATGATCCACCGCCAGGTATGGTACACAAACGCCAGTGCTGGCCCAGGGTATGAAATTGCTGTGCAACAAAACCACTGCCGTTGTCAGGGGCGCACACCAGGGCGGCTGCTCCGGCATCTCCGAAACTGAATGCGGCGAGATGTTGTAAAAGTTGCTGACCGTCTGTGGTAAAGGGCCGCACCGCGTCGCTCAACTTTTCACCATTGACGACCAGTACCCGGCGGCACATACCGGAAGCGATCAACTGGGAGGCGGTCATGAGTCCCGTCGTAAAACTGTTGCAGGCGTTTTTTATATCCATGGCCGGACAGGCAAGCCCTAGTTTTTCCTGAACAATATTGGCGGTAGCAGGCTCGATCAGATCAGAACAGGCGGAGGCGAAAATGAGGAAATCGATATCCGCTGTTCCATGGCGTTCCAGAATGGGAAGAGCCGCCCGGGCCGCCATATCCGATACCTGTTCGCCCGGCGCTGCATAGTGGCGGGTGCTTAAACCAAACAGTCGTTGCAGGCTACCTTTGGGCAGTCCGGGGTGATTTGCCTCGATTTCTTCGTTGCTGACGATGCGATCGGGCAGGTAAACAGACAAGTCCTTGATCATACAGGCATACGTAATACCCAGCGCCAAAGCGGGCGGGTGATGAAATTAAATCCATTGAAACTGTCGACCAGTTCCTTTACCGTTCCGAGGCATTCTCCAGCGAAGCGCTCCTGATAACTGCGGAAAACCTCTCGGCGAAGCCGGTCGGGATGAGGCAATCCAAGGTCTTTGAAAATACTGGAACGCACGTAGGTAGATTGAAAAAACCGCATGTTCAGGAGAACGATGAGACTGAATTGGGTACTGCGCCAAAATCCGATGTTTTCTGTGTATCGCTTGAGTAGCAGTTTTGTAAACAGGATGTGACGAGCCTCCTCAATATTGTGCAATTGAGCCACTTTTTGCAAAATGGGATGCGCATTTTCATCATGGCGCAACGCTTCGCCATAACGATCGGCCATCATTTCTATGGCTATGCAGGACATAAAAACGATGGGCGGGGAGCAGTATCGCACCCAAAATTCGCCGATCCATGCTTGAAGAGGAACGACAGGTACTGGTTGAACGCCCATTTTGACAATCGTATGGGCAAACATTTGCTGGTGCTTGCTCTCTTCAATCACTTCGTGTAATAAATAGCGGCGTTCAATGTGATCAGGCGCCTGCGACATAATATAACGCGTCATGAACGCACAAAAAAGGCCTTCCGACCAGCAATAGGCATACATGGCTTGCACCACCTCGCGTTTGGCGAGTTCACGCTTTTGTTCGTTAGACAAACTTGGGTAAATCGGGTGTTCGGCTAATGAAATCAGTTTTTCCGGTAAATAACCAAATTCGGGCCCAAGGGCAGTGCCCCAGGGTACAAAAGTGTCAGAATCCAGTGGCTTTTCCCGGCTGATGCGGATGAGGCGTTCGATCTGCCGGCGATCTTCGGTGCTGTATGTCATATCAAAATTCAGGTGAATGAATGGAATGCTGAGTAGTCGTGTTATTTCTTTTACAAAAGTATCGGGCGAGCAGAGAAGAATTTGGCAGGATTCAATAAGAGTTATATTATTTTTTATTCAATACGAATAAATAAAATAAAAAATTGAAGATCAAATACTTACGCACTTTTTTAACAGCAAATAGTCCTTGCTTCCCCGTTGCCAGGACAAGTTTATTGCAGTAAGTCGAGATGATGCTTGGCTTTTGTACGGATGCAAATTCATTCCCGACACGTTTACATTTGCAACCTGACAACCACGAACCGAAAAAATCTTCCTACGCACACATGGAAAACCCGCCCGAAGCGCAGCCCGACCTTCCGGAACAGCAACCCGACACACCAGAACAGCAGCCCAGTCCAAAAACCATTTGCCCGAACTGTGAAAAGAAGATTTCCCGGAA
>JAEUUT010000013.1 GCA_016787415.1 Saprospiraceae bacterium | reverse complement strand
AAAGGTTAATCACGCATCCGGTATCAACCAAACTGTCGTACTGATTATTGTACGTTCAAATTACAATCATGAAATACATCCTTACCCTTACCTGTTTTCTTTTTACTCAAATCCTGATTGCCCAAACCCATAGCATCCGCGGAAAAGTGGTGGACGAAAAAGGACAGGGCATGCCCGGCGCAACGCTCAAACTGGAACGCGACAGCAATACCCTGGTGAAGGGCGCTGTGTCGAATGCAGAAGGCAGGTTTATGCTGAATGGCATTGAAAAAGGCAACTATACCCTGAAAATCACCATCTTGGGATATGACGAGTTGTCCAGACCAATCCAGGTAGATACGCAGGACGTTCGGCTGGGGCCCGTCCAGATGACCTTGAATGCGCAACTGCTCGATCAGGTAGAGATCAAATCACAAATGGTGACAGCCTTACAAAAAGGCGACACCAGTGAATTTAACGCAGGCGCTTTCAAGGTGATGAAAGATGCCAATGCAGAAGACCTGATACAAAAAATGCCGGGTGTGACGGTAGAAAACGGCCAGATGAAAGCACAGGGCGAAAACGTGCAGCAGGTGCTGGTTGATGGCAAACCTTTCTTTGGAAATGATCCTAATGCAGCACTCAAAAACCTGCCGGCAGAATTGATTGAAAAAGTGCAGGTGTTCGACGCACAAAGCGACCAGGCACAGTTTACCGGCTTCAGCGACGGAACCACTACCAAAACGATCAATATCGTGACCAAAAGTGGTATGCAAAACGGCCAGTTCGGCAAACTGTATGCAGGCTATGGGTATGAAGACAAATATCAGGTGGGGGGTAACCTCAGTTATTTCGATGGCGATCGGCGCATCAGCCTGATCGGCATGACCAACAACATCAACGTACAAAACTTTGCTGCCGAAGATATTCTGGGCGCTATGGGCGGCGGCGGCGGTAGCCGAGGCGGTGGTGGCAGAAGCGGCGGCCGAGGCGGTCAAGGTGGTGGCGGTAGTGCCGGCGATTTTTTGGTAGGTTCTTCCGGTGGTATCACCACGACGTATGCTTTCGGGCTGAATTACTCCGACAAATGGGGTAAAAAAACAGATGTATCCGGCAGTTATTTCTTTAATAAAGGCGCAACAGAATCTGATAAAATTACCAACCGACAGTTTCTCAATGACCAGAATGTGGCTGATGAGGTGTACGATGAAACCAGCAATAGCCTGACCGACAACATCAACCACCGTGTGAATATGCGGGTGGAATTCAAGATCGACAGCATGAATTCGATTATGCTGCGCCCTCGGCTCACATTTCAGCAGAATGGAAGCAATTCGTCTACTATCGGCCAGACGGCTGCTACAAGCGCCCTTTTGAACGCTACCACCAACAATTACCAGTCTGATTTCAACGGCCTCAACTTTAGCAATTCCCTGCTCTGGCGTCATAAATTTCAGAAAAAAGGCCGCACTGTTTCTCTCGATGTGACAACAGGTTATGCGCCCAAAAAAGGCGAAAGCACGCTTCAGTCGATCAATGAATTTTACAATACACCTCAACCAAAAGTCGACTCCCTCGATCAGCGTACCCGCCTGAGCACCAACAACTGGAATGTGGCAGGCAATTTGGAATACACAGAACCGCTGGGAGAAAACGCCCAGTTGCTGATGAATTACCGACACAGTTACCAGCAGGAGGAATCCGACCGTCGTCTGTATGACTGGGCAGAATCGACCGGCGGGTACGATATTCTCAACGAACCACTGAGCAACGTCTTTTCCAATGACTACCAAACCCAACAGGGTGGCATTGGATACAACTACACCAAAGGACGCGATTTCAACCTTTCTGCAAGGGTCAATACCCAATGGGCCAGTTTGATGAACGACCAGACATTTCCACAGCAGACGGAAGTGAATAACCGTTTTTTCAACGTGCTACCATCGGCTAACCTGCGCTACAACTTCGATAAAAACAGAAATATCCGGTTCAACTACCGCGCAAGCACACAATTGCCCAGTGTAGATCAGTTGCAAAATGTTGTAAACAACAGCAATCCGCTGCTGCTTACAGCCGGCAACCCTGATCTGGATCAGTCGGAACAACATAATATGTTTGTGCGCTACCAGGCCGCCAATCCAGCGAAGTCGACTTCGTTTTTCCTCATGGGGGGCGGCAGTTTTGTGCGCGATTATATCGGCAAAAGCACTTTCCTGGCCAGCAGCGACAATCCGATCTTTGGCGATCTGGATGTACAGCCCGGCGCGCAATTAAGCATTCCCGTCAATTTGAATGGTTACCGTACGGCCCGCAGTTTCGGTTCGTATGGCATGCCGGTGAAATGGATTAAAAGCAACCTGAATTTTGACGCGTCCTATAATTACAGCCGAATGCCGGGACTGATCAACGAGGCGCTGAACTATGCTTCTACCCATTCTTTCGGCGCTGGTTTTACCATCAGCAGCAACGTGAGTGAAAAACTGGATTTTTCCGTTTCAACACGACCCATCTGGAACAAGAGTAACAATACCCTGCAAACCGCCGCCAATACGGAATACCTGACACAAAACTCAAGGGTAAAACTGAACTGGCAGATTATCGAGGGCTTTGTTTTGCGCACGGATGTGACGCATACCTTGTACTCGGGTCTCTCCGAAGGTTTTGATCAGAACTATGTGCTGTGGAACCTGGCGGTCGGCAAGAAAATTTTCAAAAACCAGCGTGGGGAAGTTGCGCTCGCCATCAACGACCTGCTCAATCAAAACCGGAATGTGAACCGTACCATCACGGAATCATACATTGAAGATACCCGTACGAACGCGCTCACACGTTTTGTGATGCTGTCATTTACCTACAACCTGCGCAATTTTAATACCGGTAAAACGGCTACCAACCCGTCGCCAGAACGTAGAATGCCGCCGGATGGCGGGATGAGAAGACCGTGGGAGGGCGGTAACTGATTTTGGGTGTTTTCTGTAGAGTAATTTCCCGCAGAACTCGCAGATTTTCCCGCAAAACTCGCAGAACGTAGAGTGAAACAATGTGTACGCTACGTTCTGCGAGTTTTGCGGGAAAATCTGTGAGTTCTGCGGGAAATTACTCTACGGAAAATTACTCTGCGGGAAACCACGCTACGGAAAACACCCGCCTAGTTTTTCAAAAAAAGCGCGATTGCCTGCGCCCATTCGGGCGAGTCGTTCAGGCTTGGCACCAAATCCAGGTGGTCGCCGCCCCATTTCTCAAAGTCTTCTTTGTATTCGGAGCCTATTTCAATGGTCGTTTCCAGGCAATCTGCCGTAAATGCCGGACAAAATACCAGCAGTTGTTTGGCACCTTTTTCCCGGGCCAACGTTTCAATGGTTTTCACGGTGTAGGGTTGCGTCCAGGGGTCTCTGCCGAGCCGACTTTGGAAGCAAACGGTGTATTGCTCAGGTTTCAAATCTAGTTTTTCGGCAATAGCGCGCGTAGTGGCATAACACTGCGCCGAGTAACAAAACTGATTGGTCGGCGTAAGCGTCTGGCAGCAATCTGCGTTTTTCAGGCAATGATTAAACGCGTCGCCTTTTATGAGTTGGCGTTGCGGCAGCCCATGATAACTGAACAAAATGTGGTCGTAACTGCTAATGTCAAACTGCCGTGCATTTTGTACATACATATCAATCATGGCAGGCCATGTAGCGTAAGAACTGATGAAATCGACGGCCGGAATGATCTGTTTTTTCGACAGCACCCGCATCACTTCCTCGTGCACGGAACCCACCGTAGCACTGGCGTATTGTGGAAACAGGGAAAAAACCTTGATACAATCCACTTTCGCCTGCATCAATCGGTCGATGGCCGATTCAATGGAAGGATTTTGATACCGCATACCCAGTTCCACCTGATAGTCGCTTCCCAGGATTTGCTGCACTTGCGCTACCAGTCGCTCGCCATAAAATTTTAAGGGAGAACCATTGTCCGTCCACAGTTCCTGGTAAGCCAGGGCTGATTTGCCGGATCTGAACGGCGCGATAATCCCCCGCACCAGCAGGTTTCTGGCAATAGGGTTAATATCGATCACCCGGGGATCGAGCAAAAACTGTTTCAGGTAACGGTACACTGCGGCGCGTGTGGGCGCGTCGGGAGTGCCGAGGTTGACGATCAGGATGCCGGTCATGGCAAGAGGTGAGAGGTGAGAGGTGAGAGGTGAGAAGTGCTATGCCATATCAAATTGCAATTTGGCCAGGCTGCCATATACGCCGTCGTATTTAGCCGACAATTCTTCGTGCGTACCTTTTTCCACGATATGCCCTCCTTCGAGCACATAAATGCAGTCCACCTCGCGGATGGTTGCCAGGCGGTGGGCAATGATGATACTGGTCCGGTTCTTCATCAGATTGTTCAGGGCTTCCTGTACCACTTTTTCCGATTCAGCGTCGAGAGATGACGTGGCCTCGTCCAGCAATAAAATGCTGGGATTCCGAAGGATAGCCCTTGCAATGGCAATGCGTTGGCGCTGGCCTCCCGAGAGTTTTATACCACGTTCGCCAACTACCGTCTCCAGTCCTTCCGGAAAAGTGCTTATAAAATCCCAGGCATTGGCCTGCCGTGCGGCATCTATGATCTCCGCTTCGGTAGCATCCGGTTTGCCATACAGGATGTTTTCCCGGATGGTTCCGCCAAACAGGATTACTTCCTGTGGCACTATGGCGAAGTTGCTGCGATAAGAATGAAGTTCGTAGTCGTAAATACTTCTGCCGTCGATGCTGATATTGCCACCGTCGAGGTGATGGAATTGTAGCAGCAACTGCATAATGGTAGACTTTCCTGCACCACTTTGTCCTACAATCGCCACTTTTTGACCCGATTGTATGGAAATATTCACCTTCTTCAGTACAGGTACATCCGGGCGGGTGGGGTAGGAGAACTGTACGTCTTCAAACTCGATATTGCCGTCGAGGCGCCCGGCCTGCGTGGTCGCTTTCGGGCGTTCGTCCGTCTCGGAGGGCGTAGTCAGAATTTCCCGAATTCGCTCTGTCGCTCCTACGGCGCCTACCAGTTCGGAATAAAAATTGCCAAGTCCGGCAATAGCGCCCCCAATAACTGCTGTAAAAGTCACGAATGAAATCAACTG
>JAEUUT010000276.1 GCA_016787415.1 Saprospiraceae bacterium | reverse complement strand
CACCAGCACCGCCTGACGCTGGTGAATGACCGACCGGTTTTTTTGGTATCCAACGGAAATTCAAACGGTGTGTTTGCCAAAGACCTGTTGCTGGTATATCTGGATGAAAATGGCAGTTTTGCATGGCCTGAACAAACACGTCAGGTAAGCACCAATCCTTCCGGTGTTAAATCCCGTATCCAGATCAACAGACCTTTTGAGGGCAGGGTAGTGGCTGCCTGGGCAGAAGACCGTCCAGATTCTTCTTTCATTCGCCCGTATGCCCAACGCGTCGATGTTGACCTTGCCTGTGTGACACCTACAGCAGGATTTGGATATTCGACTGATTCACTGACCGTTACATTCATAAACATAGCCCTTCAGGTAGATTCCATTGTATGGGATTTTGGCGATGGCACACAAGGTACAGGCGCCGAACCGGTACACACTTATACGTCGGATGGTCAGTTTACCGTTTGCGAATACGTATTTAATGAATGTGGCACCGATGTTTTTTGCAGGGACCTGGTTATTTCCACAATAGGTACTTCCGACCTGGAAAAATGGTATGACCTGAAAATTTCCCCTAACCCTTCCAGAGGGCCGGTAAATATCCTACTAACCATGCCATCTGCGGGTAGCCTGCACTATAAGGTGTACACTACCAATGGTCAATTGCTTGAAAGTCAGACACTTAATCTTTCTTCGGGGAAGCAGGCCATACCCTTAAAAGGATTGCCTGAACAGTCGGGCACTTATTTTGTGTTTGTACAGATCGGCAATAGCCATGCAGTCATTCGGGTAATCAGGTAACTCAAAAGACGTAGAAAGGAACCGTTTTTACAAGGACACCGTGTGTGCTTTCCAGCCGCACTTCCAGAAAGCCGACCCATCCGCTGACGAATTGTACCCCAGTCAGGTCGAGCGGTACATCCAGTGCGCCTTGTGGCGTATTTTTCAGGTCAAAGGAGGCCACTTGCTGTCCAAACGTGTTGTAAACGGTTCCTTTCACATTTCCCGAAAAAGGGAGGTTGAGTTGAATATTCGACTCGGAACCTACCGGGTTGGGCTGTATTCGTACGCCCAGATTGTTGACAGAGGCTGGTGCGTCGGTACCCAAAATGCAATTGGAAGGCACTTCCGGACACCAGGTCCGCTGCGCGAGCGTGCAATCCACGATAAACGGATTGGGTTTGCCTTCCTGATACGGTGCAATACGCCAGGTTTTAGTCAGTTCCGCCAAGTCGGCAGGGTCAAGAATATTCCACTGGCACAAGGTAGCGCGCTGTAATTCAAAATAATTGGGATCGGCCAGGTCGGCCTGCGAACGATACATCGTGTAAAAATAGAACACGGCCCGCGCCAGGTCACCTTTTACGGATTCGCGTGGTTCGAAAACACCCACCCTGGATTCCGAATACTGATCTTTGTTTTGCGTAGGCATGGACAAAAACGTTTGTGCCCCGCGAAACCATTTCTGCGTCTCACTATCAGGAATATCCAGGTATGGCACATCTCCGCGCGCTTCGTTTACCGGAATTCTAGCCGGGAACAGATGGTGCATATCGCTGCGTGCATTGCCATCGGCAGCGCCCTTGCTTTGTGGATAGGCATGCTCTGTGTTCATGCCAAGTGTAGAACCATTCAGGTAGACATATTGTGTTGGGTCCTGGGTCGGATCGAGATACAAAGCATGGCCAGAATAAATACAGCGCAGCGTGTCGTCGTCTACTGCCAGGACTTTAGCGTACAAAGTATCTCGCGCATTGGCATAATCCAGTACCGCGCCTGGTTTGTAGTGCTGATACAAACTGTCGAGGAGTGCGTTGCCACTGCTAGCCGGGAAAAGGTGCTGAAAACCCTGCCCCGAGGCATTAAATGCACAAAAGCATATACTGAGACAAACAAGATACTGGTTGAGGCGAGATGGCATAAGACAAAACAGAATTAAACGTTGCGGCAAAGGTAGGAATTAGAGTCCACAGTCCTCAGTCCTGAGTCCTAAGTCCGTAGAGTACACCTAAGTACCCCTGGTATTTCAACAAACAAATGCCGAGGGTACATAGGTGTACTCTACAGACTGAGGACTCAGGACTGAGGACTTACGACTCTAAACCTTACCTTTGCCGCCCATTTCAAAAAAACACCACCGAAAAAATGTCATACGCACCCCGTATTGCACCGCTTTTGCAGATTTCAGCCCGACGAGTAGAAGCAGTAATTGAATTGCTGGAAAGTGGCGCTACCATTCCTTTTATTGCCCGATACAGAAAAGAAGCCACCGGCGAACTCGATGAAGTGCAGATCGCTGATATTCAGGATGCCTGGAAAAAGATGCAGGAACTCGACAAACGTCGGGAAACAATTTTAGCCAGTATTGAGGAGCAGGGCAAACTGACCCCTGAACTGAAAGCAGCGATCGAACAGGCTGCTACGATGACCGAACTGGAAGACCTGTATCTTCCATACCGTCCCAAAAGAAAAACGCGGGCGAGCATGGCCATCGAAAAAGGCCTGGAACCGCTTGCTAAACGCCTTTTTGCCCAAAAAGACAGATCTGGAGTGGAAACCATCGCTGCTTCCTACATCAATGAGCAAGTGCCGAGTGTAGAAGATGCTTTGCAAGGCGCCCGCGATATTATGGCCGAATGGATCAGCGAAGACAAACAGGCACGCGATAAAATCCGCCGCCATTTCGATAAAGGAGGTGTAATTGCTTCTCGGGTGGTAAAAGGCAAGGAAGAAGAAGGCAAAAAATACAAGGACTATTTTGAGTGGAGCGAACCACTGGCAAAATGCCCTTCCCACCGTTTACTGGCCATGCGCCGAGGTGAAGAAGAGGGTTTTCTGCGCGTTGCTATTGCTCCGGATGAAGAGCGCGCCATTCAGGACCTCGACAATATCTATATCATCGGCAGTGGTGAAGCGTCGTCGGAAGTGCGTCAGGCCTTGAAAGACAGTTACAAACGCCTGTTGTCGCCCTCCATTGAGACAGAATTCCGAAACAGCAGCAAGGAAAAAGCCGATATTGAAGCCATTCGTGTATTTGCAGAAAACCTGCGCCAGTTGCTGCTCTCCTCGCCTTTGGGCGAAAAACGCATCATGGGCATCGACCCAGGTTTTCGAACCGGTTGTAAGGTGGTTTGCCTGGATGCCAGCGGCAACCTCTTGCACAACACCGCTATTTATCCGCATGAACCGCAACGGCAGGTATTTGAAAGCCAGTCGGAAGTAGAACACCTGGTGGAGAAGTATGGAATCGAAGCCATTTCCGTCGGAAACGGTACAGCAGGCCGCGAAACCATGGACTTTTTGCAAAAAATTAAATTCGCGCACCCGGTTGAAATTTTTCAGGTGAACGAAGCCGGCGCATCCATCTACTCGGCATCGGAAGTAGCGCGGGAAGAATTTCCCAATTTCGATATCACGGTACGGGGAGCGGTAAGCATCGGCCGCCGACTGATGGATCCTTTGGCCGAACTGGTAAAAATTGACCCCAAAAGCATCGGTGTCGGACAATACCAGCACGACGTAAATCAAACTTTGCTAAAAGACGGTCTGGATCGGACCGTTGAAAGTTGTGTAAATGCCGTCGGCATCAACTTGAATACCGCGAGCAAACACTTGCTCACCTATGTGTCGGGCCTGGGACCTGTGCTGGCACAGAATATCGTCAATCACCGTGCAGAGAATGGCCCTTTTAAAAAACGCAACGACCTGAAAAAGGTAGCCCGACTGGGCGACAAGGCATTCGAACAATGCGCGGGTTTTTTGCGTATTCGGGAGGCCGCACATCCGCTCGACAATACTGGCGTTCACCCGGAACGGTATGCAGTAGTGGAGGAAATGGCTGGCGACCTGGGATGCAAAATCACCGATCTGGTAAAAGACAAAAACCTGCGCAGCCGAATCGACCTGAAAAAATATGTTCGCGGCGATGTGGGCCTGCCAACACTCCAGGACATCATGAAAGAACTGGAAAAACCTGGTCTCGATCCGCGGGGCGCAGCCAAATCCTTTGAGTTTGCCAATGTGCATACGCTGGAAGACCTGTATCCGGGCATGATTCTTCCAGGCATCGTGACCAATATTACCAACTTCGGCGCCTTTGTCGATATTGGCGTGAAAGACAGCGGACTAGTACATGTATCCCAATTGGCGGATAAATTCGTACGCGATCCGATGGAGGTCGTGTCATTGGGTCAGCAGGTGACGGTACGCGTAGTAGAGGTTGATTTTGCCAGAAAAAGAGTAGCGCTGAGCATGAAAAATCTTTGATGAAAAAAGGCAATGCCGGCCTTTCAGCCAGCACTGCCTCCATCGTCAAAGTCAAATTAAATCACTACATCTTTACAAATCGCTCTACCGCTACCCGACGCCCATTGTTTACTATGGTAGCGAAATACACGCCGGCCTGCAAATCGGCAACGTCTAACTGCTGTTGTTCCTGTAACAGTGAAACACGATGAATGATTCGTCCAGACGGGTCTGAAATGACCACCTCTGAGGAAGAAGTAATTTCACCGTTGAAAGTCAAGGTCAGTTGTGTGGCTGTTGGATTCGGCGCTAGACTCAGGCTGTTATCATCGAAGGAAATACTAATGCTTGCATTGTTCTGCGTTGTTTCGCCATTGATCAGGAATGCAGGCGTAATGAGGGTAAGAGGGACGGAATAACCCGAGCAATTGGCTTTTACCTGCCACTGGTAGATGGTAGAAGCCGTAAGCCCGCTGACAGTAACAGAGGTCACTGGCACCGTACCGATGGTAAAAAAGTTGCTACTTCCAATCTTGATCTGCAAGGTGTAATTAGCAGCGCCAGGTACTGCCGACCAGGTAATCCGTGCAGAAGTAGCCGTGATATTGCTGTTGTTCAGGTTGACAGGCGCTGCGCAGGTTCCACCTCCCGTACCGCCGCCACTGCTGGCGGTGGTAAATGTGGCAGTAGCGGAATACGCGGTAGCGCAATTGGATTGTACCCGCCAGTTGTACACAGTACCGGGGTTGAGCCCGCTCAGACCATACGAATTGCCGGTGGTAGTACCTGCGCTGGTCCAGGTGCTCGACGAACTGAGTTTGTACTGCACCGCATAACTTGTGGCACCCGACACTGGTGTCCACTGAACAGTGACGGAACTGCTCGTCAGATTGGCATTGGTGAGTCCAACAGGCGCTGTACAGGGCGTGCTGCCGCCTCCCGAACCTGATCCTGTGGTAAAATTGGAACTTGCGGAGTAATTGGAACAATCCGTTTTTACTTGCCAGTTATAGGTCGTATTCGCTGCCAGTCCAGTCAGGTTGTAAGAAGTGGTGGTAACGGCGTTCATCGTGTTCCATGTGGTAGAAGAGTTGTTTTTATATTGAATGATATAGCTGGTGGAGCCTGTTACTGCACCCCAGGAAAGCGTGGCAGAGGTGTTGGTAACAGCGCTGACAGACAACGCACCTGGAACAGACCCGGTTTGAGTCAAGCAGGAAGCCGCTCCCACCTGTGTACGGATTCTCGCACCCGGAAGCGGGCCAAATCCTTTGGTGAAATTGATGCCTACACTGCTCAGATGGCAATAACTCATGATGGTACCACCTCCCACAGGAGTAGGGCCTGGCGAACACGAACCTTCCGGCGAGTAGCAGTTGTCGATGGCGCCGCCTGTCCAGTTGCAGGAGTGCGTATGCCAGGCGCCCAGGTTGTGGCCCAGTTCGTGTGTAACCACTTCTACCGACCACGAATAAGTAGGGATATTCTGAAAAGACGTTCCAATAGCGCTCACGCCGTGCGCATAGTTTTTGAAACAAATGACATCCAGATAGGCGATGCCGCCGCCCAGAGCACGAGACGATAGGAAATGTGCTATGTTGCCGTTGTGGTTGGTGCCCCGCTGGCTTCTGAAGGCATTTAGTACCGTGCTTGTGCTGTTGTAACTGGCATAAGGGTCGGTAGAGGTCCACACATAAATTTGTGAAATGGCGATACCAACGTTCTCGTTAGCATACAATGCTGCCACTTGATTGAACAGACTGGTGACGTAGTTGGTCACATTTGTTGTGCTCGAACCTTTGTCGGTGTACAGCCTGTAATCGCATTCGAAATACACCTTGACAGTTTTGCAGCCCACGCCTCTTTCGTCGGTTGAAATTTCCTGATCCGGCAAAACAGCATCGTCGTCGGCGCCGCACTCAAAGGCAATATTGGCTTTCAAATCAGCGGTTCTGAACAGAATGTGATGACCGGAGCCGTCTTCCATTTTACCCAGTTCCCATTTGTCATCTCCATCGGCCATGAAACCAGCGATGCCAGTACTGGTAAAACTAATGGCGGCCAGCGAGTTCGGATGGTCTTTGATGATACCGCGGTAATGTGCAGCGGGGTGATAGGGGACGTTGTCGGCGGCGTTTTCGCCCAATGTCCCCACACTGAATTCCGGCGCGAGGATATCTACCTTTACCAACTCCAGTTCAAGGGGCAGGTTTTCTTTGTTGGGCAATTGTAAGCGAAGGGTAGCGGGGGCCACATGGAGTAATTCGTCGAGCGCCTGATCGTTGAGATTCAACAGCGATGCATGGCTTACGGCATTTTCCAGATCGCTGGAACGCTCCATGTTGAGATTAAAAATATCCACCGGGGCAAAATCGCCGGACAAGCGGTAACTTTCCAGCCATTCTGCAACAGGCGAAATAGACGTTTGATTTTGGGAAAAAGCCGGGAGTACGATGCTCAAAACCAGCAGAAGGGATGTGAAGGCTCGATTGATTAAAGGATTTGTGTGCATAAGATGATGATGAAAAAATTAAAAGTGAAAAAATCGGTTTGTGATAACAGTTATCCGTTATCTGTTATTCGTTATCAGGGGTGGTAAAGAGACCATCTGCACATTTGTTTGGCTTCCCTTTTTGTGTGGCCAAACAAATGTGCAGATGGTCTCTTTACCACCCCTGATAACTGATAACCAATAACTGATAACCAACCCGCATGTCAATGAACAAAATCAACTTCAACACCCAATTGCTTGCCGAATGGCCGCCGGAACTGCTTTCCGCGCAACGCGGATTGTATTACGGCGATGCCTTGTTTGAGAGTATCCGGGTTTTTGGGGGCCGGATACCGCTCATGGAAGCGCATTGGGAGCGGCTTTCTGGAGGTTTGTTGGCAATGGGATATCATGTGCCGGCCCTTTGGTCGGCGGAGTTTTTTGAAAAAGAAATCCTGCGCGTGGCGTCGCATGACGCACGCGTGCGGTTGACAGTATGGCGGTCGCCGGGCGGCTTGTATTTGCCGAAAGACGACACACCCCAGTTTCTGGTGTCCGCTACGGAACTGTCTTCAAGTACGTTTGATGGATATTCAGAGGGGTTATCAATTGGTCTTTGCCGGGGCGTGCGGCTTTCTGTGGATTCATTGTCGGGGTGGAAAACCCCGAATGGAGCGCGTTATGTGGCAGCGGCAAAAGAAGCGTATGGTAGGGGTTGGGATGATGCTATTCTGTTGAATAGCCGGGAACAGGTTTGTGAGGCCACGAGCAGCAACGTGTTCTGGGTAAGCGGCCGTCAGGTCTTTACCGTTCCATCGTCTGACGGCCCTGTAACAGGCGTAATGAGAAATTTATTGTTGCACCTTCTTCCTCGATCTGGTTGTTCGGTGGGAGAAAAATCGATCCATTTCGAGGAACTCATGGATGCCGATGAAGTGTTTCTGACCAATGCTGTCAGGGGGATTAGATGGGTGTCGCGCTGCGAGGGAAAGGTTTTTAAACAGAACCTTTCTGTGCACTTTAACTATCTACTGGCAGACTGGCTGAAAGACATTTTAAGTGCCTCCATTTGAGTAAAAATACGCGTTCTTTGCATGCCCCAACACCCGGAAAATAGCAGGAAAAAAAATATTTTTTAACCTTCAATTTTAACATTTCCAGGGTAAGTCCTTCTTGCTAACCACCAATTTCATTATGTTAAAAAACCGTCAGGCCGCTGTTGGCTTTATCTTCGTCACCTTGCTTATCGACGTGATCGGATTTGGGATTATTATTCCTGTGATTCCCAAACTTATTACCCATCTGACCGGCGATTCATTGAGCAATGCTTCCAAGGTAGGAGGCTGGCTGATGTTTTCCTATGCGCTCATGCAGTTCATTTTTGCCCCTATTCTGGGAGGCTTGAGCGATCGTTATGGCAGACGCCCCATTTTGTTGATGTCGTTATTCGGTTTTGGTGTCGATTACATTTTTCAGGCATATGCGCCCACTATTGGCTGGCTCTTCGTAGGGCGTACGCTGGCGGGTATTCTGGGTAGCAGTTTCACCACTGCATCAGCCTACATTGCGGATGTAAGCACGCCGGAAAAACGCGCGCAGAACTTTGGCCTGGTAGGCGCTGCATTCGGTATGGGCTTTATTATCGGGCCTGCTATCGGCGGCGTATTGGGCCATTACGGCCCGCGGGCGCCGTTCCTTGCTGCCGCTACATTGGCTCTGGTCAACTGGCTGTACGGGTTTCTGATTTTGCCTGAATCGCTGGATGCGAAAAACCGGCGCGCATTCGATTGGAAACGAGCCAACCCAATTGGAACCCTGCTGCAATTGCGAAAATACCCGGTTATCATGGGTATGCTGGGCTCGCTGGTGTTGCTGTACATTGCCGGGCAGGCCGTACAGGGCGCCTGGTCGTACTACACCATGGAAAAGTTTCAGTGGAATGAACAATGGGTGGGCTATTCGCTGAGTTTTGTCGGACTGATGACCGCGATTGTCCAGGCTGGACTGATAAGAATCATCATCCCAAAAATTGGGCAGGAACGAGGAGTTTACGTAGGTTTAGGGCTTTATTCGCTTGGGTTTTTGCTATTTGCCTTTGCATCTGAAAGTTGGATGATGTTTGCATTCTCCATACCGTATTGCCTGGGAGGAATTGCAGGCCCGTCTCTGCAAGGGCTTATTTCCAGCCAAGTGCCGCCGAACGTACAGGGCGAATTGCAAGGAGGGCTTACCAGCCTCATGAGCGTCACCTCGTTTGTCGGCCCATTATTGATGACCAATATTTTTTCCTATTTCACGTCTCCCGGCGCCCCTATTTATTTTCCCGGAGCGGCCATGCTGACAGGCGCTATATTAACGATAATCAGTACCTTGCTGGCCTATAGAAACCTGCACCTGAAAAAAAGACAATAGACCGCATTTTTTGCATCATGAAAAAGATTCTTGTAGCCAACAGAGGAGAAATTGCGCTTCGCATCATGCGTACGGCCCGTCAAATGGGTATTCAAACTGTAGCCGTGTATTCGGAAGCCGACCGTCAGGCGCCGCATGTACGGTTTGCCGATGAAGCCGTCTTGCTGGGACCTCCACCCTCCGCACAAAGTTATCTGCTGGGTGATAAGATCATCGAAAAAGCGCTTGAACTGGGCGTGGATGGTATCCACCCGGGCTACGGTTTTCTGAGTGAAAATGCAGATTTTGCAAGAAAAGTTACTGCCGCAGGCATTACGTTTATTGGCCCTGATCCTCACAGCATCGAAATGATGGGCAGCAAACTCGCTGCCAAAGAAGCCGCCAAGAAATTTCACGTCCCCATGGTGCCCGGTATCGAACAAGCCATCACGGATGTTGAAACCGCCAAGGAAATCGGTCGCAAAGTAGGATACCCCATTCTCATTAAGGCTTCGGCTGGCGGTGGGGGCAAAGGCATGCGTATCGTAGAGCGCGAAGAAGATACCAAAGAGCAAATGGAGCGCGCCATTTCGGAAGCCATTTCCGCATTCGGCGATGGTTCTGTGTTTATTGAAAAATACGTCACCGGACCACGCCACGTAGAAGTACAGATCATGGGCGACCGGCATGGAAATGTGGTGTACCTGTTTGAACGGGAATGCTCCATTCAGCGCCGCCACCAAAAGGTAGTTGAAGAAGCACCCAGCGCTATTCTCACACCTGAATTGCGCAAAGCGATGGGCGAAGCAGCCGTTCGAGTGGCAAAAGCCTGCGATTATGTAGGAGCAGGTACGGTGGAATTTCTTGTAGACATCAACCGCGAATTTTATTTCCTGGAGATGAACACCCGCCTGCAGGTGGAACACCCCGTAACGGAAATGATCACCGGCCTCGACCTCGTGGAATGGCAAATCCGGGTGGCGCGCGGCGAACAACTGGCCTTCCGTCAGGAAGACCTCCAAATACACGGCCATGCGCTTGAACTTCGCGTCTATGCAGAAGACCCGCTGAATAATTTCCTGCCGAGTGTAGGTACCTTGTCTACCTATCGCCTGCCGGAAGGGGAAGGCATCCGGGTCGACGGCGGCTATACCGAAGGTATGGAAGTGCCGATTTATTACGACCCCATGCTTGCAAAGTTGGTCGTACACGCACCGACACGCACCGAGGCCATTCAGAAAATGAAAGAGGCCATTGCCGCATATGAAGTGGAAGGCGTAAGCACTACGTTGCCTTTCGGACGTTTCGTGATGGATCACGAGGCTTTTATCACTGCCAATTTCGACACCCATTTTGTGCAGCACTACTACACACCTGAAAAGTTGATCGAAAGCCATAATCCGGCAGCAGAAGTGGCCGCTTTGCTGGCACTTAACCTTTACCTGAAAGAAAAAGACCAGTTGAAAGTAGCCGAAAGAGAAGCCTCGCACTGGGGCCGTCGCGCCAAATAAGCCAGCCCCCATGCTCGATCAAACACCGCTCCAACTCAACGACGACTTCAAGTACGCGCTCGACGCATTGGAGAAAACCGATCGAAGCATGTTTATTACCGGCAAGGCTGGTACAGGGAAAAGTACGCTGCTTCAATTGTTCAGAAATACCACACGCAAGAAAGTAGCCGTGCTCGCTCCGACAGGCGTGGCAGCACTCAATGTGCAAGGCCAGACGCTACATTCCTTTTTCGGTTTTCCACCGCGCATTATTACACCTTCAGAGGCATCCAGACGTGTTACACGCAAGGATTTGCTTCGTTTGTACCGCAATCTGGAGGTACTTATTGTGGATGAAATTTCCATGGTGCGGGCTGATATGCTGGATGGCATAGACAGGTTTTTGCGTGTCAATCGGGAAAATTTTCAACCGTTTGGCGGCGTACAGGTGGTCTTTTTCGGCGATTTATTTCAATTGCCACCTGTTGTAACACGCGACCCCGTGGAATCCTCCTATTTCACAGACTACTATGAGTCGCCTTACTTTTTTTCTTCCAGAATATTTCAGGATGCCGATTTTGACCTGGATATGCTGGAACTCCGAAAGGTGTATCGGCAGGAATCCCGGCATTTTTTGAGGTTGCTGGAAGCCGTGCGGGTAAATGAGATTGATTACGATGACCTGGAAGACCTCAATGAGCAGTATCAACCCAATTTCCACGAAACGGAAGGCTACATTACGCTCTGTGCGCGCAATATGACGGCCGATCGTATCAATCAGCGCGAACTTTCCTTGCTGGAAACCGCCGAATTTGAATTCCAGGCAGAAGTGAAAGGACAGTTTGACCCGGGATTGTATCCTGCCGATGCCGCACTCCGCCTGAAAAAAGGCGCGCAAGTCATGTTTGTGCGCAACGACATTGAAGAAAAGCGCTTTGTAAATGGCACCATCGGAAAAATCATCCAGATCGCCAGTAACAACATTGTGGTGGAAAGCGAATCATTCGGCGGCAAAAAAAGCAGGATTGAAGTGCCCAGAACTGAATGGGAAATTATTCGCTACCAATCCACCGCGACAGGCGCCATCGAGACGGAGGTGATTGGCTCTTTTACCCAATATCCACTCAAACTTGCCTGGGCCATTACCATCCACAAGAGCCAGGGAAAGACGTTCGACAAGGTTTTAGTCGACCTGGGTGGCGGTGCTTTCGAACATGGGCAACTATACGTGGCGCTCAGTCGCTGCCGTACGCTTGAAGGAATTGTACTTCGACACAAGATCAAACAACAGGATGTGATTACCGATGAAAGGGTGGTCGCGTTTTACGAAGAGCGGTTCAGAAGATAGACCTATTTTCGGTTGGCGCGATGAATCCCCCAGGCCATCAAACCAATAAAAGCAACAAGCCCGCCGCACAACATAAAATAGTTGATACGCTCCTTAAAAACAGCCAGAAAAACGATACCCACCAGAAAAACCGTCGGCACTTCATTCAGGGCACGGTAGTGAATGTGGGTAAAATTGGTCGGGCCCTTTTCCAGTTGCCGGATGTGGCCTTTCAGGTAATGTGTATAGCCGGTCAACAGCAGTAGAAACAACAATTTCAGGTGCATCCAACCTTGTTGTAGCCAAAAAGGCTGAATCACGAGCATCATGACGCCGAATGACCAGGTAATTACCACGGCTGGCTTCAGAATAATATTGTAGGATTTCCATTCCATGATGGTGTACTGGGCGCTCAGTATACTGCGCTCCGGTTCGGGACGGTCGAATGCCATGGCATGGTTGACCATAATGCGTACCAGATAAAACATACCGGCCATCCAGGATACCATTCCGATGAGGTGAAGTGATTTGGCTACGCTATACCAATTGGCTATTTCCATGATTATTATTGCTTTTCCGTGCAGAGGGTGATTATCTGGCAATATTAAGGCGGAAAATAAATACGCCGGTTTTTTTTGCCGCCTCTTACTTTCACGGGGAAAAGAAATGTTTGCTAGATGAATTACAACGACTACCCGCACAGAAGATACAACCCGCTTACTGAAAGTTGGGTGCTTGTTTCGCCACACCGCTCCAAACGTCCCTGGCAGGGGCAGGTAGAAAAACTACCTGCCGACAACCGGCCTGCTTACGATCCAGGTTGTTACCTGTGTGCCGGGAATGTGCGTGCCAATGGTGCTAAAAACCCTGATTATTCTTCTGTGTACGTTTTTGACAATGATTTTGCAGCACTGTTGCCGGATGCGCAGCCTGTGGAGGCGCCTACAAATGACCATGCCTTTTTTATCGCAAAACCGGAAAGAGGCATGGCCCGTGTTATCTGTTTTTCGCCACGCCATGATTTGACCATTGCTGATATGTCTACCCCGGAAATTCGGCAGGTAGTGGATGCATGGGTGGCGGAATACAAGTCGCTCCAAGCCTTGCCATTTGTCAATTATGTGCAGATTTTTGAAAACAAAGGCGCTATTATGGGTTGTTCCAATCCGCACCCGCATGGGCAGATATGGGCGCAGGAAAGCATTCCGGACGAACCGCTCAAAAAACAACATGCCCAACTCAAATATTGGGAAAAACATCAGCACACCCTGCTTTCCGATTATCTGAGGGAAGAGCAAAATGCCGGCGAGCGCATCCTCTTTGAAAACGAACACATGATTGCTCTCGTGCCATACTGGGCGGTGTGGCCCTTCGAAGCCATGATTGTTCCGCGCAGGGCAATGCCACGTATCACGGATATGACAGACGACGAAAAAGATGCGCTTGCTGATGCCTACCGACAACTGGCGGCTGCGTATGATCGACTGTTCGATACGTCATTTCCATATTCGGCAGGCATACATCAGGCGCCCACTGATGGAGATGCGCACCTCGAATGGCACTGGCATTTTGTGTTTTATCCACCTCTGCTGCGCTCTGCCACGGTCAAAAAATTTATGGTAGGCTATGAAATGCTGGCCAATCCGCAACGCGACATTACGCCTGAAATGGCGGCGGATATGCTGCGGAGCAGGTTGTGAGGCAAGGGGCAAAAAGCAAGAGGCAAAGGGCAAGGGGTGTTACAAGGAGGGCAGTATCCAACCGTTTTGGTAATGCGCCTTGATTAATTTGTTGGCCTCTTCATCGTTTTTGAACATGCCTGCATTTGCATCCCAATACACTTTGCGGCCTGTTTTGTAGGCCACATTGCCCATATGCGCACTGATAGCGGCAATAGCGCCCGTTTCAATGCCACATTTGAGCAAAGAGGCATCATTGGCCTGCATGGCTGCTACAAAGTTTTTGTGGTGATCGGCTAAGTAGTTGGCGTTGTTGCTTTTGCGTTGCTCGGGCAGGTCTTCCGTTTCATACACCAGCACGCCTTCTTCGTTGCGTTTGGTTTCAGGAAGCACGTCCCAGCCGTCACGATTGACAACCATCGTACCGTTGTTTCCAATAAAGGCAATCCCTTCCGTTTTTCCGTAAGGGCCATTGTCGATACCCACCGCATGTTCCCACAACATATTGAAACCGTCAAATTCAAAAACGGCCTGCAAGGTATCGGGTGTCTCGCATGCATCATCTGGATATGCCAGTTTACCGCCGGAAGCCATCACTGATTTAGGTGCGGTAACACCCATAAAAAACAAGGCAATATCAATTTCATGCACCCCCCAGTCGGTCATCAGGCCGCCTGCATAATCCCAAAACCAGCGAAAAGTGAAGTGAAAACGATTGGGGTTGTAAGGCCGTTTTGGCGCCGGGCCGAGCCACATATCGTAATCGACGCCCTCCGGTGGCGCGCTGTCGGGCTTGACCGCGACAGAGGGCATCCAGCCCTGGTAAGACCAGCATTTCACCAGCCGGATATCGCCCAATTTGCCACTTTTCAGGTAGTTGTGCGCTTGTTGGTAATGTGCGCCACTGCGCTGCCATTGGCCGATTTGAACCATCTGTTTGTTGTAGCGCCGGGCGGCATTCAGCATTACATTGCATTCTTCTATGGAATTGGCAAGCGGTTTTTCGCAATAAACGTGTTTGCCCGCTGAAAGTGCATCGCAGAAGGCCAGGCAATGCCAGTGATCGGGCGTGGCAATGATCACGGCATCCAGGTCTTTCATTTCCAGCAGCCTGCGATAATCTTTAAAAAGTTTGGGCTTTTTGTCGCGCAATTCTGCCACATTGCCCGCCCGCTCGTCGAGCACGCTTTGGTCGACATCGGCCAGGGCGATACAGTTGACTTCCGGAATGTTGCTCAGGGCGGCTTTCATGTTCGACCAGCCCATGCCTTTGCAGCCAATTACGCCGTAATTGATCTTGTCATTTGCGGAAATACGCCTGTTGGGCGATGCAAAGGCCTGAAGTGGAAACGAACCAGCCAGGCTGGCGCCGGCAATAGCAGCAGAAGTTTGGCGGATGAAAGTGCGGCGGGAGGTA
>JAEUUT010000242.1 GCA_016787415.1 Saprospiraceae bacterium | reverse complement strand
TTCCACTAGGCAAATTTTGCCGTAGCAGTTGTCGGGTTTCAGGCCTTCCTTTTCAATCAGGTATTCCACATCGTATTTGTCGAGCACCTCGTACACGCCGGTTTTGTCGAGTTCGAGGCGGGTGAGGTTGCCCATTTGGACGGGATCGAGCGAAAAACCTTTGGAATCGATATACAAAACGCCCACTTTCTCCTTCAACGCCGTCGTGTTTTGGGAAAATGAAATAGCCGGCGCCCACAAGACCAACAGGCAAAAAACAGTAGAAACAATATTCTTTTTCATGTGCATGATGTTTACGTGAAACAATGGCACAAAGGTGGGGTAGGGGAAGGGGGGCGGAGACGCGAGTTGGGGCGGAAGATGTATTGGTTTTTATTGAATGTTAATAATTTTGGGTTTGTGAGGGTGGCGTTGCCAGGTGAAGTTGCAGATTCGTCTATATCACTAAAAAAAATTGGGATAGAATAAAAAGTTCGTTAGATGATTTGGAAATTTGAGGCTGTGTCCTACATTTACATTGTTAAACCTCCTGTCTATGAACCTAATGCTCCCCATGATTTTTCGATTGCGCAGTTGCGTCAATCTAACCGGGTTGGTTAGATTGATGCAACTGGCGTGTACTGATAGGAGAGTGACAAAGGGGATTTTGGCGCGATGGGGTGTATATAGAGGGAGTTGACGGGAAAGCAGAGTTCGCTTACACCAGAAAAATCAAAACCAATGGATAATTCGTTCGAAAAAATAAGGGATCTATTAAAAAATGATGACTTTGAAACCTCATATACTGAATTAGAAAGTATAGTTTATGATAGTCAAAAGAAAAATGAAATAGTCAATAACAAAGCAAGGTATTCTAATTTACTTAGAGAATACCGGAACGGTACGATAGATTATGAGAGATTCTCGATTATAAAAAATCAAATTCGGGTATCTTTATTGGATATAATTGATGCTATATATACAATAAATAACCATCGTCTCGAAAATAAGAAAAAGAGAAATGTAAAAGCCATATTGTTTTTAATTCCATCTATTTTATTGGTCCTAATTTTCGTTTTAGGCCATTTAAATAAGATGATTAAAATTGAAAATAAAGTATCAAAAGATTGGATGAATTCAAATGCTCAAGACACGACTTTAACATCTGAAAAAAAAATAAATAAAAACTTTGATGCTGCGGATGCAGTTGAATCCAACGTGCCTCCGAGTAAAATACATAAAGAAAAAGAATTTATTGAAAAATCTTTTTCTTTTTTCCTTGTACTCAATTTTGATCAACTTAATTCTATAATTGTTTTAAATGGCTCAAATGCTCGAATCATTTCAGGTCAAAATACTACATACCAAGAAATAGGTATTCCAAGATTGAACAATGAGTACTCAATATTACTTGTCAATGGTATAGACACATGCTCTTGGAGTGCATATATATCAATCAATCATCAAAGAATTTTTCCAAAATGCAATTAAAAGTATTTTTATTCGCAACATTCGTGCTTTCATATGATGTAAGTGGACAAAGCAATATTTGTCACAATATCTATTTGCAAGACTTTAGGGAAGGAAACGATCAGAAAACTTTATTAACTTCTTACCTGACTGATGATTTAGAGGAAATCCTTACACAATGCGAAGGCTGTATAGTGCTGGAAAGGAAAAATTATGCTGATATTCAAAAACAGATAGACAATGAGAATCAAATAGCCAAAATAGAAAAACTATCTACCGAGATTGAGACAAACCTTAAAACTATTGGGGCCGAAGTTATTTTATCAGGTAAAGTAGAGGTTGATATTAGGACAATGGACACTTATTTGAGAATCAGCTTCCACAACCTCATCACGAAAGAGAAAAAATCAAAATCAATAGTTTTGAGTTCTGATATAGTTAAAAACCCCATTGCAAGAATAGAAGCCTTAAAAAAAGACGTGGTTCCTTTTGTAACTACCACTAATTTTACACATGATTCTAATGGTACGAAGATGGCAGGTGAAAAGAAACTAGGGAAAGAAACTTTAATTGGTATTTGGAAAGCTGACAATTTTGAAGGCTTAGAAGAAATCCAAATATCAGATTTTCAAGAAAATGGTCAATTGATTACCAGGTTTTATTTAAATGGAGAATTAAAAAAAATAAGTTCATCTGGATGGGATTATGAAAATGAGTACTTGCTCCAAAAGTTTTCCGACGGAACAATAGGGAAAGCAAAAATTGACTGGGTTAGTAGAAATTACTTCGTACTTACAATAATTGACAACGGAAATATTTTTTATAAAGGTGTTATAAGACACTTTCAAAGATGGAGGGAATAAATGGCGAGAAGCGAACTATATGTATATGTCAATTTCGCCAAAACGGCGAAACTGCATATACACAACGTTGTAACTAAAAAAATCAAAAAGAAATGATAGACAAATTCCAATTGAAGAAATTAGTTAGCGATGATTTGAAAAGTGCTTTTGATGAATTGGAGAAAATATTATCCCCGCTGGCCCCGAGGCTGTCCCTCCCTTAACCCGCGCGCCAGCGCCGCTCGAGGTAAGAGGTGAAATACCGGAGTGCCAGCGAGGAAACTCAATCAAAACAAAAAGTGTTGAAAAATACAGGGAAACGCACACGACACACCGCTATTTTCCGTATTTTTGTTCCCAAAAGATCGTTCCATGGCACTCCAGGACAAATATATTAACCCGTTTACTGATTTTGGCTTCAAAAAACTGTTCGGCTCTGAGCCAAACAAGGACTTGTTGATTGATTTTTTGAATCAGGTGTTGCCCGGAAAACACAAAATCAAAGACCTGACCTACGCCCGTACGGAGCAACTCGGCAATACGGAAACTGACCGCAAAGCCATCTTCGATCTGTACTGCATCGGCGAAAACGGCGAGCGTTTTATTGTGGAGATGCAGAAAGCCAAGCAGAATTTTTTCAAGGACCGGAGCGTATATTATTCCTCATTCCCAATTCAAGAACAAGCAAAAAAGGGCGACTGGAATTATCAGTTGGCCGCCGTGTATATGGTAGGCATACTCGATTTTACTTTTTCTGAAGACGAGGCCGAGCGGGAAGTACGCCACGAGGTGCAATTGAAGGATCAAAAATGCCGAGTGTTTTATGAAAAGTTGACTTACATATATCTGGAGATGCCCAACTTTAGCAAAGCAGAAGAAGATCTGCAAACCAATTTTGACAAGTGGATGTATGTGCTGCAACAACTTCCTTATTTGCAAAACCGACCTCAGGCGTTACAGGATAGGGTATTTCAGAAACTGTTCGAGGCTGCCGAGATAGCCAAGTTCACGCTGGATGAAAAAAATAAATACGAGGAGAGTCTGAAGTACTACCGGGATTTAAAAAACGTGGTGGATACTTCGTTCGATGAGGGCAAAGCGGAAGGCAAAGCGGAAGGTAAAGCGGAAGGTAAAGAAGAACGCAATATTGAAATCGCGAGACAAATGAAATCTGAAGGAGAGCCAATTGAAAAAATTGTTCGATTTACTGGCCTTACACCAGAGGAAATAAAAAACCTGTAATAAATATGCCCCGCTGGACGAGATGATCGCTCCCCGCTGGCCAGGCAGTCCCCCTCCTTTCAACGCCCACCATCGCATCTCGCCTTTTTTTCCGACATTTGCGCCCTCAAACCAGCCCAACCATGCAATCTCTATCAAATTATGTGCTCGGACAATGGACGCCGGGCGCCGGCGACGGTATCCCGCAGTACCATGCCCTGAGCGGCGAACTGATCAGCACCGCCAGCAGCGAAGGCCTCGATTTCGCGCAAATACTCGAATATGGCCGCAAAAAAGGCAGCCCGGTGCTCCGCCGCATGACATTCCCCGAGCGCGGGCGCATGCTCAAGGCCCTGGCGTTGTATCTGCTCGACCGAAAAGAACACTACTATCAGGTGTCGCATCAGACCGGCGCTACACGGGCCGATTCCTGGGTCGATATTGAAGGCGGTATCGGCAATTTGTTTGCTTTCAGCAGTCTGCGCCGCCGTTTTCCCGACCAGCCCTATTTTGTGGAAGGTGAAACGATCCGGCTTTCCAAGGAAAATACCTTTATCGGCCACCATATCCTGACGCCCAAACACGGCGTAGCCGTACACATCAATGCCTTCAACTTCCCGATCTGGGGGATGCTGGAAAAGGTGGCGGCCAATTTGATGGCCGGCGTACCCGCGGTCGTCAAACCCAGCGAACAAACCTCCTACCTCACCGAAGCCATGTTTCGCGACATCATTGCTTCGGGCATACTGCCGGAAGGCGCCCTGCAACTCGTGGTGGGTACCGGCCGGGGCATCCTCGATCCGGTGCAGAGCCAGGACGTGGTGACGTTTACCGGCTCGGCAGAAACGGGCCGCAAACTGCGCGTACACCCGGCCATTGTGGCGCATTCGGTACCATTTACGATGGAGGCCGACTCGCTCAATGCGGCCATCCTGGCCCCCGACGCCGAGCCAGGCACCCCCGAGTTCGACCTGTTTATCAAGGAATGCCGCCGCGAAATGGTCACCAAAGCCGGGCAGAAATGTACTGCCGTGCGCCGTATCCTTGCTCCCGAGCACCTGCTGGAAGCCGTGCAGCAGGCCCTCTCCAAAGAATTGGCCAAAAACGTGGTAGGCGACCCTTCGGTAGAAGGCGTACGTATGGGCGCCCTCATCAACCGCCTGCAACTGGAGCGCGTGCGGGAAAAACTCCATACGCTGACGACGGAAACACCCATCGTTTTTGGAAATCCCGACGCGTTTGAAGTGGTGGGCGCCGATCAGCGCAAAGGCGCATTCATCCCGCCGTTGTTGTTGCTCAACGACCAGCCTTTTGTAAAAACAGCCAGCCATGAAACAGAGTGTTTCGGGCCGATTTCCACGCTGATGCCTTACAAAACGCTGGACGACGCCATTCAATTAGCCAATATGGGCAAAGGCTCGCTGGTGTCGACCATCTGTACCCACGACCCGGCTACCATGCGCGCCTATGTGCTGGAGGCCGGCGCTTTCCACGGTCGTATCCACATCCTGAACCGCACGTCGGCCAAAGAAAGCACTGGCCACGGTTCGCCCATGCCCATGCTCGTACACGGCGGCCCCGGCCGCGCCGGCGGCGGCGAAGAACTCGGTGGCATGCGCGGCGTGCTGCATTACATGCAACGCACGGCTATTCAGGGCCACCCGACGGATATTACGGCCGTCACGGAGCAATATCAGGTGGGCGCTGAACAAACGGAAACGCCGATCCACCCGTTCAAAAAATACTTTGAAGATTTGTTTGTCGGCGAAACGCTTATTACCGCCAAACACACCGTTGCGGAGGCCGATATTCACAACTTTGCCAATGTGAGCGGCGATAATTTTTATGCTCACATGGACGCTACTTCGCTGGAAGGAACGCCATTCACAGGGCGGGTGGCGCATGGTTATTTCGTCTTGTCGAAAGCCGCCGGCCTCTTTGCCGATGCAAAAAAAGGCCCGGTATTGCTCAATTACGGCCTCGAATCGTGCCGTTTCATCAAACCCGTTTATCCGGGCATGACCATCGGCGTCAAACTGACGGTCAAGGAAAAAGCCTTGCAGGAATACGACCCCACCCGGGAGGGCATCCTTTCTATTCCTCGTGGTATCATCAAATGGCTGGTGGATGTGTACGATGAAACGGGGGAGACGGTGGCCATTGCGACGATTTTGACAATGGTTAAAAGCAAGTCCTGAGTCCATGACAGTCCTGAGTCGTAAGTCCTGAGTCCTAAGTCCGTAGAGTACACGTTGATACCCTCGGCTTTGCTTAGTTGAGTGGCCAAGGGTACTAACGTGTACTCTAAGTCCTGAGTCGTGAGTCGTGAGTCCTAAGTCCGTAGAGTACACGTTGATACTTTTGGCCACTCTACTATTGAATGCCAAGCATACCAACGTGTACTCTACGGACTCAGGACTTAGGACTCAGGACTTACGACTTTACAAATAGGGCACTTCTCCACCTTATGCCCCCTCGCCGGGCAATATTCCCTCCCATAATAAATAATTTGCAGGTGCAACTTGTTCCAGATCGACTCCGGGAACAATGCCTTGAGGTCGCGCTCAGTCTGCTCCACGTTTTTGCCGCTGCTGAGTCCCCAGCGGGCGGCGAGGCGATGGATATGCGTATCCACCGGGAACGCGGGGTAGCCGAAGGCCTGCGACATGACCACGGAAGCCGTTTTATGGCCTACACCGGGCAGGGCTTCGAGGGCCTCGAAGGTATCGGGCACGACGCCATCGTATTTTTCCACCAGGATGTGAGAGAGTTCTGAAATCGCTTTTGATTTCACATTGGAAAAACCGCAGGTGCGGATGAGTTGGCGGATTTCTTCCACGGATAATTTGCACATATCCTGCGGGTTGTCGGCAGCGGCAAAAAGATAGGGTGTGATGATATTTACCCGGGCATCGGTGCATTGGGCCGACAGCAACACGGCAACGAGCAGGGTGTAGGGATCTTTGTGTTTGAGCGGGATGGGCGGCTGCGGGTAGAATTTGTCGAGCGCTTCCGCAATGTAGTTGGCTTTTGCCTGTAAGGCGGCGGGAATTTTTTTGGGTGCTTTGGAGTCTGATTTTTTTGTCGGCATGGTCGAACGCATGAATACAGGGAATGCAGGATAGCGAGGGCAAAAATATTCATTATACAACAAGAAACCCTACACCGGAGATCCGATGCAGGGTAGCGTTCACATAGTATGCGGTTTAATGGTCCGGGCTGCTTGGGAAAGCGCCGGCTCACCGGTTTTGGTATGGCCTTCGTTTGGGAAATTTTGAGGCGTTGATTGGGTGAAATACAGGATGTGTTGTACGCCTCTAAGAAACCGTCTGAAAACCCGTGGTGAGGCTGGAAATGATAGATTTTGACACCAGGCAAAACTCGTTTTTGAGGGAATAGCCTTGTCCTATTGCCGAAAAAACAGATGAAGCATGGGGGCAAAAGATGTTATTTCCAGTCCAGCAGGGGTTTTCAGACGGTTTCTAAGTAGTTTTTGTGTTTGCTGTTTGTTTTGCTACGCATTTGCCGGGCTGCTTCGTTTGTTTTTGCTTGTCCTGTTGTAGCCTTACAGCAGAAGCGTTGTGATTAGAAATCGGTTTTCAAGAAATTGATAGTCAACGCGTTGTGACTTAGGTGCAATTGCTGCATGACAGTCGTTTAATCTTCCCTTTATTATTTACTCATGGTTGCCCGGCAGTGCTTTTCACTGGCTCTTTTGGAAAAGCCTCTTTTGAACGGCGTATTTGAAAATGGTCACAGGGTGGTTGGATATTTTTCGTAAAAAAAATGTTGGGAACGCCGGCGGGTATGGGTTTTTAATCATCTATTTTTTTGATTTTCAAATATTTACATGAAAAATGCTGTGTAAGTATTTTTTTTAACTACTATCCGAAAATTGTATCTCGATACTCAACTCAACCTGTGTAATTTTTTTTGTGTACTCTACGTGTTGTGTCCTCGTGTTTAATTTTTAATGACTATCCGGCTATTGTACCCCAGCCAGGAGCAGCGTGTCATCCTGAACGCAGTGAAGGATCCCTGTAATCGGGAGCCGCCAATGGTTACAGGGATCCTTCACTGCGTTCAGGATGACACGCTGCT
>JAEUUT010000234.1 GCA_016787415.1 Saprospiraceae bacterium | reverse complement strand
CACCAGCATTGTGTTCCATGAAAACCGCCTGCACCTGATGCTGAAAGGCCCAAGTTGGCAAATGTTTCAGCCCGATGGCAATCTGGCTACCAACGCTACTCCCGGGGCTGCTGCCTGGTATATTGCGCTGGATGAAAACGGCAACTTTATGCAGGATTTGTCCTTGACAGAGTCGTTTCAAAATTCCTTTTCGGGTTATTGGGTGCCGGAACTGGTGAGTTTCTCCACAGAATTGGTGACGTTCAGAAGTCCGCGCCTGCTGCTGGCGCCCAACGGTAAACTTCTTGTAAACGGCGTGTTCACTGGGCTGGGCAATCTTGATTTTGGTGGTGTGATCATTGAGCCCCTCGACGCCACTTTTAGCGCAAAAAACCAGTTTGTAGCAGTGCTCAACCCTTCCAGTGGCCAATGCGAACGAGCGTATTGTGCGTTCAGCCAACAAACACCCCAGAGCGATTTTCCTGCCTGGCAGACGGATACGGATGGCAACGTTTATTTTGGTTTTGGCGCCACCAATACTTACCCGTCGTACACGCCCTCCATAAAAATTGGTGAAAATATCAGCGCAACACCCCCCAATAGAAGTTACATCGCCAAATTTTCACAAAACGGCGACTTGCTCTGGCACCGGAAACACACAGACATCTGGTTCAACAGTTTTGGGAAGTCGGACGACGGCATTTGGGCACTGGGCCGATTCGATCAGTCGGCAGGTATGAGCAGTGTGGGCAATAACCTGAGCGGCGTTGTTTCCAACGGTGGCAACGACCTGCTCCTCTCGCACATCGATGCCGATGGGCAGGTAACGGGTATGCAGCACTTTGGTGGTTCTGCTCATGAACAGACGGTTGCGCTCGTAAATGCCGGCCCGACCCTGTTGGGCATTTTAAGTGCCGACGACCTGAATCAGTACCTGAGCGGCCCTCAAAATGCCTTTACGCTGCGCGTCTGGTCTTCCGATCCTGCCGAATGCCCGGTTTTGGCTACCAATGAAATACAGGCAGCGGCGAACTGGGAAGTACAGCCCAACCCGTTTTCGGAATCGCTCACCTGCATTTTCCATTTGAAAGAAACAAGTACTGAGGCCTCCTGCCGAATGCTATACGCCGATGGTCGGGTAGCATTTACAAAAAACATCGGCCGATTGCCGGTGGGCGATACACAATTGGAAATTGACACTGCATCTTTGCCCGCAGGTGTTTATCTGCTCGAAATAACGACAGCGGAGGGCGCCTCCATCAGAAAAATCATCAAATGGAAGTAATACCTACCGGCAATTTTCAGCCAGACATCAGTTTGTACGGACTGCGCATCGGAGAACCCGTCATCACCCTCACCGCCATACTCATTTGTCTGGTATGCGGATACTGCTGGTGGCGACTGCGGACGGTTCTGGCTGCCAGCGACGCACTCAAACTGACGCGTTTGTTTTTCCTGTTTATGGGAATTTCCACCCTCATCGGAGGGCTGGTAGGGCACGCTTTTTTGTATTTATTGCCTTTTGAGTTCAAAATACCCGGATGGCTGCTGGGCATGGTGGCCGCCTCGGCGTTGGCTCAGGCTTCGATCGTGCGATCATCGGACATCCTTTCGAGAAATGCCCGTCGAGTGTTTACAGTGTTGAACGTGGGTGGATTTGGGGTGTTGTTATTGTTCCTTATTACGACACTTTGGTTTCCAATTGTGGAAATTCAATCTGCCTTTTGCCTGTTACTCATTGTTACTACGCTGGAAGTGTATCGCTTGCGGAAGGTAAATGACCCGGAAAGCCGGTATATTCTT
>JAEUUT010000213.1 GCA_016787415.1 Saprospiraceae bacterium | reverse complement strand
AGAGAATCAAAGAGATTTGTCGCTGGCATATTCGCCGGGTGTTGCCGAACCCTGCCTGGCCATAGCCGAAAATCGGGAAGATGTGTACAAATACACCGCCAAGGGCAATCTGGTTGCCGTCATCACCAACGGAACGGCGGTATTGGGCCTTGGCGATATCGGCCCGGAAGCCTCCAAGCCGGTGATGGAAGGCAAAGGTGTATTGTTTAAAATTTATGCCGACATCGATGTGTTTGATATTGAGGTAAATACGAAAGACGTCGACAAATTTGTTGAAACCGTTCGCCTGCTCGAACCCACCTTTGGCGGCGTCAACCTGGAAGATATCAAAGCGCCTGAATGCTTTGAAATCGAACGTAGATTGCGTGCTGAAATGAAAATTCCGGTGATGCACGACGACCAGCACGGTACGGCGATCATTTCCGGAGCCGCCTTGCTGAATGCCCTGGAAATCGTCGGTAAACGCCCTGAAAACATACAATTGGTGGTCAATGGCGCGGGCGCAGCAGCCATCTCCTGCGTGCGCCTGTACCTCCAACTGGGCGTTCGACGCGAAAATGTGATCATGTTCGACAAAGACGGCCTGCTGCATACCGACCGCACCGGCATGAACGAAATGATGCAGGAGTTTGCCACGAACCGATTGTCGGCCGATGCTACCCTGATAGACGCCATGACCAGCGCTGATGTCTTTTTGGGGCTGTCGGTAGGCAATGTTGTCACGCGCGACATGATACAATTGATGGCGCCCGACCCCATTGTATTTGCCATGGCCAATCCGGTGCCTGAAATCGGCTACAATGAGGCGATGGCCGTGCGCGACGACCTCATCATGGCAACTGGTCGTTCCGATTTTCCCAATCAGGTCAACAATGTGCTGGGGTTTCCCTATATCTTCCGTGGCGCGCTCGATGTACGGGCTACGGAAATTACCGAAAACATGAAACTGGCCGCCACCAAAGCGCTGGCAGAACTGGCCAAAAAACCGGTGCCCGACATTGTAAATATGGCTTACAATGAGAAAAACCTCGTTTTCGGCAGGCAATACATCATTCCCAAACCTATGGACCCGCGCCTGCTCACTACGGTGGCGCCGGCAGTAGCCGAAGCGGCTGTGCTCGACGGGGTGGCGCAGAAACAGATTCCCGACTGGGACGATTACAGACAAACGCTGGAAAAACGCCTGGGGCTCGACAACCAGATTTCGCGCATTATCACCAGCAAGGCACGCCGGGCGCCCAAACGCGTCGTTTTTGCCGATGCCGAAAACCTGACGGTACTCAAAGCCATTCAACAGGTGCGCGACGAAGGCATTTGCGAGCCGATCCTGCTGGGCGATATTCCTGCTATCGAAAAAATTATTCAGGATCACAGCCTCGACCTGAAAGATGTCAATATCATCGATACGCGCCGTCCCAAAGACCCCGAAATGGCACAACGCTATGCCGATCTGTTTTTTGAAAAAAGAAAACGAAAGGGTATTGTGCAGACCGATGCGCTGAAAATGATCCGCAAACGCAATTATTTTGGCGCTATGATGGTGGAAACAGGTGATGCCGATGCGCTGATTTCCGGCCTCACCCGCAACTATCCGGATACGATTCGGCCCGCACTGGAAATTATCGGCCGTCAGGAAGGCGTACAGCGTGTGGCCGGGATGTACATTTTGCTGACCAAAAAAGGCCCGCTTTTCTTTGCCGATACCACGATAAATGTAAATCCAAGCGTAGAAGAACTGGTGGAAATAACGGAACTCACTGCACGTGGTGTCGAACGTTTTAACATCAAACCGCGTATTGCACTGGCTACTTACTCGAGTTTTGGCAGCGCCAAAGGGGAAGATGCCGAAAAAATGCGCAACGCCACGGCTATTCTACACAAAAAGCACCCCGATTGGATTATTGAAGGTGAAATGCAAGCCCACCTGGCCTTCAATATGGAACTGGTTCGGGAAAATTATCCATTCAGCAAACTATCGGGCGAGCCCGCTAATACAGTCATTTTTCCCAACCTTTCTGCTTCCAATATCACTTATAACCTGATGAAAGAAACGGGCGATATCGAGTATATCGGTCCTATTTTGCTGGGTATTCGCAAGCCTGTACACGTCCTTCAATTGGGCAGTACTGTTCGCGAAATTGTCAATATGGTGGCGTTTGCAGTGGTGGAAGCGCAAAGAGGCTGAGACAGCCACGTAAATCAAAAACCATGCACCGCTACTGCCTTGCCCTCGACCTCCAACCCGACCCGGCGCTCATTGCCGAATATGAAGCCATGCACCGGGCGGTATGGCCTGAAATTCTGGACAGCATTCGCGCATCGGGTATTTTGAGCCTGGAAATTTACAGGATCGAAAACCGCCTGTTTATGATTCTGGAAGCAAACGAAGATTTTTCCTTCGACAAAAAAGCCGCTATGGATGCTGCCAATGCCAGGGTGCAGGACTGGGAAACGCTGATGTGGCGCTATCAAAAAGCACTGCCCACCGCAAAACCTGGTGAAAAATGGATGCTGATGCAACGGATTTTTTCGTTGTAATCAGTTCGGTTTTTTCTCAAAAAACACAAATCCGTTTTTCCGATACAGTTCATGGCAGCCGGGTATTTCCGGAAGCCCTTCGAGGCGATTGATTTTGGCAACAAAATAAACATTTCTGCCCGGGTGACCATGCACCAGCGAATCCATGTCGTCGATGTGTACATCTCCTGTCAGCGGCCGCTTGCAGGAATAATACAAATGCGCATAACTTTTGAAACCCACAGGCTTGATAAAGCAATCTTCCGCAGCCTTGCTTTCATAAAACTCGATGGCCGCCCGCTGAGAATACCCCTCAATATTGCACACGATAAACAACAGGGTCATGGACGTAAAAGCAGCGCCGCCTACGAATGCCACCTGGGCAGTCATCCAGGCCTGCTTTTTCCACCAGAAATACATGGCCGCGAGGGTTGCCAAAATGAGCAATACGCCCGGCAAGCCCTGCCAGGCTTTCCAGATTATGCCGGCCTCCAGGTTGGCGAGAGCAAAGGGGTCTTTGGCAAACAAAGGTTTTAACAATTCGAGGTGCTGGCCCAGATAGGGTAGTGCTGCCACTGCAATGCCAGGCAAAAGCCCGATGGCCAGCAAAATGCCTGAAATTTTTGGGTAAACGTCCCATCGGATAGCACGCCACAAGGTAACCGCCCCCAGATAAGTAAGTGGGAAATAGCACAACGATGAATAATGCACAATCTTGGTCTGCACAATGCTGAACAACACCAGCACTACCCAAAACAGGATTTGCATCCAGGTGCCAAAATCCGAGCGCTCGCAGGAAGCAAGCGTGTCCGATTCCAGCATTTCATCTTCCGACTGCCGGTCGCCCCAGAGATTGGGCATTGCAAAAACCGATACCGGAAAACAACCGAGCAGCAATACCACGGCATGATACCCGAAAAAACCTCCGTGGCCGGCATCCTGGGTGGTAAACAGTCGAATCTGATACGTAATGAACTCCTGCACAAACCAGGGACCGTGAACGAGCACTTCCAGCCCAAACCACATAAGTGCTGCCAGTGAGGCTGCCAGCGAAAATATCACCATGTGCTTGAGGTAGCCTCGCCCTTTAAAGCGGTAACGTGCCCAATACAACACCAGCACCAGCATGACAATCAGGTAGGCCGTAGGCCCCTTGGTCAGAATGGCCAGCCCCAGCATCACGCCACCCGTCAGCAGGTACTTATACTTGGCCCAGAAGGAACGCGGCGTTTTTACACAAAAAAACTGCCAGCGAAATTCAATAAACCCGTACAACCCGCAGAAAATGAAGAAGTTGAACCACGGATCGATGATGCCGCTTTTGAAATACAGGTGCGGCAAAATACTGCCCATCCATGCCAGCGCCCAAAGCCAGCCGAACAGCCGGTCGTGCAGGCGCGTACCCAGGCGATACACCAGCAGCAGGGTAGCCAGCCCGCAAAGGGCATTGGGAAGCCGTGCTGCCCACTCATTTACCCCGAAAACATGCATGGAAAGCGCCTGTATCCAAAGGAAAAACGGAGGTTTTTCCCAGAAAGGCTCAAAATCGATTTGCGGCCGGAACCAGTCGCCTGTAAGCAACATTTCCCGGGAACATTCCGCAAAATTGATTTCATCCCAATCGAACAGGTGCACAGCACCGAGGAAAGGGAAAAAAAGCAACAAGCCTAGGCCGATGAGTAGTAAATGGTCACGCCGCATAGCCAGAAAACATCGAATGCGAAATTTGGTTGTAGGTCAGGTAGTGCTTCGGGCAGGTTTACTCGCAAGTAATTCTCCCAAATTGTTGATTGTCATCACAGTAAGCGCTATGGCAAGTCCGGAAGGTATTCCCACCCACCAGGCGCCGGGTTGCACCCGCACACTTTCCAGCAGGCTTCCCCATGAAATGCCGCGCAAGGTGTTGCCACCGAAACCCAGAAACGACAGGGCCGCTTCCAACAGGATAGCATTGGCCATGTTGAAGGCGAAAATAACCAGCGCAGGCCGCAACGCATTCGGAAAAGCATGTCGCCAGAACGTCCGCCTGTCCGAAAAACCCATCGCCCGCGCGGCTGTCACATAATCCAGTTCCCGCACGCGCAGCAATTCAGAGCGTACAAACAACGCAATGTCTGTCCAGTTCAATAACCCGATCAAAGCAATCAGCACCCAGATGTTCTGGTTGTAGGGCAACAAGGCTGCTACGATCAGAATAAAAATGAGTTTCGGCACGGCATTGAATATCTCTGTCAGGCGCATCAGCAGCAGGTCGATGGGTACTGTTACCAGGCTGGTTTGCAGCCATTTATCTGCAAACTTGCTGGCCTGCCGTACGCCCAGCATGATCAGCACAAATATCAACAGGCTTTTTCCCCATTCGCTCACGGAAGCGGCATTTTCCAGTTCGTATTGGCGTGCAATGACGGCGTAAAAATAGGCAATCGGTATACTTATGATCGTGCAACTCAATGTCAACCAGGGAATACGCAAACGATAATCGCCCCAAAAACCCGCCAGTGCGCCCAGTAAAACACCCAATATACCTGCAATTCCCATCGACAACAGGCTCACCATCAAGGCAATACGCGCACCGGAAACGATACCGGCTGCCACATCATGCCCTCCTTCATCGGTGCCCAGCCAGTGCCGAAATCGGCTGCTCATGCCCGGGTGTATTTGCCCCGGATGGAGAAAGGAGGCCGGGTTCTGGCGGGAATATTCGCCCGGACTGAATGGAATCAGCGCAAAAACGGGCGACTCGTCGTAATTCTTTTCATCCTTCCAGGCTTCAAATGTTTGAGGCAACTGTTGAATTCTCCGAAGTGCAGGCGCACTGTACGGCAAATCCTTGTCGGCCCAGATGCTGCGCAGGCCCGGAAAATAAGCCTCTCCTCCGATTCGGCAATACAAGGGGCGCCCGTTGGCCAGCACATCGCGTAGCAATGCCAGCACCAGGAAAAATCCCAGTACCCGAATGACCGAACGAAAGCGTTTTTTACCCATGTAGTGCTGATTGATCGAATGGAAAAACAATCGGATGAGGCCCTGCAAATGTTTTTGCCGCCTGGTGATCGTGTGCAAACCCAAGCATGTATCCGCCGCCACCCGCGCCACAAATTTTTAAACGAATTTCTTTCTCTGCAAGACTTTTTTCCCACAGGCTATTCATACCTGCCGGAACCATAGGCGTGAAATATTCCAGTTGAAATTGCGACACGGTGTGCAAATGTAGCCAAAATTCCTGCTCGTCGGCATCCAGCCAGGCCTTCACCATCGCTTCATGGGCAGGCAGCAATTGTTCGGAAAGTGCTTTCGAAAATTCGCCTTCGCGGCTTTGCTCCAGAAACCAGTTTACCAGCGGCCCTGTTTGTCGTGGCAGGAGGGTGTCTAGCAGAAAAACCACGGGTTCGTTCGCCCAGGAGCAAGGCTGTGCCAAGGAAACCTCCGTTTTTTGTTGAATCAGCAGCGGCGTATTCAGGTAACTCGTCAGCGGATCAATGCCCGAACTAGCGCCATGAAAATAGTCCTCCATTCGACCGAAAATGGCCTTCAAAGCCGAGGGGTCAGTGCTTTTGTCCTTCACATATCGATCGTAGATGCCTGCACACAAGGCGCCCGAACTGCCCAGTCCATAACCGGTTGGGATATTCGAATCGAACACCCATCCTTGCTCGACATCCTGTTTGAATTGCTGTGTATCTATTGTATCAATACTTGCAAGTGCCTCGCTTTCAGCAAATTGAATCAGGTTGTTCTGTACATGCGGGTGTTTTCTTTGCTGCCATCCACCGCTGAATGCGGGCACAGGTACGGCCAGCGCCGATGCTCCCAGCAACAGAACGTGTTCACCAAATAGCAGGAGTTTGCCTGGATAGGTTCTCATGCCGCAAATGTGCGAAATGATTCTGACCTGCTACATTTTTTCAGATCATTCCGGCACTCAGCAGTAGTTGGTATGGCACGAATGACCTGAACAATTCCTATCTTCGCGGCGTTTTTGAGCACCAGGAAATTTTCACTCACTTTACGCCAAACTTCTCCATATGGGACTCTTCCCACACCCTGATCATTTCGAGCGCCGGCACATCGGCCCTCAGTCGGCCGACACCACCGGCATGCTCCAAACCCTTAAAGTTTCATCCCTGGATGAACTGATTGAACAAACGGTTCCAGCAAGCATCCGCTTGAAAAAGCCGCTCAACCTGCCCCCTGCGCTTTCAGAATTTGAATACCTGCAGGAATTGAAAATGGCCGCGCTGAAAAACCGCGTCATGCGCAACTACATCGGCATGGGCTATTATGGAAACATCACGCCGGCTGTTATTTCCCGCAATGTGTTCCAAAATCCGGGTTGGTACACCCAATACACGCCTTATCAGGCTGAAATTGCGCAAGGACGCCTCGAAAGCCTGCTCAATTTTCAGACCATGGTGAGCGACCTCACCGGGCTGCCCATTGCCAATGCAAGTTTGCTGGACGAAGGCACAGCCGCCGCAGAGGCCATGCACATGTTTTATGCAGAAAAAAACAAGCGCGCCAAAGCAGGCGAAGAAGCCGACGAGTTTTTTGTGGATCAACATGTTTTTTCACAAACATTCGATGTGCTCCAAACCCGCGCTTTACCACAGGGTATCCGACTGGTGAGCGGCGACTGGCGTACGTACGAGTTTTCTGAAAAAACATTCGGCGTGTTGTTGCAATACCCGGACGCGCAAGGTACGGTGTCCGACTATCGGGCTTTTGTGGAAAAAGCAAAAGCCAATGGCGCATACGTGTGTGTGGCTACCGATCTGCTGGCTTTGGCTGTGCTCACGCCTCCGGGCGAGTGGGGCGCCGACTGCGCAGTGGGCAATAGCCAGCGCTTTGGGGTGCCAATGGGTTATGGCGGCCCGCATGCGGCGTTTTTTTCCTGTTCCGACGATTTTAAACGCCAGATTCCAGGCCGTATCATCGGCGTATCGGTAGACAAACACGGCCGACGCGCACTGCGCATGGCCCTGCAAACCCGCGAGCAACACATCCGCCGCGAAAAAGCCACTTCCAATATCTGCACAGCGCAGGCACTGCTGGCTAACATGGCGGCTATGTACGCGGTGTACCATGGCCCGGCAGGTATTCGCGCCATCGCCGAACGTGCCCATGCCATGGCATCCAGCCTCGCCTCGGCCTTGCAGGCGGGCGGTTTTTCGGTTCAAAACGCACATTTTTTCGATACCATTAGCATTTCCGTAGATGCGACAAAAGCAATGGAAATCCGCAATAAAGCAGTGGCCGAGGGTATCAATTTCTTTTATTCCGCTGGCGCCATTCAAATTGCGCTGGATGAAACAACGACCGAGAAAGACCTCAACGACATCCTACGGGTATTCGGCATTTCAACGCCTGTACAAGCCGTAGCATCCCCGCTGCCGGCTGCGCTCACCCGCGAAAGCGCGTACCTGACTCATCCGGTGTTCAATTCCTACCACACCGAGTCGGATATGATGCGCTACATCAAACGCCTCGAAAATGCAGACCTCTCGCTCATGCATTCCATGATTTCGCTGGGGTCGTGTACCATGAAACTGAACGCTGCAACGGAAATGATACCCGTCAGTTGGGAAAACTGGGCCAATATGCACCCGTTTATGCCCGCCGATCAGGTGCAGGGTTATGCCCAAATTATTCGCGAACTGGAACAATATCTTTGTGAAATCACCGGGTTCGAAGCCTGCTCCCTGCAACCCAACTCGGGTGCTCAGGGCGAATATGCAGGCCTTATGGCCATTCGCGGCTACCACCTGGCGCGCGGAGATGCGCATCGCAATGTGGCCCTGATTCCTTCTTCTGCTCATGGTACCAACCCTGCCAGCGCCGTTATGGCGGCCATGCAAGTGGTGGTAGTGGCCTGCGACGAACGCGGCAATATCGACGTGGCCGACCTTCGGGCAAAGGCTGAACAGCATGCCGACAATCTTTCCTGCCTGATGGTAACCTATCCGTCTACACACGGTGTGTTTGAAACATCTATCATTGAAGTGTGCGACATCATTCATCGCCACGGCGGTAAGGTGTACATGGATGGCGCCAATATGAATGCTCAGGTAGGTCTGACGAGTCCGGCTACCATCGGCGCCGACGTATGCCACCTCAACCTGCACAAAACTTTTGCTATTCCGCACGGCGGTGGCGGCCCGGGCATGGGCCCTATCTGCTGCAATGCCAGCCTGGCGCCTTACCTGCCCGGCCACGTATTTGCTGAAACGGGCGGCTCGGCAGGCGCCACGGCTATCAGTGCTGCGCCCTGGGGCAGCGCCAGCATTTTGCTGATTTCCTATGCCTATATCAAAATGCTGGGTGCAGAAGGCGTAACGAACGCCACCAAATACGCTATCCTGAACGCCAACTACATCAAAGCGCGCCTCGAAACGGCTTACGATATTCTGTATGTCGGCGAAAATGGCCGCTGTGCACACGAAATGATCGTCGACCTGCGTCCGTTCAAATCAATTGTAAGCGCTGAAGACTTGGCCAAACGACTGGTCGACTACGGTTTTCACGCGCCTACTTTATCATTTCCGGTAGCCGGCACTATCATGATAGAGCCGACGGAAAGCGAAAGCAAAGCAGAACTCGATCGTTTCTGCGATGCACTGCTTGCCATCCGCAAGGAAATTGATGAAATTGCGATGGGCCATGCTGATGCCGAAGACAATGTGTTGCACAATGCGCCGCACACGGTGCAGGATGTATCTGCCGATGAATGGCCGCACAAGTACAGCCGTGAAAAAGCCGCTTTCCCGCTGCCATATCTGCGCCAGGGCTTCAAATTCTGGCCTGCTGTGAGTAGAATCGATCAGGCTTATGGCGACCGGAATTTGGTGTGTACGTGCCCGCCGGTCGAGGAGTACGCGGCTGTTTAGAGGTGAGAAGTGAGAGGTGAGAGGTGAGAAGTGAGAAGCGAGAGACCGTTTGGCTTCGCCGCACGCAAAATTGGACCTGGATTGGGCGGATAAAGCGGATAAAATGGATTTTTAGTTCATATTGTTTCCGTGCATGTCTCAGCGGCCTAGGTTGCGAGCATTGCCAAGCGGGAAGGCGGCGGTACCACACGCTTTAGCGGGTCGGGACAGCGCCATTCATGGCGCTGAAACAACATTAACAAATTACGCGCCTTAAAAGGCGCTGTCCCGACCCGCTAAAGCGTGTGGTACCGCCACTTTCCCGCTTGGCTGAAGTGGTATTGCCATTTGATCTGTCCACGTATGCGTGAGGCGGAGCCGAAGTGGCTATCCAAAATTGATAAAAGTCCCCGTTCCAAATGTCGAACCACTACTTTGTCTCTTCTCTTTCTATCCTGGGTTTTATCAGGAGTATATTTTCTGGTTTTAGGAACCCAGAAGACCCCTCCGGCCAGCGGGTCAAATACCTCAGCAATGGCCGCAGCGGGCAAGTGCTGTACGAAGGCCGGGGTGCTTCCTTTACCATGTACTACGAATTTGGTGGCGGAAATGTGGTGGCGAGCATCAGCATTCCGGATGCACGACACTGGGAAAACGAAACCGGACTTTCGCCGGCGTACCGCGAGGAAGTCTTGAATTTTATCGGAAAACAGGTGGTAAAAGATCAAACAAAGCAGGGCTCCTTCCAGATCGAAGGCAACTGGCTGGTTATTTACGAATAATCATTTCCCCAGCCATTCCTTGAAGTCTGTCATACGATCGCCATTTACAAACACATCGTGTCGGGCTTTGGGACTCAGTTCCAGTTTTAGTTTTCCTTTAAAATGTGTCAGCACACTTTGAATGGCCGAAAACCCAACCAGGTACTGCCGACTTATCCGAAAAAACTGCCGAGGATCAAGCAGGCCGGACAATTTATCCAGGCTGAAATCTACGGGCAAGTGCTGGCCTTCCTTGGTGGCCATGAAGGTGATTTTTTCATCGGAATAGAAATAGGCAATTTCGCTGGTTTCGATGCTGCGGATTTTGTTACCGATGGTCACCATAAACCGCGTTTTGAACTCCGGCTCACGTTGGCCGATGTACTGTAAAAGGGTATTAAAATCAGGTTTTGAAAACTGTTCTTTCAAAGACTTGTACTTGTCGATAGCGCCGATGAGTTCCATCAGGTTGACAGGTTTGAGCAGGTAGTCGATGCTATTGACTTTGAACGCCTTGATCATGTACTCATCGTAGGCAGTGGTGAAAATAACCGGCGCAGTTAACGGGGCCAGATCGAATATTTTAAAACACAGGTCGTCTTCCAGGTGAATATCCATAAACACCAGGTCGGGCGCCTCGTTTTGTCGCAGCCACTGCACCGATTCTGCCACGGATGGCAATTGCGCCAAAACCTGTATTCCGGGGTCATAGGTTTTGAGCATACCCTCCAGGCGTTGTGCGCTGAGGTTTTCATCTTCGATGATGATGGTCTTCATATTACAACAAGGGGATTTTTACTACAAAATGCTGATCAGACTCTCCGGCACGAACCGAACACTCCGTCAGTAAGGCATACCGATTGATAATGTTGTTCAGCCCCGTGCCAGTAGATGCTTCCCGTTGAGGTCGCAGTTGCAAGGGGTTTTGAACAATAAGGTATTTATCGTCGATATATATGTCGATCAACAGTGGTTCTTTGGCCGACATTCGGTTGTGTTTTACAGCGTTTTCAATGAGCAATTGCAGGGTCAGCGGTGCAATTTTATATTGATCCATATCTGATTCCGACAAGTTGATCCGTAAATCAAATTTGTTTTCAAACCTGATTTTCAGCAGAAACGAGTACGATTTAATAAATTCGAGTTCGGTGCGCAACGTGACCAGTGATTGTTCTTTTTGCTCCAGGATATAGCGGTACGAACGCGACAACTGATCAATAAACTGTTCCGACAAATCGGGGCTGATGCGCACCAGCGACGACAGAATGCTCAGGCTGTTGAACAGAAAATGCGGATTTACCTGGGTTTTTAGCAGGGCAATTTCATTCAACAACTGCTGTTTTTCCAGGTATTCCGCCTTGTTTTGAAACTTCTGGGAGTTGCGTCGGAAATACAGCATCCGGCTCAAAAAACCGAGCGCAAACACCAGAATTACCAGCGCTGCCATCATCAGCACATTCTGAACCTGGTTTTTGCGGCGCACTTCACTGTCGTGGGCTACCTGCATTTTCAGTTTTTCTTCGGCTTGTCCCAGGCTGTCGGCCATCACTTTTCTGACCAATTCCATTTGTTCCAGTCGTTTGTTGGTTTCTTCCTTGTTGAGGGAGTCGCTGATGTCGAGGTATTCTTCGTGATACAGCAGGGCTTGGGCGGTATTCCCCATCAGTTTGTAGTTGTCATAAAGACAGTAACAGGCGTCTTGCTGAGCACTTAGTCGTTGTACTTCCTTGCTGAGCGCCAGCGATTTGGAGCACCATTGTATGGAAACAGGGTATTTTTTTTGCTTTAAATACAAAAGCCCCATGTTGTAGTAGGTGTTGACCAGCCCCGGCTTTTCATTGAGTTTTTCCTGAATCATCCTGCTTTTCTGAAAAAAATCCAGCGCCAGGTCAAACTGTTTTTCCTCCTTGTAAACCAGCCCGATGTGGTTGTAGATGCTTGCAATACCCTGCTGATCGTCCATTTTTTGGCGTAGTGGCAGGCTTTTATTGTAATAGTAAAGGGCTTTGGGGAAATCCTTGGTGCTGTTGTACACCGAACCAATGTTGTCGTACAGCAAGGCCATACCGTATTCATCGCCCAATTCTTCCATCTGGTGCATGCTTTTTTCGTAATACTCCAGCGCCTTTGGCAGGTTGCCCATGTCGTTGTAAATCAGTCCGATGTTGTTGTTAGCGTTGGCTATTCCTGCTGCATTCCGGAGTTGTTGCTGAATAGAAAGGTCTTTCTGGTAGTGTTCCATGGATTTGGTATGCTTGCCCAGGTTGCGGTACACAAGGCCCAGGTTGTTGTTGAGTGCTGCAATACCTTTCCGGTCGGAAGCCTCTTCCATGGCTACCAGTCCTTTTTGATAACTTTTTAATGCTGCCGGATAATCTCCCTGCAAATTATGGGTAGAGCCAACCACATTCCACGCTCTTCCTTGCCAGCGTTTGTTGCGCACCTGTTCGGCAAAGCGCAACTCCTGATACGCCAGTTGGCGAGCCGAATCCGGATTGCTGTAGAGCAGGCTCCAGGCCAAATCCTGCATCGCCTTCATGCGGGCGGTGTCGGGTTGTGCAGCATTATTCCACACGTTCCACAAACTATCGGAATTGACTTGTGAATATGCCTGCGCTGATGTGAACAGCCAGAAAAAAGCCAGGTAAAAGTTCTTCATAATGACGACCTTGGATCATTACTCTTTGCCATCTGCTGCATCCAGTCAGGCATACAACAGATGGCTCAAGTTAGATAATTTCTAATATTTATACTCCATCTCCAGTACGTTTCCATTGGGGAAATGGGAACGCCTTAAAACAGGCCGTTCGGCCGCATCGTACGAATAGTCATATGTAACTATTTCGTCCGCTGTATTGGGCCTTTTTCGTACTACTTTTCTTGGGTTGCTGTACTGATAACGCATTTGTGTCAGGTATGGGAATCGAAGTTTCCAACTAATCGGATTGATTTTGCCATCGAAATTGCTGTATTCCACAGTTTCTATCCAAATGTACTGGCCCGAACTATCGCGTTGTAATGTCTCCACTTTGTTCAAATTACCTTTGCCATCATAGGAAAGATTGTATTTGTATACATCGTCGGGGGCTCCGTTCTGGTTTTTTACCTGTTTGATTTCATATGCCAGGCGTCCGTTGGCAAAGGTGTACGTCGTTTCCGTGTGAAGTGTTCCTTCATTGAATTCTTGTACTTTCTCAATGTTTTTTCCATTGTAGAAGTGCTTGGAGAAGTATCCATGGTATTCTTCCATTCGGACAGGTTTGTCTTCAACATCGTATTCAATACTGTAATCCAGGGCTTGTATCTGTGAAGGATCGCCTATCACGTATTGCCATTGAAAATGAATATTGGCTACCTGTCCCTGGTTGTTGTAACTGAATATCTCAAAATCGTTGACGTCCCATTGCAACATACTCACACGTGCAAATGCGGGCAAGGGATTGGGAAACTCCTGTTGTGGCGGGTACACAGGGATGGGTTCTTCTAACGGTTCCTTTTTGCAGGAAGCCAGTGCCGAAAGTGCCAGTACCAGCATCAAAGCCTGCTTGAAAATGGTTTGTTTCATCGTTTTTTTGTTTAAAAAAGGAATAAAAAAGCAGGGCAGCACGTACGCCACCCTGCAAGGCAACGGTTATGAAAATTACTGCTTGACTATTTTCCCATTGTAGATGCGTTGCTCTTCTTGTGCGACAAGAGCATACACACCGGGGGGCAAGGCGGTGATGTCGAGTTGCTGGCCAGACTGCAAAACGCTGGATTGCAGCATCTTACCTGTCGTATCAAATACTTTTACGATGGCCTCACTGCCCAGGTTGAGGCGAAAAACACCCGTGCCGGGATTGGGGGAGATAGCCAGCGTGTCTATTATGCCGGGCGTCGGATCCACATTGGTCGATCCTTGATAGTAATAGTACTTTTTGCTGTCCAGAATCCAGTCGAACTGGTCGTCGTCCCAGAAATGCACGAATTCCATGTAGAGGTCTTCGTCCTGTTTGTACGCGTAGGAAATGCGTTCTTTCACGTCCCAGGCATTGGGCTGAATTTCAGTGTTCTCTTTACCAGCCAGGCGCTGCTGTGCGTCGTAGAAGAAATCGGTCGTATGACGCAGCCGGAAATTTTCAATGGCTACATCGTACACAAAATTCATTTCCTTGCGCATCGCTCCGAAGAGGGTGTAGGCGTAATTGTTTCGTTTTTCGGGATAGAAATTCACGCCATCTGTCACGTAATGGGTGCTTTCTATCAACTGGTGATCGACGTAGTTCATTTCCGTTTTTCCAGTGGGCGTCTCTTCTCCGTCAAATAATCCACTTTCCTCTATTAGAACATTGTCGCCGTTTTCATCATAAAAATAAAGGTCTTTGAACACCACCGGGCTGCCAAAGTAATCGACCATGGTATAACTTTCCTGCAGGCGATCCTGGGTGTCAAACACATTGCGATTGGCCAGTAAAAGGTACCAGGTTTGTGCTGTGGTGTCGTAAGCATAGGTAAAAATGGAGTCAATGAGATCGGGTGAGTCGCCATGTGGGAAAATTGTCAGTCGGGATTCCAGGTAGTACACCTGTTGGGTGGTGTCAAACACTTCTGCGAGCACTTCCGTCAGGCGTTGCTGCTCATCAGCCATATAGGTGGCACGGTTGAGTGGCATCCACTGTCCGTTGTCGAACTGGAAGTTGATTTCCGTTTTTGAGTTGCTGGAAGGGTACAGGTAGTGGGTTCGGGAAAGCGGCGTGCTGTCGCCGGTAGCCGGGTTGTAGGCGTAAAAGGTTTTGGTGGAGTCGAGGCGCAGCATGTCGCGCTGATGCGTATTGCCGGCAGCTTGTCCGACCCGATCTGAACCCCATTCAAAACCGGCGCGATGCAGTATGCTGACGAGGCCGACTGGCGCATCGCTTAGGTGTGCTTGTACGCTGGGTGGCAGGTTTTTTTGGGCAAATGCGATATGGCTACTTACAAACAGAAAAAGGGCAATGGAAAGGCTTTTGTTTTTCATAACTTGTTGACTGTTAATTTGGTATTGCAGGATAATTCCTGACACAAATGTGATGGCAGGCGCCATCCAAGTCCAATTACAAGTTACTGAATTGCCTTTTTGGGGGAACGAAACGACAAAATTGAGTTATGAGTTATGAGGGATGAGTTATGAGTTATGAGTGTTGGTGCTGTATACATGGCTTCTCTTTTGAACAAGCCAGGCGTATAGCACCAACACTCATAACTCATAACTCATAACTCATAACTCATAACTCATCGTAGCAGCGTCGCAAACCCCTTGTACTCCAGTTTTTCATTTCTGGGCCCGGTAAACCTTACCACATACACATACACGCCGGAAGGAGAAGCGCCGCCAGTGTTCATTTGTCGGCCGTTCCATTCTTCATTGGGGTCGGTGGTTTCGAATACCATTTCACCCCATCGGTTCCAGATGGTCATTTGAAAATCAGTGGAGCCGAACAAGAAACCTTTTCCAAGAAAGCCGTCGTTGGTACCATCCGCATTGGGTGTAAAGGCATTGGGCATGTACCAGCGAATTTCCGGAACAATGTCTAGGTATTGCGTCAGCGAATCCTTGCAACCCTTGGGGTGTGTTACGATCAGGCGAATGGCCATTAATCCGGTATCTGGAAAAGTAAAAGTCGGGTTTTGCTGCGTAGAAGTTCCAAACCGATCGAACTGCCAGTTCCATCGGTTGGCGCCGATCGACAGGTCAGTAAACTTGACTATGTTGTTCAGGTTGCTGAGCAAGGAATCGGGATCAAACGTAAAATTGGCGGTGGGAGAGGGTTCCACCCGTATCAGACTGGGGTAAAAATCGGAGATGAAGCACCCGATGGGTGAAGTGATTTCCACACTTACATCGTACACGCCTTCTTCGGTGTAAGTGTGCATCGGGCTAATGACATCTTCGACCTGGGTGCCGTCGCCAAAATCCCATTTGATATGATAGGTGCTGTCGATCGGCGTCGACAGGTTGGTAAAAGTAATGGTGCCCGGCACACAGCCCAGAAAACTGCTGGGCTGGATAATGATGAGTGGTGGCGCCGGAAACCAGTTGACGACCTGTGTGGTATCATCCGAACAATTGTTTTCATCCGTGACTCGTAATCGCACGGCATGGTCGCCGGGAATAGGATAAAGGAAGTCCGGATTTTGCAAGGCCGAAGTGCCCGTCGGCACGCCAAAGTTCCAACTCCATCGATTGATAACACCCTCACCGGTAGAAAGATCGGTAAATTCAACCGGCCCGGCTACGCAGGTATCGTAGGCAAAACTGAAATTTGCCTCAATTTTTGGGAAAATATTGACTTTGATAAACGCCGTATCCCCACAAATATCGCCGGGATTGAGGTACAAGGTGCCCAAATACGTGCCCGTATCCGGAAATACCACCGTCGGATTCCAGTCGGTTGTATTCGTATACGGCGCTCCAGGAATATTGAAATTCCAGACAAAATTGTCGATGTACTGCTCCTCGCGGCTTTCATTAACAAAGGTTACTTCATTTCTGCCGCAAGAAATTACCACGTACGAACTGGGCCCGGCCGTTGAATCTCGCATGATGTCGGCAATAACGGTCGGGCTACAATCAGTCACATTAAACTGGAACTCGCGTTTGACCGTTGAAAGCAACACACCATTGCGAAATTCCTGCACACAAATGCCGACGACAAACTGCCCCAACAATATGGGCGTTCCGCTTATCATGCCGGTCAATGAATTGATACTCACCATCGGATTTCCGCCCATCGGATTGCCGGGTGTATAATTGGGCACCGCAAACGGAACATTGTCGAAAGGAGGCGCACAGGGTGGGGTAGGCACAGCCCCATCGCAGGAATACAGGGCCTGGCCGACGGTTATATTGCCCCCTCCCGTAAATGGACTACAAAAACTGTACACCAATTGGTCGCCATCGGCATCCGTTGCGCTGTGGTCGAATTCCAGGGGGAAATTTTTACAAATAATGATAGGGGGGAAATTATTAAAAACAGGACTGTTGTTGCACAGTTGTTGTGCATCTGGCGTGATTTCAACCATGTATGTGGCGCCTACATCACCGGGATTTACAATATTGCTGATGGTTTCATTCCGGCAACAACGCTGATACACCACGTAATAACTCAGATTGCTGACCGGCAATGTCGCATTGAATACATATGTTGCCTGTTCGACACAAACGAAAGGGACAGCCTGCACACAGTTGGGCGTATCGGGTATCAGGCGTATAGAGACCGGGCTGCCGGTGGCAAAATCGCTGAATAATGTGTTGTTGGTGTAAGTACCCCTGTAAATGGCAATCTGGGCCGGATCATCAAAATCAGCGCCTTGCCCTGCGCAGTCGCGGTACACTTTCATCGTGAAACGATATTGCCGGTTATTCCCGGTGGCTGGCCCCAGGCACTGGTATGTAATTTCACCGCCGATGATATGGCGAGCCTGAACAGCCAGAGGCGTTAATATGGCAGCGAGGGAGGCAACCAAAAACGGCAATATCCCCTTTCCGATGATTTGTTTCATATCTTGTTTTCTCAATGATTTGAATGCAATACCGCATGAAATGAAGCATAGACAACGAAACAGCATTTCATCTTTGCGGTTTTGCCGTAAAAGTCTGACTTTTGCCCGGCCAAATTAAGGCTACTAACGAAAACGAACTCCAATTGTTGGTTATGTTCCTGCTACGCGACGACATTTCAGAGATTGCTACCATACTTTCCAAAGGCGGAACCATCTGTTACCCTACCGATACGATCTGGGGTGTGGGATGTGATGCCTTGAACGAATCAGCGGTTGCCCGTATTTCGGCTATTAAAGGCCGAACGCCCGATAAAGGGTATGTACTGCTGGTGTCGAGTGTCGACATGCTGAAACAGTACGTTCCAAAACTCAACCCCCGGCTGGAAACTTTGCTCGCCTACCATACACGTCCATTGACGATCATTTACGAGCGAAACGTTGGGTTGCCGGCGTATGTAAAAGCGCCGGACGGCTCAGTGGCCATCCGGCTGCCCCAGGATGAATTCTGCCGTGAACTGATTCAGGCGCTTGGTCGCCCCATTGTCAGCACCTCGGCCAATAAAAGCGGAGAGCCTTTTCCGGCCACATTCGGCGGCATCAGCAGCGAAATTTTAGGGTCGGTAGACTACGTGGTAAAATACCGGCAGGACGACAAAGAGCCGCACGAGCCCTCTTCTATCGCGCGGCTGGATCGCCACCAGGAACTGGAGTTTCTGAGAGACTAATCACCTGCGAAGGCTCATTAGTGGAAGCTATACAAACGCTTTTCCATTGTCCATCTGATTGCTTTTTATAAATGTTTACCCAGGCAAAATGGGTGGACTCTTCCTGCATTTTACCACTTTCGTCGGGATAGTTTACTACCACCATTTTGTCTACCACAACATACGCCATGCTGCCATCGTCGGAGAAGTATATCTCGGGCGGATGCACATCTTCCCACTTTTTGTGCTCTATTCCTGCAAAATATCGTTCAAAACGACGAATAGAAGAATCCCTCCGCGCCCGACTGATTTTGCCCCGATTGATGGAAATGGAGGTATCTGCACTTTGCTGAAAAAGCAATCGCGCATTTTCGCTCAGATGAGCCGTCTGTTGCTCCTGGTGAAGCGACAAAAGTTCCTGCCTCGCCTTGTCCAGGTCGGGTTTGCTTTTACATGAAAATAACAGGCTGCCCAAAACCATAATCAGCAGGCATTGCCGGGGAAAATGATAAGTCATATCAAAAAATTATGAGGTGAAATTTTCACAAATGCCTGATTATCAACCCTGATAACTGACAACCGATAACTGATAACAAAACAGGCACTCAGTGCGTTACATCTGAAGGCCGCAACACAGTTCCGTTTCGCCGCCGGCGCTGATAATCCTGCCACACACCGGCGTAGTCTGCGGCTTTGTATCTTGCAAATACCTCCGCCACAATATTCGGCATTTTCCGGTAAGGCGACACATGCAGGTCTTTCAACAAAATATCCAGATACTGCTGAAACCTCGTACTGACACCACAGGAGCGCGAAGGTTCGAAATGGATATGCGCCCGTTTCCAGTCGCGCATGTGAACCATACTTTGCTGCATCAGCGCTTTGGATGGAAGTGCCAGTTCGCCCCGCCACAACGCTGCCAGCCACAAAGTGCCCACTTCTACGGCAGGAACGTGCATGTAGCAGTGGTTGAATCCCGCAAAACCGACATTCGGTATATCCGGATGGATCAAATGCCGGTAAAGTTGTACGCCGTCCGGTTCGGATTCAAGCAGTTTGCGAAGTTCAGCCGGCATAAACGGGAAGGTGGGGGTTTGTGAACCCAGCGACAGTACTACCAGGTCGCAATCTATTATCTGCCCGTTTTTGAGATGTAATCCGTTGGGAATGAACGATTCCAGTTCGGCATGATATGGCTGAATACGCCCTTCGGCTACCAGCCGGTAGTAGTTTTCCGGTTCGAGGCAGGCGGCCGAGCGCAGGTCGCCTGTCAAATCATGTACAGGCACTACCATTTGCAGGCGTTGCCGGGCTTCCAGACTCTTTCCGGCACGCAGGATATGCGATTTGAAAACGCCTTGTATATTTTTCCAGAATGCACGGATGACGCTTGTAGACTTCCCATGCATCCAGCGTTCGAAGGCCGAGGGATGCGACCAGCCGGTCATCATAACCGAACCGAAGCGGTTAAAAAGCAATTTGGTAAAGTGTAGCCCCAAAATATTACGCGGAATCATCCATCGTGGCGTTCTAAAAACATGAAAAACCTGGGTGGCGCCGTGCATGGCTGCAAAATCGGCCATGTCGACCGCACTTTTCCCGAAACCAACTACAGCCACGCGTCTGTTTTGGAAGACATCCATCGAACGCACTTCCCGTTCGGTCAGCACCTGGCCCCTGAAAGTGTCTTCGCCAGGAAATACAGGCCTGTTTTTTCCGTCGGAGTAGTGGCCGTTGGAGACCATGACATAATCAAAATGCCACTGCTCATAACCTTCCGGGCTTTCTATGCCCAGCATCCAGCCGCCCGAGGTTTGTTGCATATCTTCTACGCGGTGTTGTAAGTGTACTTTCAGTCGGAAATGCACCGTGGCGGTTTCCAGATAACGCATAATTTGTGCGCCGGTAGGATGCGGATCGGGTTGAAAAGGCCAGGGAAAATCGGAAATGTGATAATGAGGCGCTATGTTTTGAAGTCGTACATTCGGATATGCCAGCGCCCATACGCCGCCAATAGAATCTGATTTTTCAAAAATGTCGACCTGGAAACCGGTTTTTTGAAGCATTACCGCTGCGGCGATTCCGGAGATGCCACTCCCGATCACCGCCACCCTGCGCAAGGCAGAGGGAGTTTGGTTGTTCATGTTTTCGATAGCAATAGTGAACCTAAAAATGCATGAATGGGCATGTGCTTCCGCACATACATGCATAAAAGTGAACAGTGCGGAGCCTCGTCCTTGAAAATTTAGACGAAGCCCCGCCAGATTATGAGCAAACGCCGCATCAAACGCCTCTTAATGTGCTTCTCCGAAAATGAAACTGAAATCAGTCGGAATCGTGTCTTTGTTGTAAATCACATTGGCGAAACCATGACAGGAAATACAGGATGCATCCACCTGAATAAAGGATTCCAGGGTGGTATTGCCCAGTCGGGATGGCACATTAATGGTCTGTTTGTTGCCGCTGCCATCATTCGCAACCGTCCATTGCGAACCGATCAGGCGGTAATGCTCCCAGACTGTTCCTTTTAATTTCGAGCGCCACAACTGATTCACCTGTTGGGTTCGATAGTAAATCGGATAGGTACGGGTGATTTGGCTGCCAAATTTTTGGCCGCCTTGCTCTCCCGGCACTGCTACAGCATATCGGGCAGCATACGGTTGCACTGGGTTCCATTTGTAATGATTGCTGTCGGAAGGCAGTAAGGCCGGTGGGTTATTGACCGGGCAGGTCAGGCATTCCACATTGTAAAACGACCAGTGCTTGCTAGTATCCTGGGCAGTTTGGGCCGCCTGTACATCATCCGGTGTGTTGTCTTCGTGCTCGAAGGTGCTCCAGATCATAAATGAAAAGTTGGCGGTTTTGCGGATAATATGCATACCGACCAGCCCAACTTTTGCTTCCACGGTAAAGGCTTTCCCACTAACGCTGTTTTGCGCAGGCACAGAAATGAGGGCATTGCGGGTGTAATAGCGCGTGGTGTCGTCGCCCAGACCCGGGTTCAGAATGCGCCAGGATGCTTTTATTTCCATAGAGCCTACATCTTTGGGAGATTGGCTGGAGGGCAACTGAAAACTGTTTTTGTTGTTTTGATAATACGCCTGGATGCCGGGCAGTGTAGTCAGGCCGTTTTTTTGAATGAATTCAGCCTCAATGGGATTTACCCGAATTTCAAACAGGACAAAATTGAGGTTGCGATCGATAAGGGCATGCCCATCGGCTTCTTCATCTTCGTCGTCAAAACTGGAAGAAGGCGCAATACCATTGTGCAACCTGTGTGCGCTTTTGGAAAAACGGTAAAAAAACTTTTTGCCTTTTGCGGAGGCCTGGTTGATCGCCAGCATGAGAGGCGCGTTGCCTGAATCGAACAGTTGGGCCGGGTCGGTGTAGGATTCCCACACCCTGGGCGCGCCGGGATGATCGCCGAGGTTGCAGGTTTGCGGGTTGCCCAACGAATCAGCCGGCCAGTTCAGGGCAATAAAAGTTTGCCAGGAAAAAATATCGAAAGGCGGCTGGAAAGCAGGGGTGAGGCTGCCCGAATAGCCGAATCCAAAATTTTCCACCACATCGATCGGCAATTGGGAACAAAACGTATTGCACTTGGAAGTGTCGGCGCAAAAGCAATTGTTGATAGGAGGAACAGGTGGCGCAGGCGTTTCTGCGAGGCGAGTACAGGCGTACACAGCAGCAGCCAGGATGGCTGCGACAATCATGGTCGTTTTCATGGTAAAGGAGATTTGATTAATAATGCGTGTCGAAATGCTCCAGGCGATTTCGGGTCCCGGGGTAGCGACAACGAAAATAAAACAATTTTACCTTTCGGCATTCGTATTGTTGCCGATAATTTCTCTTGGATGAAAATTCGCCGAATCCTCAAATTTTGCATGTACACATTGCTCACTTTATTGCTCATCTGGATCATCGCGGTGCAGGCCGGTTGCATGGCGATGCGCACATCTGATCGCACTTGGACAAAGAAATTAAATGAAAAAGGGCAACCTGTTGCGCCTCGTTTCATAGATGTGCCCGCTCCCACAGGTCGAAGTATCCATGCTGTTTGTGTAATGGCAGCCGATTCGATGCCCTGGGTGCTGTTTTTACATGGTTCGCCAGGCTCTTCTGACGCTTTTCTGGATTACCTGGCAGATACAACGTTGAGTAAACATGCCAACTTGGTAGCAATAGACAGGGCCGGGTTTGGGTATTCCGATTTTGGAAACCCGGAAACCTCCTTGCAACGGCAGGCGCAGGACGTGAAAGCCGTTGCCGATTTTCTAGCACCCGGCCGCCGACTGTTTTTGGCCGGGCATTCACTCGGCAGCCCGGTTATTGTTCGCTTCGCAATGGATTACCCCGACCTGACGGCAGGTCTGATCAATGTGGCCGGTTCCGTTGATCCTTCCCTCGAGCCACATCCGTGGTGGCAAAAATTTCTGGATGTGCCTCCGGGCAAATGGCTGATCCCCAAGTCATTCTGGGCGAGTAACCACGAAATCAGATACCTGGAAAGCGAACTGGAAAACATGAAGCCGCTGTGGTACAACATCCGATGCCCGATGCATATCATACATGCACAAAACGATCGGCTGGTAGATGTGGGCAATGTGGAATTTTGCAAAAAAATGCTGGTAAACGCACCATTTGAAGTGACAATGCTCGAAAAAGGCGATCACTTTATTCTCTGGAGCAGAGAGGCACTGATACGCGATGCGGTGTTGAAAATGATTGAAAACAAATAGTCATTATTCCCGGAAGTATGCTTGAGCATAATGCAAAAAAAACCGCCGGGAGGCCCGACGGTCATGTTGTTGCTTTCATACAACCAAAAGTCTTTTGGGATTTGTTTGGGGGTCATCAGCCATCATTGTTTGTGTGTAATAAAGGTAGATGGTGTTGTCAGGGTACAAAATCCCCGGATCAGGGGGGAGGTCTTTAGGGCAAGTCGGGCAAGTTACTCAGGGTTGCTTCCACATCGATGATGCCATGGCCTATAGAACCGGGCAAAGGATTGGTATGGATATGGTTGAGGATGATGTCAGCAGCATTACAAGGGCCGGCGCCGGCAGCAACAGGTTCAATGAGGTTCGGCTCCCGGTCGAGCATACGCGCCACGAGGCCGCTTACATACGCGGCCGACATGGAAGTGCCGCTATCTATGAGCATAACATTGTTGTTGCCGGCGTGCAGGGAGGAAATGCGCACACCCGGAGCGCTGATTACCCTGGCGCCATCGTTGGAGGATTCTGATTTGATGTAATTTCCAGCCGTCGCACCTTTTTTTACCGACCCAACCGTAATTACATTGTCAAAACCGGCTGGTACGTATTGAGAGACATCTACACCATCGTCGCCGGCAGCACATACCACCACAGTCCCTTTTGAGCAGGCATAGTCGATAGCGGTTCTGAGCGCAGACCCAACGTTGAGGTTGGAAGCATCTATTCGGGTGCCCCAACTGGCATTGATCACCCTGGCTTTATTATCGGCAGCATATCGAATAGCCGCACACAGCGTCGCCTCAGTGGGGTCCGGATAGGCACGCAAATTCATGAGCGGGGCGTTATTGGCTACCCCGACGGTGTGGGTATTGTTGTACAAAGCCGCAATGATACCGGCTACGTGGGTACCATGCAAATCATTATAGCCGGGCTGACTGGGAGGTATAGGTTCCCCATCCGGGTTGGTCAGGGTGCCATTACTCCAGATAAGATTGGTAAAGTCCCTTCTGTTAACCGCTGTTGAAAATGAGCGCTGATTGAGATCAGGGTGACCATGGTCGATACCACTGTCGATAACGGCTACTTTAACCGGATGCAACGATTCGTACGACATCAGGCTTCTTTTATAGCGGATGGCCGAGAACCACCACTTGGTAGTGCTTTGTGATGGCATTTTGGCAAATAACTCGTACTTCTGGTCATATTGTACAAATTCGATATCCGGATCTTCGCTCAAGGATTCGTACAAAGCCTGGTTAGATTCAGTTGGTAAGGAAGAAGTGATCAGTACCGTATTGAACATACGCCTTTCAATCGGCGAAAGGCTTTTGGGCGGAAATCCTTCTTCGTATTCCATATGGTACAGTTTGTTAACCTCCATATTGGATCGTTCTTTCAAACGTTGGAAAGCCACTTCATCCTTGTACTGGACGATCAGTCTGTTATAAATGGGTGTCATGTGTTCAGCCTTTATTGTTGAAGATACTTTACATTTTTGGCATAATAAAAACCTATGGCGGTCAGTATTTGAGCCAGCATTTCAATCAGGTATTTGGCGATATTCAACCTGGCATACAACACGTAGTCCTCTCTGGAAAGGATGTCTCCTGCAAAATACAGGAATATCCCGAGGATATTGGGGATAATCAACCCCAGGTTGATCCAGAAATATGGATTATGTCCCAACGGAACCCTGCTTTCGTGGTTGAAAATAAACCACATGGATAATAATGGAAGGGTAAAGCAGTACAGCGCAGAAACGGTGGAATTAAAACCGCCCGCCACATTGTAACCCTGGATAAAAAAGTAGTTGATTGTTACAGCAATAAGCAGAGCGATCGATAACCACCGCGTTGTGAGTGCCATGGTTACCGATCGCGGCTTTAATATGAGGTATAAAAACCACCCCAGCAGGGTGAAGTTATTGATGTGAAAGGTGTAACGAAGGAAATTGGTATCAGAAATACTGCAAGCCTTCAATACAGGTATCCAAAAATCCAGGTCTCTTTTTACCATCCAGATGAATGCAGGTTCCAGCGCGTATAACAACAAACTCACCAGCAGAAAAAGCCAGTAGACTTTTAAAGCCTTGTTGAAATAACTGCGTTTGATAATCCCTACCACCAGCGGCAGGAATGAAATAATGGTTACCCCTTTGACAAACAACTGGAGGAGTTGGCCAAAGTACTCTTTCAGGGTAGCAGGGTCGGTGGACATTACCTGTAACAGCATAATTCTTATTTATGGAACCTTTACGCCACTGGTGCCTTCTCCGCCAGGGTTGGTATCAAAGTCGCCTTCCGGGTCTTCACTGAACATTCTGGGAACTGCATTCTGCACATAGACGCAATATTGACCGGCATCATCTTTCCCCAGCAAGGCTACTACAATATTGGGCATACCTTTGATAAGATTTATCCCAGCAAGACCTCTGATGGAGTGCGTTTTGGCTTGTAGTTGGAGACGCTTGATTTCGCCATCAAAAAATAGTTTGGACAACACAAAACAGCGGTCGTTTTCCTTCATTGCGGGCGGCTTGGTTTTGTCGAATGACATCCACCTTGCAGTTACTTTGTTGGAATTATTGATATTTTTTACCAAAAATCCAACTTCTCCAGTTTTTTTAAACAGGCTTGCCAGTTTCCAGACCTCAATGGGGAAAACCTTTCGGCGCCTTCCTCCCAGGTCTTCATCTGACCAGTATTGATCAAAAAACTTTGTTCTTTCATCGACGGAGAAAGTTTTAAGCGTTTGGTTTCCGCTTTCCTCAACCCGAGGGTTCTCCTGAATGGTGTTCGAAGTGATGATATGATTGTTTGCCATAATTCCAGTTGCTTACGTTTTGAACGATGCTTCAAATAATTTTTTTTTGAATGGCTTCACGCACGGCTTCCGGGGCGGAGTTGACATGCAATTTTTTGTAAATCTCTTTAATGTGGTCGCCGACAGTATCAATATGAATAAGTAATTTATCTGCAATCATTTTTCTGCTCAGGCCTTCTACCATTGCGCGCAAAACGTCCTTCTGACGGTCTGTGAGTGAAACATAACCGGGTTGTACCTGCGCAATATGGCTTTGCATCAGTTTATACACCTTCGTGGCCAGCGAAGGCGTCAGATACCTGCCACCCTTGTGTACCTCCTGAATGGCCTGGTGTATGTCGTCGGCACTGCTGCTTTTCAGCACATAACCGTATGCGCTCGCACAAAGCGCAGCAAAAATTTTGTCGTCGTCGTCGAAAGACGTGAGCATCAACACCCGCGTCTCTTTCGATGCGGCACTGATTTCCTGAAGCGCTTCAAGGCCACTTTTTCCAGGCATTTGAATGTCCATAAGCACCACGTCCGGTTTGTATTCTAGCACGTGTTTGGCTGCATTGTTGGCATGGTCAAAACTGGCCGCTACATAAATGTCGTCGGAAGTATTAAAAAAATCGGTGAGGCTCTTTCGAAAGCCTTTGTTGTCATCGAAAAGGATTATTCGGATCATTTGGCGTACGTGTTTTTTGTGATACAAAAGTAGGGGGCGAAAAAAGTACTACAAATCCCCGGAATGGGGGGATTGTTCTTACATTTGGGGAATTACCATTTTCAATTGTACTCCCTTACCAGGAGATGTAACCACCTTTAAATCAATCATTTGCTCCTGCGCCCGCCAGAAATAATTGTTGACGCCGCTGCCATTGCGTTCTGCCTCCAGATCGAAGCCGATGCCGTTGTCGCATATTTCCAGCAGAATACCATCGGGGTGGGGGCATATCAGCACCTTTACTTCTGTGGCCCGGGCGTGCTTGTAGATATTGTGGATCGCTTCTTTGAAAATTTTGAACACATTGTGTCGTTGTTCCATCGTGATTTTCAGGGTTTTATCATGCGGAAGCGTATTGTCAAAAGAAATCCTGATCTGTTGGGGCTCCAGCATCTGTTGCACAAATTTTTTCATCCGCTGAAACAGTTCGTCACTGCTGTCTTTTTCAGGTTTTATGGCCCACACGGTGTCGGAAAGATTGTTTTGCGTATCGCTCAGTGTTTGCCTGATTTCCTGTATGGATTTGGCAAAATCATTGGGCGAAACATTTCTGCGGCGCTCGAGGGTAGTCATGGAAATGGCAATACCGCTCAGGTCGGAACTGACTTCATCGTGCAGGTCGGCTGCAATTCGGTTGCGTATTTTTTGAAGCGACAGCGATTGTCGGGTTTTATCGAGTTTCCACAGCAGCGCTACTGCCCCAATGATTAGTATAAAATACATGATAAGGGCAGGCCTGAACCATGCCTGTTCGGATATGGATTGGCCAACCTGTATGTTCAGGGTTTTATGTAGCGAGCAGGCACCTTTTTTCTCGTACCAATATTCCAGTTGATAGTTGCCACCTGGTAAAAATGTGTAGCCCATTTGTGGGTAAATGCTCGCGCGCCCGCAAGGGCTGAGGCCGTCTACCGCAAGTTTGAAAAAGTAGGAGTCCGCTTGTGCGGGCTGGAGTTCTATCATAAACTCCTCGTCGCTGGCTTGCATTACAATAGTGTCGGATGGCTGTGTTCGCCCGTTCACCATAATTTTTGCAATGACAGGGGGCTGTAAAGTGGCGTCGATATTTTCTTCCGGCGGACAAACCTGGTTAGGAGGCGCTGTTACACATCCACACAGCAACATACTTTTTGCAAATAGATAGAACACACACCCGGAAAAAGTTACCGAAGGAGATTTCATATCGACAGAAAATGGCGGGAAGCCGTTAAGTCAAAAGATAAAAGAAATGATAAGGAATAAGGAGTAAAAATCTACAAAGGATTACCGCCCTTCAAGCAGGAGGAACGTCTGAGGTTGTGCAGACAGTAAAGAATAAATGATTAGATGATCGACGTGCGGAGCAGGGAAGAGTGATTCGGCCGTCCAATGTAAGCGTCCAGAGAATATATAAACAAATATTTTACAGGAAAATATGTTTCAGGGCTTCTTTTGCCCCAGAGCCTGCATTAGCGTATCCACCGATGCGTCACTTACAGGAATTTGATATGCTCCGATCTGGATAGCCTGGCTGCGGATGGATTCAATTTTATCGAGGTGTACCAGAAATGATTTATGCACCCGCATGAATTTTCGGGCAGGCAATTTTTCCTCAATGGCTTTCAGGGTACTTTTGGTGATGACGGGTTTGGGCGCTCCGGCAAGAAATATCTTCACATAGTCTTTCATGCTTTCCACATGGGTGATGTCGGGCACCGATACTTTGACGAGTGCATATTCCACATTCACAAAAAATGATTCGTCTTCTGGCTGTACCGCAGCAGCCGTTTGTTGTTCCAGCGCCACCCTTTTTTGCTTTTCCTCCAGCGCTTTCAGCGCCGCTTTGGAAAACCGCTCCATACTCACCGGTTTCATCACGTAATCGATCACATCCAGGTCGTAACCCTGTACGGCAAAATTAGAATAGGCCGTTACGAGAATTGTCATAGGCCTTTCGCGCAGGCTTTGCAAAAACTGGGTGCCCAGCATGCCCGGCATCTGAATGTCCAGAAACATCAGATCGACCGTTTGCTCCTGCAAAATTTGCATGGCTTCAAATGGGTTCTTGCAAGTGCCGACCAATTGCAGAAACGGCAGTTGTTGCACGCTCTCTTCGAGGAGTTTGCGCGCCAGGCTTTCGTCGTCTACGATGATGCAGGTGAGTTTCATGTGTCGATGTGAAGGTGGACAGAAAACCAGCCGTTTTTATGGCTGATGTTCAAGGTATGTGCTTCAGGATACAGGAGTTCCAGGCGCCTGCCGACGTTTTTTAACCCTATTCCGGTGCCAGCGTCTTTGAGATCGGCTGTTGCGGGCGCTACCTTGTTTTTTACCAAAAGGTCAAGGTCCTGTTCCCTGATCTTTATATCAATCTCGATAACCGGGTTTTCCAGCATGCTTACGCCATGTTTGTAGGCATTTTCCACAAACGGAATCAACAGCATGGGTTCGATCAGTTGGTCGGTTGCATTCCCATCGATGTGGAACCTGATTTCTACGTCTTCCTCAAAGCGGATTTTTTGCAGTTCTATATAGTTTTGGAGGTAGGCAAGTTCCTTTTCCAGCGGTATTTGCGTGTTTTCCGACTCATACAGCATATATCGCATGAGTTCAGACAGTTTGATAATAACAGGTTCTGCCAGTTCCGATTTGGATCGGATGAGGTACACCAGGCTATTCAGCACGTTAAAAATGAAGTGTGGACTGATTTGGGATCGCAGAAACGACAACTCCGATTGCAGGCGCTCCTGCTTTTTTTCCTGCTGTTGTCGCTCCTGCCGTACCACGTAGTTCAACAACCCGTAGCCGGTACTGATAGCGGCTACCATGACAAGGGCGAGGGTGCCTTTCATGATGACCTTTCCGCTGCCCCAGTCGAGAATAATCCCGTGGTATTGGGCAACCCATTTAAAAATGTGGTAATGCAGAAAACTGAAAGCCGCCAGAATGCCCATCAGCGACCAGAAGTAAACTACCGCTCCTTTTCTGGGAAAAATATGCGGAATCAGCCACTCCGTATTCAATAGAAACAGAGGAATATGTGTGGTCACAATGACCGTGCTGACGATGACCGTTCTGATATATAATTCTTCATCCCGGGCATTCGACACAGACAAAAACATCCAGATGCTCCACAGGCTGAGGTGGAACAGCACTTTTTTTTGTGTGTCGGTAATCTGAACTTTCATGCTGTTGCAATGATCTTACTGCAAATATAAACACAGCATGCCGCTGGCAGGGAGGCACGACGACCATTAGGGCATTTGTAGAGATGAAAAAGACGAATGTGGCGTTGGATTATCAATGTCTTTTCCCCAGCCACAACAATCCATTCATTATCATACGGTTCTGGGTTTCGCTTTGAAAACTGCTCGACAAGGCGCGGTTGGTACTAAATACGTCATGCGCCAAGTGCTGTTTTGATGGCTATTTCTATCGGACAAAGCACTGTATCGTTCCGGAAAATATCAAAATCCCGCTTTGACAACAAAGGCGGCTGAGCCATAAATTTCGGGACGCTGCCCTTGTGATCCTGAGCGGCATGCACCAAAAATGGATGGCATAGATACACCGTGCCTGCTTCGCCGATTGCCTGCGTCAAAGGAAGTCCTTTTATGCTGTCCAGTTGCCCGGCCAGTTCCATAAAAGAAAGCCCTGAAGGCCCATGTGGCGCCAGGATTTTGGCAACTTCCAGATGAGAACCTTCCTGGATCAAAGTGGGCGCATCATTTTCACCTACATCGGAAAAAAGGAAAAGCATCAACAGCGCCCGGCCTCTGGATTGGACGTTTATGCGCCATTGCATGTAATCCGAAGGCTCGTCGCCGGGAAAACTGGCATCCACATGCCAGCCAGTATCGCCAGCCGGTGTCTTACTGGGAAATCGAATAGGGAAAGAGCCGAGGCTGGCTCGGGGCAGCCAGTTGTCGCCGGCCAATTGCTGAAATGCCTCCAACAGCACAGGCGTATTGGCAGCCGCTTGAAAAGGAGGAAGCCCGATTTCTCCGATTCTGACGACGGGCTGCGTCCAGGTGTCTGGGTCGTCGGGGTCGGCCTGCGTGGCTTTCCACAAAATGCCTCGACAAACATCGGCCAGTTCTTGGGAAAAGGCATGCTCGACTTTTACGTAGCCTTTTTGGATAAAATGCTGGATTTGTGCAGATGACAATGGCATGAAAGAAGGGAAATCATTGGATGGAAAATGGATTAAAAGCCCAGACCCTGAAACGATCCAGCAGAGATGGCTTGGGTGGCTGCTGGCCCATATCCGTCAGGGCTAAACGTACGATATGTCTTATTTTCCAGTTGGAATCCTGCAAAGCGTGTTGAAAAGCGGCGACTGTTTCCGGGAATTGCCGCACATTGTCGGGTGATAGCCAATTGCCGCAATGCCAGAAAGCCCAATAGCGAATGGCATCTTTAGGATTTGAAAAATACCCTGATAAAATGCGGATGACATCTCGGGTACACCCTGCTTGATGATTGGATGCAAAAGACATTTCTTCCAGACTTTTCAGAATATTGGAGGGGGTGACAGACTTTTCGGCAGCCTGGAATGCGCGTTGGTATTCTTCCACGAAGAAGCGCCCCCATTTTTCCGGGTTGTTGCTCAAGGCTTCATATACCACGCTGATGCCGGAAAAATCGATCTGTTCAAAAGTTCGCCGGATTTCCCCGGCAAAGTTGTCGGCATCCTGTTGGGACGCATAATTGCGAACGCGTAGTAGCAGGGCGTCTCTTTCTGCTTCTGATTCAATTTCCCAGAAATGGGCGAGTTGTTCTTTGACGTCGGCAAGGTTTTTCATGCCACCAATATAACTACTATCCACAATTGGTCATTTCTACCTGCCTTTTTTTACCACTTTTCGCGCCACCGTATTGCCTGCTCGGGTAAGCCGTACAATGTATACGCCGTTTTCGAGCCCTCGGAGGTCCAGCCTGTCGTCGTGGGTATGGTACAGTTGTATGAGCGATTGCCCCGATATGTTGAGCACCTCGATGCGCTCCCAAAGGCCAGTTGGGACGCCAGTAATTTGTAGTTCCGATACCGCAGGATTTGGGTACAGGCGCAAATTTTCCCAGGGCGACAACGAAGGCGACTGCGTTGGTAGCACCGCACAACTCAGGGTATCAACACAGCCATCGGCACTTACCTTGATGAGCCAGCCCCAGTCTTTGGGCACGGGCTCGTAGGTACGGCTGTTCCCACACGCAATGATACTGCCGCTGGGGAGTTCTATGGCATCGTACAGGTAGTTGGCGGAGCCGGTTTGCGTGCTCCAGAAAGCAGTATCAACCCTGCTCCAGACCTTGTTGACGTTGCTGTCAATTTTGTACATCCAGCCGGAGAGTGCATTGAATTCGGTAGACAAAGGTGGTGTTGCATAGTTCTGGGGATTGGTGCCAACAGCCAGCCAGCCTCCATTGTGGAGTGGAATTGTGTTAAGGAAAACGGTAACAGGACTGTTTGCTACGCCAAATGTGTCTTGTTTGATCAGGTTGAATTGCTCATCCCGCACCACCATTTTGGGTTGTATGGATATTTCGTTGTAAGTGGCATTATACCAACCTCTGGCACTGTGGTACACCCATTTGTTGTCGTTGGTATGGAAGATTGGGCCTGCCCCCAGTTCATCGAGTGAAGGTTGGGTTTGCCATTCCCATTTGAGGTTGCCTAAGCTGTCGATGGCGAAAATTTTGCTGGTGTTTTTAGTGTATTCGAGTGGCACGACGCCGGGCTTATTGGTAGTGCCTCCACTTATTACAAATTCATTTTCATCTTTTATTATGATCGAACCAAATAGATTTACGACAGAAGGGTCTTGTACCTTTTTTTCCCAGATAAGTTGGCCTGAACTATTTATCTTCAGTATAACAACATTGGTTGAATTGACTTCCCAATCATAATCAGTGCCACCGATGTAAAAATTCCCATTGGATTCTATGATTTGGTTGAAAATGTTGTTTGAATAAATCGTATCCGCATACTCCTGCATAATTTCTAAATTCCCAACATTATCAAATTTAGCAAAATACCCTTTATCTCGATCAAAAAACTGCCCAACTGCGGCATATCCAGAGGCGTTAGACAATCTGATAAAGCTGTTAGGAGAAACCAGCGTAAAATCATCTTCCAGGCTGTCATTGTATATTTTATAATCAATGATATTTCCAAAAGTATCCATTCGTGCAAACAACAACCCGAATGCAGAAGCGCCTGTTTGGTAAATGGTGCCATAGATGACCACTGTATCTTCGGCTAATTCCATGCTGCAAAATGCAGCAGCATGTCCACCGAGGTCATAAGATCGGTTGAAGCCAGATTGGGCAGACATGTTAAGCGCTATCCAAACGCAATAGACAGAAAGTATATATTTCATGTGTAGCGTGATGTTACTTATCCGGGTGTTAGCGCCTTGTTTTTACTGTTTGACCACCTTTCGCGCAGTGGTTTGCCCTGCTCGGGTAAGCCGTACTATGTATACGCCGTTTTCGAGCCCTCGGAGGTCCAGCCTGTCGTCGTGGGTATGGTACAGTTGTATGAGCGATTGCCCCGATATGTTGAGCACCTCGATGCGCTCCCAAAGGCCAATTGGTACGCCAGTAATTTGTAGTTCCGATACCGCAGGATTTGGGTACAGGCGCAAGCCTTCCCAGGGCGACAACGAAGGCGACTGCGTTGGTAGCACCGCACAACTCAGGGTGTCGACACAGCCATCGGCACTTACCTTGATGAGCCAGCCCCAGTCTTTGGGCGCGGGCTCGTAGGTACGGCTGTTCCCGCAGGCGATGATGCTGCCGCTGGGGAGTTCTATGGCATCGTACAGGTAGTTTTCGGAGCCGGTTTGCGTACTCCAGAAAGCAGTGTCGACCCTGCTCCAGACCGGTTGCGATAGAGAATCAAATCGATATATCCAACCGCATAACGCATCAAAATCGTAGGGCTGTTCTTGATTATGTGCTACCGGCCTTGTGCCGACTGAAATCCAACCATGATCTTGCAGTGCGATGGTATTGAAAAAAAATTGAACGTTGGAGTTGATCACACCAAATGTATCTGTACTTATGAGGTTGAAATCGGCATCCCGGACGACTCGTGTTGGTCTAAAGTAAATGTAATTATAGGCCTCGTCATACCATCCACACAAGCTGTTATAGAGCCAGTTGCCATTTGATGCTCTACCAATAATCCCAGCACTCATTTCATCCAGAGAAGGTTGGCTTTGCCATTGCCATTTGATATCACCCAGGCTGTCGATGGCGAAAATTTTGCTTGTATAGGTAATGTAGTTGGTCGGCACATTATTGTTAACTGTTCCCCCGCTTATTACCAACTCATTGGAATTTATGAGAAGGAGTCTTCCAAAAAGTGTCAACCTATTCTGCGTGAGGAATTTTTTTTCCCATATGACATTTCCTTCAAAATCTGTTTTTAGTGCAAAGACATCCGTATTATAAGATAAAGAGTTTTGTTTTTCACCCATTATTAAAAAGCCGTCTTCTAGTTCTATGACTTGTTTGAAAAAATCTGTCAATGAGACCGGGTCTTGATATTCTATGTATTTGGTTACATTCCCAGCCTTATCAAATAGTGCTAGGTAACCATTATCACGGCCAAACAATTGGCCAACTCCAGCATACCCACTTCCATTAGATAATTTGATGAAACTATTCTGATATACCTGAGTAAAATCGTCTCCCAGGCTGTCATTGTACACGCTGTAGTCTATCATATTCCCGAACGTATCAATGCGGGCAAAAAGCATCCCAAATGCAGACGCACCGTTCTGGTAGTTGGTGCCGTATACGATCACTGTGTCACCAGACAATTCCAAACTACAAAATGCAGCAGCATGTCCACCGAGGTCGTAAGATCGGTTGAAGCCAGATTGGGCAGACATGTTAAGTGCTATCCAAACGCAATAGACAGAAAGTATATATTTCATGTGTAGCGTGATGTTACTTATCCGGGTGTTAGCGCCTTGTTTTTACTGTTTGACCACCTTTCGCGCAGTGGTTTGCCCGGCTCGGGTAAGCCGTACTATGTATACGCCGTTTTCGAGCCCCCGGAGGTCCAGCCTGTCGTCGCGGGTATGATACAGTTGTATGAGCGATTGCCCCGACATGTTGAGCACCTCGATGCACTCCCAAAGGCCAGTTGGGGCGCCAGTAATTTGTAGTTCCGATACCGCAGGATTTGGGTACAGGCGCAAATTTTCCCAGGGCGACAACGAAGGCGAGTGCGTTGGTAGCACCGCACAACTCAGGGTATCGACACAGCCATCGGCACTTACCTTGATGAGCCAGCCCCAGTCTTTGGGCGCGGGCTCGTAGGTACGGTTGTACCCGCAGGCGATGATGCTGCCGCTGGGGAGTTCTATGGCATCGTACAGGTAGTTGGCGGAGCCGGTTTGCGTGCTCCAGAAAGCAGTGTCGACCCTGCTCCAGACCTTGTTGACGTTGCTGTCAATTTTGTACATCCAGCCGGAGAGAGCATTGAATTCGGTAGACAAAGGTGGTGTTGCATAGTTCTGAGGATTGGTGCCAACAGCCAGCCAGCCTCCATTGTGGAGTGAAATTGTGTTAAGGAAAACGGTAACAGGACTGTTTGCTACTCCAAATGTATCCGTTTGAATGAGGTTGAACATACTGTCCCGCACTACTATGATAGGTTGTCGAGATATTTCGTTGTAAGTTGAATTGTACCATCCTCTGGCACTGAAATAAACCCATTTGCCGTCTTGTGTATGGAAAGTAGTGCCAGCGCCCATTTCATCCAGGGAAGGTTGGCTTTCCCATTGCCATTTGAGGTTGCCCAGGCTGTCGATGGCGAAAATTTTGCTGGTGTTAGTAACCTGGCTTGTGGGCACATTTTTTTTGGTAGTACTTCCGCTTATTACATATTCGTTTATATTTAAAATAATACATTTACTCAAATAAGTTGCCCTGTTTAGAGTTGGATATTTTCTTTCCCAAATGATATTTCCATTGAAGTCAGTTTTTATCACAAAAATATCAGCGTTGTAAGTGATCGGGTTTTGTTTTTCACCCAGAATTAAAAAGCCATCATTTAATTCTATAACTTGTTTGAAGAACTCAACGAATGAATACTGATCTTCATACTCCACATATTTGGTAACATTTCCTGCGATATCGAAAAATGCCATGTAACCGTCTATACGTTGGAAGATCTGCCCGACTCCTGCATACCCTGATCCATCGGATAGTTTGATAAAACTGTTCTGGTAAACCAAAGTAAAGTCGTCTTCCAGGCTATCATTATACACGTTGTAATCCAGCAAATTTCCGAACGTATCAATGCGGGCAAAAAGCATCCCGAATGCAGACGCACCATTCTGGTAGTTGGTGCCGTATACGATCACTGTGTCACCAGACAATTCCAAACTACAAAATGCAGCAGCATGCCCACCGAGGTCATAAGATCGGTTGAAGCCAGATTGGGCCACTACCGTCATTTTCAATGTGATCAATAAAATCAAGAATGTATATTTCATACATGGCAAATTAAACAGGGGGCAGCGGACTGCCCCCTGTAAATAAAGTGAATTTACTTGTCCAGCACAATTTTTCCGCTTTGTTCGATAACTCCATTTACAATAATACGATAGAAATACATACCGCTGGGGCAAGCACCGCTTTGCCATGTATACCCATCATGCACTGAAAGGCTGCTGACGCATTGTATGACCCGGGCATTCATATCGGTAATAATGAGCGATACATCTTCCAAATCTGTAGGAGAGGTGAATAAAAATTGAACTACATCTCTTGCCGGGTTAGGATATGTGCTCACCCAATTTTTTGCCTTTCTGCCAATGTATTTTTTACTACGCTGTTCCACTGCAGGCTCCAGTATACAGGTGACAGGAAAATGTGCACCGTACAAAGTTAAAATATTTTCGAGGCGCCCCTGTGTAAAACCTTTGAACCCAGTAAACCCTTCCAAATCACTCCGGGTAGACTTATCCAGATGGAATACAGATTTTCCTTCAAGCAGGCTTTCTATAGATTTGTAATTATCAAGATCGGCTGACTTTTCATCATCCAGTTCATATTTGCTATCTGCCTCATCGAGTATGATCTGTGCCGCAGTATAGTTACCTTGTCTTGCTCGTTCTTCTGATAACCATAAATCCCCTTCGAGGCTGCCCAGATGCCCAATCCAGTACAGCAAGGTATCTGCATGGAATTCAGTGGTGTCATACATAGCATGTAATACGATCGTGTAGGCATCTTCGTCCATTTTACGTTGATAATACGCCATGCTACGCAATTGGGCTTCTGTTAGTGCAGGTGACTGGCTGGCTATTATTGCCTGCAAAGCCGATCTTTTTTCAAAGAAACTACCTTTAATGAATGATAACTCTTGTTTGGTTTTACATGGCGGAGCGCAAAAGTTTTCTTGGCAGATATTAATTTCAGCAGAAATATTATTTATAAAACCTTCTATTTCTAAAGGTTCTTCTTTCTGTCCGCTTAAATAGAAATAGTACTGCAATGGCGACCCAAAGTTTGAAAAATCAACATTTGTATACGAGAACTGATTCCCTGCGGCGTTATACACAATACCTGTCTGAGATGAAACCTCCAACCCTTGCTTAGCCTTGATTTCACCACCTTGGGAAACAAAAAAATCTTTTTCTAATACATTTTGGTTGACGTTGCAATCAAAATACAAGCCACGTGAAATATCTCCGACTTGGCTGGCATTAGATTCATTCACTACGTTGCCATAATTCAGGCTTTGATATGTATTTCTTCGGATTATTTTGTTTGAATTTCCCGTATTCTTACAAAACGTCCCAATCGTCGGTGCATCTTCCGAACCATATTTATTCATAAATGTATTTTCCTGACAAGTAAATCCGGCAATGTCATTTTCGAATACAATACCGAATTGTTTGGGCGTTTCAATAGTGGTTCCAGGGTCGCCAGGGTCTATGTTGGGGATGTATTCATAGGGTATTCTGCCTAGTAGAAACGTGTTGAACAGGATGGTGCCGCCCGCCACGCGCGCATTGCGGATGCCTACGCCACAATTTTCAAAAATGGCTTGTCTTACGGTGTAAGGCCGATTGACACTCCCCCGGGTAGTGTAAATGCCGTATCCCAGGCCGGTAAATGTAGAACTCGTATATGAGGTATAGGGGTAGGTAGATCCTTCTCCTCGTGCTATCACATCGAACCCTGCATCAAATGCATAAATGCCTTTGTCACTGGTATTGGCATCGCTTTGAATACCGGTTCTGGTATTGCTGAATTCGCAGCCGGAAAAAAATACGCCATTGACTCCTTTCAAACTTGCCATGGTAGGGCTCAGGGAAAAAGGATAGGCATCATCTGTCAGGAATGATGTACTAAAAAATGAAGCCGCATATTTCCTGGGTTGTCCCTGTTGCGGTGACGGATAAGGCCAAAAATTTTCATAAGGATTGATATCGACACCCGTAGCACAATTTTTTATTGTTGCGCCGTCGCTTGTCACCTGCCCGCCGGTTTGTTCGGTAGAAGGGCCGTACAGTTGGATACCGGTTTCTGCATTGATGATCATCGACCCGGGTCGGCATTTCAGTCGGCCTTGCGCATAAATACCGCCGACAGCGAACTGCGATTGTGTGGACGAACTGCCATATACTTTTACACCCTTCCAGGTATAACCATTGCAGCCTCTGCCACTTAATGTGCCATACAGTTCCAGTTTTGCATTGGGCTTGATAATGAGGCTGTTATCGGGGCCAAAATGCAGTGTAACGCCAGACTGAACAGTAAATGTAGCACCCGATTCAACCACCAGGTCGCCTTCTATCCGTATATCGCCGTTGTGAGGCGTGTTGGAAGTTGTCCACGTAGTAGTTGTATTTATGCTGACTTCTGTAAAATCAACCGGTATAATGCATGCTTGTAATATGGGCGATATGGTCTGGATGATAGTGTGCATTCGATCTGCCTGTCCATCTGAAAATTTGGTCATACATTTATTGTGAGAATAGGACATGAACAGCGTTTCATCAGGGTCAAAAGGTGTTTGTTGAGAATCGGTTTCCCCAAGGTCATATACGCAATGTTCATAAATATTAGGTGTGCAGGCGAATAGTTTAGGATCGGGAGGGGTGTCCGACACATAATCACCACACGACACATCATCATTTGTGTTTGCGACTAAATCCTCACATACGGTTGGGTCTGCCACGTTCCCATTGCAGTCTACCCCATCCAATTCTACGCCGTGGTGTGTATGCCAAAGCCCCAGACAGTGGCCCATTTCATGAGAAATAGTATGTGATCGGGATGATACCCACTGCAAATCAGCAGGACAATTATCCGGCCCGCCATCGCCAGATAAACTTCCTTTCACAATAAATGATTTTCCAGGAATGCCGGATGCTGCATTGTGTCCAGGAGCATTGTCGCCGCCTATAAAGATATCGATGCCATCCACATGGTTGGAATATTGCGACAGCATACAGTTGGGAGCAGCAGGATAAGTCGCGTTGTACAAAGCAGTATTGTTGATCGGTATAACACCACAGACTTGCACAAAAAAGATATTACGCTCCTTGAAGTCTTCGCGGAGAATCTCCATCGACTGCCTGATTTGGGCCAGCGTAGGCGCTCCACTGCCATCGTCCTTGCCTACTGCATGCACGTATACACGCAGATACACAGGCGTAAGATTGTTAGCAGTAAAACTATTGGAAGGTATGTTGAGCATCCCGATAGAGCCTGGGCCGCCCGTGGTGCCACAGACTTCCTGGGCAAATGAATATTGGGCTACTTGTGCCCAGAAAAGAACAAAAATCAGTGTACGAACAATGATTTTTGAAACAGCGTGCGGTGTTTTAGTTTGCCAGGTACTGGAAACCAAAACACTCGATGAAAGTGTGGTTTGCATAAATGAAATTGCGTATTGTGAAAAAATGAATTACGTATTAAAAAAAGCCGCTCTTAATCAGTTGAATATTGCGGGAATAAGCATTTGAGAACACTAAAATAAGTAAATATTCTTTCCTAAGCAAGTTTTATTTTTTAGCGGCCTGAATTGGTCATAATATGCCAAGCGTCGGCGTTCGGTGTTTAGTGTTCGATATTCGATGTTCGGTGTTCGATATTCGGTGTTTAGAAAATATCGAACACCGAACACCGAATATCGAACACCACCTCACACCTTCGGCGCCAGCACCTTATACATCACCGGCGTCACAATCCGCGACAGCAGCGTAGACGAAATCAGTCCCCCAATCAACACATACGCCAGCGGAGAATACAAAGGGTTTTCTTCCACGGCAATAGGCAGCAAACCCCCGATCGCCGTCATGGAAGTCAGCAAAATGGGTACAAAACGAATCTCGCCCGCTTCCTGAATAGCGTCGTTCAAACTTCGCCCTTCCACCCGCAACTGATTGGTAAAATCCACCAATAGGATTGAGTTTTTCACCTCGATGCCCATGAGTGCAATCAAGCCCACTACCACGGTAAAGGAAAACGGATACCCCGTTGCCATCAGAATCAGCACGGCCCCAATGATACCCAGCGGAATCACCGACAACACAATGATAGTGCTGCGGAAGGTTTTGAATTCCAGCACCAGCACCGCCAGCAGCCCGAAAATGGTGATGAGAATGATGGTACCCAAGCCGCTGAACGAGCGTTTGGCGCTTTCTTCCTCACCGGCCACTACATAATGTACGCCTTTGGGGAATTTCATGGCAGCCAGTTTTTCTTTCACCTTGGCATTCACCTGCGAGGGCAGGTATCCTGTTTTTACGGATGCTGTGACGCCGGTAAAACGATCCTTGTCGTAGTGCTGAATATAATTCGGAGAAGGTTTGAATTCCACCTCTGCTACCTGGCTCAGCGGCACGGCCGTGCCCAGTACGTTGTTGATATACAGGTTTTTAAATGCATCCAGGCTGGCAAAAGTCGAGCGTTTGGGCAAAGTCACCGCCATGTTGTATTCCTCGCCGTCTTCTTTGGCCGTAAAACTGCCCATATTCAATCCAGCGATGGCTAAGCGCACCATGCGGTCGATTTCGACGATGGGAATGCCCATGGTAGCCGCCTTGTCCTTGTTGATGCGTACGAAAAGGTCCGTTTTAATCGTGGAAATTGGATTGTCCACATAAATCGTACCCTCTGTGGAAGCAATGATATTTTCCACCTGCACAGCCACCTGACGCAACGTGTCGAGGTTGTCGCCATACACCCGGATGGCAATGGGCGCATCCACCGGCGGGCCTTGTTCGAAGTTCTGTACGTTGATGCGCGCGCCGGGTATGTCCTTGAATTTTTCGCGCAGTTCGTCGATGAATGCCACTTTTACTTTTGGCGGCGTCCGTTCCTGCAATTGTACAAATACCTGGCCGTAATCGGGACTTTCCGTTTCGCGGATGACGTTGTAATACACCCGGGGATTGCCATGCCCTACATTGCTGGAATACCAGGTTACCTGCGCTTTTCCACCCGAATATATGGATTCGGGATGGATAGAGTCGGGCAACAAATGCTGGTTGCGGAATTCCGGCGTAACGTATTCATTCAACACAGAATCAACGACTTGCACGAGCCGGTTCGTTTGATCAAGGCTCGAACCGGCCGCTGCTTCCACGTCGATGTACAGCATGGGCCGTTCGGATGCCGGAAACAGCGCGAAACCCGCTTTACCAGCCAATGCCACCACGCCAAAGAAGATGGCTGCGGAAACTACCAGCGTGGTTTTGGGCCATTCCAGCGCTTTGTGCAGCAGTTTGGCATAAGTACCCGAAATGAGCCATTTCAGCCCGCGCAGGAACATGTTTCCCTGCGGATTGTGGTGGTCAGAGAGCAGACGACTTCCCAAAAATGGCACGATAGTGAGCGACACAAACAAGGACGCCAGCACCGTAAGCACTACGGCCATAGGCAGCGAGCGGATAAAATCGCCGGAGGCTTCAGGCAGGAACACCAGCGGCAGGAATGCCAGTACCAGCGTAGCCGTGCAGCCCAGCACCGCCAGACCGATTTGTTTGGTAGCCAGAATAGCCGCCTCTCGTCGTTTGTAACCGTCTCGTAACCAGCGTTCTATGTTTTCCACCACCACAATCGAGTCGTCGACCAGAATGCCCAGGGCAATGATGAGGCCAACTATACTCAACTGATTCAGCGAATATCCCATCTGATCGAGCGCAAACAGGCCAATGGCAATGCTCAGCGGAATGGAAATCATCACCACCATCGAAGCGCGCCAGCCCAAGGGCAACAGTGTGAGCAGCACCAGCAGGATGGCAATACCGAAATCTTTGGCAAAACGGGTAAGGCGCTTCTGGACGGAGTCATTTTGGTCAAAAACCTTCACATAATCCATCGTAGCAGGCAGTTCGCCGCGCCATTCTTTCACCACGTCATTCACCTGTTGGCCCACGACGGAGATGTTTTGCTCGTCTTTCATACGCGCGGTAATCCATACACAGCGGGTGCCATTGATACGTGCCAGATAACGCGGCTCTTCGTACGCCCACTCTATTTCTGCCACATCTTTCAGGTAAAGAATTTTGCCATTGTTGCCATTCACCACCGTATTGCGCACCTCGTCGAGGCTTTCGTAGTCGCCGCTGGTTTCTACAAAAAACTTCCGGTCGCCGGCGTCGATAGCGCCGCCGGGGATGGAAACGTTTTCGCTTTGCAGGGCGCCCAACACGCGGCTGACAGGCAGTCCTTCCGCCGCCATCTTGGGAAGGTTGAGACTGATACGCACCTCGCGTTTAGGGTATCCCCAGGTGTCGGCTGCTTTGATGCCCGGCAGTTTTTCCAGTTCCTCCTCCAGTTTTTCCGCTTCTACGCGCATTTCGGCATAGGAGGCGTTTTCGCTTACGAGGCTGCCTTGCAAAATGGCTACATCGGAAGAGGAAAAGCGCTGGATGTTGATGCGGTAAATGTCCGAAGGCAGTTCGGGGCGCAGGGCATTGACCTCGCGCACCACTTCTTCGTACTTTTTATCGGCATCCTGACCGTGTTTGAATTCCATGGTCAGCAGCATAAAGCCGTTGGACGATATGGAGCGCATACGGTCGATGTTTTCCAGCGAACCGAGGCGTGTTTCGAGTTTGTCGGTAATCTTGTTTTCAATTTCGGCGGGGCCTGCGCCCGGGTACACAATGACTACGTTGTAGCCTGGAGGTGCAAATTTGGGGTCTTCAGCACGCGGCATATTGAACAGCGAACTGGCGCCCAACGCCATCACAAAACAAAAAATGATGAAGGTGAACTGGCTGTTCTTGACGGAAAATTCAGCGATTTTCATAGAGCGGGGTTTAGATTTTTTTCACTTTTTTCTTTTCCGTCAAATATGGAGCGCCGGCTGTAACTACCTCTTTTACTTGTTCGAGGCCACCGGCAATCACCACTTCTTTTCCTTCGATAAATGCGATCTGTACGGGGACTTTGCGCACGGTGACGCCATCGGGCTGCAAGGCAAAAACGAATGCGCTCTTGCCGTTGCCTTCCACAATCGACTCGATAGGAACAGTGGTATAAGCCCTTGATTGTGAAGGGGTAACATCAACCTGAGCAAAGAGCCCCGGGGCAAAACGTTTGCCTTGCGGCGCGATACGCACCTCGACTGTGTACAGTCCGCTGGCCGGGTCGGCGGCAGGCGCCAGGTCGGTCACCTTGCCTTGAAACGTGGTGTTTTCATAGGCATCCATGCTTACTTTGGCAGGCATACCGAGGCTCAGGCGTGCCCAGTCGCGGTCGCTGACGTTGATTTTTACCACCCAGTCGTCCTTGCCAGTTTCAAACAAAACGAAGACCGGAGTGCCAGGGCCGGTGATTTCCCCTTCATTCATCAGTTTTTTGATGATTTTTCCACCACGGGTAGCGCGAATTTCGGCGTATTGCTGGTTGAACTGTGCAATGCGCGCCGTTTCTTTGGCAATATCGCGGCCGGTGGTCGCATTTTGCAGGAGTTCGAGCGTGGCACTACTGTCATCATAAAGGCCTTGCACGCGCTGCAAATCGCGCTCGGCTTTTGCCAATCCTTGCTGTGCTTGCGCTACCTGTGCGTCGATTTCGGTTTTGTCGAGGATGGCCAACAGTTGACCGGCACGTACCACATCGCCTTCGTCGACGTAAATTTTGCGGATCACGCCGCCGATTTTGAACGAGAGGCGCTGTTCTGCGGAAGAACTCAGGATGCCGCTGGCGTGAATCGGCAGGGAAATATTGCGTTGCTGCACATCGACCGTACGAACGGGAATGTATTCTTCTTCAGTAGTGGCGGCGGCAGGAGCGGCCGCTTTGTTTTTTTCGCCGCAACCGCCCAGGAGGACAAACAGGCCGATCAGCGCTGCGGCCACCAGAACCGGCATGGCGAGGGTATCGAGTTGGAGGGAACGTTTCATATGTGGAAAAGTTGATGGTGATCCGGCCCTTTTGCAGAGGGACGAAATCTTGTGGGAAATGTTTCTATTTATTTGAAATACAGTTCTTTACAAACCTGCTGCTTGCTTTAATGCGGATTCTTTCAACAGCACATTGCTCCAAGCCAGCACATTTTGCAGGCGGGCAACGGTGACGCGGTTCTGCGCTTCCAGAAACTCGATGAGCAATACCTGGCTGGCGCGGTATTTATTCTGCACAATCCGGAACGTTTCTTCGGCTGCGCGCAGTCCCATTTGTGCTGTTTGATGCGCGTTGCGGGCGCTCTCCAGGTCGTTCCAGGCAGTGGTGATTTGCAGGGCGACCTGTTGTTGCACCTGTTGATACTGCGTGTGCATTTTTTCCGATTCAATGCGGGCTTCCTGGGTCTTGCTCTTACGCTGTCCGCCGTCGAACAGGTCGTAGGTGAGGCCTACCTGTGCCAGCGCGTATGCCTGCTCTTTGTTGAATTTGTACCCGAAACCCTGAAAACCGACGCTGCCGCCGAGGTAAAAATCGGGTATTTTGGAGTTGGCGTCGTTGCGGCGCACATCCAGTTCGGCGGCCTGCATGCCGGCGCGCAAAGCAGCGAATTCGGCGCGTTTTTCCATCGCCTGGCTAATCAGGCCGGCAGGCTCGTAAGCCAAAACTTCCGATTGGAGTAGCAGCGTATCAGCCAGAATGTCAACACCCAAGTCCCTGTTCATCAGGAAGTTAAGGTAGGCCTTGGCGTCGTTTTGCGACTTGCGGAGTTGAATGATTTCCAGGTCGGCTTTGCTGAGTTCGTAATCGGCAGTGGCGGTGACATCACGGGTGGCCACGTTGTTTTTTACCAGCGATTCGTTGAAACGGCGCAGTTCCTGCAACACGGTTTTGGTGTTTTGCCAGATTTTTTCGCCTTCCATTGCCTGGAGGTAGTTCAGGTAGGTCTCCGTAATCTGGTAGCGCAATTCGTGTTCGTATGCGGCCTTTTGAGCAGCCTTCGACTGAAACAGTTGCTGCTGAATGTCGCGGTTGTAGCGCAAATCCGAATTGTAGATTGGAAACGCAAAACTGACCTTGGTTTCGTGGAAATTATTGGGCAAAAACTGAATCTGCTGGTTCTCCAGCGTGGGAAACTGGTTGGTCTGGGTGATCTGGTTGAGGGTGCTGTAAACCGGGTTGAGCAGGTCGCCAATCGGGAAATCAATTTTTCGGCCACCGGCTGCAACGGTGTAGTTGGCTTCAAACGTCAGGCGCGGCATAAACAGCGATTTGGCCTGCCGGATGCTTTCCTGTGCTTTGCGCAAATCGGCATTCTGCTGCTGCAGGGCCAGGTTGCTGCTGATACCTGTCTGCACATAGGATTCAAGAATAGCCGAATTTTGTGCGTAAGTGTTTGACAGGCAAACACTTAGAAGCAGCGATGCAAAAGGAATGATTACTTTTTTCATTATGGTAAAAACAGTTTTAATAAACTGAACAGTGTTTACTTGATGGTGCAAAAAAATGCAACCAAAAAAGGTTGCTCAACTAAAAACCGCTGAACGGTTGATTTTCAGGGTTGAATTGTCAGATTGACTCTACGAGTTGTATACCCTGGTTTACAGGGTTTCGGCCATTTTCAGGAGCATGGCAAACGACTTGCGCGCCAGTTCTTCGCGTTCTTCCGGCGGATACATGCGCATGCGGTCGCGAACGAACAAAGAGACCAGTCCGTGCGCATGACACCACAGGGTGTAGGCAATCGTTTTGGCATCTGTACTTTTGAAATACCGTGCATCGATACAGGCCTGAACGGTGTCTTCAAAAAATTTGTGAACCGACAATCCAAGCAACCAACACTCTTGATTTTCAACGGATTCCATCGGCGCCCGGATGATAAACAACAGGTCGTACAAGCCCGGATGTTTCATCCCGAAGTCGATGTAGCGCCGACCAAACTCGATGAGTCGTTGCCAGGGGTCTTCTATCTGCGCTACGGGCAAGAGGTGGTCGCGTTTGACTGCGGCGGCCTCGAATTGTAGGGCGAAAAATATCTCGTTCTTGTCCTTGAAATACAGGTAAATCGTTGCAGGGCTGTACTCGATGGCCTCGGCGATATTTCGAATGCTCACCGCATCGTACCCTTTCTCCCGAAACAGGTTCAGTGCTGCGTCCAGAATGGCCTGCCGCATCTCTTTTTTCTCCCGCTCTTTCCGGTCTGATATGCTCATAGTTACTTTTTAAATTCGGAGGTTGTTTGCCGTGAAATGTTTATTTTGTTGATAATCAACGAAATGAAAACAACATGGCCTACGCACATTGTAATAAACGGTGCAAATTTACTGAACACTGTTTAGTAAAGTCAAGGCTTTGCCCCCTTTTTTTAACACCAAGGATGTAATTTTTTTAACACAAAGGGCACAAAGATTTGCACAAAGCACACAACTGCTTCACATACAAAACATTATGCGCTCTGACTTACGACTCAGGACTTACGACTCAGGACTCTATCACTTCCCAGGTATGATCTCCGAGCAGGCGCACCGTGGCGATATGTTCGTACGGTTTTTTGCGCCCCCATTCACTTGGTGCAATCATCGACAGCAGGTGTACACCGTCTGATTTGCGTTGATACAGGTGGTAGTAATGGTGAATAACAGGCTGGAAAGGAATATCTGCCTGGTAGATCATTTCAGAAACGGTCATACGCTCGTTGAGCGATTTGGCTTGTGCCATCAGCGTTTCCATTTGCTTGCGCAATTGCTCCATTTGCCGATCTGTCTGATCGTACATGGCCGTCATGGCATTGCCCCGGATGCGTCCTTTGTCTTCCGGGCGGATGACGGCGCTGCCTGCGGTATGGGCATAGGGCAGCAGGCCGGGCGTTTCGGCTACCTTGTCTTTATCGATGGGGTTGATGAAGGCTTGCTCTTCAGCGGTCTTTTCTTTTTTTGCCATGGCGCAAAGGTATGAGAGTTCTTACATCATTCCGTGCTTACTATTCGCCGTAATATTCTGAAACGTCCACTCCAGCCTGCCTTCGAAAGCCTCTTTTCTGACCGGGCATTCCGTCAGCGGGCACACCCGGCAGGAATGCGGCGGCACGCAGCCGTCGGTATGTACGAACATTTCCAGCGACTGCGGAAAATTGTTTCGAATCAGTTGATCCAGTGCATCTACTTCTGCGTGCGCTTCATTCACATTGTAGTACCAGGGTACGGTGAGGTGGCAGTCGAGGTGCAGGATAGAGCCGTATTTAATGATACGCAGGTTGTGCAGGTCGATCCAGGCAGGGCGTTTGTTGGCATTGAGCACGCCAATCAATTGTTCCAGCAGTTCCATATCCGCCTCGTCGGTAATGCCGGCCACTGTTTGCCGGATGATTTTATAGCCCTCCACAATGATAATGATAGCAGAAATAATGGCCACCACGCTGTCGATCCAGGCAATGTCCGTCAGCCTCAACAAAATAAGACCCGCTACGATACCTGCCGTTGTCCAGGTATCCGATTGCAAATGTTTACCGCTGCTTTCCAGGGCAATGGAGTGCTGCTTGCGGCCAACGCGAATACACCAGGCGCCTACCAGAAAATTGATGATGGCCGTCGTGGCAATTAAAATGATACCCGCGTCTAACTGCTTGATTTGATGCGGGTGCAAGAGGTTGTCGATCGACTCATACACGATCATAAAACCCGCCACCAGAATAAGAATGCCTTCGAATGACGCCGACAACAATTCTACTTTACCGTGTCCGTAGGGGTGGTTTTCATCGCGCGGTTTGGCTGCAATGCGCAGGCTGTACAAGCCGGTAAAAGCCGTCACCACATTCACTGTGCTTTCCAGCGCATCGGTGAGCACCGCCACGGAATGCGTGAGGTAATACGCCACAATTTTTACAATAAACAACAACACTGCCGTGACGATGACCCATTGTTGGACGCGGATGGCTACCATGAGAGAGGTGAGAGGTGAGAAGCGAGAGGTGAGAAGTGAGAAGTGAGAAGCGAGAGGTGAGAAGGGTTATTCCCAGAAGGTTTGTTCTATACGTTCGACATAGGGGAGTGAAGCGAGTTCGAACAGAACACGCTGGTAATTTTTTTGGTGTGTACTGCCGATCACCAACCACTGTTGTTCGGAACATCCGATGCGGCCTTTGGCGCCTTTTTGCAGGGTTGCGCTGGAATCAATTTTGCGAACCTGTTTCCACATACCGGCTTCGGCCGGAATACAGAATTCATAATTCAGTGCAACCTTGCCACCTGGCTTTCCACTCAGCCCTTCCGCGTCGAGGCTCCGGAAATCGAGTTTTATTTTCTTCCACGCCGCCGGGTCTTCCTTGACAGGATGTGTCATGCAGGCGCAAAACAGAAAGATTGAGAAAAAAACAGACAGTATTTTCATATCGACACGATATTTTGCGGCCAAAAATAAAGACATGAATACACGGCGCAAGTTCCTGCAGCAAACTTTATTGGGTAGCCTGGCTGTTGGGTCTGCCGAACGCCTTTTTGAAGGGCTTGATTTGGACAAATCCACGGACATGGGCACATTTCCGGTGGTTATTTCCACCTGGGGGCCCAATGTAAAAGCCAATGCTGCTGCCTGGAAGGTGCTGTCTGCCGGCGGTTATGCACTCGATGCCATCGAAACCGGCATCCACGTGCCCGAAGCCGACCCGGAAGACACCAGCGTGGGCTACGGGGGCCTGCCCGACCGCGACGGCCACGTGACGCTCGACGCCTGTATCATGGATGAAAAAGGTATGGCCGGCTGTGTCACCTTTCTCGAACACATCAAACACCCGATCAGCGTAGCGCGCAAGGTGATGGAAAATACACCCCACGTGATTATGTCGGGCGACGGCGCCCTGCAATTTGCCCTGAGCCAGGGCTTCGAAAAGGAAGATTTGCTCACCGAACACGCGCGCAAAGCCTGGGAAGCCTGGAAAATCGAGTCCAAATACCAGCCCGTCATCAATGTCGAACGCCACGACACCATCGGCATGCTGGCTATGGATATGCAGCATCGAATCTGCGGCGGCTGCTCTACCAGCGGACTGGCCTTCAAAATGCACGGCAGGGTAGGGGACAGCCCCGTGATCGGCGCCGGTCTCTTTGTCGACAATGAAGTAGGCGCCGCCGTATGTACCGGGCTGGGTGAAATGGTGCTGCGCACCGTAGGCAGTTTTCTCGTGGTAGAAGAAATGCGCCGGGGCCGGCACCCGCAAAAAGCAGTAGAAACGGCCGTGAAACGCATCGTCGCCAAATACCCCGAACAAAGCAAGGACGCGCAGGTAGCGTTCATTGCGCTCGACCGAAAAGGGCGCCATGGTGCATACAGCATACACCCGGGTTTCAACTATGTGTTATATCAAAATGGGGAGAATCGGGTGATCGAAGGGGATAGTTTTTTGAAAACTTAATTCCGTGGCTTCCTTCTGGGCATCACCCGCCCGTTCAAATACAGAATACTCCGCAGGTTAGGACTCGAATTGTCGTAAATGATGATGCCTGGTTGCGTGAGCCCTGCTTTTCCCTGGCTGTCAAATTCGATGCGAATAGACGCCGACTGCCCCGGTTTGATCGGTGTTTTCGGGTAGCGCAGCACCGTACAGTCGCAACTGGCTTTGGCCCCCCGAATTTCATAAGGCAACAAGCCGGTATTGGTCAGCACAAAAGAATCCAGCAAAATGGTGCCTTCTTCGATGATACCAAATTGCAGGGTGTCCGGTTTCCAGGAAACGGTAGTAAGGTTGGTCGGAAGGGCGTTATCTGCTTGCGCCAGGCCCAAGCAGGGCAGACCAAGCGCTATGGCAATCAGAAATAAACAAACTATGCGGGACATCGGCAGTTGGATAGTATGGACGAGGGCAAAAGTAAGGAAATGTGTGAAACGGGGGCAGCGAAAACGTCGGCAGCGCTTCAAGCGCTGCCGACGTTGAAAAACGCTGCCAATGTTCGTCGCAAGATTTTTTTACGTACAACTATACTGTATAAAAAAATCCACTATGTTTGCTGTTGGTATTCAAATAATCCTTAATGTTATCAAGCCCTGTTTGGCAGGCCCTTCAGGTCTGCGCAGTACTTTGAAATCTTCTTACATACTTTCTACATATTATCCATTTTCCAGCAAACCACTATCTGATAGTTTGAATTCCCACCTGTAGGGACATAGCAATCGCTACGTCTGAATAATCTCTTCTTACAAACACATTCCAGTTCGGAGTCTATTTACAAAATGTCCATCCGCCCCCTCCGGTATGGAAATACACATGCATGCTCATTTTCTAACATTATAAATTTTTTCACATGAGTGCTCAAACGGAAAATTTTCCAATCGAAGTAATCAAAGATTTTACAAAAGGCCTCGCTGGAGGAGCCGGTACTGCTATAGGCGGTCAAATTATGAAAAGTATTTTTGGCGCCCTCGGGAAAGGTGGCGACAATGAAGAAGAACTGAACAACAAACTGACAGAAATTTCCACTGAACTGAAAACTATTGAGGGGCAACTGAACGACATTATCAACGAACTAAAAAATATTGAAGACAATCAACACAAACAAATCATTCAGGCGGCGTTAGAGCAGTGGTCGAATCACAACTATCAGGATAAAATCAATCGTATTTATGGTTTTTGGGAAGACGCCGAAGATGGAAGTACTACTCCGGAACAGTGGAAGAGTTACATACTTGGAACAAAGACAACAGAACCGATTATTAATGAAGTTTATCAAATAGAGTCTGCCTTAAAATCTCCCGACACCAGTCCGCTAGAGGCATATGCTAATCTGATTGCTTTACAGATAGAATATGAATTCCCCTGGCAGCAGCCCTGGCTACCCGCCCAGCGCCTTTATAATTACTGCGCTTATCTGCTCCAGCATTTCTGGTATGCAACTACCATGGCTAAAACAGCCAACAGAATGGCCCACCATGAGGACATCGCCAAGGGATGTGTGGAAGGTTACCTGAAGGCTGTGCAAGTTGTTGAAAGTCAGGCGTTTGAACAGATGGCCAGAATACTTGGTATGGTAAATATGCAGATTGCCCAGAGAGCCAGTACTTCTTTCCCAGTATTATATGATCCATTCTTCAGTGTGGAGGATTTTCATTTTCAAGACATTTTCGATCCTACATCCAAACAGCCGGAGTGGCAGGATTTCGCTCCATCAGGCGACAAAGTCAATAAAAGTGATCTGTTTAAATCAAATATGGGTAAGGATATTGAAAACCTGGATCAACTATTGTCAGCATATCGCCCTACGGCTAAAGCCTACCAGGAAGGAGGACGAATTAATATTTATTTGAGTTATTGGCTGACCTTTTATGAAAAACATGCCGACTCGCAGAAACTGAATGACGTACAGTTAAGTACTAAAGATGGCGATAAAACGACCCTTATACCAGCAAGTGAATCCGGCTTTGTGGATGTCGAATTACACATCAACAGTCACTACTATGTGGATAAAAAACTGGATGCTTCTGCAATTGTCGAGCCATTTTACAACACTGGTGATACTCAAATCCGATTCTATAGATTCGTTTATTTCGTTCCCTATGGACACTACACGGTAGATGAAGGATCTCGCGCTCAATGGCACTATCAAAAAGGCGATTACTCTTTTATGGGCAACTCCCATTACGAGAAGCAAGAAACGGTGTTGGATAAAGATCACATAAGTGCCATGTTAAGATGGTCGCCGTGGGATGGCGCGTACATCATGGCGAATGACAAAGCATCGTAAAACGTATTCTGGACGTTTGCAGAACCCGACAAAATCCCCGATTTGTTTGAAGCGTTGCACTAGCGAACAACCATATCGGGCCTTTTTGCCGGGTTTATGCGTATTACTCCTTACGCCAATATATACAAGATGGAAAAAGGACGCACACGCTTATTCGCCATAGGCGCCTATCAGGACAGCATGGGTATGGGCAGGGTGATGCGCCACCTGGCAGCAGGTCTGGGCGAACGGTATGAATTGCATTTTCTTGCGCTGGGATGCCCGGAGCAACAGATATTCGAAAAGGATGGTATACGTTATTATCCTGTCCGGATACCATCGTTGCGTTGCGCGCACCACGCTGCAACGATTATGCTCCAACTGAAGCCGACCATCACCCTGCTTTCCATAGAACCTATCTGGCTACCCAACTACATCAACGCGCTTAACCGTTTCAGAGATTTAACCTGTATAGTCGGGTACCTTCCCCTGGAGGGCCGTTTCAAAGAAGAAAAAATGGCTTCCTGGTTCAGATACCTGGATTGTGCCGTTGTTTTTACCCAATATTCCGAATCTGAAATCCACCGCGTTACGACATTGGAGAATGGCGTGCAAACCGTACATACCGCGGTAATGCCACATGGCGTGGATCGGCATCATTTTTTCCCAATAGCAGGCGGTTTTTTTGAAAATCAGACTATGGAAGCGCGTAGACAAGCCAAACAAAGGGCATTCCCGCATCGCCCGGATTTGCACGACAGTTTTATTGTACTGAATGCCAACCTGCCTTACGAACGCAAGCGGCTCGACCTCACTGTGCAAGGTTTTGCATTATTCGCCCGAGACAAACCCGCTAATGTTCGACTTTGTCTTCACCATTCAATAAGGAACGAAAAGGAAAGGGCCGAACTGAAAGCACTCGCAGAAAGGGAAGGTGTGGCCGAACGCCTTGTCTTTAGCCCTGACGAATCGAACCCCGACGGTCCGCTATCCATCGAACAATTAAACTACCTCTACAACGCCTGCGAAGTAGGCCTCAATACGGCCATGGGGGAGGGCTGGGGACTTGTAAGTTTCGAACACGCCGCTACAGGCGCCGCCCAGGTGGTACCGGGGCATACAACGTTTGTAGAAAACTGGAAAGATGCAGCAGAAATGAGTACAGTGGTTGATAATTTTCAGACACTTTATCCACCTTTTGAAATGGACGTCGTATCCCCTGCATCTGTGGCGCTTTGCCTTGAAAGATTGTACACCTCGGATACTTACCGGCTCGACCTTGCGCACAAAGCATATAGCCGCATACAACAACCCCAATTTGATTGGACATACATAACAGGGCGTTGGGATGACCTTTTTAACGAATTACTAGACCGACGCCGGCAACGGAATGCGGAATGCCGGAAATATGATGAACAAGCCTGATGTAGCCTCCCGGCTGTTAAATGTATCGTTGGAATTTCCCTTCAGCAAAGCAGTATTCATGTTGGTAAAGCCATATGCAGATACCGGCGTGTCATCAACCATTGCACAGTGCAGAATTTGGGAACCCTACAACACCGCCCTGCTGCTGGCGTTGCTACAGCCCGGACAAACTTTTCTGGATATTGGCGCCCACCTAGGGTATTTTACCTTGCTGGCAGGCGCCATCACAGGCCCAACAGGCCAGGTTTTCGCCTTCGAACCGGAGCCTGAAAATTTTGCCCTCTTGCAATACAACGTCTGGCAAAACAACTTTTCCGGCCATACAGAAGTATTCAACCATGCAGTTGGGCACACATCAGGCAGCAATACCCTTTACCGGGCCTGTAACAACCACGGCGCACATCAATTGTCGCACCTGTTTCGTGATGGCGTAGACAAGGAAGGCTTGGCCGTCCAGACAGTTGTTCTGGACGAATTCTGGCCCGTCATTCCCTTCGTGCATGTCATAAAAATAGATGTTCAGGGCTATGAAATGAAGGCATTACTCGGTATGCAAAGCCTGATTGAAAAAAACCGCGCGCACCTGGTGATCCTGCTGGAGTTCTCTCCATCATTGCTCTTGCCCTTTGAAAAGGAAAACACCGGACTGGAAGCGCTTATATCCTGGCTGTATGCCGAGACGACCGCTGTTTTTTTTATAAAAAGAAAACCCGGTCACGACCTGTCCGTGTCACTTGCCCGCATCGATCGGGAAAACCTTCAACAGGTATCGACCTATTTATTGGCAGAAAGTGCCAGCCATGACGAAGACCGATGTGCAGACCTGTGTTGCGTTTTTTCTGAAAGCGCCCTACAAAGTTTGTTGGAGAAAGCAAGGGTACCGTCTGTTTGAGTAAGGCAGGTGCATCGGATGCCTGAACTTGTGTATTGTATCTCCCTCAGTTGCTATCAATTAATTCTTGCACTGACTTCGTAATAAACCCAACTTTATCCTTTTTCACCTCTTCCAACATCGCTTTTCTATCCTCCGGAATGGGATAATATTTTTCAGCCCACAGGTTTATTTCTACAATGACAGGAAGCAAGTCAATCCCTTTTCGGGTTAATTTATACAACACTTTTGTTTTGCTTTCGGGGTGGTCTAGTTTGACAACAAGTTGATTTTCCTCTAACGCTTGCAGACGGGAGGCTAAAATATTGGTAGCAATTCCTTCCGGCGATTTTAAAAAGTCGCCATACGTGCAGCCCTTCGGGTTGTGCATTAAGTCCCTGATAATCAATAATGTCCACTTGTCTCCCCATACATCCAGGGAACAACTGACGGGGCATTCAGACCTGTGCTTTACAGATTTCATAAAAAAAGTTGACTAAACACTTGCATTTTGCAAGTGCATGGTTTTACCTTTGCACTTGCATTTTGCAAGCAAAGATATTTTGATTCATTCATAAAAGCAAAAAATGGCACAAACAATTTTGATAACAGGCGCATCATCGGGCTTCGGCATGTTGGCGGCCCAACGACTTCACGAAAGTGGTTACAACGTAATAGGAACTAGCCGTAACCCTGAAAAAGTCCAGGATTCTTTGCCTTTTAAAGTTTTGGCATTGGATATTGCTGATGACAATTCGATTCTTTCTTTTAGCAAAGAGTTGTTCAGGCACACCAATCAATTAGATGTATTGATTAACAATGCAGGATTCTACCTGTCGGGGCTCGCTGAAGAAACAACAATAGAACAAGGCAGGAAGCAATTTGAAACCAATTTCTGGGGAACGGTGAAACTCACCAACGAACTGTTGCCTTATTTCAGGAAACAACGATTTGGGAAAATAATTACCGTCGGTTCTATTATGGGCTTGCTCAACTTCCCAAGTGCCGCCTATTATGGTGCTTCCAAACACGCTTTGGAAGGCTATTTTAAGTCTTTGCGTTTTGAGTTGAATGAATTTAATATAAAAGTTGCCATGGTTGAACCGATGGGTTTTAAAACCAATATTCTCCATAGTTCGGTAGCGGCAGAAGGCAAAATGACTGACTACGATACTTACCGCAACAAAATTGAACAATTTTCAAAAGATTTATTTGAAAATGCACCCGAACCCACGCCAGTAATCAATACCCTTTTAAAATTGGTTGAAGATAAAAACCCGAAATTTAGTCACCCTGTAGGTAAAGGGGCATCGGTATTCCTTGCCATTCAACATTTTGCTTATAAAACATTTGAAAAATCAGTTATTAATAACATAAACAGATTCAAAAATTAAATGAAAATGAAAGGATTTGTTCTTAACCGCTACGGCAAAAAAGAAAAACTGTATTTAACAACCATCGATGAACCATCTGTAAAAGAAAATGAAGTATTGATTCAAGTTCATGCTGCAGGTGTAAACTTACTGGATTCCAAAATAAGAGATGGCGAGTTCAAACTCTTGTTACCCTATAAACCACCCTTTGTTTTAGGGCATGACGTAGCAGGTGTTGTTATAAAAACCGGCTCAAGAATTTCCAAATTTAAAGTTGGCGATGAAGTGTATGCAAGACCTGCCGACTTTCGCATTGGCACTTTTGCCGAGTATATTGCGGTAGAAGAGCCAGATTTGGCTCTGAAACCCCAGAACTTGACGATGACAGAGGCCGCTTCCATTCCATTGGTAGGTTTGACCGTTTGGCAGGCCCTGGTTGAAAAAATGAATATTAAAAAAGGGCAAAAAATATTCATCCAGGCAGGTTCAGGCGGCGTAGGTACGTTTGCCATTCAGTTGGCAAAACACTTAGGGGCTTTTGTGGCAACAACAACAAGCGCAGCCAATACAGAATTGGTAAAAAGTTTGGGCGCTGATGTGGTAATTGACTATAAAACACAAGATTTTGAGACCCTGTTAAAAGACTATGACTTTGTTTTGAATAGTCAAGACACTAAGACGCTTGAAAAGTCTTTGAAAATATTGAAGCCAAGTGGGAAGGTCGTTTCAATTTCGGGGCCTCCCGATGTCGAATTTGCAAAGGAGAAAGGCCTGCCTTGGTTTATCAAAATGGTCATGCGCTTGCTGAGTTTTAGCATAAAAAGAAAAGCCGCAAAACGGAATGTCCACTTTTCATTCCTTTTTATGCGGGCGGAAGGAAAGCAGTTGGGAGAAATTACCGCTTTGATGGAAGCGGGAAAAATTCGACCTGTTGTAGATAAAACATTTTCATTCGAACAAACGAATGAGGCGATGGCTTATGTTGAGTCGGGGCGCGCAAAAGGAAAAGTTGTTATCGAAGTAAGGGCGAGTTGATCCGGCGTTTTCCAGTCGGACAATTCCGGATTTTTGCCAATGTGCCGGGCATTAGCCGCAACAATGTTGACATGAAGTGGGGGAAATAATCTACAACAACGATAGCAGATGTAGAGGTACTGTGTTCGGGGCGTTTATATTACCGAGATACCACTGTATCTTGCAGAATGGAACATAAAAACACCTGAGAATTATCATGAAACGCTCCTTTCTGCCCTTTTTCCTGTTGCTATGCACTACATTATTTTTTCAGGTTACGGTTGCCCAGACCGTCAAAGTGGGCGTTAAAGCAGGCCTGTTATTGTCTAATCTCGATATCACCCCCAGAGCAACGGATGATCCTGAACTGAAACAACTGAGCACCTTCCATATTACGATCCCTGTAGAGATTGGGCTGAAAGGTATTTTTGCCATTCAACCGGAAATCATGTACGGGTTGAATGGTACACGTTTCGATCAAACCACCAATGCGCTGGAAGGTGGAACGGTACAAGTGTACCGGCACACGGAAGGCTGGGTGCGCGTTTCAACCATAGAAGTTCCGGCATTGGCCAAAGTTAAATTCGGCTCCCGGCATTGGAAGTTTCACCTGCTTGCCGGGCCCTCCATGGGTTTTGGTCTGTCGGGCAAAAGCCACCGGGAGTTTGTGGCCAAAATCACCCAGCCGGACGGTACCGTCAGCGCTTTTTTTACAGAAGAAAACAACCTGGATGTAGCCTTTAAAAAAGACGGGTACCCGGCGCAAGAAGTGAATCCCATACAATGGGTCTTTCGCAGAAATAGTGTCAACCTGCATTTGGGCGCCGGGCTCAACCTCTCCCTTGGTAAAGTGATTCTTTTTGTGGATGGCCGCTATATGCTCGGATTGACCGACCTCATTCCCGATGCTGCCGGAGCGGTACAGCCAACCACCGCCAAAAGCCGAAGGGTAGGGGTGAGTGCGGCAGTACTGTTTCCTTTGAAGGGGTGAGCGTGGGAAACATCGGCAGCGCTTCAAGCGCTGCCGATGTTAAAACCTTTCATTCCGACATTACACCTTCACCCAGCCCTGCTTCCGGCTACTCTCCAGTATCCGCTCACAAATCAGCAATTCCCGGTATCCATCGGCAAAGGTGGGAAACGACGGGTTTTCCGGCTGCTTGCCCGCCGTCACAGCGGCATACACTTCCTTGAACAATTGTTTGGACGTATCCGGGAATCCCTCGTTGTGCCCACCCGGGAAACTCATCAGATCGCGGGCCTCCGGATAACTCAGCGAAGGGTCGCGCATCAATACTTCATTGCTGCGGTCGCGGTTGCCGATCCACAATTCGTTCGGGGCTTCCGAGTTCCAGGCAAAGGTTTGTTTGGAACCGGATATTTCCAGTTTCAACTGGTTTTTACGGCCTGCCGACACCTGCGAGACGGTGACGACGCCGCGGTTGCCATTGTCGAAACGCAACAATACGTTGGCGTGGTCTTCGGTGTTGATGGACACGTCCGCGTAGTCTTCGGGTTTCAACATCTTGCCGGAGTAGGTTTCTACCGGCTTCAAAGGCTTTTTTCGGGTTTTGTGGATGGTGTTGAAATCCGCCATCACTTCCACCGTTTTCAGGCCGGTGATGTATTCCAGCACATCCATCAGGTGCGAACCAATGTCGGCGATGGCCCGGGAATCGCCCGATTTATCGGGTTCCAGTCGCCAGTTGTAGTCGGTTTCGTAGAACAACCAGTCCTGCAAATAAGAACCCAGGATCGAGTACACCTCGCCCAGGTCGCCTTTCTCCCGCATGGTTTTCATTTGGCGCACCAGCGGGTAATAACGCAGGTTGAAATGTACGGCATTGACCAGGCCGGTTTCTTTGGCTAAGGCCACCAGTTCTTCTGCTTCGTGCAGGTCTTTCGCCAGCGGTTTTTCACACACCACGTGTTTGCCGGCCAGCAGCACCGCTTTCGATTGCGCATGATGCAAAAAATTGGGGGTACACACGTGCACACAGGCAATATCTTCCATCGCCAGTAATTGCTCGAAGGTGCAGGGCCGCTCGATACCCAACTGGGCCGCTTTGCTGGCAGCCAATTCCATGTTTACTTCACAAAGCGCGGTAACTTCCACATTCGGAAGCCTGCGAAGCGCTTCGATATGCGCAGGGCCGATAAAACCGGTGCCGACCACGCCGACTTTAATTTTTGCCATTGTTAATCTGGTTGTAGAAATGAAAAATTGAAAATGGAAGCGCTAGCGAATGATGGATTTTGTGGGAACAAGAATAGGTGATTTTGGGAGAAAGACCAATGTATGAGGAAAATTTTCAAGTGGTGAACATTCTACTAGGCAGCCGACACGCCAGCGCCACTCGGGTGAAAGGTCGGACAGACTGTGCCAGCAAGGCAATGCGGATTATGTCTGTATTCAGGATGGTTTTGGTTGATTTTTTGCTTTTCATGGCATCTCGGCCTTGCAATTAAAATCAACAGAGTGAATGTAGTAAATCATCTTTCCTGGTGTAAATACGGACATATTTTTGAGGTGACTTTCTGGCAATGAAGTCAAAAGTCTCTATGAAAAATATACTTATCTTTATTTTAGTTACAACCTCTTTGTGTCGGGCGCAGCGGTATGAATGGAAACATGCCATTGCACCAGCTTCTTTGTGTTTTATTTCAGGTGCATCCTGGGGGCTGCATGAAGCCACCTCGCACCATTGGGGCGATTTTCAGGCGCGATTTCCGGGTGCAGAGCCCCAATTTTGGAACCCGGCCATATCCTGGACGAATAAATACGTCGACTGGCCGGAAAACAAAAAACGAAGCAGCACACCTGTATTTTTTACTGATGCCAAGCACCTGTTAGCCAGCACTTCGCAGGTAGCCGCATTTGGCGCTGGCGCCTGCATAACCCTGGGTGAAAAACGGCCGCGCTGGCATTATTTGGTGGATATCGGAATATCCTTCGCCGCTTATTCTGGCGGGCATTATTTGACCTATCGTCTGATATATCGGTGAGCGAAGTAGGTGTGCGTTCGGTGAGGCGTCTATATCCTTTTCAGCCTTGCGTGCCGTACGAGCGAGCAGGTATAGAAACCGTCATAAAATAGACAAAAACCAGCAGCGTCGCGGTCGCGGTCAACACAAAAGCAGTAGTTGCACCAAACTGAAACCAGATAAGCCCTGTCATAGAACTCGCCAGCATGCTACCAATACTTTGTAGTCCCGAAAATGTTCCGATCGCAGTTGCAGTGTCTTTTTTGTCCGTAATGTTTGAAATCCATGCTTTTGAAATACCCTCAGTGGCTGCCGCATAAACACCATACAGAAAAAACAAGCCAAAGAAGAAATAGAGATGGGTGTTGATGGCCATTCCCAAATATACCGTTGCAAACAACGCCAGCCCTGTTACAAAAATGGTTTTAAGACCAATTTTGTCGGCAGCAATCCCCAGCGGAAATGCAAACAATGCATAAACGAGGTTGTAAAAAATATAAACGCCAATGACTGCCGTATCGTCGAGGCCTGCTTCTTTTATTTTTAATAGTAAAAAAACATCTGAACTGTTGAACAAGGTAAACACCAACAGTCCTGCCACCAGATTTTTATATGCCGCCGGACTTTCTTTCCAGTAATGCAGAAATGAAAAAAATGAAACGGCATTTTGGGGTTTGTCGGCTGCCTGGTTTTTTTCTTTCAGGAAAAAGGACGCCAGAACAGCAAAAAATCCCGGCACGAAAGCGATGTAAAAAAGTGTTTGGTAGCCGCCTGGATGGTAATATAGATAAAGCAGAGCCAATAACGGCCCCATTACGGCGCCGAATGTGTCCATAGAACGATGGAATCCAAAAACCTTCCCTTTGGTTTGCGGCGTTGCTTCGTCTGAAAGGATAGCGTCTCTGGCGCCTGTGCGAATACCCTTGCCAAATCGATCCAGTGTGCGCGCCAAAAATATCCAAAGCGGAAAAACGAAAACAGCCATCATGGGTTTGGAAACGGTGCTGAAGGCATAACCTATTTGCACAAAGGGCACGCGCCTGCCCGAGGTGTCGGAAAGTTTGCCAAAATACCCTTTGCTCAACCCGGCGGTCGCTTCGGCCACCCCTTCCAGTATTCCAATCAGCACCACTGAAAAACCTATTGTTTTCAAGTAAATGGGCATAATCGGATACAGCATTTCACTTGCTGTGTCGGTCAGCAGGCTTACGATGGATAAAACCCAGACTGTTCGTGAGATGTATTTCAAGTTTTTGTATTGTAGGTAAGGGCACCAATCGTTGGATGGTTCAAAGGGGACTCGATCTACATCTCATACAGTTTTTTGACTTGTTCTTCGTTGAGTTCGGTATCGAAAATGTAAAGTTCATCAATGGCGCCTGTCCAGGTGCCGCCGCCGTCCAGTTCAAATGAATAGCCCGGGGCAGAAATTTCTCCTTTGTGTTTGGTGGAGGCCACCAACTGCCCATTAATATAGGTTTTTATAGTCGTTCCATTGTAGGTGCCGACTATATGGGTCCACTTGCCCAATTCAAATGCACCTTTTGCGCTGTTGGTTTCTGGTATAGAGATGGCTATGCCCGCTTCGCCGTGCGAGGTAAAAATTTGAAAATCACTGCTTTTTATAAAATGCCATGTATTCCCGTCCTCGCTGGTCTTGAACCATACCGAAACACTGATGCACTGACCGTTTCTGAAAGTCAGTTTGTCAAATTTGACATTCCAGCAATTTTCATCCAGCATAATTGCTTCCCCATTTATACCTGGCACATAGTAGGATGAAGCACATGAATCGAGTACAGTTGCATAATTGCTAAAGTCATTCAAGTTTCCGTTGAAGGATAGATGTGAGACGAAACCTGTCTCTAACGGATTAAAGTTGTTTTCTTCATCCTTGCATGCTTGCAGGAGGAATATGAAGGCGATGGTGACCAGGGAACTGCTTAATCGACAAATCATTGGGAATATCAATTTCATAGACAGGAGGTTTAACTATGTAAATGTAGGATAATGTCTTAAAATTCCAAATCGACCAGTGGAGGCACGCGGCAAAGCCGACGCGCCAGCGCCACTCGGGGTAAGGGAAGGAGAGCCTAGGTGCCAACAGGGACCAGCGCTGCGCGGGTTGAGGGTTGGATAGCCTGTGCGCCAGCGGGGGCCAGCGGAAAAGTCTCTGATTCGAAAAGTTCGGAATCTTAACGTATTAGCCTCGAATCAAATACAAATATCTCACTTTGAATAATTTGTATGTTGCAAAAATCAGGGTGTTTGGGATTAAGAAGTAGATTTTTTTCACCGGGCACAACAGCAGAGGGAACTATCAATCCCGCATTTTTTTGCTCTAAAATAAAAGAGTCTCCTATCGCTTTTAATCCTAATGGAGGGGGAAATATCCGCCAATTGTCAGGCAGATCATTTATATTCACTTCATGACTTAAAATTTCTTGGGGGCATTCGATACTAGTTAACCAGAAATCTGAAGATAATTTGCCTGCTGGTTGATGTACTAATACCTCAGCCATGCATAATGCCCGATTAAATGAAGTATATAAAACCGCTACACCTTTACTATTCCACCTCCCTCCAGTAATTTCAGATCCTTTACCTGATAAATCGTACTTGTATTGTTCTTTAGTTAGTCTAAATGTAATCATGAAAATATACCATGTTCTATACGAGTAAGTTCATCACGGATAATGATAAGACCAAAAGTATTATCAAGAAATGTTTGAGGTTGCTTTCCTCCCAAGGCAGGAATATCTGTGTAAAGCCATTTTACAAGATGATTGGATGAGCCAAAAATATTTACGCCTTGCTTCAAAACTCTATGTATTTCCAATATGCGTTCTGAATCCTTAGAACTAAACGTTATATTGTCATTTATGTGAAGTTGTAACTCTGATGGATTAGTTTGAATGAATCTAGCCCATTCTATAAGTGGAATATTATAATTGCTGGTTATTGACAAAAAGTCAGTGGAACTCATACCGCTTTTTGAGTATTCCATCATTAAATAATCATCCGCCAATATGTTGTCAATATTTATATTGTGTTCAGGAGCCTCCTTCCTTATGTAGTAACTACCAGTAGATATAGAGACTTTTTCTAAAAGATATTCCGCCTTCGGTCGAAAACGGAATACCGGGTGGGTATCCGGAAACTGTTTTTGCAGGAATAATTTGAGTTCCGGCGCTGCTTCTGCAAAACGTTTACAGTGGAACAAGCATTCCGCTTTGCGAAGGCGGGCTAACCAGTGCACAGGCTGCACGGCTAGCGAGATTTCTAAAGCCGCATTGAAATCCTGAATTGCCGGTTCCCAGTCGTTCATGATCATCCGCACCATGCCGCGGCCGTAGTAGGGCTCGGGGTTGTTCGGATTGATCTGGATACTTTTGGAAAAGTCGTATTGAGCATCTTTGAAATTCTTCAGTTTGTAATTTACATACCCGCGGCGTTCGTAGGCCAAGGCGTTGCGTTCGAATTTAGAGATCGCGCTGCTCAGAGCTTCCTGAGCGAATTCTAGAGCACCTTGCTGCGTAAGTTCGCGGCCGCGAATGAATTCAGCCACAGCCGATCGATCATTCTGCGGTTCGATAGTGTACTGTCCCAATACGTGACCACTGTTGACCCACCAAGCGCCCACATTACCAGCAAGGGCATATTGGGCAATCTCTTTTAACAAGTCGGTTGTACTACGCCAGTGTTTTTCTGTGCTCATTATCACTTGTTGTGGCACGTCCAGCGTATAGGATTCAGTATTGAACACTTCATCTGCTTTAAGCAAGACTTCAGTTTTAAAATAATTTTTGACTCGTGTTTCCCAATGGCGTAGGGCCATTCTGAACGTGCGTTCAGAACCAAATTCTAATCTTCCTTTGAAAATCAACTTTGTGGTCGTGTCTCGTTCAATGTTCATTTTTTTTAATCAAATTAAAGAATGCTGTCCACAGGTAACTCATAAATAACGAATAGACAGCCATTAAGTTGCTAGATGTAGGCTTTCAATCTTATTCAAGATGTCAATATATTTTATTGTATCTTCGCATGGGGACTGAAAATCATTGCGCCAGCTCCAGTGAGGACAGCCGACATGCCATCAATCTCACTATGGCCGACTTCCCTGAGAGATTGTCAAAACTATCTCATCCAAATACTCCTTCTGCGAAATCTCATCTTCACTAAGTGATTCATTCAGAAGATTATTGAGTTCGAAATACTTATCGATAAACTGCTGCTGAAAAGCATTCACCAACCCCATGTAATCGTCGTTGGATAATGAAATGCGCAACGGATCGAAATCAGTAAAAAACACAGGTTTCTCGTACCGTATTGTCAAGTTGAGCGCTTCCTTGAGATAGATGGTAAATTTGTCAAAGGTAATATCAGGAAAGAGACGACTAAAAGATGCCGACTCCATAACCTGCTTAGAAAAAACCTCCAATTTAGTCCTGTTGGATTCTGCATCCCCCATTCCCCATATCTGAAATAGGTCCTTATTTTTACCTTCTTCTTGGGGCAATTCAGGAATCAGTATCCGTTTCACAGTCATTGATACGGGTTTATACACCTTTTTCTTTTGAGTGAAGTTAGGACCGGTTAGCGCTATAGTGTACTTGTTGCTATCCTTGAAGAGATCAACAACTGGCTTGAAAATCTTATTCCTCTCCTCTGGATTATAGGATTGTGCCATACCACTGGCAACTCCTTCCGATTCATAAGTCTCTGCACCAAAAACTTCGTTTTGATATCTTGCAAATAAGGACCGCTTCCAGACATTGATTTCCTGGGAATACTGAGTGGTCATTACTACCAGATCGGAAGAAATGCTGGCTGCAAAACTCGAATAGCCTACATTTACCAGGATAGGGCTTGCCTCAATCCTCAAGTCAGAAAGTAAGCGATCAAGGTTTTTTATATTTGTTCCTTCAAACCTTTTCCGAAAGTTAATCTCCAAATAGTTCAAGAAGGATTCCTTCACTTTCCTCAATACTTCAATGACATTATCTACGTGCACAGCGGTCAAATGAGTAGGCCTTTTCGGACTGATAATCATGTTCAAAGCAAAATCCCGAAGTTGTTGTATGTAGTGGGGGGCTTCTTTACTTTGTGTGATGGTGTTTTGCATTTCAATTGATTGCAGCACCTGCAAACTCAAAGCACGCATTTTCGTCCGGATTTCCGCAGGAGGATTACCCATCGATGCTTGTAAAAGTAAATCTTCAGCCTGTTCAAAATCGTGGTAATTGAACGCCAGTTGTGCCGCGCCGAGGTATAAAATTGAGCGGGTTGGTTCTGCCGTTATTTTATTTTTAAGGTAATCCGCAGCACTTTTTTCTTGTTGAAGAGCAATACCAGTGAGATCTCTATATGTATCAATATCTCCAGCAAAGAAAGCCTCCAGGGCTCGCTCAGCCGAAATCATAGCAGTACGATGTAATTCTTGTGCAGGACTCATTTTTTCTTCAGGTATGAAATAGGTCTTCCAAATGCTGTCACAGAAACGTAGCCAGGCATAGTTACCGCACCTGTTTTTTCTATCCGTACCATTTTTTCTCTTACCCTGTCTGAAATCTCCGATGGCGTGCCTTTCGCCAATCCAGATACTTCTAACCAGGCATTTATGAAATTGTCAGGGTCATAATCAGGGTGTTCCTCCTGGTACCCAAGGTAATAATCGAAACCAGTTCCGATAGGCGATTGTTCTATCACTTGATATTCTGTGAGTGAAGTTACGAGGAAAAAGGCAATTGCCAAAGCACCGAATTCAGTGCTATCCCGTCCTTCCTTCCAACCGTTGGTATTTGGTTTTATATCCCACGTAAGAGGTATGTTTTCATTGAAATCACCATCTACTGTGATGCCAATGCCACTTACATGCTCTTGCGACTCTAACGCTACAACAGCGCCTTCCGAGTAAAAATCGCACTGTATCGGAGACAGATTGGTACAAATATTTCTCAATTCTGTCAAGGTAATACTGGCTACCATTTTCAAATTATCTTGCTGTTTACGGTTTGCAAATAATTATATGTGATTGAAGTTGATCTGATGTTTCCATGTATTCTATCTCCTTGCAGCCACTTTTCCTTGGGAAGAGCTCACTTACTAGATTCAAGAAGACTTTACAAATACCAGATAATCTCCCTTATAACTACTCATCCCTGAAGGCACATTTACCATTTTCGCGATGAGAAATTTATCGCTTGCAAACTCAATTTCTGCTTTGGTATCAGTCGTCAATAGTTGAACTTTATCTTTCGACGCAACGATTTGAAGCGATTGAGTAATACCTTGCATTGATGTAGTGGCAATCTTTAGATCAGCATCCCCGAAAGTCATTATTACGAACTTGCTCATGGTCTGGGATATCCAATTGCCCTGGAGGTCACTAATTTGCAACGTACTGAGGTCTTTTATTTCCATATTGAATCTATTTGATATTGCTCTTATCACATTAATGTTCACTCCATCCTCAACATTCCTTTCCGCCATATCAACCGATACGTCATCCGCCTATGCCGCTCCACCTTCTTCCGAATATCTCCCCGCTGGCACTGAGGCTGCCCAATCCTTAACCCGAGCCGCGCTGGCGCGCGGCTGTGCCGCGTGATATCCCAGTTAACAAGTAAAAACGATGTCACGTAGCATAGTCGGGCGCCAGCAGGGTAGGCGTTTTACAATGTAAATGTAGAATACTGTCTCAAATTTCCAAATCACCCAGCGGACTTTTTATCCTGTTCCAACTTTTTTTGCGATCTCCCCCCCCCAAACCCCCAAAAACAAAAAGGGCCATCCTCATCGGACAGCCCTTTTATCGTGCGGAAGGCGGGAGTCGAACCCGCACACCATTACTGGCGTACGCCCCTGAAACGTATGCGTCTACCAATTCCGCCACTTCCGCAGTGCACTGTGTGTTTCAAAAGCGGATGCAAAAGTACAACCGTTTTTATTTTGTGCAAGTCCTTTCGAAAAAATTTCTCTGAAAAAATTCAGCCTGCCTGCCTGAACTTTGCAGCATGAAATTTCTGGTCATACAAACCGCCTTTATCGGCGATGTGATCCTGGCCACGCCGCTCATCGAGCGCCTGCGGCAGGAGTACCCCGATGCCATCATCGACGTGGCGCTGCGCAAGGGCAACGAATCGCTGCTGGCCGGGCACCCTTACGTACGCAAGGTATTTGTGTGGCGCAAGAAAGAAGAAAAGTACCGCGGACTGTGGCGACTGGCCCGTGAAATGCGCCGCGAGCAGTACGACTGGGCCATCAATTGCCAGCGTTTTGCCGCATCGGGCATCATGACCCTGCTGTCGGGTGCGCGCCACACGGCGGGGTTCGACAAAAACCCGCTGTCCTGGCTGTTTTCCCGGCGGGTGGCGCATCGCTTCGGCACGGCCGCACAGCCTGTACATGAAGTGGAGCGCAACCTGCTGCTCATTGCGCACCTCTGTCGCGACAAATCCTTGCAGCCGCCACGCCTGTATCCTTCGGAGCAGGACTATACCGATGCGCGCCGCGTACAACCAGCAGCGGGGGCGTATGTCACCATCGCGCCCACGTCCGTGTGGTTCACCAAGCAGTATCCTGCGCATAAGTGGGTCGAACTGATCCGCCGTTTTTCGCCAGCCACCACGGTGTTTCTGCTGGGCGGGCCTTCGGATACGGCTGCCTGCGAGGCCATTCGCGCGGCCGTGCCGGAGCACGCGGTCGTCAACCTCTGCGGACAACTGTCGTTCCTGCAGTCGGCGGCGCTGATGGCGGGCGCAGCCATGAACTACGTCAACGATTCGGCGCCCATGCACATGGCCTCGGCCGTAAATGCGCCGGTGACCGCCGTATTCTGCTCCACCGTTCCTGCTTTCGGGTTCACGCCACTTTCTCAAAATGCCGACATCGTGGAAACCACCGAAACGCTCTCTTGCCGGCCTTGCGGACTGCACGGGTACGCCGCCTGCCCGAAAGGGCATTTTAAGTGTGCGGAAAGCATCGAAGCAACGGCGTTCAAAATCCCGTAAATGTGCGGATTTGCCAAGGAGCGGCGGGTTTTTGGCGGTAAGCGGCGGTTTTATGAAAAAAAATTTACTTGTTTTAAATTTTTACATTATTGACAGATAACATACATAGTCATTGTAAAAATCAAAATTGATCTTGTTTTTTGTTTGCTTCTTGTCAATAATCTATCTGCTTTTTTGACGAATCGGAAACGAAAAAACACCTGTTTTCATACCCTGCACGGGGGCCTGTATATTGCCGAATAAAAAAATTCGTTCATATTTGCAGTGTCAAACAAAGCAAGGCACGTCGGGAACAACGCCCGGCGTTTTTTAAAAACAAAACTTTGAGCGACAAAGTGCTTTCGTCCGTTCCTTGCGGAAAATGCACAAACAGATGGATTGAAAGAGTAAGGAATTTCAGTTCATACTTTGAGAAACTTGTTACCAAATGACTGGGTGTGCGTCTGAAACGACAAACATCCAGAAAAAGAAAATAGCCCACCTGGGCAAAGATAACCGAAGGCGGGGGCCCTCCGGTCCTTTCAAATGAGAAAGGGCGGGGGGCCGATTTTTTTATGGCCGTTTCCTTCCTCAAATGTACTCTTCGGGCAACCACAATTATTGTTGCCGCGTCAATGCCGATAATCGGCGCATCATCTGTCTGATAGCCCTTATTTTTACCCTTTTTCCAGGTGTAAGCACCTGACATTCAGACTATGCAAAAACAGTTTCTACTCCCTGTCTTTTTTCTTTTGTGCGGCATTTCGTCCGTTTTTTCTCAAAAATACAGCAATGAATTCCTGGCGATCGGCGTAGGTGGCCGGGCGCATGGCATGTCGGGCGCTCAAACGGCGCTGGCCAACGACCTGACATCCGTGTACTGGAATGCGGCGGGGCTGACGGAAATCGACGCGCCGGTACAACTGGCCGGTATGCACGCAGAGTGGTTCGGCGGGGTAGGGCAGTACGATTTTCTGAGTTTCGGCAAATCGTTGAACCGGGAGAAAAAGGCATTTCTGGCTTTTTCGCTGATTCGCCTCGGCATCGACCAGATTCCATATACCATCAACCTGGTGGAACCCGACGGCACGATCAACTACGATAATATTTCCGAGTTTTCGGCAGCAGATTATGCTTTGATGGGCAGTTATGCGCGCAAACTGCGCAATCCGCACCTGTCGATCGGCGGCTCGGTCAAGGTGATTCGCCGCGTCATCGGCAGCATCGGCAGTTCCTGGGGCTTCGGCGCCGATCTGGGACTGCAATACCGCAAAGGCAACCTGATGCTGGGCGCACAAGGCCGCGACCTCACTACGACCTTCAATGCGTGGTCGTTCAACCTGACGGAAAGGGAAAAGGCCGTTTTCGACAGCACGGGCAATGAAATTCCGGTGAGCAATACCGAAATCACCAAACCCCGCTTTGTGCTGGGCGGCGCTTACCGACTGAAACTGGGCGATAAAACCACCCTGATTCCGGCCCTCGACCTCGAATGGACCACCGACGGACAGCGCAATGTGCTGATCAGTTCCAGCGCTATTAATATCGACCCGCGCATCGGTTTCGAACTGGATTACAACCGTTTTGTACAAATTCGGGCTGGTATGGGCAATTTCCAGCGGGTAAAAGACGATTTCGACCCCAACAAGGAACAACTTTCCCTGCAACCGAACTTCGGCGTCGGGCTGCGCCTCGGCCGCGTGCAACTGGATTATGCGCTCACCGACATCGGCAATGTGTCGCAGGTGCAGTATTCGCATATTTTTTCTGTGCGGCTGGATTTTAAGGAGCGGCGGGCTTTGTAGGATTGGAACGCGGATGAAACGGATTTGGGCGGATTAAAACAGATTTTTTCATCTTACCCTCACCACCAATTTGAAAATACGGTCTGTGTACTTTACGCTTTGTGTCCCTTGTGAACTTGGTGGTTTATTATTTTAACCACCAAGTTCACAAAGGACACAAAGCGTAGAGTGTGCCTGTTTCATCATTAAATAAGAAAATGATCTCAGAGGAAAAAATCCGTTTTAATCCGCCCAAATCCGTTTCATCCGCGTTCCAATCCCTCCACGGCGATCCCCTTTTAAAATAATTTCCCCCCGATCGTTGGCACAAACCCTGCCGACATGTATCTTTGCTTTGTCCTTTTAATCCGGAAGGGTTTTTCAAAGCCTACTCCATCCCATTTCCCGATCGCAGGCGTTCTTCGGTGCGCTGAAGGTGTTTGGCTCTTCGGCGGCGTTTACGTCGCCAGTGCATATTCCCTTTTTCTTTTATAATCTCATGGTTTGCCCCTCCCGTTAGGCTCGCAGTGAGGGGCTTTTTAAAGACTCGTTTTACGGGTCTTTTTTTATTTGTGCCAGTATAAACCACTTGCCTGCCTATGCGCCCACTGCTACTTTTTTGCTGCCTGCTGCTGTCAGTTTCGATTCATGCTCAGGTCTTTATGCGCCCTTTCGACAACGCGGCCATGCTGGCGATGGGGGGCGCAGGCATTGCATTGCCGGGCATTTCCAATGGAATAACCAACGATGCGCAGGCCGGATTGCCCGGCAAAAAAAACGGCGTTTGGGCGGGTTCGGCCAATCCGTACACCATTTCGGGCTGGCATGCCAGCGCGTTGCAGGCGCTGCTGGGACTGGGCAAAAACAGCGGGCTGGGCCTCGACTGGATGCACTCGGGCACCACGGCTTATGGCGAACATCGCATCCGCCTCTTGTACGGTCGCCGGCTGGGCGAGAAGATTTTTCTGGGCGGCTCGGCCGATGTGTTGCGCGTTACAGCCCAGGAATACGGCTCGGCCAACGCAGCCACATTCAGCCTGAGCGTGCTGGCGCAGGCACTGCCTAAATTGTGGATAGGCGCCAAATTGCAAAACCCCTTTCAGCAAAAAATTGACGACGATATCCCCATTTCTCTTTTTCGCGTCGGGGCCGTGTGGAAGCCTTCCGAGGTGTTTCTGCTTTCCTTTGAAACAGAAAAAGACATTGAACGCGCCGCTCAAATCAAAACCGGCTTCGAATACCGGCCTCACCGGTTGCTGGCCATCCGGGCAGGTATGCGCACGGGGGCTGCTGCACGCATTGGTTTTGGCGCCGGACTACGCCTGAAAAACGGCCTGGCGCTGGATGTGGGCTCTGAATGGCACTCGAGCCTGGGGATTACGCCAGCGGCCATGGTGTCGTGGAGAAAAGATTGAAATGGGCTTCGGCTTCGCCGAAGGGGGACTTAGGATTTGGCGGATCAAGCGGATTAGAGGGATTTTTTTGGCCTGTCGGCCATTTTTTGATTAATGACTAACCGGATAGCCATTTAAAATAAATTCCTATTTTCATATTACACCTTGCCATTTTTTTGCTGTGCCTTGGCTGTGAGGCGATACCTCGATGGCCAAGGGTTGTTCAGGCGGTACCACGCGCTTTAGCGCGTCGGGACAGCGCCATTTATGGCGCTCACAAAAAATAATACATTTTGCGCCTTAAAAGGCGCCGTCCCGACGCGCTAAAGCGCGTGGTACCGCCTGAACAACCCTTGGGATATCTCGTATTTTGGGTGCAATATGCGGATAGTCATTTTTTGATTTTCCGCCTTCGGCGGCTAATGATGGTAGATTCGATATTGAAATTTTTCAGGTACCTTCCTGTAATTGGCTATTCTGGTGAATAAAATTCACAGAAAAATCAAAAAATTGGCCGACAGGCCAAAAAAATCCCTCTAATCCGCTTGATCCGCCAAATCCTAAGTCCCCCTTCGGCGAAGCCGAAGCCAAAAATCTCCTCAAAAAATCCCCACCCAATCCCGACCTTTGCCCCGTTCTACACAACACAAGCCTTACCAAATAAAGTATATCACAGCATGAAAAATATCACTGTCATCGGCAGCGGCACCATGGGCAACGGCATTGCCCACGTATTTGCACAATATGGTTACCAGGTAACGCTGGTGGATATTGCGCAAGCCGCGCTCGACAAAGCCATGAGTACCATCGGCGCCAACCTAGACCGGCAGATTAAAAAGGGCGTACTCACAGAAGAAGAAAAAACGGCCATACTTGGCCGCCTACAGCCGGAAACCGACCTGCAAAAAGGCGTGTCGAATGCCGACCTGGTGGTGGAGGCCGCTACGGAAAACACCGACCTGAAACTCAAGATTTTTCGCGATATGGATCAGTATGCTCCGGCTACAGCCATCCTCGCTACCAATACCTCCAGCATCAGCATTACCAAAATCGCAGCAGCCACCCGCCGCCCGGGGCAGGTCATCGGCATGCACTTCATGAATCCGGTGCCGGTCATGAAACTGGTGGAAGTGATTCGCGGATACGCTACGTCCGATGAAGTGTGCGCCACCATCATGGATTTGTCGCGCAAACTGGAAAAAGTACCTGTAGAAGTAAACGACTATCCTGGTTTTGTGGCCAATCGTATCCTCATGCCTATGATCAACGAGGCCATTTACACCTTGTATGAGGGCGTCAGCGGTGTGGAAGAAATCGATACGGTGATGAAACTCGGCATGGCGCACCCGATGGGGCCGCTTCAATTGGCTGATTTTATCGGGCTTGATGTTTGTTTGTCCATTCTACGCGTGCTGCAAGACGGATTCGGACAGCCCAAATATGCGCCCTGCCCGCTGCTGGTGAACATGGTGACCGCTGGCAAACTGGGTGCAAAAAGCGGGGAAGGATTCTATGTACACACGCCCGGTTCGAAGGAACTGGTGGTGGCCAGGA
>JAEUUT010000182.1 GCA_016787415.1 Saprospiraceae bacterium | reverse complement strand
AGGATCATATTTTTTGAAAAAATCCGGTCTAAAAATTTGTCGCTTCCCAATACTTTGTCTTAAACTTGCACCAAGTAGTTTTTGTGTTTATTTGTTTGGGTTAGAGTCCCTCGCCGCAATAGGTTGAGGGATTTCTTTTTTGACCGAACCATAACCCATAAAAACAAGCATCCCGAATCCCGGCAATGACCAGGATTCGGGATGTCTTATGTTTTCAGGCCCGGTAAAAAAATCCGAACACAGCAACTTTTAAAGGCGGCCCAAAGCGCCCGCCAGGCCAGTGAACTGGAAAGGCCAGGCTACCCATACCCATTCGGGTTTCAAGATCAACAGAGCGATCATTGCGATGGTACCTCCGATAAAAAGAAGCCAGTCGCGCGATTTGTTTTCGGTGTATTCTTCGTTCTTTTTCATGTGCAAACCATTTTGATGGGGCAAATGTAGAAAACCTCCTGTGTTATCAGCAGGGCAGAAGGTGTTTTTTTGAAAAGCGATACAAATCCTGTTCCTTTGCAGGCCCGAATTTCAAGGTACCACCCTTAGAGTATGTTGAGATTTCTCTTGCCGGGCTGCAAACGAAAAATTTTATTTGCAGTTTCGTTAAATTTCTCGCCGGATAGCCCGCATCCGACTGCGAAATTTGCCTTGCTGGAAATAAAATTTTCCTGTTTTCGCCTCGGCAGAGAAATCTCAACACGCTCTAACCACAACATATTTCCAACCATTCCATTATGATACAGGTTTTTGTCACAGGAGGCACCTTCGACAAAGAATACAATTACCTCACCGGCGAACTTTACTTCAAGGACACGCACCTGAAAGAAATGTTTGACCGCGGCCGTTGTGAAGTAGATATCGACATAAAAACCCTGATGATGATAGACTCGTTGCAGATGCGCGACGAAGACCTGGCCATTATTTCCTACAATTGCCTGAAAACACCGCATAATCGCATTATCGTCACCCATGGAACGGATCGAATGGTTTCCACCGCCCGTATGCTTGCAGCAGCAGGCATCGAAGGGAAAACCATCGTATTGACAGGCGCCATGATTCCGTATGCATTTGGCACTTCTTCCGACGGTTTTTTTAACCTGGGCAGCGCACTGGCCTTTGTTCAGGTGTTGCCTCCGGGTGTTTATGTCGTCATGAACGGTCGCTACTTCGATTGGAATCGGGTGCGCAAAAACCGCCAACTCGGAAGTTTTGAAGAACTGGAAGCAGAAGAACCTGACGAAGAATTTTTGTAGTCAGAAATTCCCGAACGGATTTTCAATAAAATTCAGCCGTCCCGCAAACAAACACAAGTATAACAAGGCTGCCAGTACAATGGAAAGAATGCTGATGCCCATGATCTGAAAGTATCGCCTCGGTACCTTGGATCGTTCAATCAATTCCGCGATCAATGCGATGATTAAAACGACTGATACGATGGCCCCAATGGTCAGCGTTAGTAAGGTGGCTACATAGTCATTGCTTAGCCACAGACCAAGCCAGACGACCATTTCCAGTAAAAAAATTTCAAGCAGGGATATTCGGTTCAGCATCCTGATTCTGAAGGGCATTTGAGCCACCTGATGGCAAACAAAACAGATTTTTATGAATTTTATCCAATCTATTGCCTGTACTTTTTGTGTGCTGGCAATTTTTCCAATGACCGCACAAACACCTGTACAGGAAGGGCCGGCCAACAGTGAGGCGGAATACCGGCAACAATATGAAGAGCGTATCAAGAAGGACAAACTGAACGGTGTATATATTCCCAAAAACCTGGACGA
>JAEUUT010000158.1 GCA_016787415.1 Saprospiraceae bacterium | reverse complement strand
TACCTGATCAAAAATCCGCAACTCGGCGCTGGAAAAGCCGATGGCATTCCGTCAAATGCCTGTTTTATGGGTGGTTCGGCTACCTACAACGGAGTCACTTACCAACTGGTGCCCTCGCATGTCGTGACGCATGAAGTGGGCCATTGCCTGGGATTGCAACATACGTTCAATAATTTCACCACCGGCACACCCGCTACCGAAACAACTCCATGTTCCATGGGCGATTACGTGGCAGATACGCCTGTTGACCCGGTTACAACCAAGGAATGTATCATTCCTTCTGGCTGCACTTACCAGCCTGCTGCCGGTCAGTGCCCTTTGAAAGACAACAACAACGTGTCGTACACGCCTGATTTACACAACTTTATGTCGTACACGGTGACAACCTGCATGACCCAGTTCACGGCAGGCCAGGGTGATAAGATGCGCGACGACGCGATGGCAGGCATCCCGGGCGTATTTAAACTACCGGAAATAAGCAGTTCGCCCAATACGGTCAATATCTGCACCGGAAATTCGCAAAACCTGTCGCTCTGCTTTCCCGGCAACATTACATGGACGGTTTCGCCAGCCGGGTCGGTGAATTTTAGTTCGCCTACCCCCGAAAACGGAACGATTACCATCACCCCTACGGGTACTTATTTAGGCAACATTACCATTACTGCCACCACCACTGGCGGGCAATCCAAACAAATAACCCGGACGATTGTATCAGGTTCCAATTTTACCGGCACTTACACCAACAACAACGGCCCAATCAAACCAATGTACACCGTGAATGCCGTATCAGCAGGTTCCGTGAATGTGACCCTGCAAGCCGGATTTACCTACACCTGGCAAATACAGGGCAGTTCGTCGGCCACCAACCTCGTGATCGGCCTCAACGGGACAACCGCTCGTTTCAACCTGTACAGCGGGAGCGTTACATTTTTGATCACATCCGGCCCGACCTGTGGCGTTACACGCACGGTTACGTTCTATGTGGGCAGCGGCTGGGGACTGGCGGCATGGCCTAATCCGGCATCAGATGTGCTGAACGTGGAACTGGACGCTGCGCTGGCGCCAGCAAGCGTTCCTGAAGGTGTGGATGTCGAAAATGGAGGTGTGAGCACCCGCAACTCTGACGAAATCACGCAAGACCTGCAAGTCGAAATATTCAATTCCATGGGCACACGCGTGTACACCGGCAACTACAACCCGACTGCGCCTTTGCGCATCGACGTTTCAGGGCTTGCAAATGGCGTGTACTGGGTATCTGTGCGCGGCGATGGTGTGAAGGTGGGTAGCAAGGTGGTGATCGCGCGGTAAGAGTATGTCCATTTCCTGAAATATAAATATGACTCATCCCGAATTTTGGTCAAGGCCAGGATTCGGGATTTTTTTTTGTGGTTATTTCCCGCTGAGAGTAACTCCCGTAGTGTAATTTCCCGCAGAACTCGCAGATTTACCCGCAGAATTCGCAGAACGTAGAGTACACCTATTTTCCGGACATTGAAGTAATAATGTGTACGCTACGTTCTGCGAATTCTGCGGGTAAATCTGCGAGTTCTGCGGGAAATTACTCTACCGGAAATATCCTACAAAAAATACAATCCCAAACCCTGGCATTGACCAAAATTCGGGATGTCTTATGTTTTCATTCTAGCAAGAGCCACCACAAATCCGATACTTACATACTGATTATCAATATTTTATAAACTTCAGCACATAGGTTCTCTTATCTGTTTGAACGTTCATCAAATATGTTCCACCAAGCAGATGATCGATATTAAAATCGTTGGTAAAAAACTCCCCAAGTAGCACTCCTGTCATTCCAAAAATACGGACGCGCTCCAGACGCTCCTCGCCCGTTGAAATATACACCCTCCCGCTGGTCGGATTGGGGAATATCCGAACCTGCATGGTTTCCACTTCTTCCTGCGCCAGCGCCGGCCCGAATTCAAAAGCGCCAATATCTACCTGGTTATATGTGTTTCTGGTTTCTACCTGGCAGGTATCCAAATACGTCTGATGCGCCTGCAAGGCATAGCCGCGAATGACCGCGTTGACGAATACACCTGCGTCGATGGCTGCCGAACCGGCCGTCAGATGATAGTTGTACTGCGCAGCATCGACAAAACCAATGGCGTTCACCTGGTTGTGAATCACATTGTTCGAAGAATCCAGTACCGCAGGTGCGCCGATGATCAGGCCGCCCGTTTTAGCACCGGCCAGGATGTTGTTTTTTACAAAAAGGGTGTCGGTACCGGATGCGACCTGGATAAAACTGCCGGTCGTTTTTTTATTCACAAAAGTGTTGTTGCAAATCCAGAGGTTGTGCGGCGCCGGGTTGCTCAGTCCTTCCAGCCCGTAGCCCAGCAGGTTGCTGTTGGCCGAATTGGGCCCTTGTTCGATGATATTTCCAACAATAACGGTTGTGCCGCCATTCGGCAGGTCGATGCTGCGGCTATCCACGCTTTGCTCATTGGCAATCCGATTGTAAAGGATAAAATTGTTGTTGGCCCGGCTTTTCAATTCATGCCCTTCTGCAATGGCGTCGTGCGAATAATTGTACCTGAAAATGAAGGTGTCAATGTGGTTGATGTAAATATTGTGCTGATAGCCAGGGTTCAGGGCGCTGCCGCCATTGACAAATTCGGTAAATTCCACCACGGTTTTGCAATTGGGAATGTTTCCGCACAGAATGCCCATTTCATTTCCTGAAAATTTGCAATACCGCACCAGCAGGTTCGGACCTTCCTGCCGGATGCCTGCGCCGTTGTGGTCAATGACTACTGCATTGGCGAACTCAATATTTTCAACCGTCACATTGGCGCCGCTGATAACGAATATCCCCTTGCCGTTGACGGCATCGCTGGCAATAATACTACCCGCCTGCAATACGGGTCGGCCGCCCACGCCTTTAATCAGCAGGTTGTTTTTTGACCATTTCACCTGCGGGTCGTTGACGTACGTAAATGCATCGATCAGAATGGTATCGCCATTTTGGACAAGTGGCGCTACCTGGCTGCAAAAAAGGTACGGGCGGGAGGGGCCGACGCGCCAGGTGGTGGCATGGGCGTTTAATACTAAGCAAAAAAGTATGAATGTAATAGTTAGCCTCATCATGATGTCCTTATTGAAAACTGACTTTAATTATGAAAAAATTATTTATGTCTGTATTGATCAAAAAATTTAAGATCAGGTTCATAAATAATTTTTGAGGTGACGCCTAAGCCAATTTTTTCAAACATTTCTACGAGTTTATCCCCATCAATTAACTCTAGTTTGATATTAGTTAACTCAAGTTGTGACCTATAGAATGTGAAGAAAAAATAAAAAGACCTCTGTTATTTTGGGTTACCACACACAAAACACAGAGGTCAATATGAATTTCTTCACGGTCGCAATTTATGTGATTTTAGACGACATATTAAAA
>JAEUUT010000126.1 GCA_016787415.1 Saprospiraceae bacterium | reverse complement strand
CCCTGGGAAAATGAGGTGAAAGGCAGGCTGGCCAATACGGCTAACAGGCAAGAAGTAATCGGTGTTTTCATACAAAGGGATTTTCATGTATTAAAGAACAAGATTTTGTTGTACGAAAAATGTATTTCATTTGTAATACATTTTACCAAATCAAAATTACATGAAACAAAAATACATGAAAACACCCTTTATCAAACAATCATTTTATCGGATGGGCGACATTTTAAACAGGACGTAAAAAAAGTTGCATCTTACATCGTTGAGGCCATCTTTTCTATTTCTTCCACGGTGGCTTAACTTTCTCTTGCGGCACTAAAGGCATAATCCCCGACAGAGATCGTATCTTGAAATCCTATTCCTACTCTTTTATTTTTAATATCATACATCATTACCGGACACCAGCTATAGATCGTGTTGCCCAGGTTAATTCTATTTTTGGGTGTGGCATCGCCAACAGCCCAGGGAACAATACCTTCCCAATGGCTGGCATAAAGCGTATTGGGAGAGCCCAACGGATTTTCCCCGACAACAAAATTATATGAACACTTCGTACCCTCACTGTCTGTAAATTCTACCGTTACAATGGCATTGGTCAGTGCTCTTCCAATGTCCATAGCCGGATTACCACTCCATATTGGCCAAGGGCCTTTACTGTCAAAATGAGGGCTAAACCTTGGATTGAGATGCGGATCATTTTCCCCCAGCCTGATTGTTAAATCCGGCGCTCCTGTATCAATCGTAGCCATTAAACCGTCCGCAGTTTCAATTTTTTCACCATAATCCGGCAAAAAGTGAATGATTATTTTAAAACCCGGTGTTGCTTCCGGGCAAAAATCAAGTACACCTTGATGCCAGTTTGGAATATCATTCCGCCAGTTGATTGGTGCGGATGTTTCAATCTTATTTCCAACAATCAGGTACGTTTTACTCAATGGAATACTGTTATCAGAAGCGATCTCATTTCCATGGTCTGAATAGAAACCGAGGCCCAGGTTATCAGGCTGATATTTCTGGGCAATAGCATATGGCAAGGAAGGTAGTTTGTCCCAGGGTTGCGGGCTCGGAAATCCACCCATAATGGATGTATTCCCCCATTGCAGTCCTCTGTCATCAGGCAAATACGTATTTTCATCTTGTTTAGTAGCAAAAAAGATATAGTCGTCGATGACATACTGTGTTTCGCCATCATTGCTTTCCAGAATTAATTGTCCCGACACTTTGTCGGCCAGTTTGCCCCAGGGGTCGTGAATGTTGCTATCAATAACCGTCACATGATCGAAGTCGAGCGCACCTCCGGGAATGCTGGTGGTCCAACTGCCTGTGTCGAAGTGAATTTCATAGGGCGTTTCTATGTCATTATCATCTACTACTTTTTTTATCGAATTGCCCTTTATAGTCGCTACAAATTGATTCTTCCTGTACGTTGCATCTTTCAGGGGAATCATTTTAGAGTTGTCGGCTTTAAAATTGCTCATTGGAAATATGAATTTTGTTTGAAAGGAAAAATGAGAAACAGGTTATCAGCACATTGTACCCCGATGTTATTTTATGAGAAAAACAGGTGTACAATATGTTGATAATCTTCCAATTACTCTTTTACAACCCGGGCGGAGTACACCTCGTTTTTCTCCATGATTTTAAGAAAATACGTACCTGCCGGGATATTTGTAAGATCGAGCGTAGCGCCTGGCCGCGACTGCGTCAAAACCATCCGGCCTGCTACATCGAACACCTGCAACAGATCGGCGTCTACATTTGCCAGCCGCAGCATGCCAGTGGTAGGGTTGGGTGAAATGCGAATATTGGTCTGCTCAATTTCGGTAACGGCGCTGGGAGTCACGTTGGTTACTTCCAGGCAGAATTCGCCCTGCAAGCCACCGTATCCATCCACCAGCATTCGGTAGGTTTGGCCGGCCTGGGTCGGAATATTTACACTAAAGTTGAGGATGTTCGTGCTTCCGTCTTCGTCGTCGTTGCAGGCCACCTGCGCCAGGTTGTCGCAATTGCCGGAGAAGATGGCCACCTGCGTATCGCCTGTTTGAATGTAATTTGTTGCATTGCACTGCACAGATCGAATGCGGTAAGTATTGCCATCGCCGGTAAAGGAGTACCAGATCGTGTGTTGCAGCGGATCATTTTGGTAAAAGCAGCTGGAGATGATGTCCGGGTCGTTTGCCACACTATAGGCAGTGTTATTTTGCAAAGTAGATACCTGTGGAGCGTTGGGCGCCCCGCCCAGCAGGTTGTTGATGTCGGTAGCGCCTGCGCAGGCATCATCGGAAGGAGGTAATACCTGAATGGTGCCGGTACCCGTCGCACTGCAACCGTTGCCATCGGTGTACGTGTAGGTAATCAGATGCACGCCGACACCGGCCAGGGCAGCATCAAAAATATTACCCGGTAATACACCTGAACCGGCATAAACGCCTCCAGCAGGACCGGCATCCGGGTCGGGCAGCGGCGAGGCAGGGAAAGTCACGACGGTCAGGAACCCAAACACGCCAATGACCGGTGCAGCGTTCACGGTAATAGTAGAACTGGTCGAAACGCCATTCGGTAATGTGTAGGTGATGGCGTACACACCCGGGCCGCCTGCCTGGGCCGGATTGAACGTAAACGTCTCTCCATTGCCGTCATCCGTTATGCCCGGGCCGCTGTAAATGCCACTGCCGGGGGAGGCGCCACCAAGGGTAGCAGTCATATTATCACAGGTGGAAATCGGAGACAGGACGGGTTGATTGAGGACAATACGGGATACTCTCCCGGCAATGTATTCAGCGAAGTAGAACGCAGTGCCGTCGAAGGCCGTCAGACTTGGGCCATCTAAACCTGAAGCCACCGTTTCAGCAACGGGGTTGTCTTGCGTAACGTCTATTCTGGAAATTTTACCCGCATCGAATTCCGAAATATACAGGAAGTTGCCGTTGAAAGTCAGACCATCCGGGCCAGCCAAACCTGAAATGACCGTAACGGGCACAGGATTGGTTTGCGAAATATTGATCTTCTTAACTGTATTTCCTCCGTAATAACTGAAATACAACTCATTCCCTTTCAGGTTCATCCCGGAAACTGGTTCTGTCGAAAGAACCGGTACAGCAGTCCAGGGCAACGAAGCGGCAAGATTTATTTTGTGAATTCCCTGATGCCCTGCATTGCCATTCGCCGCACTGATGTACAAATCATCTCCATTTCTTAGTAACACTTGTGCCCCGTATGTCGGGTCTACGTTGGTAGTCACTGCCTCGATGACCGGGTTCATGGAAGTCAGGTTGATTCTTCCCACCGAAGTAGTACCGCCAGGCAATACTCCCTCCGCGCAGAAATACAGATAATCGCCAATAACCAGAAGGCCGGTTGGGCTTTGTATCCCCTGCAAAACAGCCGTCACCGGAGCAGGTAGGGGCTGCGTGAGATCTGTTTTTGAAATTTCAGTGCTATTATATTCACTTACATACAAATTTGTTCCGCTACGAACCAGCCCGAGCGGGGCAGACAATCCGGTCGCTACTGTTTCGACGGTCTGTGTGTGCGCCACAAAAGTCAGGAGACAAAATGCCATTAAAAAAGTAATACTGTTTCTCATTGTTCAAAAAGTTGTGAGGTGATTAAGAGTGGTTTTTGAGCGGGTTACTCCGCCCAACGAGGACAAAGGTGAGGCCTTCCCGAGTGGACTATTTCGTCAATCGGGTGGACAAATCCGTCAAAATGAGATGGAAAAAAGAAGGTAGTTCTGGCAGGCTCTAAGGTCTAAACCAATGACTATCAATTTGTTAACATATCCGAGGGCGATTTTCCAAATTGCTGCCGGAAAATTCTCGAGAAATACCGGGGGTCATCGTATCCGGTTTTTAAAGCCACCAGGGCCACGGAGTTGTATGTCCCGTTTTCGAGCAAAGCACGGGCTTCATGCAAGCGCACTTCCTGTATGTACTGGAGGGGCGAAAGGCCCGTCAGGCGTTTCAACTGGCGCAACAGGGTAGATTCGCTCATGGCAAACTCGTGGGCCAACACAGGAACTGTGAGCAGATCGCTGGCCAGGTGGCTACGAACGTAGGCTTCAAATGTTTCCAGCCAGGCTCGGTCGGCGGCAGACAACAGGGGCGTTTTTTCAGCCGATGCTGATTCCTCGACGCGGTATTCCTGCCGCATGGACTGGTTTTTCAGCAAATTTTCCATCCGTACCAGCAACTCTTCCTCATCGAAAGGTTTGAGCAGGTAGTCGTCTACACCGATGCGCAGGGCCTTGAGTTTATCCTGCACATCTACCCGTGCAGTGAGCATGATAACGGGTATGTGACGGGTATTGTCGTCGGATTTCAGTTTTTCGAGTAATTGATAGCCGTCCATCACTGGCATCATCAGGTCAGAAAGTATGAGTGCGGGCAAAGGTTTGCCGTTTTTTTGCTGCTCCGTCAGCCATGCGAGCGCTACCTGGCCATTTTCTGCTGTGACAACCTGATATTTTTCCGCCAGAATCATCCGAAGATACTCTTGTAGTTCTACCTTGTCTTCTACGACCAGAACGGTCGGCATAGAAGCGTCGAGTACAAAAACGGCTAGAGCCTCGGCGCTGTTGGCAGGGAGTACCGCTTCGCCATCGAGCACCAATGCATGATCTTCTGCTGACGGAGCGTTGTTTGCCCATGTGACAGGGAACTCTACCTGAAAAATCGAGCCTTTCCCTTCTTCGCTATGCACGTCGATGGTTCCGCCGAAAAGATGCGCGTATTCCTGGCAAAGATGCAGGCCGATACCCGTACCGCCTTCCACCGGTTTGTCGGGCCGGGAGGTCTGAAAAAAACGGTCGAATACATGCGGCAAGTCATCAGCATGGATACCAGCACCGGAATCCGCTACCTGGATATGGAGCCTGCCGTTCTGTATCGACACGTTTGCGGAGATGTTTCCATGCGGCAGGGTGAATTTGAATGCGTTGGAGAGGAGGTTATAGAGAATCTGACGGCATTTGGCCTGGTCTATATGGACCATCAGGCCATTTGCAGCATCGACGGAATAGGAAAATTTGATTTGTTTGTGCTCCGCCAGCGACTCAAACTGTGCCAGGTAGGTATTAAAAAAAGTGCGTATTTCTGTCGGCGTTTCATGCAGTTTCATGTTGCCGGATTCCAGTTTTCGCAGATCCAGTATTTCTCCAATAAGTTGTTCCAGTTGTTTACCGCTCTGGCTGGCGATGGAGAGCAGGCGTTGCTGTTTGTCCGTCCAGTTTTTTTCTTTCAACAGGGTGTGTATGGGGCCGAGCATCAAGGTGAGCGGGGTACGCAGTTCGTGGCTCACGTTGGCAAAAAAGCGTGACTTGGCAGCGTCGAGCGACTTCAACTGCTCGGTCTGTTGCTGAATGACACTGTTTTGGGCCTCCAGATGCTGCTTTTGTTTCCGCTGCCGACGCAGCCCTACCAACAGAAAAGCAGCCAGTAATAATATCAGCAAGGTACTGAGCAGTGCGGTGCGGAGTTGGATGCTTCTGAGTTCCAGTTGTAGGGCCCTGTTTCGGTTTTCCGTGGTAAGTTGATCTTTTTCCAACTGCAGGTTGTAACGCCTGAGATCGAACCCGGCGTTTTTATCTTTGAATCGAGCTTCGCAGAGGTACTTTTTTTTCAGGTAAAGGAGTGCATTTTCAAAGTCCCCTTCTGACTCGGCTATTTTCGCCTTCAGTTCAAAAATGGGCGCTAACAAGTCGTCGAGTTTCAGATTTTCTGCTTTGAATTGCGCTTTCTGGAGGTACGATTTTGCTATGCTGGTATTATTGCGCTTCCATTCAAGATTGGCTAACAATTGCAAGATGTCAATTTCCAGCCAGAGGCTGGGTTCTGCCTCACAAAGGCGCAGGGTTTTCTGGTAATAGAATTCCGCTTCTGCCAGATTATTCCGGGCCTCCGCCAATTGGGCGCGCCCTCTGTTGAGGATGATGAGTAGCCCATATTCATGGGGTTGGAGCGGCGTAGAAACCGGTATTTTTTCCAAATAAGCGATATGAGATGCGGCTTCGTCATATTGTCCGGCTTCAACTGTCATATCGAGCAGTACTAAATGCATGTACCGGATGCTTTGTGCATCTCCTGTTGCCAGTACTTGTGTCAGCAACGCATTCATTTCAGGGAGCACATCTTCGACACGCTGTTGCGTGAGGTGTATCCTGTTTGCCCGAAGGAACGTGACCTGGTATATTTCCCCGTTTTTTTGATAGAGTTCGAGCGCTTTATCAAGAGACATGATGGCTTTATGCGAGTCTCCCAAGGCATCATAATAACTGCCAATACGTTTATACGCACTGGCTTCCTCCTCATCGGCATGGTGTTCATGCGCTATTTTTATCATTTCCTGCCCTACTGCAATAGCGGCGGGCAGATGGAAACGCTGATGCTCCAGTTGGTACATTATATTGCCGTAATTTAGGAGCAGGCATGCCATATCCTGGCCGCAAGGAGTACGTACGATAGGCAGGATAAACTCGAAAGTGGTATCGGAAGGCCGCATATCCAATTGCCGCTCCACGAGCGGCCAGAGTGTGGAATCAGGCTCTGGCGTATGCTGGGCGCTCAAACCCAAACAATAAAGTATCAGGATAAAATGGAGATATTTTTTCAGCATTTCCCGGTTTTCTTTCGCCTGGGTTCTAAACCGAAATATGTCACGCATGATATGTCAGCGTTCTTGCCTCGATTCTTGCAAATGTAATCAGGCAGCGGCTCATTTGCTTACTATAGGGTATCTGAAAATATTTCACTGTTCAGCCCACTTCCCGTATCACCTTGGCCGGGTTCCCAAACGCCACTACCCCGGCCGGAATATCCCGCGTCACCACCGATCCGGCGCCGATGACAGAACCGGCGCCAATCGAAATCCGGTCGATAACGGTAGCGCCTGCACCGATCGTTGTGCCTTCGCCGATATGGCAGGCGCCTGCTACATGGGCGCCGGGGTTGACGGTAGCGAAACGTTCGAGCATGGTATGGTGGCCCACACTGGCATTTCGATTGATGACGACAAAATCGCCAAGCCTCGCATGCGGCGCTACTGCCGAGAGCGGGCTGATGTGAATACCCCTGCCCATTTCAACGCTTTTTGATACGACTGCGGATGGATGGATGGTAGAGAAGTATCGGTCTTCTTTTATTTGAAAATGCGTTTCAAAAAACTCGAAAATTGCCCTTCTCCCTTTTCCAATAGAGCCAATCAGGCAAGGCGTAATAGCGTCGGGCGTCCAGTCTTGCCAGTGGTACACCGTGCTTTGTACGCCGGGCGCTTCATAGGCAAATGCGAGCGATGCATTCTGTTCGGCTGGCAAGTTGGCTACAATATCGGTATGAAGTTGTTCGTCCGGGTATATACAGGAAAGACAATCCAGTAGAACGGAAATGCCGAAATTGCTCTGCCCGAGCAGGTAAAAACGAGGCATGGTGTGTGGTTTTAAAAAAAGTCTTGTAGCGTAATTTCCCGTAGAGTAGTTTCCCGCAGAACTCGCAGATTTACCCGCAGAATTCGCAGAACGTAGCGTACACAATGTTATTCATCTATGTTAAATGTGTACTCTACGTTCTGCGAATTCTGCGGGTAAATCTGCGAGTTCTGCGGGAAACTACTCTACGAGAAATCCTCCAACTCGATTTCGATTATAAAATCCCAGCGCACCAAATTCAGCAGGCGTCATGATCGGCCGGTCAAACATCTGAGCGAGGTCGTGAACCCGCTGTACCAATTGAATATTCGTGGCCAGTTGTCGGCGCGCTCTGTCGAGGTAAAGATTATCCTCCAGACCAATACGCACCCCGCCGCCGCTGGCAATGGCCATAGCAGCAGCCGTCATCTGGAACCGTCCGATGCCTCCAAAAGCCCACCATGCGCCCTGTGGAACGAGGTGGCGGGCCATACCCAGTTCGGTCATATTGGCCTGAATACCAGCGATATTTCCGGCAATGATATTGACATAATAAGGCGGCTGTATCAGTCCTTTTTGAATCAGATAATGCCCGTAGTGCATCATACCCAGGTCGAATACCTCCATTTCCGGGTGTACGCCGTTTTGCAGCATGGCCTCGGCCAATTGGCGAATCATTTCAGGAGAATTGACACTGGCTTGTCCCGGAAAATTGAGCGAACTCAGGGTCAGGCTACCCATATCCGGTTGCAGGGAAAGCACTTCGGAGCGCTTTTCAAATTCGTTGAAATTGCGGCCGCTCAGGCTGGCACATAGCACCATATCGGGGCAGTGCTTGCGAATACCTTCAAAAATACGGGCATAAACACCGGCCTCCCAGGTAGGTTGGCCGGTCGTTTCGGAGCGTGCATGCAAGTGTACCAGGGTGATGCCCAGTTCGGCGGCTTCGTGTACCTGTTCCACGATTTCGTTGACAGAAATGGGCACATGCGGTGTCATTTCTTTGGTGGGAACCATGCCAGTGGGCGTAAAATTGACGATTAAAGGTAAGGGGTGACTCATACAGAAAGTTCAGAAGAAGGATAATATGGAGCGTGTTCTTTACCGCAAAAGATGTTCCAACGATACTAATCGATGCCGATAATTTTACCCATTACCCGTTATTCGCCATCTCATCGTCAAACTCGCCTTCCCAGCGCGCCACGACGGCCGACGCCAGGCAGTTGCCCATCAGGTTGACACAGGTGCGGCCCATATCCATCAGGGCATCTACCCCCAAGATGATGGCAATGGGCCATTCTGGAATGCCGAATTGATTGACCGTAGCAGCCAGGATAACCAGCGAGGCGCGCGGCACACCGGCCACGCCTTTGGACGTGAGCAACAGGGTGCCCATGAGTGCCAGTTGGGTTTCCCACGACAGGTGCATACCGGCCGCCTGTGCACAAAATACCGAGGCCAGCGATAGGTACAGCGTGGAGCCGTCGAGGTTGAAACTGTAACCCGTCGGAAGCACAAACGAAACGACCTTGCGGGGCACGCCGAATTTTTCCATCGCCGACAATGCTTTTGGCAAGGCAGCCTCCGAACTGGCCGTGGCGAAAGCCAGAGAAGCCGGCTCATAGATGGCCGCAAAGAACCGTTTAATGGGAATACGGAAAATCAGTAGCACTGGAATAAATACCAGCAGGATAAAAATGATCAGGGCTGCGTACAGGGTACCCAAGAGTTTGATCAGGTTCCACACCACATCGAAACCCATGGTGCCAATGGTGTAGGCCATAGCGCCGCCCACGGCAATCGGGGCGAAGTACATGATGATGCCGGTAAATTTAAACATCACCTCCGTGAGCGATTCGGCCCAGTCGAGCATAATTTTTCGGTGGTGTTCCGACACCTGCCGCAATGCAAATCCAAAAATCAGGCTGAATATTACTACCTGCAAAACAGCGCCTTCGTAAATCATTTTGGCTACGTTTTCAGGGAAAATATGCAGGATCACAGACTTCCAGTTTTGCTTGACACTCGCAGGCGGTGATGACAACTCCTTGCCGTGGTACAGCATTTTGGCGGTGCCTTTCACAGAATCTACCTGAACGGTAAGATCGGTAGCCGGCAAAAAAACGGGTTCGGCTGCAGGCGATTTTACGGCTATTCCTTCTCCGGCTTTAGAGAAATTGATAGCAATCAAACCGATTATCAGCGCAATACCTGTGGCCACCAGAAAATAAGAAAACGCTTTGGCGCTCATGCGTCCTACCTGTTTGGAATTGCTTTGTCCGGCAATGCCTGCTACCAGGGTGCCGAACAGCAGGGGCGCAATCACCGTTTTGATCAACTGAATAAAAATTTTACTCAGTATTTCCAGGTTGGAACCTACTTTGGGAAAATCGTACCCAACCGCCATGCCGATGACCATGCTCAGCAATATCCAAGTAGTCAGGGAGTTGTTCCGGTAACCGTAAATACACAAGGCGCCGACGGCCCACCAACGGGCGCCCATGAGCACACCGGGTTCGATGGGGATTCCAGCAGATGGCAAGAGGTGAAGGCCGACAACTGCAGCAACACTCAGGATGGCAAACCAAAGCGATTTGGCTGATTTCATATCAGGAGAAAGGATTTTAGGCGGCTAAAGTACAAGATTAAAATTGACTTGTACTTATATGCTGCCCAGTTTGAAAACAGCGCCCACAACAAGGCAGGCAACGGCCGCCGCCGCAAGAATGCCGCTCAACGGAATACTGAACAAGGAGATACAAAATGCCAGTCCCAGGCCAAACAGTCCCAGCCATACCAAGCGATCGGCCAGGTTGGACGGCGGGTGCTGCCAGTCTGCGCGTTTCAGGATGCGTTGAATTTTACGCAGTTTGCGCTCGGAGAGGCGTTCTTTTTGCTCGTGCAGTTCCATGCCTGCCAAGGCAGTTGTTGCTCCGGCAGTTTGTGGAAAAAAAGTGGTGGAAATCGTCAATAACAGAAATGCAAAAAATGGTTTCATAATGTCGGAACTTGCTCTAAGAGTGGTTAGGTTAATTTCAACAGCGTTATTTTCCGTAAAGTAATTTCCCGCAGAACTCGCAGATTTACCCGCAGAATTCTGCGGGTAATTACTTTACAAAAAACACAATCCCGAACCCTGGCATTGACCAAAATTCGGGATGTTTCATGTCATTGAAAAATGGTACAATCAGAAAGATCATTCGGGTGGTGATGGGTCGCCAGTACCTGTGGCGCCTTGTCCGAATCAACCTTTCAACAGGAAAAGGTTATTCCTGCACGAAATCTTTATCCGTAAGTTCGGTTACCTGCTGGTTTTCTTTGCGGCGGTTGCGCCACCACCAGACACCGATGCTGCCGACCAAAAGATACGGAAGCAACAGCATGTAGAGGATACCGGCATTCAGCCCTCTGGGGTCGCCGCCGCCGGTTTTGATATTGGATTCTGCCGCAGCCTTGCACATGGCGCATTGAGCAGCAAGAGGGTCGATGGCTGCTGCCAGCAGCAGCAGCAGTCCGACAAGAACCACAATTTTGGTTGTCTTATTTCCCATGATGAATGTGTTGAATCTGCCAGTTAATAATATGGACGCAGCATGAGGTAGCAAATCGGGCCTGTCACTGCCACATACAACCACAATGGAAACACCCAGCGCGCCATTTTTCGGTGGCGATCATACTGGTTGGTGTATGCACGGTTAAAGGTAAGTAATACCAGGGGCAGTGTTACGGCTGCTAGTATCACGTGGGTAATCAATAAAAAGAAATACAGGGTACGCATTATGCCTGTGCCGCCGTACCTGGTTTCAGGCGTCGTGAAATGGTAGAGCACGTACGACAGCAAAAACAACGCAGAACACGCCATGGCTGCATAAATGGCTTTGCGGTGTTGCTCTACCTGCTTGTTTTTGATGTAGTAAAAAGCCAGCAACAAGATCACCGCAGTAATTGCGTTCAAAGTAGCATGCAAGGGCGGCAGGAAATGGAAATCAATGCCCAGGTCGATTTTTACCCTGCGCATGAGTCCGACCAGCAATAAAACAACTGCCGAAACGACGTAAGCGATCAGGTTCAGTTTTTTTTCCTGGCTGTAATTGGTAGAAATATCCGACATATCAATTCTAAATTTGCTTGAGGGAATTTGCTATCACTTCACTACAGGCAGCAGCATGGCAATATGTTCTACCATCCGCCCCACCTGTTTTTCATCCATAGCATCATAAAAACGGCGAATCTGGCCCGAGGTATCCGTGAGGGCGTAATATTCCGTTGCGGGTTGAATACCTTCTTTTTTGCAGTATTGGCCATAACCGTATTCCACGATGGCACGCCAGTCGTCGAGTGCGCCGGTCCACACCCAGGTGGCAAAATCAGCGGAAGGGAGCGTTTGTTTGTAGGAAACAAATTCAGCCGTACCGCCTTCTGCGATCATCCCGAGGCGAAAATCGGGGCGAATTTGTTCTCCTACCCGTCCGAACTGGCCAAACAGCCGCTCGCCATCGTCCATGATTTTTTTGTTGGCCGGTGTCAAGTCAGGGTTTTTACCAAAAATATGGATTACGGCCACACTGCTTTCCAAGCGATTCTGGCGTTCACCGCCAGGAAGTATGAGAAAAGCCGGTCTGATTTTTCCATATTGTCCGAGTTCTGAAACGGCTTGTTTACGCCAGTTCAACCCATCGCGCATGTACAGGTATGAGGCGGCAGGAAATGCGATCAGAATGACAAAAAGAATGGATGCCACCACGATTTTTCGTGATTTGGAGGCAGGTTGCTCTGAATTACTCATGGTATGGAAATCTGTAAGCAACAAAAAAGGCGGGGTTTTGTTGCCCGCCTTTTTTGTATTTAGCCTTTAAAATATGTCGTGCCGGGCAATAGATAACCGGTAGGTTTGCCTCCGGTGGCCGGTTGCACCACTTCTTCATTTTTTTGTTTAATCAATTCTCGGCGAGCTCCCCATGCGCCCCCTTCCTGGAAGAAGGCTATGATAGCCCAAATGAGCAGCGTGGTAGGCAGCAAAACGCTCAAAACCAGTCCGCGTACTTCGTAAGCCATGTGCATGAAGTAAAACACAATAAAGTAGGCCTTGTACAGCGAGAAGGCAACCATCAGCGCCATGTACAGGTAGTGCCCGAAACCGTGTTTGAATTCCACGCCGTGAATCATGTGGCCTTTTGCCAGCAATGCTATAAATACCTCAACGATGGTGATTGCGCCGAGCAGCATCAGGCCTTTAAATACCAAAGCCTTTTGTTCTTCATATGTTTGATGTCCAGCCATTTTTCTAAAACGGTTGTAAGTTTAAAAAGAAGTTTTCAGTCAACAGTGTCTAGTCGACTGTCGTTTAGAGCAGGTAGAATACGAGGAATACGAACACCCATACAAGGTCTACGAAGTGCCAGTACAAACCGATTTTTTCCACCATTTCATAGCCGTTTTTGCGCGAGGCATACAAGCCGCCTGCAGCATTTAGCATGATGATAGTAAGAAATAATACGCCGGAGAATACGTGGAAACCGTGGAAACCTGTGATGAAGAAGAACAGGGCGCCGAATGCTTTGGGGCCGAATTCTGCCTGTGCCGTCTGTCCGGCATACGGGCCGGAAGTATAGCGCAGTGTCGGAACATCGAACTTGCCTTCATGCTTGTGAAGTAGGTAACTTTCTCCGTTTTTAAACGTTTTGGCCGAGCCATCATCGTTTTTGGCTTCCGAGCCATCTGCATTGAGGTACACGCCATCTGCAATATGACGGCCAAACGGGTTTTGGCTAACTGTCATATTCTCCGCAGCAATCAGCGTCGTCCATTCGTATGCCTGACAGCCGAGGAAACTTGCGCCGCCCAGAATAGTCAGAAACATCCAGAATACAACCCCGCGTGAATTTTCCCGATGTCCTTCCTGTACGGCACGTACCATCGTTACCGAACTAAAAATAAGGATGAAGGTCATCACCGTCACGAATACCAGCGGCCAGTGCGCTTTTACAAACGGGAAGGATGCAAAAACGAAATCCGGCTCGGGCCAGGTGGGCATACTAAAGCGCAGGGCGCCATAAGCAATCAGGAATCCAGCGAACGTAAATGCGTCGGATACCAGAAAGTACCACATCATCAATTTGCCGTAACTGGCACGCATTGGCGGGGTACCACCCTCCCAGAGTTGGGCGTCATTGACCTCGTCGTGCGTCTCGTGTGCGTGTGTAACAGAAGTATCTGCCATGATAGTCAAACAGTTTTAAGTTCGAAAACTTCCCTTTTTGTGAAGGCTCGAAGTCGTTTGCGTTGTTATTAGTTTTAAGATTGCAACAAGAAGAATACAATCAGGTAAACCCAAAGAATATCCACAAAATGCCAGTACTGCACCACCAGTTCGAAACGCAGTTTCCTGCGCGGGGTGGGTTTGTACGGCAAAATAAATGCATGTGTCATAGCCACCGTCAGCGCACCCAGCCCGCCGAGTACGTGGGCTGCATGGATACCGGGGATCACGAACATAAAAGAACTCGACGGATTGGCTGTAAACGTAGCGCCGATTGCCGTCAGCGCCTGCCAACCCTGATATTGAAGGATCAGGAAAGCGATACCCAATAAAAAGGTAGCCACCAGAAATCCTTTGTATCGTTTTTCGAGGCCGTTCACAAAAGCGCGATAGGACAAATGCAGCGTAACGCTGCTCAGCACAATCACGGCAGTATTCAGGAAAAAGATGTCGGGTATTTTAAACTCGAACCAGTTACCTGAGTTTCTGCGTACAATATAGGCGCTGGTAAGTGCGCCAAACATCATGATGATGCTGCCGATTCCTACCCACAAGGCGAACTTGTGTTGATGTATTTTACTCCGGTTATATTCCGGTGTCACTGCACCCATTTTTTTTTCAGTTTATAATCGATCGAGCAAAATAACGATCAGCGAAAGAGGAAGATGCATAAATGAAATAAACATCTGCTTTCTGGCTGCCGCACCCGAACAGGTTTTAAAAAGTTTCCAGCAATACCAGGCCCAATACAGATTTAATGCATTGAGTATTAGCATTGCCACCAATCCTATTTCTCCCATCCAGTAACCTGCCGTTGCATTTCCTACCATCAACAGGCAAAAAACAAATGACAACAGACCGGTTGTTTTGTCTTTTTCACCGTTTTTGGAGGGCAGCAGGTAAAAGCCCGCTTTTTTATAGTCTTCATCTGCAACCCAGGCAACTGCCCAAAAATGAGGAAACTGCCAGAGGAACTGCAAGGTAAACAGCATAAATGCTGTCGATGAAATATATCCTTCATACGCCACACATCCGATAATCAGCGGCAAAGCGCCCGGAATGGCGCCCACCAGTACCGATAACGGCGTGGTGCGTTTCATCGGCGTGTAGACAAATGCATAACTCATCATCGACAGCGTGCCGAGAAAACCTGTCAGCGGGTTAAAAACCGACAGCAGGGAAATTCCCAGCAAGGCCATTAATCCGGCACTCAGTACCGCAGTCGAAACGCTCATTCTTCCCGTCACAACGGGCCGATTGGCCGTACGAGCCATCAAACGATCATAATCGCGCTCCAGCACCTGGTTCAGCGCATTGGCAGCACCTGTCACAAAAAAACCACCCAGGGTCAGCAGGATCATGCCTGCCCAGGTTACCTGTCCTTTCCCAACGATGGCATATGACATCACGGCGGAAAAAAGAACCAGGAGGGTCAATTTGAACTTCACCAGCAGACCGAAGTCCCTGATTGACTGGCCCATGCCGCCCGATACCTGGGCCGATTTTACTTGATTTTGACGCATGTATGTTTGCTACTTTTCCGATCAGTGCCCGTGGTCGTGTTCTCCTTCCCGCAATGGAACATACTGCGGAATAAACTCTTCTCCGTTTTTGCCATAGTCGTAAGCCCAGCGCTGTACCGAAGGCAGTTTGCCCGGCCAGTTGCCGTGGCCAGCCTCGATCGGTGTCGTCCATTCGAGCGTATTGGCGCCCCATGGGTTTTTAACCGTCAGTTTGCGGCCGCTGAAAATGGAATAGAAGAAGTTGATGATAAACAGAACCTGCAGGAAGAACACCACAATGGCAGCCACGGTAATGAACTTGTTCAGGTCGGTAAAGTGCTTAAATGATTCGAAGTTCTCGATGCTGTAGTAACGGCGTGGTACGCCGGCCATGCCTGTGTAGTGCATCGGCCAGAAAATAGCGTATGCGCCCACCATAGTACCCCAGAAGTGGATTTTTCCGAGCGTTTCGTTCATGAAACGGCCAAACATTTTCGGGAACCAGTGGTAGATACCGGCAAACATACCGAAGAACGCAGCAATACCCATTACAATGTGGAAGTGCGCTACTACGAAGTACGTGTCGTGCATCTGGATATCGATAGCAGAGTTGCCAAGGAAGATACCCGTCAGACCGCCAGAGATAAACATCGAAACAAAACCTACGGAGAACAAACTTGCCGAATTAAAACGGAAGTTGGAACCATAAACCGTTGATATCCAGTTGAATACCTTTACCGCCGAGGGAACGGCGATAATCAGGGTGAATATCACGAAGAAGTTGGAAATGAACGGATTCACACCGGCCATAAACATGTGGTGCGCCCAAACGATAAACGACAGGAAGCCGATAGCCAGGATAGAGTACACCATTGCGCGGTAGCCGAAGATCGGTTTGCGAGCGTGTACCGAAAGTACCTCCGATACGATACCCATAGAAGGCAAAATGATGATATACACCTCCGGGTGCCCCAGGAACCAGAACAAGTGCTGGAACAGGATCGGGCTACCACCTACGCGGTCGAGAATCTGGCCGCCTACCACGATTTCACTCAGGTAGAAAGACGTACCCATGCTGCGGTCGAACATCAGCAGCAAAACGCCCGACAACAATACCGGGAAAGACAGAACGCCCAATACGGCCGTTACGAAGAACGCCCACATCGTCAGTGGCATGCGCCACATATTCATGCCTTTGGTACGCAGGTTCAGGATGGTGGTGATGTAGTTGATACCACCCAGCAGGGAAGATACCACGAACAATGCCATGGCAACAATCCACATAGTCATACCGGCCCCCGATCCATCGGAAGCCTGGGGTAAGGCGCTTAAGGGTGGATAAGCCGTCCAGCCTCCGGAGAATGGCCCTGTACTCAGGAACAGCGACAGGAACAGCACCACACCTGCCAGGAAGAATGCCCAGTAGGAGAAGCAGTTCAGCAGGGGCGACGCCATATCGCGGGCGCCGATCTGCAACGGAATCAGCAAGTTGGAGAACGTGCCGCTCAAACCGGCTGTCAGTACGAAGAACACCAGAATTGTACCGTGCATGGTAACGAGCGAGTAGTAAAACTCCGGATCGAGTTTACCGATACCCGCGTCATTTACCTGAATCCATTTTCCAAGAATGGGCTTCAGCCAGGCCATATCCGCTTCCGGAAAGCCCAGTTGAAGACGGAAAACGATTGACATCGCCGCCCCCATAAATGCCCAGAAAATACCGGTAATCAGGAACTGACGCGAGATCATCTTGTGGTCAGTACTGAAAATGTAATGCGTCAGGAAATTTGACTGAAATTTATCGCCGTGGTGATGGTCGTGGAAATGATCATCGTATCCCAGTTCCTGGGTGTACTGTTCTTCCAGTGTTTCAACGGCGGTAACTACTTGTGCCATATCCGGGTGATTTAAATTGATTTGAATTGTACAACCTTGTAGGGTCAGGTGTTCTTCAAAAATGCAAATTTACAATAGACAAGAGGGAAAGTCCCGTCCGCTTATATAGAACTCAAAATCGTGAATTCTGTTCTGCGGTTCTTGGCACGGTTTTCTTCTGTGTCGTTTTCAGCCACTGGCTTGGTATCGCCGTATCCGCGCGGGCGGAGGCGGCTGGCCGGAATGCCACGGTCTGTGAGGTATTTTGCAACGGATGCGGCGCGCTGGCCCGACAAAGTCAGGTTGGTGGCCGGATCTCCGACGTTGTCAGTATGTCCTGCTACTTCGATTACCAGCGACGGATAAGTCGTCATGGCCGTCACCAGATTGTCGAGTTCATAACGGCTGTCGGCAGTAAGCGCAGCGGAGCCCGTTTCAAAGTTTACGTGTTTGAGGGTCAGCGTTTTGGCATTGGCATCTGCCGACTCTACAGCGGTTTTTACACTTTCGCTAAAGGCTTTGGCGCGCATGCCTACTTCCACATCCAGGGTTTTCCCTTTGTTCGGGTCATCGTCCTTGTCGCGAATCTGTGTGAAATAGAACGATTCCTGTTTTTTGTACCATTCGTCAAACTCTTCCTGCGATACCACGCGGAAAATCCGCTTCATCGAGTAGTGGCCTTTTCCACAGAGTTCGGCGCAAGCCAGTTCGTATTCGAATTTTTCCCAACGTTTCGGCCCGGTTGGATCGGCAGGATCGGCGGGTACATTGTACTCGGGATACTTACGCAGTTCGTTCCGGTACTCCGATGTTGTTTTAATCGGTGTAAATACGAAATACGTCGGCAGCCCCGGGATAGCGTCCATTTTCACACGGAAATGCGGCAGAAAGAAGTTGTGCAGCACATCCTTTGCGGTGATACGCACCCGCACTTTTTTGCCAACCGGGAGCAGCAACTCCTGACCTGGCATCACATCGTCCCAACCTTTTGGGTCGGTGAAGTCCATACCAATCTGGTTGTTGGCGGTAACGAGTTTGTAGTTTTTAGTGCCGAGTTTCCCATCAGGGCCCGGGTAGCGAATAACCCAGTTGAACTGCTGTCCGGTAGCCTCGATTTCGATGTAATCTTCATCGGGCCTTACGTCGGCCATGACCGTATTCCAGGCATCCAGGCCGCGCACCACCAGGAAAGTCATAACGACGGCAGGAATAGCCGTCCAGATCATTTCCAGGCGGTTGTCGTGCGATACGAACTGTGCCTTGCGGCCTGCCTGCCAACGGTATTTGTAGGCAAACCAGAACAGCATGATATGGGTAATGATAAATACAATACCCGTGAAGAACAGCGTCCATGCGAAGAGGCTATCCAGTTTGCTGCCATGCTCGGATGCGGACTGGTGTGGGCCATAACCCATCATTTCGTTGCGATATGCCCAGGCAGAAACGACTACCCCAACCAGGAAAACAACCATAAAGACGAGCGAAAGCCAGCCATTCCATTTGCTGTTGTCGCGCAGTACTTCCTGCTCACCCTTGATCTGGCTGGTGAGTTCCATTACTTTCCCGATTTGAACCAATACAATGGAAATCAGGATAACGCAGAGAATTATAATAAGCCCTGTCATTGATAAAGTTTTATTCCTTTAACTAACCCGAAGGTGTGATTGTTCTCGTGTTTTTGTGTTTTTATGTTTTGGTGTTTTGGTAGTTCGTTGATCACGGCTTTACGTTCAAATTCCTAAAGCGAAGCACTTCCAAAACACTCAAACACCCAAACACATGATTACGTCAAGATCAATGATGATCATCGTGTCCATGACTTTCTTCAACTTCTGTATTGATAAGCGCGCCTGTTTCGTGGTGCTTACTTTCTTCCAGGTATGGATCTTTCCACGGAACCAATGAAGCGCTGCTCAATTTGTTGAAGAAGAAGAACAGGAACAGGCTAAGGAACCCAATCAAGGTGCCGAGTTCAAGGAAGCCCGGCAGTGTAAATCCTGCTTTAAAGGATTTATCACCTTCATGGCCATGTTCTTCTCCATGTACATCTTCTCCATGCTCAGTTCCGGCATGTGCTGCCTCGTCATGCATGTCCTCACCGTGCACATCTTCCCCATGCTCATTTCCAGCATGTGCAGCCTCTCCTTGTGCCGGAGCCTCCTGTGTTTCGGCAGGAGCGGCAGCATGTGCGGCGGCGTCTTCGTGGTGTGCAGCGGCTTCTCCTTCGGCAGCAGGTGTTGCGGTGGCGGTAGCATCGCTGTGCGCTTCGGTTGTCGTCATTTTAGGTTCGGCAGCGGCTTTTTCCAAAGAAGTGGCTTCGTGTGTTTTCACTTTGCCTTCGGAAATTTCCTTTGCTTCATGTGCTGCAATACGAGCACCCGGTTTAATCATGTAGAAATAGTCCCACCAGTGGCCAAAAAATACGATCACTGCAACAAAGAACATGGTACCGAACTTGCGTTTGGTGTCATTGCGCATCAGAATCAGGAACGGTGTAACGAAGTTGAGGAGCAGGTTGCCCCAGAACAACACCGGATAGTGGTTCATACGTTCCTTGAAGTAAATCGTTTCCTCACCGTTGTTGGCATACCAGATCAGCATAAACTGGTCGAACCACAGGTACGTCCAGAATACGGAAATACCAAACAGGTATTTGCCAATATCGTGCAGGTGATCGCGGGTAACATACTCGAGATAACCCTGTGATTTCAGGTAAATAATCAGCATAACGGTCATCGACAAGCCACCCAGCCACATGGAAATCATGGAGTACCATGCAAACATGGTGCTGTACCAGTGCGGATCGATTGACATCACCGATTGCCAGATAAAGACCGTGCTCAGGAAACCGCCCAGTGGAAGGAAGGAAGCCGCCCATTTGCGCTGTTTTTTGTAATAGTCGAGAGACGGCGTTTCGTCAGTATCTTGCGCTATGGAAGCCTGACGCAGTTTGAACGACCAGAAGAACCATACTGCCAGGAAGCCCAGCGTACCCAGGGTGTACCAACGTGCATTGAGGAAGCCCGATTTGCCGTCAATAATGTGGTCATAAATAGGGCTGTTCGGGTCGGTAATGCCCGGTGTATTCCAGTGATACAGGTGGTGGATGTGGCCCCATACACCGATAACCAGTACGGCTACCAGCACGAGCCCAACCATCATAAACTGAGACATGGATTCCCACACGCGTTTTACGAGGGAGTTCCAGCCTGCGAATGCCGTGATCTGGGCAGACAGGAAGAACATAGACGTAAAGGCGATACCTGTGAAAAACACTGTATTGTGCAGGTAGTTCGACCAGAACCGCGTATGGTATTCATCGTCGCCGATGAATGTCAGAATAAGGCACAGAGCGCCCAGTACCATACCGCCGATCAGGACGCTTTTGGTCTTGCTTTGAAATACAAATTGCGTATTGGTCAGATTCATATCGCAAATTCAGGTAAAACCTGATGAATTTTGATGTTGAAATAGTTGGGTTTCAGGCGGTTATATTTCATCCACACGGGTAATTACTGCGGCACAATCACTGTATGGCCTGCACGGGCGGGGCCGGAAGCGGCGCCATGCGCAGGCTGTTCAACGTTGCTCAGGGTATTGGATTTTTCACCATATTCGAGGCTTTTGGATTTTGCCTGCAGCGAACGAATATAGTGAATCACCTGCCAGCGCTCTTCAAACGACAGTTTGTCTGGATAGCCGCCCATCACGTTTTTACCGTACATGATCGCAAAGTAGTAGCGACCATTGCCTGCGCCGATCATATCGTCGCCGATCAGGTTTTTCGGCTGTGCCGGGTATTTGCTGTCGGGCATGGTTACAAGCCAGCCCTGTCCGTCACCTTTTTCGCCATGGCAGATACCGCAGTATGTATTGTATAGCGGTTTGGCACGATCGAGGCCAGCCTGGGAGATCGGGAACGGATTGCCAATCATTTCGTCTTCGCAACGAGCGCGATCAGCCTCCGAATTTTCGTAATAGAATGGCGATTCACCGTTCACAGGAGCAGCGATGGCATTGGATGCATTTTTTCCACGCACTACGTCAAGGGCTACGGGGCCGTTGTAGTACACACCCGTCATGCCACGAGCAATGGAGCCTGCCACTTTACCACGCGGCTGCGACAGTTCTGCTTTGTGACGCACACTTTTATCATCCCAGTGGTTCCAATAATATGCGCTGTACTGGTTGGCTTCGTAAGCCACCTGGTGGTACATATCCGGCATGTACTCGTGCCCGGTTTTGTTTTTACCCGCCGGCGAACACAGGGAGAAAAGCCAGGCGAATAAAGCGATGCCGAGAATAGCGCCAATTACGTATTTCATTGATAATCTTATTGTTGAATAAGTTGATAAAGGTTGATGAGGGTTGATGAGGTTGATAAAGGTTGATGAATAAAGGCTCGGGGTAAGGGAAGGATTGTCGTTCATCGAGTGACGGAATATCAACCCTTATCAACCTCATCAACACTTATCAACATTTTTCAACCCAACGTTTTCACATTCACCTCTGCCGCATGGCTTTGGCTGAAAAACCCTTTGAGTTTGTCTACATCATTGTCAGTAGCGCTTGTCACGTCAAACGCCAGACAAAATTTATCGTCTGTAATGCGGTTGTCGAGCGATTGTGCCTTTACGCCGGGCCACATACCGCAAATGGTGTAGAAGGTAATAGTCATACCCCAGGCGGCGAATAATACAGTCATCTCGAATGTGATCGGAATGAAAGCAGGCACCGACCAGTATGGTTTGCCACCAAATACGATGGGCCAGTCGCGGGTAAATACCCAGGTCATGGTCAGAAACCCGAACATAGCGCCGATAGCACCATAGATAAATCCGAGGTAGTGCAGGCGGCTTTCTTTCAGCCCGAGAATCGGGTCGAGTCCATGCACCGGAAACGGTGTGTACACATCCATGATGTCGAGGTGCGCCGCACTGGCTGTTTTCACAGCGCCTTTGAGGTCTTCCTCGTCGTTATACAGACCGTACAGGACTTTCTTACTTTCAGTAGCCATATTCAGATGGATGAATTAGCAATGATAAATTGTTTTTTTGTTGAATGCGAGGTATTGGGCAAAAGAGCCTGCACCAATCATTAGTGTTCTGCTTCTTTCTTCTCTGTCGATTTTCCGTGCGATGCACCGTGGCCGTCGTGCTTGGCATCCGGGCCGATGTACTGATCGCCTGCCACTTTCAGGATAGATTTCACCTCGGCAATGGCCACTACAGGCGCCACACGGGTAAAGATCAGGTACAGCGTAAAGAACAGACCCATTGTACCTGTAAAGATGGAAATTTCAACCCATGTCGGGCGGTAGTAACTCCAGGAAGAGGGCAAGTAATCACGTGCAAGCGTGGTGGCAATGATGACGAAACGCTCAAACCACATACCGATATTTACCACGATGCTCAGGAAGAATGTCCACCAGATGCTACGGCGGATATTGCGCGACCAAAACAACTGCGGGCTTACCACGTTGCAGAACATCATACCGAAATACGACCACCAGTAGATACCGAATACGCGGTTGTAGAAAGCAAATTGTTCGTAGATATAACCGGAATACCAGGCAATAAACAACTCGGTGAGGTAGGCCACCCCTACAATCGTACCAGTCAGTACGATTACCTTGTTCATCGACTCGATGTGGTTGATCGTGATATAGTCTTCCAGTTTCAGCACTTTACGGGTAATTACCATCAGCGTTTGTACCATAGCAAAACCGGAGAACACGGCGCCCGCAACGAAGTAAGGCGGGAAGATCGTGGTGTGCCAGCCGGGAATGACCGAAGTAGCAAAGTCGAAGGATACGATGGTGTGTACAGAAAGTACCAGTGGCGTAGAAATACCTGCCAGTACAAGCGACAGTGCCTCCCAGCGTTGCCAGTGCTTGGCGCTGCCCGTCCAGCCGAACGAGAAGAACTCGTACATTTTGCGGCGGAAGCCCGAAGCGCGGTCGCGCACCGTAGCCAGGTCAGGCACGAGGCCTGTGTACCAGAACAGCAGCGATACGGAGAAGTAGGTCGAGATAGCGAACACGTCCCACAGCAGCGGCGAGTTAAAGTTCGTCCACAGCGGCCCGCGTGTATTCGGGAAAGGGAAGATGAAGAACGCCAGCCAAACGCGACCCATGTGGAAGATCGGGAACTGACCGGCGCAAATAACGGCAAAAATGGTCATAGCCTCTGCCGCACGGTTTACACCCGTACGCCAGCGCTGGCGGAACAACAACAGGATGGCCGAGATGAGCGTACCGGCGTGACCGATACCGATCCACCAAACGAAGTTGGTGATATCCCAGGCCCAGTTGATGGTGCGGTTGGCGCCCCATTCGCCGATCCCTTTCCATACCGTCCAACAGATGGCAAAAACATACAGTCCGAGGAAAGCCGCCGACAATGCGAAGGCAATGATCCACTCGCGGGTCGGGCTTTTTTCGGTGGGTACGCACAAATCCTCCGTGATGTTGTGGTAGGATTTGTTCCCTGTAATCAATACGTGCCGAACTGGCGCTACTGCTTGAGACATAATCGTTTATCAATTATGAACGATGTTCTATAATGTGTTGATGAGGGTTGATAAGGTTGATGAGGGTTGATATTTATCTGCTCGGTAGAGTAGGACTTGATCTTTTTCGAGCCGATGAATATCAACCTTCATCAACCTTATCAACTTTATCAACAGTATTATTCATCACTCATCATTTAAGAAAAGAGTTCTTCGTTGGTGTTGGTGACTTTTGCAGAGTAACTTACTGCCGGGCGAACGTTGATTTCTTCCAGCACTTTATAGGCCAGTTCTGCTGCCTCCTTCGTTTTTTTATTCACTTCACTTTCCGGGTTGTTCAGGTTGCCGAACACGATCGCGCCGGTCGGGCAAGCCGTTTGGCAAGCCGTACGAACATCATTGTCCATGATAGCGCGGCCTTCCCGTTTGGCAGTGAGTTTGCCTTCCTGGATGCGTTGTACGCAGAAAGAGCATTTTTCAATCACACCACGCGAACGAACGGTAACATCCGGATTGAGTACCATACGCGTCAGGTTGTCGGCATAGAACGGTTTTTCGTCGCCTTCCACATGGAATACGCGTTCTTCGTTCGCCGGCCACACGTCGGCAGTGGTATAGTCGAGCCAGTTGAAACGGCGCACTTTGTAAGGACAGTTGTTGGCGCAGTAGCGCGTACCGATGCAACGGTTGTAAGCCATCTGGTTGATGCCTTCCATCGAGTGCGTGGTAGCCGATACCGGGCAAACGTTTTCGCAAGGAGCGTTGTCGCAGTGCTGGCACATCATCGGCTGATACACCACTTTTGGGTTTTCGATATCGCCGTAGAAATAGCGGTCGATACGCAACCAGGTCATTTCGTGGTGACGGGCCACCTCTTTTTTACCTACAATCGGCGTGTTGTTTTCGCTCACACAGGCCACCTGGCAGGCGCCGCAGCCAATGCAGGAATTGAGGTCGACGTACATGCCCCATTTCAGACCAGTTTTAAACCACTCGTCTGTGCTGGGGTACAGCGTTTGCGAGTTCAGGTGCTCTGCTTCCTCGTGGAATTCCACCATTTTTTCTTCCAGTTCCTGCAAATCTTTCAGGTTGGTCTGGAAAATGATGGAACGCTTGGTCAGCGAGCCCTGGAAGTATTCTGCTTCGTCGATGTTGTGGTTGGCGTCGGCACTGCTGTGTACGCCCAGTGTATGGTGGTGCTGTACGCAGGCGAAGTGCTTATCGACGCCTGTTTTGTCCGACACTTTTACATCGGAAGAGTAGTATTGGATAAATCCGTTTTCAACTTTGAGTGCCGGATTGACATTGGTGCCGTAGGTAACACCGCAGCCACCTGCTTCACGGCCGCCACCCAGAGCAATGGAAACTGTGCCTTGTGGCTGGCCGAAGTTGCGTACCACCGTGCAGGTCAGTTTCTGGCCATTTACTTCTACTTCTACCTGGTCGCCGTCTTCAAGGCCTTTCCAGCCGTTGATTTTGTCTTTTCCGTTGGATTCTACCGGAATATTCAGGTAATTGCCCCAAACGGTACGGTTCACCGGATCAGGCATTTCCTGCAGCCATGGGTTGTGAGCGTACTGGCCGCCACCGATATTGACCGTTTCGTAGAAGGAAATTTCCAGTTCGGCGCCTGATGGTTTCGTTACGGCATTTACGTCTACTGTACCGGCGAATGCAGCAGCACTGGGCAGGTCGGCAGCCGGTTTTTCATACACGCCATCATGCAGGCTCATATCCCAGAATGCGGCAGGCGTGCTGTATTTCGACTGGCCCTGGAACAGGTCGCTGGCCCAGTGCGATTTCAGGTATTGGTAGTATGGCTGCTCGTCCTGGCGGTTCAGGTTGGCGCTATCGGCCCATTCCAGCAGAGAAAGTTCTGCTTGGCGGGTTTCGAACAGGGGAGCGATGGTAGGCTGGATCAGGCTTAAATAACCTGCTTTCGGCTCCACATCACCCCAGGATTCGAGTTGGTGGTGCGCAGGCGCCGAGTAGTTGCACAGCAGGGTTGTTTCGTCGAGTACCGTATTGAACGACACACGTACGGGTACTTTTGCAAACGCTGCTTTGAAATCGGCCGATTGCGGCAGTTCCCAGGCCGGGTTGGCGCCCCAAACGAGCGCCACCTGTACGCGACCGGCGTTCATTTCTGCGATCAGTCCGCTCAGTGCGCGCTCGTCACCCTGACGTTGGTAGGACGGGCGAGTGAAGTCGACCGTCGTGTTGATATTACCAAGAATATCATTGATTTTATTGACGATCACCTGCTCGGCTACGTTGTTGGAGCCGCTCACTACGAGCGATTTACCACGTGCATTGCGCAGGTCGGCTGCAATTTTCTTGATGGCTGCTGCCGCTTTGTCGCCTACTTTCGGGCCACCGGAAGTACCGGCCAGTTCGTTGTACAGCGCTACGATGGCCGCACCCATTTCGCTGGGCTTGATCATCACGCGGTTGTCGGCGTTGGAGCCGGTGAGCGACATGTGGCTTTCTACCTGGTAGTGGCGCGACATTTTGCCGCCTTTACCCGTAATTTTGCGGTTTTTAGCGTAAGCGCGAGCGTATTCTACCGGGCTGATCCAAGTGCCGAGGAAATCGGCTCCGAAGGATACAATCACATCGGCAGCATCGAATTTAAAGGACGGAACGACAGCTGCACCAAACGATTGTTTGTTGGCTTCTACGAGTGCTGCGCTGGATACCGGGTCGTAGGAAACGACTTGCGTATTCGGGTATTTGGCAACGAATTCGCCGAGCGCCAGTTTGGCCGTCGGGCTCATGATCGTATTGGCAATAATACGAACAGGGCCGCCTGCAGCCAGTTTGGATTTAATTTCGCGGTCGAGCGCTGCCCATTCCATTTTTTCCACCGAACCATCACTCACCTTTCCGGCAAACTGAATACGGCGCGTGTCGTACAGGCTCAGTACGGAGGCCTGTGCGCGGGCGCTGGTGCCGCCGCCGGTAACACCACTCAGGGTATTGCCTTCGATTTTGATCGGGCGGCCTTCGCGGGTTTTCACCAGTACAGCGCAGTAGTCGCCGCCATGGACAAAAGAAGAAGCGAAGTAGTTGGCCACGCCCGGTACGATTTCGTCGGGTTTGGTAACGTACGGAATGGCTTTCTTAACCGGAATCTGGCAGGAAGCCGCCACTGTGGCTGCGCCGAGGCCGAAGCCCAGAAGTTTCAGGAAGTCGCGGCGATTGGTTTCCCATTTGCCATCGGTCTGATCGATATTTTCGATCGCAAACTCTTTTTCCGCCGATTGCAGAAAGGATTCTTCCCGCATCAAATCTTCGGTGCTTACCCAAATACCGTTATCGTGGTGCATAATTATAATGATGAATGATGAATGATGAATGATGAATGCCGATTTTTAGCGCTCATCCTCATCTTCAAAAGATCTTCGATTTTGTTTTAATATGATGAAACTCGAATGATTCCTGATGTATATATTCATCATTCATCATTCATCCTTCATCATTAATAGTGGCATTTCTGGCATTCCAGGCCGCCGATTTCTTCTACGGTAACTTTCTCGCGCTTGCCACTTTTCAGTTCGTCGTGGTAGCGTTCGTATTGTTTGTAGTAGTCGTTGTCCTTGAATTTGACTTCCGTTTCACGGTGGCAACTGATACACCAGCCCATACCCAGCGTAGAATACTGATATACAATTTCCATTTCCTGTACCGGGCCATGGCATTTCTGGCATTCGATCTGACCTACTGACACGTGCTGCGAGTGGTTGAAATAGGCGTGGTCGGGCAGGTTGTGAATACGCGTCCACTCGATCGGGCCCTGAATTTTGCCGTTAGAGTCGTTTTTCAGCGCTTTTACGATGCCATCCCACTGAAGATCTACTTCGCTGCGGGCGCCTTCGTCCATGGCAGTCAGGGACTTTTCAGACATATATTCCTGTCCAATCCACTTTTTATACAGGTCTTCCACCTGTTTTTCGGTCCAGTTTTCGTAACCGTCAATGTATTTATTGGTAATCGGGTCGAAACCGATGGAGGCGTAGATTTTCGTGATTTCGCGGGTGCCTGTGGTAGTGCCTTTTTTCACAGCGGCGTGGCAGTTCATACAGGTATTGGTACCCGGAATAGAAGAGTGCTTGGAGCGGCGCGCCGAATCGTGGCAATACTGGCAGTCGATTTTATTGGTACCAGCGTGCAGTTTGTGGCTGAAAGCAATCGGCTGATCGGGCTGATAGCCTTGTGTGCGCCCCATACGGGTTGCATTGTCCACCATTTTATGGCCGAAAATCAGGATGGCAGCAAATACCAGAAAGGCGATAGCGCCTTTAGTAGTAAGGATTTGCGCCACCGTTTTATTGATGGGTGACTGGCCAGCCTGTACGCGGGTTACATTGTGCAGGTTGTTGACGATGCGCATCAGGGCAAATGCCAGCAGACCGAGGATGGTAGCCAGGCCAATGAACAGCCAGGGCGTACTGGAGGACTTGTCTTTGCCGTCTACAGGCGTTCCGGGGGTAACAGCAACTTTACCGGCATTGGTATACTGGTCGTTGATGTACAGAATCATGCTTTCCATCTGCTCGTCTGTCAGACCGGGGAAACTGTTCATCGCAACGGGTTTCCATTTACCCCACAGTTCAGTGGCACGTGGGTGGCCCGTAGCGATCAGCGCCTGAGAATTGCGAATCCAGGAATAGAGGTCTTTGCGCGGATATGCTGCCCAGCGGTCTTCCAAACCGCCCAAAGCAGGGCCGGTCAGGTTGTCCTTCATGTTTTTGTTGTGGCAGGAGGCGCAGTTGGCAACAAATAAATCCTTGCCTGCTTCTTTGGTCGGGCCCGCTTGCATAGTCAGCGTTGCGGCGAGCATGAATGTAAAGACCCAACAAATGCGTTTCAGCATCATATCTGTGTAGAAGTTGATTTGCTCAATGGTGGCCGGGAGGCCCGTTTTTTCGGAAACATTTCGCTTCGACGACCCTTTCGTCAGCATTCTGTCAGCGCAAAGGTATCAACGTGCGAATTTTCACCAAACAATGTGTTAAGAAAGCAAATTATTTAGATGAACTCTAAATTCATATTGCCTTCTCGTGGCCGGATAAACAGTGTTTTACCACGTTTTACCGACAGCGCGCAAAGGTAGAGAAGGAATGCACGTTTCCAAGCCAGGCAAAAAAAAATTGTTTGACTTAATTCGGGCAGAAAAACAAAACGCTGCTTGCCCTGTTTCACGCGCATGAATGTCCAAACTCAACTGCGCACCCTCGGCGCCCTCAAACAAAGCGGCTACCAGCCCCGTTCGGTCAAAGACGAACTCCGCGCCAACCTGATTTCCAGGATTCAGAAAAAAGAAACGGTGTTTCCCGGTATCTATGGTTTCGACGATACCGTTTTGCCCGATGTAGAACGTGCTATCCTCAGCAGACACAATATATTGTTACTCGGACTGCGCGGACAAGCCAAAACGCGCATCGCACGTATGCTGGTCAATCTGCTGGATGAATACATTCCGGTAGTGGCTGGCAGCGAACTCAACGACGACCCGCTCGCCCCGATCAGCCGCTGGGCCAAAGACTTGATCGCCGAAAAAGGCGATGACACGCCCATCGAATGGCTGCACCGCGACGAACGCTACGTGGAAAAACTTGCCACGCCGGATGTGAGCATTGCCGACCTGGTGGGCGATGTCGACCCGATCAAGGCGGCCAACCTGCGCTTGCCTTATTCGGATGAACGGGTGATACACTTCGGATTGATTCCGCGTTCGCACCGCTGCCTGTTTGTCATTAATGAATTGCCCGACCTCCAGGCACGCATCCAGGTATCGCTGTTCAATGTACTACAGGAAGGTGATATGCAGATTCGCGGCTTCAAACTGCGCCTTCCGCTCGATGTGGAATTTGTTTTTACCGCTAATCCGGAAGACTATACCAACCGAGGCAGTATCATCACGCCGCTGAAAGACCGTATCGAAAGCCAGATCACCACGCACTACCCTACCGACATCGTTATTAGCCGCCGTATCACGGAGCAGGAAGCGCGTATCAGCCGCGAACAACGGGAAAAAATTCAGGTGCCGGAATTGTTGAAAAACCTGCTGGAAGAAGTGGCGTTTGCAGCCCGCGACAGCGAGTTTGTGGATAAAAAGAGCGGCGTCAGCGCCCGACTTTCTATTTCGGCTTATGAAAACCTGTACTCTTCGGCCGAACGGCGCATGCTGCTGAATGGCGAAGAAAAAACCACGGCGCGCATTACCGACTTCTGGGGCGTTATCCCTGCCCTTACCGGGAAGGTGGAAATGGTGTATGAAGGCGAGCAGGAAGGCCCACAGGTAGTGGCGATGAATATTATCGGCGCCGCTGTCAAAAAAATGTTCCTGCAATATTTCCCGCACCCCGCCAAACTCAAACGCGGACAGGAACGCGATCCGTATGGCACGTTAAAAGCCTGGTTTGCGGCAGGCAACTCGGTCGATTTGCTGACGGATGCCGATACCAAAAAGTTTCACGATGAACTGATGGGCGTTGCTGGGTTGAAAAAAATCGCGGAAGCATCCCTCACTCTTGACGGCGAACTGGAAACGTTTATGGAACTTTGCCTGCATGGCCTCGCCGAGTTCGAAGTACTGAACAAGGAATTTTTGGTGTCGCGCTGGGTGTTCAAGGATTACCTGAGCGGTAATCTGAAAGATGAAGACGAGGATGATATGCGGGATTTGTTTAATTGAAAAATAAACGTCGGCAGGGTTTCAACGTCGGCAGGGTTTTGAACCCTGCCGACGTTTATTTTTTAATCGAATTCAATTTCAAACTTATCGAGGTCTGCCAATATCCTGTTGGGTAAATGATACTTTTGATACCCATCGGGGCTGCCAAACAAATCAAGTACTTCTATTCTATTTAGCCGAGTATCCAGTTTCGACAAGTGTGTCTGGTAAGAAGAGTGCGGGTATTCCCGAAAATCGTCTATGAATCCATGTAATTGCGGGTTTGCATGAATGTAGTAAATCAATTGTACCAGATAGTCCTCGTCTTCCACAGGAATTCTTCGAAATGGCTCCTCAAACAGCCCTCCTGTGCGCTGAAAGGATTTATTGATTGCCTGGGTGTAACTGTTGAATAATTTGGAAAATTGGTTGCTGATTATTCTGGGGATATTTATTTCAGCATCAACGTCGGCAGGGTTTAAAACCCTGCCGACGTTTGAAACCCTGCCGACGTCGAAACCCTGCCGACGTTCGTTGAAGTTTAAATAAACAACATCTGCACCCCTTCTCCACCAGACCTTTGGTAGAAATCGCCTACCGTCAGCACGCCATCCAGGTCTTCATACAGATCCTCCTGTTTGAAGTGGAACATATCCATCGCGAGTTTACAGGCCCAGAGTTTGACGCCTGAAGCCTTCAGGATGTCCAGAAACTCCAGCACTTCCGGCATATCGAGTTGTTCCATCTCTTTTTTCATCATGCGGGTGGCAAACGCTTCCATGCCAGGCAGTCCGCCAATCATGGTCGGCATGTGCATGGCCGGATTGCCTACTGTTGCTACGTGCAGGTGTTCGAGCCTTTCTTTGTGAACGGCTTCGAGGCCGAAGAAGGTGAAAAACATTTCCGCCTCGATGCCTTCCATACGCGCGCCATTGGCGAGTACAAAGGCAGCATATACATTATCCAGTGTCGCTTTGGACAGGATAATCATCATTTTATTGAGTTTACTATTTTGAGTGCTCATGGTAGCGAGGTATTGGGAGGTGATCAGATGCAACTGGCGGGTTTGGGAATACCGGCAATTTTTGCGGCAGTTTTCAGCGGAGCATTTGGAAACAACTGATAGAATTCCTTGATGTCGACCACGCCGCTTTTGCCGATTTTTCGGATGCTCAGCGGCGATTCATTGCGGTATTCGGTTTGGAGGTACTCAATCACCTGCCAGTGGCGTGGCGTGAGTGTAAGACTGGCTTCTCCGGCCAGTTCGGTTCCAATAGATTGGTTCCATTGTTTGAAGTCGGTCATAAAACCTTCTTCATTGACGTTTACCGGTGTTCCGGCAATTATTCTTTCTGACATGGCTTTTATTTTTTTGGTATGTAAATTCAGTTGAGAAGGGTTTCATGGAGCAAAAAGGTCAATCAAAATCCTTCCCGGCTTCTTGCATGGTAGCCGAAACGAAGGGGATATGGGTGCCTTTGAGCAGCATGTTCCAGTAAATCCAGCGGAAGGCCAGTTTGCCCATGTGGTTGATGCGGCTTTCTTTCAGCAATCGAAGTGGTCCGACGCCCGGGAACGGGAAAGTGCCTTCCACCGGTTCGTGGGTATAGTTGAAGTCGATGAGCAGCGCCTTGCCATTGCCGGTTTCCACAAAACAGTTGGCATGTCCGTCAAATTCTTCTTTCAGCGGCTGGTTGTCCATGAAGCGGAGGATGTTCTCCGTTAGAATTTCGGCTTCAAAGTGCGCAACCGACCCTGCTTTGGAAGCAGCGATATTGGTAGCATCGCCCAGCACAAAAATGTTGGGCCATTCTTTGGATTGCAGGGTGGCTTTGTTGGTGGGTACGAAGTTCAGGTCGTCGCCCATGCCCGAGCGTTCGATCACAGCATCCCCTTTGTTGGTCGGCACCGTCACCAGCAGGTCGAACGGCACCGTACGGCCACCGTAATCGATGATGGTTTTATTGTCGGCATCCACTTGTTCGATCGCGAAATCGCTTTCGATGTGGATATGCTTTTCATCCAGCAGGTGTTCGAGGGCTGCGGTGGCTTTGGGTTTGGTAAAAGCGCCGCTCAGCGGGGTGACGAACGTGATGTCGACCCGGTCGCGCATGTGTTTGTTGCGGAAAAAAGAATCGGCCAGAAAAGCAAATTCAAGGGGTGCAACAGGACATTTGATCGGCATTTCAGTGATATGCACCACCAATTTACCGCCTTCCCATTCGCGCAGTTTGTTGCGCAGGGCCAGTGCTCCCTCGAAGGTGTAAAAATCGAATATGCTTTGTTTCCACTCTTTACCCAGCATGCCTGGCACTTCTTCCGGAGCGATTTTGGCGCCTGTAGCCACAATCAGGATATCGTAGCGCAAGCGATCGCCGCCTTCCATCAGCACGTATTGTTCGGCTGGCACGATGCGGTCGATACTTTCCTGAATCAGGTTGACGCCCTGTGGGATGAACTGCCGGATCGGTTTTACGATGTCTTCAGGTTCGTAAATATCAAATGGAAGGAATAAAAACCCGGGCTGGTAATAGTGCTCGGTTTCTTCATCTATGATGTCGATTTCCCACTCGTCGGCCGACAAGTGGTGGTGCAGGTGGTTGGCCATCATTGTGCCCGCCGTACCGGCGCCGAGAATCAGGAGGCGTTTCATAATTGTTTAATTAAATGATGAAATCTGCCTCAAAAGTCGCGGGGTTTTGCGTGCCGAAAGATGATGGTCGTCAGGTCACTTTATGATTGAAATAAGGTCGAAAAAACTGCCCAGCAATTGTAGGCCGGCTGGCCAGTCACCATAGCCGGCATCCGAATTGATATGACCCGCATTTTCCAGGGTTAAAAAGTCGCTGCCCCATTTTTCAGCAAAAAAACGGGAGCGCTCGGGCGCAGCCCAAGAGTCGTTACTGCTGGCCACTACCAGTGAAGGAAATGGAAGCGAGTGCAAAGGGATAGGCGTAAAACCGTTCAAAGGCAAGTCTTCATGCGGATTTTCCAGATCGGCAGGCGCTACCAGCAATGCCCCGCGTATAGGTACAGCACTTTGCTGTGCCCAATGAACGATAGCGATGCATCCCAGGCTGTGGCCTATCAAAATAACATCACTGTCAGAACAGGCCGCTACGGCTTCGTCGATGGCCTGCACCCAATCGGTACAAATGGGGTGTTCCCAGTCTTTTTGAACCACCCTTCGGGCGTTGGGGAGTTGGTGTTCGAAGTACGTTTGCCAGTGTTGTGCATTGGAATCGCCGTAACCCGGTACGATAAGGTATTGAACAGACATGAAATCAGGGTATATGTTAGGACCAGGTGTCTATGATGCCGGAATGTACACCTGTTGTAATGGAGATACCAAAAAATAATCTCTGCAAGTTGTTCATTTGTTTTCCAATATCAAAACCATCACGGCATGAAATTACATCTAAGCGTCCTGTTTTTGTTTATTCTGGCCACTTGCACGGCACAAACGGATACCAGCCTCGTCATCAGGGTAAACTTCCTGTATGGTTCCAAACCGCTGCGGGCCTATAAATCCACAGAATCAAAAATATTCGGCGGCCTGCATGGCGGACACGTCACTCTCCAGACAGGCGATTCCGACTACGGATTTCGGCGCAACAAAAAGCACCCGCATATTTTCCCGCACAAAAACAAGCCAGCCTCCGTTTTTACGGAAAAGAAACTAAACGGACAAAGCCGCTACGAAGCCGACCGAAAAACGGTGGCTTTTATTATCCCGGTCACGCATGAACAGTATAATGCCCTACAAAACATGCATGCGGATTACTGCCAAAGCACGCCTTTCGACTATGCCTTCTTCGGGATGCGCTGCACGTCGACCACACAGGAAATTCTGGGGCAAATAGGGGTGTTAAAAAAAAGAAGCCGGCTGGGAAACATCGTGACTGCATTTTACCCGAAAATGCTGCGGAAACGTATGTTTCGCGAAGCGCGAAAGCACCAGTATCAGACCATTTCCACCGAAGGGCGCCCTACGCGCAAATGGGAGCGGGACTAAACATTTCGTGATCTATACTTCCATTTCCAGCAAGGCATAACCCAGGGTTTTGCCATGCATATCAACAGCCAGCGAAGTTGTTACGCCTGTCAGAAGGGCTTTTTCACATACAAACAGCAGGGCGGAGATATGAGGCAGTTCATACCGCGTAATTTCACCCGACACCACATTTTTCAGGTGTTCCTGTACCCGCGCAGCCGTGGCTTGCTCCACCAGGCGCGGATAATCGGCTTCGTCGTAGGGTATCAACGACAGCGTCAGGGTATTGCCCTTGTCGCCGGCACGGCTGTGCGCCAGGTCATATAGTTTTGTTTTCATGATTCCAGCAATGTGATATGGGGGTGAACAAGGTTGCGATCCATTAAAGTGGAAACGATTCCCACTACTTCTGTCACGTATTTGCGTGCGCCGCCACCACCGGCCGGGCCGTTGGTGTAAAGCGCCTCCGTTTCTTCGCCAATCCGGGCTGCCAGTTCCGCTGTCGGGGCTTTTGCGGCTATTCTCAGCCGGACTTCATACGGCTGAGCATAATGGCTGGGTGGTTCCATTCGGTGTATCGCATTGTATCCAACATAGTCGATCCGCAAGTCGGGGAAATCGGCGCGCAGCCGCTCCTGCAATATTTCGCCAGCCAGTTGCGCGCGTTCCAGGGCATACGAGCCTGCATAGGAAATTTCACCTTCTCCCAAAAAACCACCTTTGTAGCCAACGCTGACTTTCAGCATATCGGGGCGCTGGCGGCCGGTGCCTCCGCTGGCCTCTACGGCGTTTACGGCCGTTTGTTTCAATCGAACCGTCGTAAAATCGGCGCTTACATCGGGAGTCAGGTAAGCGTATGGATTGACCACTTCGTACAACAATTGTTCTTTGGCAGTGGCGAGGTTAATGACGCCTCCTGTTCCGGGTACTTTTCCAATCGTTGCCGTGCCATTGGGTTCGACATCGGCAAATGGATGCCCCAGTTGTGCCATTCCCGACACCGGTTTTCGGGCAGGATCGGCAAAATAGCCGCCTGTTATTTGCCCGGCGCACTCCAGCAGGTGCCCAACCACCGTGGCCTGCCCGATCAGGTTGGCATCGTCGAGGCGCCAGCCGAAGGCATGGGCCATGGGCGCCACAAAAAGGGAAGGATCGGCTACGCGGCCCGTCACAATCACATCAGCGTCGGTTTGCAAGGCAGGCAGCAAAGCATCGGCGCCCAGGTATGCATTGGCCGAAATGAGTTCGCCGGATTCGCACAGCGCCTGTCCGGTTTCCAGCGCCAGATCGCGGGGATTAATAAGTGCCAGCACATCGTCGCCCGTCACAGCGGCTACTTTAAGCGGCAACCCCATTTCACGGGCCATATCCACCATTTTGCGGGCGGCCGCCACCGGATGGGCAGCTCCCATATTGGTGATGAGGCGGGCGCCTGTACTGCGCAACAAGGGTAAAAGCAGCCGCATCCGCTTTTCCAGCAAAGGGTCGTATCCTGCATTTGGGTCCTGCAATTTTCGTTTTTGCGCCAGTGCAATGGTGCGTTCTGCCAGGCATTCCAGCACGAGGTAATCCAGATCGGCATGTTGCAGCAGAATAGCCGCCGGTTCGAGGCGATCGCCCGAAAAGCCAGCGCCACAACCGATTCTGAGCCTGTTTTTTTGTTTCATGCTTTCCCGTTCTTTTGTTTGATTAAGAGCATGTTTGGGATTTTTTTGCCGGGCCTGAAAAGCGGCTTTTTTGCGCGTTTTTCACCTTTTTTCATTTACATAGTCACCACTATGCGCATGAAAAAAGGTGAAAAACGTACAAAAAATCCATCTTTTCAGAACCCGGCAAAAAATCCCAAACATGCTCTAA
>JAEUUT010000125.1 GCA_016787415.1 Saprospiraceae bacterium | reverse complement strand
GTGTTCATTCTGGCGGCATCCTTCGATGATCTGTTGTAGGCGGTTCTCGTTCATGGTACCAGAATTTTCTTCGGTCGCGCGAGCGGCAAGATTACGGATTAATAGAACAAGGCATGAACGCCAAAACAGGGAAATAATATTATACGCTCAATTTTAAAATGGATTAATTGTAAGCAATATGTCAGGTGGCTGACCAACAAAAATTTTTTCAACTTTTTTTTTCGGGCCAGACAACCTTTCGACGCCATCCTTCGAATTTAATGGTAGTTGAAAGAAGCGAAGTATGTCACCACTGGTACACAAAATCTACATTTTTACACTGACGAGTATCGTGGTTGTGACGGCTGCGCTGCTCTTTTACTGGGGTGTTCCGTATTACAGCACACCTGTGGAAGAGCGATTTTACCATCCCAACCACAACCTGTTCAAACCGAGTGGCATTTTCGGGCACGGACTGGGTATTGTGGGCACGCTGTTGATCCTGATCGGGGTAGTGGGTTACACAGCCAAAAAAAAATACCGCGCACTGGCACGCTTCGGCCGACTGAAATACTGGCTGGAGTTTCATATTTTCCTGTGTACGCTGGGGCCGGTCATGATTTTGTTTCATACGGCTTTCAAATTCGGTGGATTGGTGGCCGTCAGTTTCTGGAGCATGGTAGCCGTCGTGGCGAGCGGCGTGATCGGACGTTTTATTTACATACAAATACCGCGGACGATCGAAGGCAGGGCCCTGAGTTTGCAGGAAGTGCAGTCTATGAAAGTAAACATGGAGGAAGTGCTGCGCGACTTCTACCGCCTGAACGACGAAAGCCGGCAGGCCATTCTGGAAGCGGCAACCGTGAAACGCGTGGATAGCAGCGGTGGACAAATGGCGCGCTGGGCAGGCCAGTACATGGAAGGTAGAAAAACGGTGAGCCGGGTAAAACAGGTGCTTCGTAGAAACTACCTGACAGGGCCGGATGCCAGCCAGGTGGTGAAAATGGTGAAAAATGAAATTTCCCTGAACAACCGCATCGAACGCCTCCAAACCATGCAAAAACTGTTCAAATACTGGCACGTAGCGCATTTGCCATTTGCCCTGATTATGTTGATTATCATGGTAATACACGTGGGAATTACGCTTGCTTTCGGTTACAGGTGGATTTTTTAAGAACGGGAGATCATGTTCGAACAAATAATCATTTACAGCGTAGCATTTTTGGCCTGCGCCCTGGTCATTTACCTCTACCTGCGCAAGCAGATAAAGGCATCGAGGGTGGTAGAAGAGAAGATTCAAAAAGCGGTGCAGGACGGAACGTTCGAACCCGTTTCACTCCACCCGGAAATTGATTTGGGCACCTGCATCAGAAGCGGCGCCTGTGTGGAAGCCTGCCCGGAGAAAGATATTATCGGTATTGTGAAAGGCAGGGCTACTTTGATCAACGCATCCAGTTGTGTCGGGCATGGCGCCTGTTTTCATGCCTGCCCGGTGGAGGCAATCTCCCTGGTGATTGGGACGGAGAAACGCGGCGTCGATCTGCCGCATGTGAACCAGGATTTTGAAACCAACGTGCCGGGTGTTTATATTGCCGGCGAATTGGGTGGCATGGGGCTGATCAAGAACAGTGTGGAACAGGGCGCTGCCGCAGTTCAGAGTATTGTCAGGTCGGGCTTTAAACGAAATCCGGCCATCTATGATTTGATTATTATCGGAGCGGGACCGGCAGGTATTTCCGCTTCTTTAGCAGCCAAACAACACGGCCTGCATTTTTTGACGCTGGAACAGGATTCGCTGGGTGGAACGGTATTCAACTTTCCACGCTCGAAAATCGTGATGACAGCGCCCATGGACCTACCTCTGCATGGAAAAGTAAAATTGTTCGACACC
>JAEUUT010000105.1 GCA_016787415.1 Saprospiraceae bacterium | reverse complement strand
TCCCTCTATTCTTCCCTTTACCTCTTCTCGCTACCTTTCTGTCAATGAACTTTTTTATATCTGCAATACCTCTTCAGGTATCTTAATATCAATTCCAATTTTTTATGCCCCGTAAAACGGGCTGCAAAGTTACAAACTCTCTCCTCTTCTAACCAAACTTTTAAAGCAATCTTTTTTGCTTTTTTTTCTCCCCACTCCTCCACTTTTGCCTCCTTCCTCTTCTCTTATTGCCTCTTAATCATCCCCCTCTCAACCAAAGCGGCCGCAAAGATATGGCAACATTTTATTCCACCAATACCCCCAGTGAAAAAAAATTTAAGAATTTTATTCTGCCAGGGCCCCGAACAGGTATTTCGCTGCACTAATCTTTTGATATACAAGGCATTGGAACACACTCCTGTTTTTTTGTCCGCTGCATTTTTTTTTGCAGAGTGTTCCTGGCAACCTGAACGAGTAGCCCAAAAGCAGTTTGAACAGTCGAAATCGTCATTTTCCACGACGTCTCAAATCAGGGTCTTTTATTTCGGGAAATGCCCAACTACACTTTCCTTTGCCATACATTCCCTGAAATAGCCGGAATGCGTTCCAATCATTCATTATTACGCCATGAAAAAATATACCTTTCTACTGGTCGGCCTGATGTACGTGGCCGCCCTGCAAGCCCAGAATGGCTTGCGCTCCTTGTATTCTCCCGACAAATCCGTCAAAATCGTAGTCGGCCTCTCTCCCAAAAGCGGCGAACCGTTTTACACGCTTTCCTATTACGGCAAGCCAATATCCAATGGCAAACTCGGCTTCAAGGCTGTGGATGCCGACTTTTCCCAAAATTTCATCTGGAAACAAACCACAACCGGCGCCAGCGATCAGGTGTGGAAACCTGTGTGGGGCGAGGTGGCTTCCATCCGCGACAACTACAAGGAACTGACCATGCACCTGGAAAATAGTTCAGGTAAAATGAACATCCATTTCCGCGCCTATAATAATGGTATAGGATTTCGCTACGAATTCCCGGATCAGCCACGGAAGGAAGTCGCCATTTCCGACGAGGTGACCGAATTTACCATGACCAGCGACCACACAGCCTGGTGGATTCCCGGCGACTACGATTCCAACGAGCACGTGTACACGACCTGCAAAATCAGCGCCATCGACAACACCCCGTATGAAAAGGAAACCTCCATTTCCACCAAACACATTGTCGACCGTTATGCCGTGCAAACGCCTATCGCCATGCGCGCTACCAATGGCACTCATATTGTAATAGCAGAAGCGGCGCTGGTCGATTTTGCTGCCTTGCACCTGATGGCCGATCCGAAAGACCTGCGTTTTAAGGCCAATCTGATCCCCTCGGCCGTGCCCAATATCAAATCGGTCAATAAAACGCCGTTCCATTCGCCCTGGCGCGCCATTCTCCTGGCTAAAAATGCAGCGGGCATTCTCAACTCCAAACTCATCCTCAACCTGAACGAACCCTGTAAAATTGAAGGCGACCTCAGTTGGATCAAACCACAGAAATATGTGGGCATCTGGTGGGAAATGCACGTCAACAAAAGCACCTGGGATTACGCTGGTAGCCAAAGTGCCGTTTCATTTCAGGATAATCTCAAACCCAGTGGTAAACACGGCGCTACCACCGCCAATACCAAGAAGTATATCGACTTTGCTGCCAAACACGGTTTCGACGGCGTGCTGGTGGAAGGCTGGAACCTCGGCTGGGAAAACTGGTTTGGCAAATGGAAAGACGAGGTGTTCGATTTTACCAAAGCATATCCCGATTACGACATCGACGAACTATCGCGCTACGCAAAAGAAAAAGGTGTGAAAATCATCATGCACCACGAAACCTCTGCCGCCGTGCCCAGTTACGAACGCCAGATGGACGACGCCTATGCCTTTATGAAACAACACGGCATGAACTCCGTGAAAACCGGCTACGTGGGCCGTATCATCCCGCGCGGCGAATGGCACGACGGCCAGTGGATGGTGAACCACTACGTGCGTGTAGCCGAGCGCACCGCCCGCAACCAGATCATGCTCGATGCCCACGAACCCGTACGGCCCAGCGGCCTGCAACGCACCTGGCCCAACTGGCTGGCCTGCGAAGCGGCACGCGGTCAGGAATTCAACGCCTGGAGTACCGGCAACCCGCCCGAACACGAAACCATTCTGCCATTTACGCGCCTGCTGGGCGGCCCGATGGATTACACGCCGGGTATTTTCCAGATCGAGGTAAACCAGTTTGATCCTAATAAAAAGGAACGGGTACATTCTACGGTGGCCAAGCAACTTGCACTGTACGTCACGCTTTATTCGCCGCTGCAAATGGCCGCCGACCTGCCGGAGAACTACGAAAAACGCCTCGACGTGTTCCAGTTTATCAAAGATGTGCCAGTCGACTGGAGCAATACAAAAGTGCTAAACGCTTCCATTGGCGACTACCTGACCATTGCGCGCAATGAAAAAGGCACGCAGAACTGGTTCCTCGGATCGATCACCGATGAAAACGCCCGCAGTTTCAACGTCCAACTAGATTTTCTGCAAGCCGGAAAAGTGTACGAAGCCACTATATATGAAGATGGCGCCGGGGCCGACTGGCTCAAAAACCCCTACCCTGTCAATATCCGGAAAATACAAGTGCGCAAAGGCCAGAACCTGTCGCTACAACTGGCAGCCGGTGGCGGATGCGCCATTTCTTTTATGGCCAAATGATACGCATTCTTGAAAAACACGGCCTGCCGGATGATGCTACCCGGCAGGCCGTGTTCACTTTGCATGAAGGCATTTTCGGCAAACCAGCAGGTGAAAAAGTGCAGGAACGGCTGAACACAGCCCCGGATTTGCTGGTTTTACTGGCCGAAACGACCGATGGACAGTTGGCAGGATTTAAAATAGGCTACCGGCAAGACCCCGACACCTATTATTCATGGCTTGGTGGTGTACTACCCGAATTTCGCAGGCAAGGCATTGCAGCGCTACTCATGCAACACCAGCACGAATGGGCCCGACAGCAAGGCTACCTCAGGATTCAAACCAAAACCATGAACCGCTGGCGCAGTATGCTCATCCTCAATCTTCAATACGGGTTTGACATCATTGGCACTTATATGGGCAATGATGGCAGTGTGCGGATTATTTTACAAAAGATGTTGAAAGGAAAGGGGGAGTAAGCAAGGGGCAAAGGGCAAGGGGCAAGAGGCAAAGAGCAAGGGGCAAAAGGCAATGATAGTCAGGGAGTTACAAAAGAATTCAATTGAAGTCATTTTGTACACTACTATAAATGCTACTTTTGCGGCATCGAAACGAACGAACGACTGTATACGCTCAACTATCAGATTTCAGAAATGGGAGATATCCAAATTCAGGAAGACTGGAAAAATGAACAGGAAGAATGGCTCGAAGCGCTTGAAGAAGTGCTTGAAAGCCAGGGCAAAGCCCAAACCGAAGAACTTTTCCAGCGACTCCGCGCGCTCATGGCCCGCAAAGGCGTGGGCAACGGAGGCCCGGCCCTCAACACCCCCTATCTCAATACCATCGCGCCGGAAGATCAACCGAAATACCCCGGCGATCTTGCCATAGAGCAACGCATCGAACAGGTGATTCGCTGGAATGCACAGGCGATGGTGCTCCAGGCGCAGGACAAAGACCTGGCCCTCGGCGGCCACATTGCCACCTACGCTGCCAGCGCTACCATGCTCGAAGTGCTGCAACACCATTTCCTCCGCAAACGCTCGGCGGAATATGGCGGCGACCTGCTCATGATTCAGGGCCACTCCTCCCCCGGGCCTTACGCCCGTGCCGTGTGGGAAGGCCGATTGTCGCAACAAGCCATTGCCGATTTCCGACAGGAACTGCTGGGCGGCGTATCCAGTTACCCGCACCCGCGCCGTATGCCGCATTTCTGGCAGGCGCCGACGGTGTCTATGGGCCTCGGCCCTATGACGGCGCTGTACCAGGCCCGTTTTATGAAATACCTTGAAAACCGCGGCCTCAAGCCTGAAAATGGTGGAAAAGTGTGGCATTTCATCGGCGACGGTGAAATTGACGAGCCGGAAATCTACGGCACCATCGGCCTCGCCAGCCGCGAAAACCTCGACAACGTTATTTTCGTGGTACACTGCAACCTGCAACGCCTCGACGGCCCTGTACGTGGCAATGCCAAAGTGATTCAGGAAGTAGAACGCCAATTCTTCGGCGCAGGCTGGGAGGTCATCAAAGTGCTGTGGAGCAGCGACTGGGATGCCCTTTTTGCCAAGGACGAAAGCGGCGCCCTGCTCGCTCGCCTCGAAGGACTGGTAGATGGGCAGTTTCAGGAAATGGCCTCGTCCAACGACGGCGCCCTGATCCGCAAAATGCTGATCGGCGAGGATGCGTACAGCGCTGCCATCGCGGCCCTGCTGCAAGACATGAGCGACGAACAAATCGCCAAAATGCGCCGCGGTGGCCACGATGCCGAAAAAGTATATGCCGCCTACGACCGCGCCGTGAAATCGAAACGCCCGGTTGCCATCATTTGCAAAACAGTGAAAGGATACGGTATGGGCAAAGCCGCGGAAGGCAAAAACAAAGCCCACCAGACCAAAGACCTAAGCGACGACAGCCGCGTGGAAACCAAAAATCGCTACAACATTCCGCTTTCCGACGAGGAAGCCAAAGCGGCCAAATTCTGGTATCCAGGCCCCGACGCGCCGGAAACAAAATACCTCCACGAGCACCGCAAGGCACTGGGTGGTTACCTGCCCGAACGCTCAGACAAATTTGAAAAATTCGAACTGCCCGACCTGTCTGCTTTCGACAAGCAACTGAAAGGCAGCGAAGCCAGCGCCGGCAAAGCCTTCTCTACCACGGCAGCCATGATCGACGTGATGACGCAATTAGTGCGCAATCCGGCGGTTGGGAAATACATCGTGCCCATCGTGCCCGACGAAGCGCAAACCTTCGGTATGGAGCCGATGTTCAACTCCGTACACATCTGGAACCAGAAAGGCCAGTTGTACACGCCGCTGGAAATCGGCATTTCCGTTATCAAATACAAGGAGTCGAAAACGGGCCAGGTATTGCAGGAAGGTATCAATGAAGACGGCGCAACGGCTTCTTTCACGGCTGCCGGTACGGCTTATGCCCTACACGGACTGCCGATGGTGCCGTTTTACATTTATTACTCCATGTTCGGCTTCCAGCGCGTAGGCGACATGGTGTGGGCTGCGGCCGATATGATGTGCAAAGGTTTCTTGTTGGGTGGCACTGCTGGCCGCACCACGCTGAACGGCGAAGGTCTGCAACACCAGGACGGCCACTCGATTCTGTATGCACAAATGATTCCGGCCGTGGTTACCTACGACCCGGCATTTGCCTTCGAACTGGCGGTGATCGTACACGACGGCCTGCGCCGCATGTACGTCAACAACGAAAGCAAGATGTACTACCTCACGCTGTACAACGAGAACCTGCTGATGCCCGAAATGCCCAAAGGTGTGGAAGAAGGCATCAAACGCGGTATCTATCGTTTCAAAAAATCGGGCAGCAAGGGCAACGCTAAAGCCCACCTGATCGGCTCGGGCGTTATCATCAACCAGGTACTGGAAGCCGCCGACATTCTGGAAAAAGAAGGCGTGAGCACCGACATCTGGAGCGCTACTTCGTGGTCGGAACTCTACCGCGATGCCGTAGCCTGCGACCGCTGGAACCTGCTTCATCCGGGTGAAAAGGAAAAAGTGCCTTATATCCAGGAAGCCCTCAAAGGGGAGGAAGGCGTGTTTGTGAGCGCCAATGACTGGGTGAAACTCACCGCAGGACAACTGTCGCCCTGGATGCCGCAGGATTTCATCGCACTCGGCACCGATGGCTTCGGCCTTTCCGAAAGCCGCGAAAGTCTGCGCAATTACTTTGGTATTTCGGCCAAATACATCGCGTTCAGCGCCGTGCGCCTCCTGCACCGCCAGGGCAAGGTGACTGAAAAGGCCGTGAAGGATTTTATGAAGAAATACAAGGTGGAAGCAGATTTGGCGGATCCGATGAGCGTATAGGAAACACGGATGGCGCGGATTTTTGACGGATCTGCGCGGATTTTTTGCTACGTTGAATATAAAATGACAGCCGACCGGAGCGATTCCGGTCGGCTGTTGTTGTTTAGTAGTCTGTCACGGTTCAATGCCCAAAATGAGTAAAGGCACTGGTGGGCTATTTCGCCCCTGCCGCATCACATTGTACACCTCTCCTTCGTAATAGGCTACTCCACTGCTCATTTGAGCCTGCATTTTTTTAGTAGGAAGAATTTCAGTACCAAGATTGATGACCCCGCCGGAATAAAAAAGCATGTGTTTTACAAACAGGTCGAATGCAACAAATGCATACTTCCCAAACTGGACTTCTACTGCAATCTTGTTTTTTACAAAATCAGTTTGGTTATAACTGTATATGGGTGATGGCTCTCCATTTTCAATCAAAAACTCTCTTTGTTCTCTGGCAGGCATTTGAACGCTTTTCTCCATCAAATCCCGATTCAATGTAATGTAGTAGTTGTATCGACTCTCTTCCCAGGAACGTTGACTAAATTCCTGATGAAAAGCAGCATTCAATTCAATGGGTGAAAACAGATTGTTTCCTGCTATTCTTTTTTCCTTGCTAATCTTCGTCTTCCATTTTTCAGCATCAATGCTGGCAATAACAGTTTTTATCTCTTCGTAAAGGTCATTATGATGAACAATCAGGTATTCTTCACCATTCAAATGAGAGTATTTCTGCGCAATTTTCATGTGAAAATATAGATAAGTTATACGCCCTTGCCGTTGAGTTCAAGTTCCAGCCACTCCTTTGGAACTTGTGCTACTTTATCTTTGGCCCCGGGTTGGTGAATAGGTTTATTAATTGACCTGAATTTTAATTTCCCTTCGTTGAAGTCGTTCATTCTTTGCCGGGCGATTTTGCAATAAGTCTCATCTCTTTCAATTCCGACACCGTTTCTCTTGTTTTTTATAGCTCCAAGTACAGTGGAACCAACTCCTGCGTACGGGTCTAATACCCAACTATTTTCATTGGTAAGCGCAAGTACACACCGTTCTACCAGTTCGATAGGAAACTGACAAGGATGTTCGGTTTTTTCGGGATGGTTAGATTTCACATTCGGGATATCCCATAAACCAGTTTCCCAGTCCTGCTGAATGATCTCCCAAATATCGCTCGGGTTCTTGCCAAGAGGATTTCCGGATGGCTGTCCTTTTTTAGGCCCTTTAAAATGTAACTTTCCAGGGTATTTGGACGGCACCCTAACATCATCCAAGTTAAAAATATAGTTATCCGATTTTGTAAACCAGAGCAAGGTTTCGTAGCGACCGCTAAAACGGTTTGACGCATGAAGGCCGTGCCCGAAGTGCCAGATAATCCGGTTACGGAGTTTCATCCCATACTTTTTGAATATCTGATAGTAAAAAATATCGAGCGGAAATACTTCTCCTTTGTCGACATAATTCCCAACCTGCCAGCATATACTTCCCTGATCGGAAAGTACGCGTACCAATTCCGAAATGATTTCCTCTTGTGTTTGCAGGTATGTTTCAATGCTGGTTTTCACCTCATAGGATTTCCCAATGTTGTAGGGAGGCGAAGTGAGTATCAAATCAAATTTACCCTTCTCCAGTGTTTGAAGAACAGAAGAGGAGTCTCCATTTTTGATTTGGTATTCAATACCTGCCGGGATATAATCGAATAACGGCTCTTTTACCTTCATCTTTTGGCTTGTTGGCAGTAAAGATCAGCATTATCAGCAAATCGCAAGCACATTCGAGACAAAAAGTTTTAAAAACTTTTTGTCTCGAATGGCTATACTCTTTATCGCTGCAACACCACTTTCACCGTTTTCATCTGCTTGCCCGAGCGCACACTGCAATAGTACATGCCATTGGGCAGTCCGGCCGGCGCCTGCCATTGCCAGGTTTTTTCCTCACCTGCTACGGCCGTTTCATGGTTGGCAATAGAAGCCACTAATCGGCCGTCGAGGCTGTGCAGTTGTACGGACATCGGCGCGGTTTCGAGGGCCGTCACTTTCACTTGCAAGCGATCGGAGAAAGTATTGGGCGACACCTGCACCGATTGCAGGTCGAATGCCGGAGCATGGGTGCCGCTTACGTCGGCCTGCCACCAGGTGAGCACGTCTTGTATGTTGGTTTTGATCAGGTCGAAGTTGTTGGCGAGCGACAGGTCGAAACCATAAGTCAGCACACGCGCGCCGCCTGCGGGGTGGAACCACACGCCACTGGTTTTGCCGGCCAGCGAGTAGGAGTTGTCGCCAAATTCATAAATCGATTGCGCTTCCGGGCGGATTTCAAAGCCGTCGGCATACCACAGTGTGCTGAACTGCCAGGTGAGGTCGGACAAACCGGAAATAGGCTGTCCCGCAGAAGGCGTGACCAGCGGCACTCCGAAACCGCCGTCGTCAGAAAACGACTGCACGTCATATCTGGAAATGCCGAGGTAATCGTACACAAAATCGCCGGACTGGAAGTTGTACGGCGCGCCGAGGTAGCGGTCGTACATCACATCATTGCCGATAAGCCAGAGGTTGGCGCTCGGCTGCAACAGGTACTGAATCAGTTCAGGGTTGTCCGTGTCGGCATAGTCCCAGAAAACAAGGCCCGTACCCCAGGAGGAGGCATGCCACACCACGAGGTCATACTGGTTCATTTCATCCACCGTAGGGCTTTCGGCAAGGGAGTAAGCGTCAAAATAAACGATTTCATAGCCCAGCGAATCGAACGCCGAAGCCAAGTATTCGGTGTTGCCGAAAGCGTCGCCGCTGTCGTCGACAAACAGGATGCGGAACTGTCCATACGAGGGAGCAGCCACCGCCATGAAGAGCAGGAGGTAAAGCAGTTTTTGCATTGTGCAGGTTTGTTTGAAAGATTGAAAAAAACAGGCATGTCATGCCGGGGCATGACAGTGGGCAAAGTAAATAAAGATTGGGGGAAAATGCGGCGGGAGGGGGTGAATTTATCTACGGACTCGATTCAGTTGGTGTTTCAACAATAAGATTTCTTCCTCTTTTTGTTTTATTTGGGCATCTTTTTCTTTCAAAACCTTGGTGGAGCGAATAGACACCGTCACCGTTACCAGTATCAACAAAGGGGAACTGGAGGAACGATTAAACCCTACCGTCGACTGCATTGCATACTCCGAACTAACTGTGTATTGCTGGACGGTACGGGAATGTTGTCCGTTTGCCGAAGTCGATTGCATTACCCTTGTAGAAACCTATATCAACTGTGAAACCATTGGCGGCGGCGCTCCGGGCGGCGGCGGCGGCTCCGGTGGCGGCCCAGGCTGGAGCGGTGGCCCAGGCGGCCAAGGCGGTGGCCCGGGCGGTAGCACTCCGCCGCCTGACTTCACCGATATTCTTACGCAAAACATCCCGGTAAGTGTTTTTATTGCCAATGGTGGAGTGCTGCCACCCGGGTTTACGGAAGAATTGGCGAAAAAACTTCAGGAGTATTATCAGCAAAACACTGTAACACAGGAGGAGTATTATTACCTGCTGGCCAATCCCAATGTGATACCGCTGCTGCTCGATTTTTGTACCCAGTTTCCTACGCCTCCAAGCGATGGTACCATACAAGGCACTGCGCTGGGAGAACCGTATGACCCATATCAGGATGAATCCAACCTATGCAATTTCTTCAGGAACATTGTATTTACATGCCAACTGGATGCGCCTCAGGCAAAATGGCTGGCCAACAGCACACCTGATGTGATGCAATTGCATGCGTTTTTGAACGAACACCAATGGGATGCGGCTTCAAAACAAACCGTGCAATGGTATGCCAATGCGAATGCAAAGGGAGTATTCCCGCATTTTACTGCTGATGATAATATCATCGATCCTGCTTTGATCGCTGAATTTGTAATAAATGTTGCCAAAGTCAGAACTGAATGTCCACAATGCGGGGATGGGGAGGTTTTTCTAAAGGCTACATGGAGGACTATTGGCGGATATGTACATGCTGGGCTCAGTATATGTGGGCTGATTCCTGTGGGTGGTGAGCCCTGTAACTTAGTAGATGGCGTCCTTTATACCATTGAAGGAGATTTGATGAGTGCAAGTCTTAGTTTTGCCGAATCTTTGCCTATCGCGGGATGGTTTGCAACCGGCGCCAAATATGCGGGCCTTGCAATTTTGGTAGGCCAAATTGAACATGTTTTACAGTTCACCAGGGTTGGAAATATTATTGAATTTGGGGATAAAGGGGTGTTGAGAAAGGTAATGGGCATTGTTAGTGATAATCATGAAGCACACCATATCGTTCCCTGGGCATTACGCGAGAATGAATTGGTGCAACATGCTGCAAAAGGCAGGTTTCATATGAACCATCCGGATAATGGCATTGAACTTGAAAAATTTCGAATAGCCACCGGAACAGGCACACATGCTAATCATCCTCAATATAATATCAAAGTCGAAGCAAAAGTGAACGAACTTTGGCAAAGATTGCAAAATCATTATGGTGCAGGGGCAGTGCCTGTTGAAGTTGCAAGAGTAAAATTGATCGAACTTGAAAACAGCATAAGAAACCACATCATATCAAATCCAACAGTTAAAATAAATGACCTGACCCTGAATGGGGTCAATGTACCAACCGTACCATGACAAATGTATTCAAACTAGCCTTTGATCCATCCGCCGTTGGCGTATACCCACAAGTGGGAGAAAGATGGCCTTGGTCAACAGACCGTTGGGGGCCAGACAGTTACACTATGACGCCTTTAAAAGGCCCCATAACGTTCAACATAATTTTTCCTCACTTCGTATTGGAAGACGGGGCAAAATTGACAGATTGGGTGAGCGCCACGAATATTAATCGCAACTATTGGATGGTAAGCACCAGATTGATGGAACTGCTTAAAAAATATCATCTGGATGAGTACCAGTACTTCCCTGCGCCCGTACATACCCAGAAAGGCATTGTCGACTATCACCTGATATACTTTCCGTGGCCGCGGCAGGATGATTTTATTGATTGGGAAAAAAGTTTATTTAAAGAAGACAACCAAGGCATTTCTGTTGAACTTAGATTTCTCGATTCACGAAAATTTCTGATGGAAAATAATGACAACACGCAAATGAAGGAGGCTGTAATTTTTCCAGATAAAATCACGATGGACGTTTTTAGGTTTACCAACTACCGTTCCGGCTTCTACGTCTCCGAGCGCCTCAAAAACGCGATGGAAGCCGCCGGTATGACGGGTATTCTGTACGAAGTGCCGGAGTGGCTGCCGGGGTAAGAGGCCGTTGGGCGGCGGCGTTTGTTTGGAATACAGGCGCCGTCGCATTTTTTCATGTCGCCGGGAGGCTGTTTGATTTAATCTTATCAGGCAAGGCATCTTTGCTGCATGTCTTCACATATTTTTCGACTCAGAACACCAATCCAAGATATTATAATGAAACACAAACTCCCAATACTCCTTCTGTTTGTCATCAGCACCTGTACTGCTGCCGGTGCACAGGAAAAAATTCGCTGGTACCGTGGCAAATGGCATGAGGCGCTCATGTATGCCGAGCAGGCAGGCAAACCACTACTGGTTGAATTTACTGCTCAGTGGTGCAAACCTTGCAAAATGATGGAAGCGCAGGTGCTGTCCAAAAAAGAAGTAATCACATTTGTGCACCGCTTTTTTATTCCGTATCAAGTCGATTTTGATGAAAATCAATGGCTTGCTATGCGGTATCAGGCCTTTCGATTGCCTGCATTTATGGCGGCTATGCCGACCGATGGCAGTGAAATAGGTCGTTTTACAAGTTATCGCGAGCCAGATGAATTTATCGAACAAGCCCAACTTCTTTTTCATCGAAGTCCTTATGGGCAAACGCTTGATACTTTTGCCAGCAGATGGGCAAGCGGACACAGCAGTATACAAACCATATCGGAGTACCTGCTTTTGCTTAAACACTTTGGATATGAAGATCGGCAGCAAGCGGTACTCGATTCTTTTTGCAGTCATTATCCGACAGATTCTTTGCAAACGGATGCTGCAGTGCGCATGGTAACCGAATATGCAAGCAATATCGACGGGGCTGCTTTTGATTACCTGACAACGCGTAGCCACGATGCTGCGTGCCAGTTTCGTGCACAAAGTTTACTGGAAACGTATTTTAAATCCTCGGTGGCTGGCTCCGACGAGGGGCAACTTCAAAAAGTATTGGCAGCCTGCGGCAAGATGTATGCCGAACAAGCACATCGCGATACCCTGGAGTGCAACTATTTCCACACCCGCTATTTGCTAGAAACAGGGCAGACACCAGCGTTCATTACTATGATGCAAGTATGGGTGCCGGAACATGTATTGCCATATTTGGCGAGCGGAGAGAATGACTATTTGAAGTGTCTCGACCGTATTTGCTGGCAGTACAATCGTTATGTATCAGATGGCACAGCGCTTTCAGAAGCATGTGACTGGATGCAGCAGGCGTTACAAATCGAACATACGCCTTCCCGTCTGGCTTCAGCAGGTAAACTGGCGCGTAAGGCCGCACAAAAAAAACAAAGCGAAGTGTGGCTTAGAGAGGCCGTTTCGATGGGGCAGCAGCAGGGCCTGCCTACACACGACTGGGAGAAACTGCTTGCAGAACAGTAAAACTATTGCGCCGCAAAGAAGAATTGGCGAGGTGAAAAACTTACTCGATTACATGAACAGTCAAGACTTTATCCATTTCAAAACAGCAAATAAAAATTTTTTTCGCTGGGAACACGTAGTTGAACTTTCGAAAAAAACTGTCACTCTTTCCGATAAGTTTCAACAGGTTTTTCCACAACTTACCCGTTTGTTGTCCCTTGCGAATGCAAGAAACATTGTCATTGACCATGAACTTCATACGCTGTATACTTGGGAAAACACAAATGCAAAACCCTGTGGCTGGTTATGCAAAAACGAAGAATTCCCCCTTGATTTTCCACTCATTCCTTCCCATCAAATGCTGCTGAGCGAAATGGGCGGTATAAGAGAGTCTTATGGTTCCAACGAAAAGGATCTTGCTTTATGCCAGCATTTTTTGTTCATTGGCTCTCGTTGTGAAATAGGATTGGGAAACAGAACAAAATTTTATGAGGAATTATGCCAGGCGCAAGGTTATCAGCCATTAAAAACAGGTGGCATGGTCACTTTTGTGCTTGAAGCCAGTGGCAATCGCACCTTGTACGATATTAAATCAGAAAAGGTATTGTTGTATGCATCAGATCATAACTATGACTACGTAACGCCCGTACCCCACCAACCCGAATACACCTTCTACACCATTCATGGCGTTGATACATTCACAGATTATGTGGAATTGCTGGCTCGGCAGTGGCTGGAATTTGTAAAAATGGACCGGCATTCCCAATAAATGACCTGACCCTGAATGGGGTTGATGTACGGGTGCATTTCAAATTGTCGCTGGTTGCCAGAGCGGGCTGATATTTCG
>JAEUUT010000052.1 GCA_016787415.1 Saprospiraceae bacterium | reverse complement strand
TGCGGATGGTCGTGCGCAATGCCTTTTTTATCCATCAGTTCTACTTGCAACTGTGTGCTTTCGGTATTGTGGCTGGCATTACAAAATGCCATGGTATCCACATGATCGATGCAGAAACGGAGTGCCGTGTTGTAATGATCGTCGGTGGTAGCCTTATCCGGGTTGATCGGATTTTCGTAGCCCATTTCAGCCGCGCGCAGTTGTTCTTTTTCCATGTAGGCGCCCCGTACGAGTTTGGCGCCAAGCAGGAAGCCAGCGCTTTGTGCGCGGTCATAACTTTCCATCAGAAACTGTAGTCGGTCTTTGCGGTACATTTGGAAAGTATTGTACACCACCACCCGCGTTTTGTTGTATCGTTTCATCATGAGCCATACAAGGTGGTCGATAGAATCCTGAATCCACGATTCTTCGGCGTCGATGAAAATAGATACACCTTTATTGGCGGCGTGATAACAAATGGCATCCAGACGTTTGAGTACGTTGCGGTATTCAGCCAGTTCCGCCTTGGTCAGTTCCGAGCCACTCTGAATGCGCTCCAGCAGCCCGAAACGGGCGATGCCGGTTACTTTGGATACCACCACCGGAATGTGTTGGGAGCGGCAGGCGAAATCGATGGCGCGGATATTCTCGTTCATCGTGAGGTTGAAATCAATTTCCGATTCCTTGGCCTCTACGCCGTAATCAAGAATAGTGAGCGTATGATTGGCTGCCAGCCGATCGATATTCCCCTGACAATCCAGCAGCGTGGTGCCTCCGCAGAATTGTTCGAAAATGGTTTTTTTCACGATGACTTCCGCAAAGGGCATTCCATTTTCCACGGCCCACAACCCCAGGCTGGAACCGTATTTCACCAGCCAGGAATGGCTCATGAGTTTGAAGAGCCAGGCGGTTTTTCGCAGTTCGGTGTCGGTCAGGTGGGAGAAGGCAATTTCTGTATTGGAAAAATCTATTGCGGCCATAAATTGGTTAGGTTTTACTGTTGCCACACTTCCCAGGCTTTTTCGGCCTGCAGGTGCAACATATCGAGTCCGTTCTGCACGCGCGCATGCTGCTCCAAAGCGTTGCGCAAAAGTACGGTTTGTGGCGGATTGTACACCAGGTCAAATACCAGATGCTGCGCGGAAAGTTTTTCAAATGGCAAGTCAGGGCAGCCTTCTGTATTCGGGTAGGTGCCCAGCGGGGTTGTGTTGATCACCAGGGCATATTCCGACCAGGCGATCCGGCGCAAATCATCATAATCCAGCCAGCCTTTCCCTGCATCTGCCTGGCGCGAAACAAATTGATAATCAATGCCCATTTTCCCCAACACATAGGCTACAGCCTTGGAAGCGCCGCCAGTGCCGAGAATAAGCGCTTTGTATTGTTGTTGGGGTTCGTCCATGCTGTTGCGCAGCGATTGTTCGAACCCGTACACGTCGGTATTGTAGCCGGTAAGCCGGCCATCGCGCATGCGGATGCAATTGACCGCGCCTACTGCACGAGCCGTGTCATCGAGCTCGTGCAAAAAAGGCAATACAGATTCCTTGTACGGGATCGTGACATTCAATCCACACAGATCGGGATGTGTGCGGAGAATGTCGGGCAGTTGCGCGATGTCGGATATCGGGAACAATTCATAGCGCGCATCGGCAATGCCTTCGCGGGTGAATTTTTCCGTGAAATATTTCTGTGAAAAGGAATGTCCAAGCGGGTAGCCAATCAGGCCGAATATTCGCATAATTTGTCGTGCGTAAAAAGGCAAAATTACAGTGCAATTACGCTTTTGCAACCTGTTGTTTGTCATTGCTTTTTGCTTATTTTCGCACCTTCATATTTTCAAAAAATGTCACATTGCCGTTAAAAAGGCAGCCCCCCCAACTTTTCATCGAAAATACCGTTTATTTTGCTCCCTCTTTGCAACCTTTTCCCAGGGAAAGCAACTTTGGGAGTTGGGGCTTTACGTTTTAGTGTTTTGGGGTTTTAGTGTTTTTGTGTTTTGGAGGTGCTTCGCGCTATCATCTCTAATACCAAGCGCGAAGCACCTCCAAAACACAAAAACACTAAAACCCCAAAACACTAAAATTTCATATCAGATTCGCGATGGTGAAAGACAATTACAGTCTGCTTATTGAAAAACTCGATGCGTTTATCCGTCGGTTTTATATCAATCAATTGTTGCGCGGAGCGCTGTACACGGTAGGTGCTGTGCTGGGCATGTTTATCCTGCTCAACCTGCTGGAGTATTATTTCTACTTCGGTACTGGTGTGCGTTCGGTCATGCTGTGGAGTTTTCTGGGCCTGAGTGGCGTAGCGCTCTATCAATGGGTGGCCTTGCCGCTGATGCACTATTTTCACCTGGGCAAGGTGATCAGTCATGAGCAGGCGGCCGTGATTATTGGCGAGCATTTTACGGATGTAAAAGACAAATTGCTCAATATCCTGCAACTGCGCCAGCAAAGCAACAATGCGATTTACGCGGAACTGATAAATGCCAGTATCAACCAGAAAAGCAACGAGATACGCCTGGTGCCTTTCCAGTCGGCCATCGATCTTACCAAAAACCGCAAATACCTGCGCTACGCCCTTCCGCCTGTGATGCTCCTGCTGTTCCTGCTGCTGGGCGCGCCTAATATTATTCGCGAAGGCACTAATCGCCTGTGGCACAGCAACACCAAATTTGAAAAACCCGCGCCATTCAAGTTTATCATTGATGCCGATACGCTGCGAGCCGTACAGTTTTCCGATTTTACGTTGAAAGTAAAAGTGGAAGGCAATGCGCTGCCCAACGAAGTGTTTATCAACCTGGGCAATGTGCAATACCGCCTCAACAAGGACGCCGCCAACGAATTTTCCTATAAATTCGTGAATGTGCAGCAAAATACCGATTTCAACCTGTTTTCAGGCGGTTTTGAAAGCCGCGACTACACGCTGGAAGTGTTGCGCAAACCCAGTATCCTGTCATTTAGCACCAAACTGAATTTCCCATCCTATATCGGCCGCAACACCGAAGAACTGTCCAATGTGGGCGACCTTGTCATCCCGCAGGGTACGAATATCGGTTGGGTGTTCAATGCACAACACACCGACAATCTTCAGTTGCGCTTTGGCAATGAGGCGGGTTCGGAAGCCAAACGCTTCGACGATGAACTGTTCCAGTTCAGCCGCCGGGCCCTCAAAGACGAAACCTACAAGGTTTTCCTCAGCAATGCCCTGCTGGTAGGCGGCGATTCGGTAGCCTACACCATTACGGTGATTCCCGACCTGCATCCGCAGATTTCGGTGGAAGAATTCAAGGACAGCAGCAACCTGAAACAATCGTTTTTTGCCGGCGACGCTTCCGACGACTACGGCCTGCAAAACCTGACGTTCAACTACCAGATTAAAAAAGCCAAAGGCGGACAAATGCCTATGACCACCGTAAAAGTGGAAAAACCTGCCGGCAAACAAGTGCAATACGAATACAACTGGGACGTGGCCAACTTGAACCTCGAACCCGGCGATGAGGTGTCGTACTACTTCGAAGTGTTCGACAACGACGGCGTGAACGGCTCAAAAAGCGCCCGCACTGGTATCATGCAATACCGCATGCCTTCGCTCGACGAATTCCGCCAGCAGCAGGCCGACAATTCTGCCGAGATCAAAAAAGACCTCGAAAAAGCCGTCAAGGAGAGCCTGAAAATTCAGGAAGAACTCAAAAAACTGCGCGACAAAGTGTTGCAGAAAAAGGAACTCGACTGGCAGACACGCAAGGAAATGGAACGCCTGATGCAACGCCAGAAAGAACTGCAAACGCAGATGGAGGAAGCAAAACAAACCCTGGAGCAGAACAACAAGCAACAGCAGGAATTCCAGAAATCTGACGAAAGCATGCAGGAAAAGCAGGAAAAACTCGAGGAAATGCTCGATGAAACCCTCTCCGATGAGATGAAACAACTCATGGAAGACCTGCAAAAACTCATGGAAGAGCAGAACAAGGATCAGGCGCTGGAGCAAATGGAAGATATGCAGCAAAATACCGAAGACCTCAACAAGGAACTCGAACGCCTGCAGGAACTGTACAAACAACTCGAAGTGGAGCAAATGCTCGATCAGCAGATCGACCAACTCGAAGAAATGGCCAAGGAGCAGGAACAACTGGCCAAAGAAACCGAGGCGCAACAAAAAGACAACCAGCAACTGGAAAAAGAACAGCAGCAACTCAATGAGAAAATGGAAGACCTCATCAAAAAAATGGATGAGTTGCTCAAGAAAAATGAAGACCTGAAACGTCCGCAAAACATCGAGAACAACAAGCAGGACATGCAGGATACCAAGGAAGAGATGAAAGATGCGAAGCAGGACATCGGCAAGCAGCAAAATAAAAGCGCCGGTAAAAAGCAGAAATCTGCCGCCAGTAAAATGAAAAACATGGCGAACAAGATGAAGCAAAACAAGGAATCCGGCGACCAAAAGCAAATGGAGGAAGACATCAAAGCCATCCGCCAATTGCTTGAAAATCTGGTGGGCTTGTCGTTCGCGCAGGAACAGAATATGAAAGACATCACCAATTCGACGATCAATACCCCTAGGTATGTTGAATTGACACAGCAACAGTTTAAAATAAAGGACGATTTCAAACTCGTGGAAGACAGCCTCCAGGCCCTGGCCAGCCGCCAGTTCCAGATCGAGAGCATCATCACGGAAAAAGTATCCGAAATCAAGTCCTCGCTCAAATACAGCATCGACGAACTTGAAGAACGCCGCCTCAACACCGCTACCGAGCAGCAGCAACGCAGCATGAAAAGCCTCAACGACCTGGCGCTACTCCTGTCTGACGCCATGCAAAATATGCAACAACAAATGGCCGAAGGCATGCCAGGCAGCCAGTCGTGCCAGAAACCAGGCAGCGGAAAAGGAAAAGGACAAGGCAAACAGGGCGAACCCAAAGACAAGATCAGTAAAGGCCAGGAAGACCTGAACAAGATCATGAAAGACCTCAAGGAGCGCATGGAAAAACAGGGCAAGGGCGCCTCTGGAGGACAACCCGGCAGCAACAGTAAAGACTTTGCAAAACTGGCAGCCAAGCAGGCAGCCCTGCGCAACGCCTTGCGACAGATGCAAAAAGAAAAACAGGAACAAGGCAAAGGCAGCAAAGCACTCGACGAAATCATGGAAGACATGAATAAAATCGAGACAGACCTGGTGAATAAGCGCCTAACCAACGACATGATGAAACGCCAGGAACAAATCCTGACCCGCCTGCTTGAAGAAGAACGCGCCGAACGCGAGCGCGAACAGGATGAGCAACGCCAGGCGGAATCAGCACGTCAGCAACAACCCAAAATGCCGCCCGCACTGGAAGAATACCTCAAAAAGCGCCGCGCCGAAGTAGAACAATTCCGCACCGTGTCGCCTGCCCTCAAACCCTACTACAAACAACTGGTAGAAGAATACCTCAAAGGCGGTACACAAGGGAAATAAAAGCCAACAGCGCAGAAAACATACAACAGCAGGAGGCTGTATCTCTTTCACAGAGGTACAGCCTCCTTTTTGTTTAATGTTTTTTCATTAAAAAACGTTTTTCATTAAACACAACTTCACTTACACTTGTTTCCCTTCTTTACGCTAAACCAATTACACATGGTACACCCGAATTTGAACGGCCATTCCAACGGCCTAAGCCACACCGACGACCTGGGCGATGCGCACATTGCCACTTCTGCCCATACGCCTATGCGGCCGGAAGCCTTTGAAATGCCGGACGAGCAGAAAATTAAACGGATCAGCGAGCATTTCAGCCAGATTATGCACATCCTCGGGCTCGACCTGAAGGATGACAGTCTTAGCAGTACGCCGCAACGGGTGGCCAAAATGTATGTGAATGAAATTTTTCGCGGCCTCAATCCGGCCAACAAACCAGCGATTACCACCTTCGAAAATAAATACCATTATACAGGGCTGGTCATCGAACGCAATATCCCGGTGCAAAGCACCTGCGAACACCATTTTCAGCCCATTTTTGGTGTAGCACACGTAGCATACATACCCAACGGACGCGTGATCGGCCTGTCGAAACTCAACCGTATCGTCGACTTCTTCGCCCGCCGCCCCCAGGTGCAGGAACGGCTCGTGGTACAAATTGCAGAAGAACTAAAAAAAGTACTGCACACGGAAGATGTAGCCGTATACATCGATGCACGGCACATGTGTGTACAGGCCCGCGGCGTTGAACACCACGGCGCCAGTACCATTACTGCCGAATACAGTGGAAAATTTTTGCAGGATACGGCCCGCCATGAATTTTTGCAGGCCATCCGGACGAAGATGCCGGATTAGGAGTTATGAGTTATGAGTTATGAGTTATGAGTGTTACGTACGTTGCTTTTGGTATGTTGAATAGAGAGGCCAAAAGCAACGTACGTAACACTCATAACTCATAACTCATAACTTAAACAAGCGGTTTACTTCCGCCCAATTCACTGTATTCCACCAGGAAGTGATGTAATCGGGGCGGCGATTCTGGTAGTGCAGGTAGTAGGCATGTTCCCAAACATCAAGTCCGAGAATAGGCTTTCCTTTTTGCTCAGCCAGGTCCATCAGCGGGTTGTCCTGGTTCGGTGTGGAGGAGATGAACAGATTGCCATCGGCGCCTACGCTCAGCCAGGCCCAGCCGGAGCCAAAACGTGTGGTAGCGGCCTGTGCAAACAGTTTTTTGAATTCATCAAAAGATCCAAACGTTTTATCGATGGCTGCTGCCAGATGGCCCGTAGGAGCGCCACCAGCATTCGGCGCCATGATACTCCAAAACAAAGAGTGGTTCCAGTGACCACCGCCATTGTTTCGCACAGCGGGTGGTAGTTTGGATATATTGGCGAGCAGTTCTTCCAGTGATTTGCCTTCATGCTCAGTGCCTTGCAGCGCGGCATTCAGGTTGTTGACATAGGCAGCATGGTGCTTGTCGTGGTGGATTTCCATGGTGCGGGCGTCGATATGTGGCTCGAGGGCAGCAAATTCGTAAGGAAGGTTGGGAAGTGTAAATGCCATATTTCAGTGTTGTTAAATGGTGTGCATCGTTGTGATGTGGATAAAACAGGCCACAAAGTAAGATGTTCAGAAAAAAATAGGCGCTCGCCGTTCTCACGAACGACGGGCGCCTTGTTCTGACATAGTATGCACAATTAATTCTAACTCGACGGCCGGACGAAACCGGATATGCCGGTTAGTTAAGTATAGCGGATTAAACAGGGGGGGGAATAACAACCTGTCTTTTCAGGTTGCAGGAGATTGAAATAGCATCTATGTTATCGGACAGATGGTATACACGACCGACACAACATACTTTGGTTGTCAGGGAATGAATTTGAGTGGGATCTCAACTTGGGGAGCATTTGCAAAATTCTGAGAATGCGTACACAAGCACGCAAAAACCGGTTTTTGCAATGTGATGCAAATTTACCCCCACTACTCATTACCAGTCATCCGTGGAAAACCGGGATTTTTTTTCAGGGTTTTCCCTGATGCTCCAATGGAATAGTTACCAGTGTGCTGACGCCTTTTCCCGGCGCAGTCTGAATATTGAGTTCTCCACGCAAAAACTGTATGCGGTTGGCAACGTTATCGGTGCCCATGCCTTTGCGTACAGTGGCGGGGTCGTAGCCGATACCGTCGTCTTCCACCAGCAAGGCCAGTTGGCCTTCCGTGCGGGTTATTTGCACCAGAATTTCTTTGGATTTTGCGTATTTTAGGCTGTTTTGAATCAATTCCTGAATGATTCGGTAGGAATTGAGCGCGACGGTCTGGTCAATTTCGCGCGTGTCGCCAAAATGTTCAAATGTAATATTCGGCGCACTTTCGCCGTAAATACGGCTTGTGAGGTCTTGTACGGCTTTAGCCAACCCGAATTCCATCAACGCGCCTGGTTGCATGTTGCGGGCAATATTACGTGTTTCGGATACGGTGTCGTCGAGTAAGGCTTTTACCTTGACAAGATCGGCGTTGTTGCTCAATTGGGCATATTTTGCCAACACACTTTCCACCTGAATTCGCGTGGCAGCCAGCATGCCGCCCACGCTGTCGTGCAAATCCTGTGCGATACGCCTTCGTTCGCCTTCCTGTCCGGCCAGCATACTGCGCATGGTTTCGATTTGCAGGCTGTCTTCCAGTTCGCGAATGATGCGTTTGTTCAATTCCTCGTTCTGCGAAGCAATCACGCGGTCGGTATGCAGGCGGTGGCGGTAGTCGCGGATGATAAAAAACATAGCCAGCGACACGGCCAATAGCGCTACTGCGAGTGCTGCTGCCGTGAGGCGGTGGCCCTGTGCGCGGCTTTCTACGGCTCTTTTCTCCTGCTCGAGACTTTGTATTTGAGCGCGTTTCTGGCGGGTATCAAACTGAAGTGCGAGGCGTTGCAGGGTCATTTCCTTTTCCCGTTTCAGCAGAGTATCGGTCAGTTCACCGTATCGGAGCCCGTATTCATACGCCAGTGGAATGCTGTCGAGTGCAGCATATGCTTTTGACAGGTAATGGTATATGTCGTGGCGTTGTGGTTCATTGGCACGTTGCGCTTCGGCTTCGGCTTTTTTCAGGAAAAAAATGGCCGTTTTAAAGTCACCTTCCAGCACACAAAATCGGCCGATGGCTGTACGCGCATCATTGGCGAGGTAAGTATAATTGCACTGCTCAGCCAGGCGAAGGGCTCGGGAGGCCGTGTAGCGCGCATTGCTATATTTTTTCTGGTAAAAAGACTGCATGGCCTCATCCATCAGCAATTTTACCTCCAACACGCTGTCTTTCAGCACCTTGTTCTTGTCTACAAATTTTCTTTTGGCAATCAAGGCCAGGTCTGCATTGCCATTGGCAAGGTAAATTTTACTCAATCGCGCCAACGTATGTGTTTCGAGGTACAGGTTATTGGAACGTTGAAAATACCCGAGTGCCGCCTGGTGCATCCGAATGGCTTCATCGCTAAAACCTCGCTCGGCCAGCCGGTCGGCCAGATCCATGCCGGCCCGATAAAATCCAAGGGAATCTTTGGCTTTTCCAAAGCGATCCATGCTCTTGGCAAGGTATTGAAAGGCGGAGTCGGAAATGCCGGTTTGGGTTTCATCGTAAATGGCCCAATGGTACCAGGCAAGCGCCTGTTTGCGCAAGTCGGGCTGAAAAATGCCTTCGTTCATCAATGCCTGAATCTGATCGAGGGTCAGGCGCTGCTCAAATTCAGCCTGTGCATGCAAACGCGTAGCCGAACTGTACCAAACTGAAAGCAACAACAACAGTGGTCGGAGGCAGCGCAAAAATGTATGTCGGTCGGGGGATTTTTGCATGAACGACGATTTGAATCAGTTGGGAAAAAGCGATTTATTCGCCTTCCAGGAGTTTGAGTTGCAAAGCCGATTTTACGAGGCCTGCGGTGTTGCGAACGCCGAGTTTGGCCAGCAAGGCTGCGCGATGACTTTCCACTGTTTTTTCGGAAATAAAAAGTTCAGCGGCAATTTCCTGCGTTGTTTTTTCTTCAACGATCAAACGAAGCACTTCTTTTTCCCTGCGGCTGATTTTTGGATTTTCCTTGGATGTAGAAGCCGTGCGGCTGTGCATGAGGCCGCGCATGACCACGTCGGTTACTTCCTGGCAGAAATACGTTTTGCCGGTCACAAGGGTGCGTATCGCGGTGCAAAGTTCTGTTTTGCCCGTGTTTTTGAGCAAATACCCCTGAGCGCCGAGGCCGAGCATAGCGGTGATATAACTTTCCTCGCTGAACATGGAAAGCACCAGTATTTTCAGATCAGGCTGCTCTTCCCGAAGTATTTTGCATACCTCCATACCCGACTGGTCGGGCAGGTTGATGTCGAGTAAAAGTACATCAGGCGGGTTAAGGCGAACATGTTTGAGTGTGTCAGCAGCCGTACCGGCTTTACCTGTAAGTAAAAAGTCGGGCTCGCCTACCAACAAACTTTCCACGCCTTCAGCGAACATGACGTGGTCGTCGGCAATAAAAATGCGAATCATATTGTAAAGTCGTCGGTCGACAATCAACAGTCGACAGTCATTTGATAAACAGAATAATCCGTCCGGCGTTCACTGACGGCCGCTTTTCAGGGTTGCCGCTCCCATGAGCCGGTCGTATCGGGCGCCGAAAGGTCGGAAATAAACCAGTATGGTGTACTGATTTCCTGTTTCATACCAGTTTCCTTCAAACCCTTCGGTATCTTCCACGCCTGTTTTTCGGTCTACCACGATGTATTGATAGTTGTAATAGCCCTGTTTCAGAAATGGCTCGCAATAGTAGGCTTTTGCCTCGGTACTGTACTCCATTTTGAATTCGGGTTTCAGTTGCCAATCCGACAATTCCCCGAAAACATACACATCCTGGTCTTCCAGCGGCGCATTGCGGTCGAGTGAGAAAAGCACTTTGGCATAATCGCATTGCAGGAGGGTCTGGTTGTAATTTCTGTTGTCGATGACAAACCGCCCATCGGCATCTTCCCGAAAGGTAGCGGCCCGATCAAAACGGGATTCGTCGCGCTGCAAGGTTACTTCGTAATAGTCGTAATTCTCGGCTATCCCTTTTACGCGTTCGCCGCGCACATCAAAAGTACGCATATCGAAAAACCGAAATTCTTTACCCGCCGGAAATACAATCTCGTCCTGATAGTCGTACACAATATCCTCGCCGCGGGTGATGTACGGTTTAATGGGCCCAATGGCATTGTCCCAGCGGCCGTTTTGAAGCACAAACGCTTTTACGTCGTTTTGTGGGTTGGAAATGCGCTCCCCTTTGGGTTTTACGCTAAAATCAATTTCGTGGTGCGTATTGTATTTGCTCACCCTGGCCGTACGGACAAACTGCGCCGCAATGCGCCAGGTAGGCTCCACCACCATAAACCGGCGTACCAGTACCAATTCATCGCCTTCGTCTACATCGAATACTTTGAGCAGGTAGTTGCCCGATTTGCTCCAGCGCATATTGCCATTGGGCAGTGGCAGCATGTAATGCGTGTACTGCGAAAGCGTATTGAACGAACTCTGCACATTGGTAATGCGATCTTCCAGAAACCCGTCGAGGTACTGGTTGTCTACCAGGTCGGAGGGTTGCCAGTCGCTGTTGCAGTGCACCAGCGTGTATTTGTAATCCTTGATGTCTTCTCCCAGGTGATCAAATTCGAGCATCAGCGCGCTGGGGCGCGTGGGAAAATCAACCATAGGTAGCGACAGCGGCGAGTTGGTCAACTGAAACTGCACCGTCCGAATATCCTCATCAAAAATATTGTTGGTCGTTTCGCTTTGCGCCCGCAGCAAGAGGGGCAGCAAACAGAAAAAAACCTGTAGCAATCTCGTTTTCATAGTATAAAAGACGTCTTAAACGTATAAAAGTCTCATTTCTTAAAACCCTTCAGGCGCCGGTGCCTCCAGGGTCATTTGAACGCCGGTTTTAGGATGAAGAAATGTCAGCCGCTGCGCATGAAGTTTGATTTGATGTTCTATCCAGGGGCGACCGCCATATGTTACATCGCCTGTAATTGGGCACCCAAGGTGTGCAAATTGAGCGCGTATTTGATGAAACCGGCCAGTAGAAGGGTGTACTTCTATCAAAACCGATTTCGGCCCTACCGAAAGTGTTTGGTATTCCAGCGTTGCCTGCTGGCTGTTGCGCACTTGCACTTCCGACACCAGCGCCTTTCGGCCGGTATCGTCCTTCAGCAGCCAGTGGAGCAGTTGGCCCGATG
>JAEUUT010000050.1 GCA_016787415.1 Saprospiraceae bacterium | reverse complement strand
TACGATCAGGTTGGGCGTATTGAGCACGCGTTCCTGCATGATTTTGGAGGCGCGCATTTCGTCGCGGCGCACCAGCAGGTGTACTTTATTACAAATTTTGGCCAGATAGGTACTTTCCTCGGCAGCGGTGTCGCCACCGCCAACGATGGCTACATCCTGTTTGCGGAAGAAAAAGCCGTCGCACACCGCGCAGGCAGAAACACCCAGGTTTTGCAGGCGGTCTTCACCCGGTATACCCAGCCACTTGGCGCTGGCGCCGGTTGCAATGATGACGGTATGGGCTTCAATCATGTCGCCGCTCTCCGTCCACACTTTGTGCACCGGCCCGCTGAAATCCACTTTTGTAATCATTTCATTGCGGATATCGGTTTCAAAACGCAGGGCCTGGTTTTTAAAGTCTTCCATCATTTCCGGGCCATTCCGGCCATCCGGGTATCCGGGGTAGTTTTCTACCTCGTTGGTGATCATCAACTGACCGCCCGGTTGAGGGCCGGTGTACATGACGGGGCGCAGACCTGCGCGTGCAGCATAGATGGCCGCCGTGTACCCTGCCGGGCCGGCGCCGATAATCAGACATTTTACTTTTTCCATAACGGGTGCAAAAGTAGGAACTCAGCCTTCGAAAAACGTGGGTATGCCGGAATTTTCAAAGACTTTTCATGTGAAATGTAGTGGTCAGGACGAACGAGCGGGATAAATACGCTGCGCCACAACCCCGGATTTTTTCCAGCGCCATCGAAATACAAAAAAAGTTGTTTTTTTGCACCCGACTTCGCAGGGATAAACGCGGCATCTGAAACAATAGAAGTGCCTTAGTGTTTACCTGCACGATCTCCTTTTTGCTAATGGTAACTCCGTGTGTGAGGTTGCCTTATTTCTCAGCATCCTTCCTTTTGATCTATCTTGCTAATGCTGACGAAACAAACCTTATTTCACCTTATTTCAACTGTTTATGGAAAATTACCAACGGCTGCTGCAATCAAACAGGGAGTGGGCCACCCGCCAGGTCAAGGAAGATCCGGAATATTTTGCCCGGCTCGTCAATGTACAAACTCCGGAATACCTATGGATTGGTTGTGCCGACAGCCGCGTCCCACCGAATGAAATCACAGGTACCCACCCCGGCGAAATTTTTATCCACCGTAATGTGGCCAACCTGGTAGTACATACCGACCTGAATATGCTGAGCGTGCTGCAATACGCCGTGGAAGTGCTGGAGGTAAAACACGTAATCGTCTGTGGCCATTACAATTGCGGCGGTGTAAAAGCCGCTATGAGCAACCACTCTTTCGGATTGATCAACAACTGGATTCGACATATCAAGGACGTGTATCGCCTGCATGAAACGGAAATTTCCGAACAACCTACCGAAGAAGAACGCCTCAAACGCCTGATAGAACTCAATGTAATCGAACAGGTATTCCACGTAGCCGAAACCTCGATCATCCAGGAAGCCTGGAAAAAACGCAATGCACCGCACCTGCACGGCTGGGTGTACGACCTGCACGACGGTATTATCCGCCCATTGATCGAAGTGCCCGCCGGCGGCCCGCTGCCACACAAGATTTATGAGTTTGATAATTTGGTGGTGTAGGTGATTTGGGTGTTTTTGTGTTTTGGTGTTTTAGGGTTTTTGTGTTTTAGAGGGCTTCGCGCTTGGCATTTGAAGTATTACAGGCAATAAAACGCATGAAATTAATCTCAAATACCAAGCACGAAGCCCTCTAAAACACAAAAACCCTAAAACACCAAAACACAAATCCCTACCTCCTGGCCACCACCAGTTCCTTCGAACCGGGCGTGTGTACATAGAATCCTTCCCCGCTTTTTGCACCCAGTTTGCCAGCGGTCACCATGTTCACCAGCAGCGGGCAGGGCGCATATTTGGGCTGTCCGAATCCGTCTTGCA
>JAEUUT010000036.1 GCA_016787415.1 Saprospiraceae bacterium | reverse complement strand
GTAGTTCAACTGCGCCTGGGTGTGGCGGATTTCTATTTCGCGCCGGTTTTCCAGCAATTGATACAAAGCACTGAAAATCATGAGTACAAAATAGATCAGCGCTGTCACGAAAAACACGCGTTCGCCACCGCCATCAGGCATGAAGTTACTCCCCTTGAACAGGCTGCCTCCAAAAATGGTCCGTTCAGCCCACACCCGCAAACCGGCAAAACCGAGCCATAGCGCCAGGCTCCAAAAACCCCATTGCCAGTAACGCCCGCATTCGAAGAGGCGATTCACCACGATCCGCGCATTGATATAAAAAAGTCCCGCCGGAAACAGGATGTTCATCAGCGTACGTGCCAGCGCTTCTCCCGCCGGCCGAAGCCCCAGAATCAGGTAAAACGTTACCAGCGCCACCAGCAGCCAACCTGTGAGGTGGACAATGAGGCGGCCACGGCCGGAAAGGAGGAGGGACAACATCTAGAGAGGTGAGAGGGTGAGAGGTGAGAGGTGAGAGGTGAGAGGGTGATCAGGGTTTGAGGAAGGGGGTGGAGGTGAAGGAGGCGTGGGCGCCCTGTACCTCCATATAATAGGCGCCTGGGGGCAGATCAGCAATATCTATCCGGCGCTGGTAGGCGCCCGGGGCTTGTGGTTCGGGCAATTCCTGCGTCTGCACAATCTGGCCGGCAGCGTTGATAATGCATAGGTGCAGCCTGGTTTTTTCGGCTAATGTGTATGAAACATTCAGGTAGTCGCTGGCCGGGTTGGGAAACACTGACACCTGCTGAACTACCTGATTTACAGGCAATTCTGGCACAGCGGTAGCAAGCAGGGTGCTATCCAGCACAATATTTTCGTCGCCGGTCTGGTAAGCCATATAAGCAAAATAGACGAGCATCATTTCATCCGTCGTGGCTTCTCCCTGCACTACATTTTGGGGTGGGTCATTTGGCTGAAACGGATTATCCGTCGTGTTATCGTAGGTGGCATAGGCGTGCAACTTGCTGCCGGCGGGTACGCGCAGCACTTTCTGGAACGTGTAACTACCCTGCCAGTGAAAATCCCAGTCGTTGATGCGAATAAACGGAATAGTATCGCCCAGCGGGGTCACAGCAAATGAGGTAATATTCCTGCCGATCAGGTGCATGTGGGGCGCTACACTCACGACCGAACCTTGGAGGGGTACGTTGAACGTAGCATGGTAGTTTTTTACCGTATTGGCAGGGATGTTCAGGGGCCAGTTTTGCAACGAAAATGGCGTGTGGTTGAGCAGTGGCGCCAGGTTGACGGCGCGTATATTCTGGTTGGTCGGGGTAAAAAAGAAATTTAGGGTGGTGACGTCGCTCATGCCGGTTACGCCTGCCGGATAGTGCATTTGTACGATCAGATCGGCGCCAGGAGTGAGTTTTACGCCCATAAAAGGCGGCAAAAGCACCGTTTGGGCGCCAGGCACCCAGGCGCCTACCAGCCGCGCACTGTTGACGCCAGTTCCGCCAAAGTTGACATACCCTGCCTCGGGCGTCTGACTGTCGAGCACCTCGGCCTGCCCTGTCGTGTCTTCATAAATCAGTATATGGTGTACCATTTGGTGGTTGCCGGGAATGGCCTCCAGCCCGCGCAGATAGGCTGCCTGGCTGAGTCCGTTGGGGATGACAAAACACCGGTATTCGTCTTCTGTCGCCGACACAGTGAAAAAAGGGGTTGTCAGAATATGATCGGGTTCGCCTACCGACGATCCTTGCGAAAACATGGGTTCGGGCGGAGCCTGTGCAAGGTCGCCGGAGGGAGCACCGGCATCTACCCAGTTGCTGATTTGCTGGATTTCGGCGTCGCTGAGTCGGTTTTCATGGGTAAATTTTCGATAGGATGGATCGGGTTTCCAGGGCGGCATCTGGCGGGTCGAGGTTTTGTCCTGAATGGAATAGCGCTTGGAGAAGGCATTTCCATAGCCGATCAATGAAAAATGACCGATTCCGCCGTCGCGGTGGCAACTTACACAGTGGTCGTACAGGATAGGTGCAATGTCACTGGCCCAGTTGATGCTTTGGGTATGCGCCGAGAAGGAGGCCATGAGCAGGAAAAATGCTGGTAGGATTTTGTGTTGCATGAAAGAGGACTTGTTGTAATGTATATCGGAAATGGTGTGGTTGATTTGAATATTGAGGGAATGAATTGGGCGTGTTTTTGATTTGAACAAATACGTAGGGCGGTTTGGCGTGTTTTTGATTTGAACAAATACGTAGGGCGGTGCCCTACGCTATTGAATAGGCCCTTTCAGGGCTCCTCATGGTGGTAATGAGTGGCTCTTTCTCTCACTTCTCGCTTCTCACTTCTCACCTCTATTTCCTGGTGTATTTGATTGATTTTGTCCACGCTATCCTCCCGCAATGTACCACAAACACGATCCCAGAAGGTGAAATACAGTCCGTAGTTCCCATTAAATTTTTCATGGTGCAGGTTGTGGTGAATCGATGAATTGATCCATCGGCCAAGGGGATGGTCGTACATTTTTCGGCTGAACAATTCATACCCCAGGTGTCCGTACACATTGAAAACCAGCATCAAGGTAATGAATGCAAAGAAAGAAATGGGGTGCAATGGCATAATCATTAGCAATACGGGAATAACACCTGCTTCCAGCACGGCCTCTACCGGGTGAAATGCGTAGGCAGCCCAGGGGGAAGGATTTACCGATTTATGGTGCGTCAGGTGTACCAGCCGATACCATTTTGGGTGGTGCATCCAGCGGTGCGCCCAGTAGAAATAGGTATCGTGTACCGCAAGAGTCAGCGGAATACTCAGCAGGAGCCAGCCGATACCGTATTCATCGACATCGGAGTAAAACTGCGTGTATTTTACCAAAGGTGTACCCAAAAACAGCCACGATACAAATCCGAAAATAATGGAAGTCAGGGCCGAATAAAATATCTCCCGCTGATAATCGGAAGGCTGCGGGAATTTCTGCTGGATTTTCAGGTACAGCCAGTTTCTCCGATTCCACACATAAAACAGCAGGTAGCCAATGAGGGAAAACACCGCGTAGCGGCCAAAAATAGCCAGGGGCGAAAGCAGCCAGTGTGCAGTTGAGAATTGGGTTGGGTCGAACATAACGTTGGCGTTATTGGAGGGTGAAAATGGAATCAGGTTTAATGAAGCAACTACACAAATATATATCCGGGCAGTTGCATGACCGGACCGGCATTCAACCATTGGCGCATTTGTTTCAACGAAATGTCGGGGCCGATACCGTTGGTTGAGTGATCTGCGCCGAGGGTTGAGTCGGTTTGCGCAGCCGCCCGCCGAGCCCCCACTTTTGTCCTGTCAGTTCGATGCTGGCATCACTTCTAAAACATTTTAACTACAACACCACCACTGAATTATGAAAATCATTCAAAAAATCTCCCCGATCTTCCTTTTTGCTGCCCTGATCAGTTTTGTAGCATGCCGCAAATCCGGCGAAGAAATCATTGCCTTGCTGAGCACCACAGAAGCCGCCGAAATTGTTGAAAATTCCGTTTCTGCCAAAACAGCCGGTTTTACCATGCCCACCGTCGATATGGCTCAAATCATCGAAACCTACCTCGATAATTGCAATGTACCTGGCGATACTACCCTGCAAAAAAGCAAAACGGTGGCCGCCGCTTCTTATAACTATACCTTCAACATGGACTGGCTGGTAAACTGCTCCACCGCCGGTTTGCCGCAAAATGCTACGGTCAACATCGCCGGAAATGGCACTTTCAACACCCCGCACTGGTCGGGCTCCGACGCCACCACCGGCAACCTCACTTTTACCGGATTGAGCCTCCAGGAACCCGCCTACATCGTAAACGGCTCCTATAACCTCGAAGGCGACATCACCGGCTCTCTGCGCCGCGTCGACCCTACCCTGGAATGCACCACCACGCTTAACCTGACCAACCTGACCATCAGTAAAACCACCTACCAAATCACCGGCGGTACCGGCACGGCCGTTGTTTCTGCCAACAGCAGCAGCGGTCAACAACAAACCCTGAATGCCTCCCTGGTATTCAATGCCGACGGAACCGTGACGGTAACCGTGAACGACCACACGCACCAGTTTTAGAGGTGAGAGGTGAGAGGTGAGAGGTGAGAGGTGAGAAGCGAGAGGTGAGAAAGCCACTCATTACCACCATGGAAGAGCCCTGAAAGGGCGTATTCAATAGCGTAGGGCACCGCCCTACGTATTCGTTCGTTCAAATCAAGCACGCACACGTATTCGTTCAAACCCACGTCCCCAAAAACACCATATGCCCCGTTACGGATGCAGTTATTCACTCAATACCACCAGTTGCTGCATCCAACTATCTAATTAAACACCCCAGAGAGGCAAAAGAGTGGCCACACCCGCCACTCCTTGCCTCTTGCCATTGTTGTCCCTTTGCCACTTGCCCTTTGCCACTTGCCCCTTACCCCTTGCCTCTTGCTTTTCCCCTTTGCCCTTCCCAAAAACCTCTCTCCCATTTCATTGTTATACTTCCCGAAAAACACCTGACAACGAAACACTGCAATGGATCTGACCATTCAAACGCCGGCGCTGCTTTTTCCGGCGCTTTCGCTCTTATTACTGGCATATACCAACAAGTTTCTGGCCATCGCCAACCTGATTCGCAAACTGGTATCCGATTTTGACGAATCCAGTCGCGTGATGCTGCTGCAACAAATCCACAGCCTGCGCCGCCGTCTTTGGCTCATCCGATGGATGCAGGTATTTGGCGTAGCGAGCATCCTGTTGTGTGTTATCACCATGTTTTTAGTGTACGAAGGATGGCAGATGTGGGCCAAAATCCTGTTCGCATGCAGCCTCTTGCTCATGATGACCTCCCTCATCATCACGCTGATGGAAATTTTCCTGTCGGCGGGCGCCTTGCGCGTACTTATGCGGGAGTTTGAAGACAGGGTACTGGGCAAATCATAACCCTCCTCGCCTACAAAAAACACCCAACTATTTGTAATTCAATAAATCCGACATACCTTTGCGCCACGAAATCAGGGATTCGTATCCGGGAGGGAACCAATGGTTCCCTCTTTTATTTGCCTGAAATACTGATAACAAGCGCACAGCATGGAATTAACCGAACGAATTGCCCAACTTCTGGAAGAAAAATACAGCACCGACGAGGCGTTTGCAGATTGTTTTACAGTCGAAATCGAATTGAAACCAGGCCATAAACTCTGCGTATTTGCCGACAGCGATTCGGGGATGACCTTCGAAAAATGCCAGAAAATCAGCCGCTACCTTGAAAGTTTTATCGACGCCAATGGCTGGCTGGGGGAAAAATACACACTGGAAGTGAGCAGTCCCGGCATTTCCCGGCCGCTGAAATTCCAGCGACAATATGCCAAAAATATCGGCCGCCAACTGGAAGTCACCAAAACCGACAAAAACCGAACCGTTGGCCTGCTGAAATCCGTCGCCGAACAACACATCGTACTGAGCAACACCGTGATTGAACGCGACGGAAAAAAGAAAAAAGAAGTGGAAATCGAAACGATTATCCCATTCGAAGAGATCGAAAAAGCCATTGTGAAACTCACCTTTTAGTCATTCATCTTCAACCAATTCATAACGTATAATGGTCAATTTAGTAGATGTATTCGCCGACTTTAAAACCGGCAAAAACATAGACCGCCCAACGATGGTGCGCGTACTCGAAGACGTTTTTCGCACCCTCATCAAGAAAAAATACGGCACCGACGACAATTTCGACGTCATCGTCAATACCAACAGCGGCGACCTTGAAATCTGGCGCGTACGTGAAGTAGTGCCCGATGGCGAGGTCACCAATGAACTGGCCCAGGTGAGCGTTACCGAAGCCCAGTACATCGACGAAAGTGTCAACGAAGGCGATGAGTGCTACGAGCAACTTTCCATCGACGACTTTGGCCGCCGTGCCATCATGGCCGCCCGCCAAACCCTGGTGTCGCGGATCATGGAACTCGAAAAAGACGAGATTTATCGCAAATACTCCGAACTGGTCGGCAACGTCGTCACAGGCGAAGTCAGCCAGATCATGAAAAAAGAAGTCCTCATTCTCGACGACGCCACCAACAACGAACTGGTGCTGCCCCGTACAGAAATGATCAAAGGCGACTACTACCGCAAGGGCGACGTGGTAAAAGGTATCATCCGCAAAGTAGAAATGCGCAACAATGTGCCGTTTATTATGTTGAGCCGTACAGATCCGAGTTTCCTGAATAAACTCCTCGAAGCAGAGGTGCCGGAAATCGAAGACGGTGTCATTGAAATCAAAAATATTGTACGCCTGCCCGGCGAACGCGCTAAAGTGGCCGTCGAAAGCCACGACGAACGCGTCGACCCCGTTGGCGCATGTGTCGGTATGAAAGGAAGCCGTATCCACGGTATCGTACGCGAACTCCGCAACGAAAACATCGACATCATCAACTACACCACCAATACCTCGCTCTTCATCCAGCGTAGCCTCACGCCCGCCAAAATCACCACCATCGAACTCGACCACGAACGCAAACGCGCAGCTGTGTACCTCGACGCTGATCAGGTGAGCCTGGCCATCGGAAAGGCTGGTAGCAACATCAAACTGGCTACCAAACTCACCGGCTACGAAATCGACGTGTACCGCAACCAGGCCGAATACGAAATCGACGACGTGGATCTCGAAGAATTCAGCGACGTAATGGAACCATGGGTCATCGAAGCATTTAAAAATATCGGCTGCGATACCGCCCGTCAAGTGCTCGAACTCAGTCAGGAAGAACTTATCCGCCGCACCGACCTGGAAGAAGAAACCGTCCGCGAAGTGCTGCGTATCCTCGCTGATGAGTTTGAAGAAGAAAAGTAACCCCTGTTAGTTATTGGTTATCAGTTATCCGTTATCAGGGGTGGTAAAGAGACCAGGTGTACAAATGTTAGGAATGCCTTATCGAGTAGCCAATAAATTGTACGTATGGTCTCTTTACCACCCCTGATAACCAATAACTGATAACTGATAACTAACAACTAACTGGGTTTTACGCTTTTTTTGTTATACCTTTGCACCGCATTTTCAACATTCAAAATAACAAGGCCTTCTAAACGATAGTTCTCGCGGCAATTTGAGCGTTTCCCCGCAAACGCATCCAAAATCAACTTTTCATTAAGCAGGCAAAACACTGCATGGCGCAAAAATTAATTAAGGTAGCAAAAGAGTTCAACGTCGGTCTGCACACCATCGTCGAGACGCTGCACAGCAAAGGTTTCCCCATCGAGGAGAAACCCACCGCCGATATTTCCGACGAAATGCTCATCGTGCTCCAAAAGGAGTTCCAAAAAGACCTTGCTATCAAACAGGAGGCGGACAAACTGGCTCGCCCCGTATTGAAAAAAGACCCCGTTTCACCTGGTGTTGGCGCCCCCACCACCACTACTACGACTGCGCCTCCACCTGCGGCACGTCCTTCTTTGTTGCCTCCGCGCGAGGAAGCACCTAAAGTCGCATTGCCCAAAATCGAAGAAGCGCGCGATGTAAAACCCGCCGCCCAAAAAGAAGAGCCGGAAGTAATTCAGCGCGAACGACCTGCCCTGCGCGTGATCGGCAGGATCGACCTCGATGCCGCCAATAAAACGCAGGCGCCCAAACCGGAAGAGAAAAAGCCGGTGGCTCCAGTAGCAACGCCTGTGGAGCCTGTTGCACCGCCTGCACCAGAACCGGAAAAACCCGTTGCAGCACCTGTACAGGAGCAAAAACCAGCAGCCGAAAAGCCTGCGCCAGAGCCGGCAAAACCCGCTGACAAGCCTGCTCCGACAGATAATGCCGCCGGGACGAGCAATGCTCCGGAAGAATCCGAAATGTACCGCGCCGATGCCCCGCAATTGCGCGGACTGAAAATTCTGGGCCGTATCAGCCTCGACAAGCCAAAACCCGAACCGTCTTCCGGCAACCGCAACCAGCAAGGCGGCGGCAATCGCAACCAACAAGGCGGTGGTAACCGCAACCAGCAAGGTGGTGGCAATCGCAACCAGCAGGGCGGCGGCAATCAGCAACAAGGACAACAAAACCGACCAGCCAACGCAGGCGGCGGCGGACAAGGAGAAGGCAACAGCAACGACCCTAACCGCCATAAGCGCAAACGCAAAAAAGTGCAGCAGCCCGTTACTGCCGCTTCTCTCCAGGCTTCGATGTCGGGAGGAGGAACCGGCGGCGGCGGCGACCGCCGTGGCCCGGGTACCGGCACAGGCCGACGCGACGAACAGCCCAAAGAGGTTTCGCAAAAACAGATCGAAGATCAAATCAGGCAGACGATGGCCCGCATGGGCGCAGGCGCCAGCCGCAAACGCCAGAAAATTCGCCGCGACAAACGCGACGAACGCCGCGAACGCGCAGAACAGGCGGAAATGCAACGCTCCGAAGGCGAAAAAACACTACAGGTCACGGAGTTTATCTCCGTATCAGATCTGGCCGCCCTCATGAACGTAAAACCGGCCGACGTCATCAAAGCCTGTATGAGCCTCGGTATCTTCGTATCGATTAACCAGCGCCTCGACGCCGAACTGATCGAAGTGGTGGCCAGCGAATTCAATTACGAAGTGCAGTTCATCAGCGCCGAAGAACAGGTGGAAGTGGAAGAAGAGGAAGTCGACGATCCGAAAGACCTCCTGCCACGCCAGCCGATTGTCACCGTTATGGGCCACGTCGACCACGGTAAAACCTCGCTGCTCGACTTTATCCGCAGTGCCAACGTCGCAGAAGGCGAGGCTGGCGGTATCACCCAGCACATCGGCGCCTATGAGGTAAAAGTGAATGACGACCACGAAATTACGTTCCTCGATACGCCCGGTCACGAAGCCTTTACGGCCATGCGTGCGCGCGGCGCCAAGGTAACCGACATCGCCATCATCGTGATCGCAGCCGACGACAGCATCATGCCGCAAACACGTGAGGCCATCAGCCACGCGCAAGCAGCCGGTGTACCGATCGTGTTCGCTATCAATAAAATAGATAAACCCGGCGCCGACCCCGAACGCATCAAAAACGAACTGGCTCAAATGAACCTGCTCGTAGAAGAATGGGGCGGTAAATACCAAAGCCAGGATATTTCGGCCAAAAAAGGTGTCAACGTCGACAAACTACTCGAAAAAGTACTGCTCGAAGCCGAACTGCTCGACCTCAAAGCCAATCCTTCCCGCCGCGCCATCGGTACGGTGCTGGAGGCTTCGCTCGACAAAGGCCGCGGCTATGTCACTAAAATGCTGGTGGAAAACGGTACCCTGCACGACGGCGACCCGATCATCGCAGGCGAATTTGCCGGTAAGGTAAAAGCCATGTTCAACGAACGCGGCAAAAAGATCAAGGAAGCAGGCCCGGCCACGCCGGTACTGGTGCTTGGTTTGCCCGGCGCTCCGCAAGCAGGTGAAAAAATCAAGGAAGCCCGCTCCGAAAGCGAAGCCAAGGAAATCGCCAGCAAACGCGCACAGATCATCCGCGAACAATCCAACCGCGCCAGCAAACGGATCAGCCTCGAGGAAATCGGCCGCCGTCTGGCACTCGGCAACTTCAAGGAACTCAACCTCATCGTCAAAGGCGACGTGGACGGTTCGATCGAGGCCCTCAGCGACTCGCTCATCAAACTGTCGATGGAGAAAATCCAGGTCAACGTCATCCACAAAGCCGTCGGCCAGATTGTCGACAGCGACGTCATGCTGGCTTCTGCATCCGATGCCATCATCATTGGCTTCCAGGTGCGCCCATCGCTCACCGCACGCAAACTCGCCGAAAAAGAAGGCGTGGAAATCAAGATGTACTCGATCATCTACGAGGCCATCGAAGAAATCAAGGCCGCTATGGAGGGCATGCTCGAACCTACCAAGGAAGAGGAGATCATGGGCCAGGTGGAAGTGCGCGAAGTGTACAAAATCTCGAAAGTGGGCACCGTCGCCGGTTGTTACGTACAGGAAGGCAAAATCAGCCGCAACCACTACATCCGCATCGTACGCGATGGCATCGTAGTGTACCCTGGCAACGCCAACCAGAATGCCGAACTGGCCTCGCTCAAACGTTTTAAGGAAGACGCCAAAGAGGTCAAAGCGGGTATGGAATGTGGTATCACGATCAAGAATTTCAACGACATCAAGGTCGGCGACATTATTGAATCGTATGTGATCAATGAAGTAAAAACGATGCTAAAGTAGAGACAAGGCATGCCTTGTCTCTAAACATCATACAGATGATTTTGTGAATATTAGACGGCGCGTACGGAACGATATGTTCTGTACGCGTCGTTGTTTTTTGGGGCGGGGGTAGAGGCAAGGCATGCCTTGTCTCTACGAATTTTGAATAACCACGATTTACACTACCTTTATTCGCCTTTAATATTAGACAAGGCATGCCTTGCCTCTACGATTTCAAACCATAAATAATCCAGACGCTCAATAATCCACAAGCCGAATGATGTAGTGTTCCTATTCTGCCGTCTTCGCTTCCTGTTATTCTATTTTTTGTTGCCTTCCTTTGTCTATTCGCAACAATACCAGGCCTATGCACGTCGCTACGGGATAGCCGATGGGTTGCCGCATCGGGAAGTGCGCGCCATTTTACAGGACCGGCAAGGGTTTATATGGATAGCCACCAGCGGGGGCCTCGCACGTTTCGACGGACAAAAATTCCGGGTGTTCAACCACATGGAAGACGGGCTGCACGAAGACGCGATCGATCTGTTGGCAGAGGATGCCGACGGCAATATCTGGATCAGCCATACCAGTGGAAGCCAATGGGTGGATATCATCAACCCGATAAGCGGCAAAATCACGCCGTTGCAGGTAGAGACAAGGCATGCCTTGTCTCTACTTCATGAAAAATGGCGCCAGCCCCCAAAGACCCTGTCCGACGGCACCTTAGTCATCTGGCTAGAAGACGCCCACGCCTTTCTATTGTACCACCCGAAAAGTGGCTGGCGGGCAGTGCAACTTGAAAATGCAGCGTATACCAAACTCGTCCGAACCACCAGCCGCCAAACCCTGTGGTGCGTATATGAGGACGCTTCCACCGCACAGCGTAGCCTGGCCGAAATCGACCTGAACGGGAAAAAAATTCGGGAATATCCCATCGACTCTGGCCATGATTTTGATTTTCTGAAAGGCCCGGCCTCCGACCCCGATGGGTTTTACATATTTCATAAAGGCAAAACCCTCGAATTGTGGGAAATAGACGGACAAGGAAACCGTACCATTTCAGCGCCGCGCTTTCCGGAAATGGCATCCTTCCAGTACGCGGTACTGGAAAAGGGAAACCTCGTGGTACAATTCCCATATATCCACCATAAAAGCGGCGAACTGTTACTGGATATCTCACAGGAATTTCCGGAACTGGATTCCTGGCAGTTCAGAGATTTTTTGGTGGATCGCAGTGGCAACATGTGGTTTGCCACCACATTCGGTTTAGTGATGGTAGAATTACGGGAAAATCACTTTCGACGGCTGTTATACGACGAACATGCCCCCGGCGAACGTGGTTTCGCATGCCGGGGTTTGACAGAAATGGGCGGGCGGCTGCTTGTCAATAGCGATAGCTATACGCTCGGACGCTTTGGCGTCGATCTGCATTCAGCAGAAGCCCGGCGCTTGCCCGGCGCAACATCTGCCTTGAGCATCTGTAAAAGCAGCGATGGCAATCTTTGGACACATTGGGGGCTCCAGACAAACGCGACAAACATTAGAAGATTAGCCTTGCAAAAAATCACGCCGGAGGGGGCGCCTGTCGGCCCGCCTTTTCAGACAGATAGCAGGGAATACGGTTTCATCTGGTCGATGCTGGAACTAAGCCCGCAATGCCTGCTGCTCGGCCTGGGAACCGGGTTGATGGTGTTAAATCCTGTGACAGGGGTGTTTGAAAACAGGCAAAATGCTGCTTTCCCGGAATTCGACCACGCCTGTATCAATAGTTTACAACGCGACCATTCCGGACGAATATGGGCCTGTACCTCCCTGGGACTGTACCGCCTGCAAGAAGATGGCGCCATCCTGGATCGCTACTGGCCGGGCGGGCAGGGCGCGCATCATTTGCCTTATGAAAACACCCTGCATTTTTATGAAGATGCCAACGGAATTATCTGGCTGGGTACCGCAGGCGGCGGATTGATTCGCTGGGATCGGTCGGCGCCCGCAGATGCGCAAGTCCAGGTGATTTCCCGCAAAAACGGCTTGCTCAACAACGTGGTGTATGCTGTTTATGAGGATCAACACCAGCATTTGTGGCTACCCACCGATTTCGGTATTGCACAATTGGACAAAGCCTCCCTGCGCGTGCGGCGCACCTGGGTAAAGGAAGACGGCATTACGCACAACGAGTTCAACCGGATTTCACATGGCCGAGGGGCCGACGGCACCTTGTATTTCGGCGGACTGAACGGAGTAACGGCCTTTCAACCCGACGATTTTTACGACGGGGCGAAAGAATAAAAAGAGCCCCCGGCGCTGGCGCCCACCGTTTTTCAGGTGCACGATGGCGAAACGGGGCGTTTGGAAGACCGTTTGCCCGAACTGCTGGCTTCTGGCTCGTTCACCATGCACCCCGGCGACCGTTATCTGCAACTGGAGTTTGCGCTGCTGGATTATGTCGCTCCGGAAAAAGCAACCTACTACTGGTTTCTGGAAGGCGTTACAGCCGATTGGGAAGTATTGAACGAGCCGGTATTGCGCCTCTCGGGCTTGCCGTACGGCAAACATCTGTTGCGCGTACGCGCCCAGGCTTCCAACAGCGCCTGGGCAAAAAACGAACTGGCCTATACCATTCACGTATTACCATCCTTGTATTTGCGGTGGTGGTTTATTGCCGCCTGCATCGTGGCCATCGCTTTGGGCATCTGGAACTGGACCCGCTGGCGCATCCGGCAACACCGGCTGGAACAGGAACGATTAGAAAGGGAAGTAAGTCGGCAAACGGCCACCATCCGGTACCAAACCGAAGAATTGAAGCGGCTCGACGAGGCAAAAAGCCGTTTTTTTGCCAACGTGACCCACGAACTGCGCACCCCGCTGACGCTGATGCTGGGCCCCATCGGTACGATACTTAAAAACCCGCGGCTCGAAAATCGGGAACGCGACCTCGCCGCTGTCGCCCGGCAGCAGGGGCAACAACTGCTTTCGCTGATCAATGAAATGCTCGATTTGAGCAAACTCGAAGCCGGTGTGCTGCAAGTGCATGAAACGCCGGTGGCGCTCCACCCTTTCTTGCATCGACTGATCGGGGCTTTCCAAAGCCATGCCGAACGATTAGGCATCGGGTTCGAATTCGAGTACGATTTACCCAAAACATTGCAGGTGCTGGTCGATACCGACAAGGTAGAAAAGGTGGTCAATAATTTGTTGTCCAATGCCCTGAAGTTTACCCCTGCACATGCCGAAGGGCGCATACATATCCGGGTAAAGGAAATGGAGGGCAACATCCGGATGCAGGTGTCGGACACCGGCCGGGGCATACATCCCGACGACCTGCCCCGCGTGTTCGACCGTTTTTTCCAGACATCCCAACCCAACGCGCCCATCGAAGGCGGCTCGGGCATCGGCCTGGCCTTGTGCCGGGAACTGGCGCAGGCGCTGCACGGCCGGATATGGGCGGAAAGCCAAGCGGGTGTCGGTAGCGATTTTTACTTTGAATTTCCAAAAAAGGAAGTGGCCGACACGGACAGACTTGTGTTATCCGAATTTTCTGAAAACGGAAACCTTACAAGCACTGCGCGACTGGAAGCCCCCGCGCCTCCGCCCGGCGCGGCGCGCATTCTGGTGGTGGAAGACCACGAAAGCCTGCGCGATTACATCCGCCTCATCCTGTCGGACTCTTACGAAGTAACGACTGCCGAAAACGGCCTTCGCGCGCTTTCCCTGCTGGAAGAGTCCGAATACTTGCCTGATTTGATCCTGTCGGATGTAATGATGCCCGAAATGGACGGTTTTCAATTGTTGGAACGGCTGAAAGGCGACGATCGTTGGCGCCACCTACCGGTCGTCATGCTCACGGCCCGCGCCGGCCTGCACGACAGGTTGCACGCTTTGCGGATCGGGGTGGATGATTACCTGTTGAAACCCTTCGAAGAAGAAGAACTCCTGGCGCGGGTGGGCAATTTATTGCAAAATGTCGGCCGCCGCAGTGCGCCGAATCATGCCGGCCCCGGGGAAAGCGCCCCTGCACCGGAAGGGGCTGTGTTCAGCGCCGACGACCTGGCCTGGCTCGAACAATTTGAAAAGGTGGTGGAACGCCGCATTCCCTACTACGACCTGACGGCAGATTTGCTCGCCGACGACATGGCCATGAGCCGATCGTCGCTTTTCCGCCAGTTGAAACGCCTCACCGGCCTGACGCCAACGGAATACGTAGACGAAGCGCGTTTCCGCAGAGCGCGCCTGCTGCTGGAAACCCGCGCCGTTTCGTCGGTAAAAGCGGCAGCCTATGCCGTCGGGCTGAAGCAGGTGAAACACTTTTCCCTGAACTATAAAAAACGCTTCGGGAAGTCGCCCTCGGAAGAACAGGCCTGAAATAATGGCAAAAAGACTGGATTATTTCCCTAAATGAGACGCTGGTGTACCCATATTGACACGCTTGTGAACCGTGTCGGGGTCACTTTTGTGACGTTTTCTGTCACTATTTATCTCTTTTATCATGAAAATCCAATCCATTTTAACTGCCTTTCATTTTGCCGGCTTTCTGCTTCTTTTGGGCTTTGCCCGTCCTGTTTTTGCCAGTTCCGATATCGCGCTTGCGGATATTCTGGATGCCAACGGGCGAATTTATAACCCGAATCAATGGAGCGGGTCGGTTAATTTTTCAGGTTATTACCCGGTTATTGATTCTTGTAAAGGTCTGGTGTTTTTGCCGCAGCCCCCGCTTACGGCCGGGTGGAATGCGCTGGGTACCGGTTTGAACACCTTTGTACATTGTATTGCAGTATCCGGAAATGGGGTATACGTCGGAGGCGAATTTACCGATGCGGGAGGCAATCCCAACGCTGATCGCATCGCTTACTGGGATGGCAGCAGTTGGAATGCGCTCGGCACCGGTGCGAATAATCTTGTCTCGTACATTGCTATCTCCGGAACAGATGTGTACATAGGCGGATCTTTTACCAGCGCCGGTGGCGTGGCCAATACCAGTCGTATTGCCCGATGGGATGGATCTACCTGGTATCCGCTTGGCAACGGTTTTAACAATGCTGTTCATATCATCGGTCTTTCCGGAGGCAGTGTGTATGCAGGCGGTCTATTTACCGATGCGGGAGGAAATGCCAATGGAGACTATATTGCACGATGGGACGGCGCCAACTGGAACCCTCTTGGCACCGGTTTGAATAATGGGTCTCAATCCATGGCCTTTTTGGGGAATGACATGTATATAGGCGGCTATTTTACGAGTGCAGGAGGGGTTAGTAATACCACTTATATAGCGCGTTGGGACGGGAGTGCCTGGCACTCGGTGGGTGGCGGCGTAAATAACTGGGTAATAGGCATTACCATCGACGGTAGCGACATATACGTAGGTGGTTCCTTCACCAATGCCGGCGGAAATGCCAATGCTGACTACATTGCGCGTCTGAATGGAAACACCTGGAATGCACTTGGGACAGGATTAAACAACTGGGTGTATGAAATTTATGTGCTCAACAGCAATGTGTACGTCGCGGGTGATTTTACCAACGCCGGCGGAAATGCATCGGCCGACTATATCGCCCGCTGGAACGGTAGCACCTGGGATGCATTTGGTAATGGTGTTAACGGTGCGTTGAGATTTTTGGACATTTCCGGTAATGACTTATATGTCGGCGGAATCTTCACCAGTGCCAGTGGCGTTGCCAACACCACCTATATTGCGCGTTATGGTAATGCCGCCCTCCCTGTCGAACTCCTCACCTTCCGTGCCCACCCAGAAGAAAAACAGGTTCTACTAGACTGGCGTACCGCGTCCGAAACCGACAACCTCGGCTGGGACATCGAGCGCAGCGCCGACGGCCGACAGTGGCAAGGCATCGGCTTCCGCGCCGGAAAGGGCACTACCTCCGTAGCACAGTCCTACACCTTCACCGATGAGCAGCCCCTGTCGGGGCAGAATTATTATCGCCTCCGCCAGTCGGACCACAACGGCCAATACGAATACAGCCCGGTAGTGCAGGTCATGATGCCCACAAGCGAAGAACAGACCGGCGCTTTTTTCCCCAATCCTGCGCACCCAGGGCTGGTCAGCCTGCAATATGATGCGGAAAAAGAGGGCGACCTGCATGTTTCTGTTTTCGATGCCCACGGTCGGCTAATGATCCACCAAAACCAGCCTGTAGCCGCAGCGCGCAACCTCCTGCAATTCGATTTTTCTACGCTGTCGCCCGGCACGTATGCTGTGCTGCTAGACAATGGAATAAGCCAGGTAACTCGAACGCTCACGATTCAATAAAGCGCCATGCGAATCCAATCTTTTAATACTGCCTTCCAAATTTCAATATTTTTCCTTTTTTTAAGGATATCTTGTCCACTTTTTGCCAGTTCCAACATCGTACTTGCAGACATTCTGGATAAAAACGGGAGAATCACCAACCCGCAACAACTTAGCGGTGCAGTTGATTTTTCCGGCTATATCCCTGTTATCGATGAATGCCAGGGACTAGTGATGGTTCCGCCGCCGCTCGCCGCAGGATGGAACGCAATTGGGTCGGGTTTAAACAACGACGTTATTGCAATGGCCGTTTCGGGCAATGACATATATGTGGGTGGCCTTTTTACGGATGCCGGCGGGGTGGCAAGCGCTGATTACATTGCCCGCTGGGACGGCGCTTCGTGGAATGCCGTAGGCAACGGGTTCAATGGTTTTGTAAATGCCATTACATTTTCTGGTAGCGACATGTATGTGGGTGGTCGTTTTACGGATGCTGGTGGCAATGCCAATGCTGACCGGATCGTGCGTTTGAATGGAGGTGTATGGGAAGCGCTCGGCGGCGGTTTGCCGGATGTCGTTCGGGCCATTGTCGTGGATGGCAGCAATGTGTACGTTGGGGGCGACTTTGTGGATGCTGCAGGTATTGCTGCTGCAGATTACGTAGCCCGATGGAATGGGACGTCCTGGAACGCTATGGGATCCGGCCTGAACAGCGTCGTTTATGCGCTTGCTTTGTCGGGGAGTCAGGTGTATGTTGGAGGATTGTTTACCAATGCCGGCGGCACTACTGGCGCCAACTGTATTGCCCGCTGGACTGGTAGTTCCTGGCAGGCTCTGGGTTCCGGACTGAACAACCTGGTCATCTCCATCGCTATATCCGGAAGCGAAATATATGCAGGCGGATGGTTTACTGACGCTGGTGGTCTTGCCGCTGCAGATTACATAGCCCGATGGAATGGAAGTTCCTGGTCAGCCGTCGGCACCACCCTTAATAATCAGGTTTATTCGATTGCCTTGGCAGGGAATTATGTGTACGCAGGTGGAAAGTTTACGAATGCAGGAGGGAATGCCAACGCAGATTTTATTTCTTATTATAATGGTTCTTCCTGGCAAAGCCTCGGCACCGGAGTAAACGATTACGTTTATGGTATTCAAATTTCCAACGACGATGTGTATGTAGGAGGGCAATTCCTTAGTGCAGGAGGTGTTTCAGGTACCGTCAGTATTGCACGCTGGGAAGACGCCGTCCTCCCAGTCGAACTCCTCACCTTCCGTGCCCACGCCGAAGAAAAACAGGTTCTGCTCGACTGGCGTACCGCGTCCGAAACCGACAACCTCGGCTGGGACATCGAGCGCAGCGCCGACGGCCGACAGTGGCAAAGCATCGGCTTCCGCGCTGGAAAGGGCACTACCTCCGTAGCGCAGGCTTATACTTTCACCGATGAACAGCCTTCACCCGGGCAGAATTATTACCGCCTCCGCCAGTCGGACCACAACGGCCAATACGAATACAGCCCGGTGGTGCAGGTCATGATGCCCGCCAGCGAAGAACAGACCGGCGCTTTTTTCCCCAATCCTGCGCACCCAGGGCTGGTCAGCCTGCAATATGATGCGGAAAAGGAGGGCGACCTGCATGTCTCTGTTTTCGATGCCCACGGTCGGCTAATGATCCACCAAAACCAGTCTGTAGCAGCAGCACGCAACCTCCTGCAATTCGATTTTTCTCCGCTGTCGCCCGGTACGTATGCTGTGCTGCTGGACAATGGAATAAGCCAGGTAACTCGAACGCTCACGATTCAATAAACTGCCATGCTTAGTAGTACTTCTTATCTGATTCTTGCGCTGATTTTATTCGGGCCGTTGTTGTATCGGCCACCGGAGGAAAAACAAACACCTTGATATATTGCGTATTGGGAATGTAGAGACAAGGCATGCCTTGTCTCTACGCCTGCGTGCGTTTACCAATTTTCCGATCCCCGCATGGAACTATTACCAGCAAAATGACGTAGTAGTAAGACAAGGCATGCCTTGTCTCTACTCAGGAAATACACCACACCATGCCCACTACTCCTTTGCTCACCGTCCGCGAACTCCGCGCTACCGACCTCGACCGGCTCATTGCTTACTGGACCACCGCCGAACCTGATTTCCTCACAGGCATGGGCGTCGACCTGTCCAAAATGCCCGCCCGTGAACAATGGCACGACATGCTCTCCAAACAACTCGCCCAATCGTATCCGGAAAAACAATCCTACGCGGTCATCTGGGAGGCCGACGGCGAGCCCATCGGCCATTCCAACGTGAGCAAAATTGAATACGGCGAAAAAGCCTATATGCACCTGCACCTGTGGCAATCGGGCGTTCGGCGCCGTGGCATGGGCGTCGAACTGGTGCGCCGAAGCCTGCCGTTTTATTTCAATAACCTGCACCTGAAAACGCTGTACTGCGAACCCTACGCGCTGAATCCTGCGCCCAATAGAACCTTACAAAAGGTTGGTTTTCAACTATTTGACACATACACAGGCGTACCCGGCTGGCTGAATTTCGAACAGCCCGTGAATGTGTGGCGGCTCACACGGGCCGAATTCGAGGCGATGTAATCGGCACGATCCCTATTTTTGCCTCGATGAAACCTGTATCCTCCCTGAAACGATTGCAGACAAGGCGTGCCTTGTTGTTGCAGACAAGGCGTGCCTTGTCTCTACTGTTGTTGTTATTCAACGCATCGCTGTTGCACGCCCAGATTGTCAACATCGAGGAAATGCGCATCACCGGCACCAACGACTCCTTGCGCTGGTACGGCGCGCTGAAAGGAAGTTTCGCTCTGGCCCGTGTAAAAGAACAAACCATCTTGTTCCGCGCCGAATCGAGGGCACAGTACAAGCACGGCCGCAATGTGTGGCTACTGCTGCTCAATGCCGATTTTCTGAATGCCGGCGGCCGCGATTTTTCCAATGCCGCCTTTGCGCATTTGAGATATAACTACAAGTTATTCAAATCTTTATCGCTGGAGGTGTACACACAGCAGCAAACCAACAAGTTGCTGTTCATCCGCAACCGGACGCTGTTCGGCACTGGACTGCGCCAGCGTTTTTTCCTGCAATACGCTTCCAACAGCCGCCTGTATCTGGGCAGCGCCTGGCTGTACGAGCAGAATTATTTTACCGAAAACTACGGCAGCCGCCACTGGCACCGCTGGAGCAATTACATCACCGTCACCCTGCGCCAGCCCAAAACCAAAATGGTGTTGCAGGGCACTACTTACTGGCAACCCGCCTTCGCCGATTTCCGCAATTACCGTTTTTCTACAGAATGGTCGCTCGAATTGCCCATCGGCAAACACCTGCGCTTCAGTACCGACTTCGGCTACAGCCTCGACCGTGGGCTTCCTGATGCAGCACCTCCAGGTATTTATAACTGGCAGAACGGACTGGTGTGGCGGTTGTGAGGAGGGAGGATGAATCAGGATTGGCAGGATTTCAAGGATTAGAAGGATGCCCAACGAGATGTCGAAATTAATATAATTGGACTGAGAATAAGCCTCCTGTATCAATTGGAATTAATTATTGGAATTTCGACATCTCGTTGGGCATCCTTCTAATCCTTGAAATCCTGCCAATCCTGATTCATCCGCCCAACCCAAAAAATAATCGGTAATTAATCGCTCCAAACACAAAAAATCCGGCGAAAACCTGCACTTTTAAGGCCTCAAACATTTTGCCTTTTTAACCTGTATGATTGCAATCCTTTCCACCATCATTGGCATCGTATTCGTGATGCTGTTGTTCAGCCTGTTGGCGTCTTCCATCCTCGAACTCATCGCCGGTTACCTGTCATTGCGGGGCCAGCAACTGATTCGGGCCATCAAAGGCATGATCGGCGCCGGCGCTACCGACGATTTTATTTCCCACCCTTTCTTTCAGCAACTGGCAGCCGGCTCCAAGGAGCGCACCAAAATAAACGGTAAAAAACGTGCCCTGCCATCTTATCTCGGCGCTGGCACCTTCAGTTCCATCCTGCTGGACATGATGGAAATCGATAACCGTGCCGACCTGGAAGCCGCCATCGCCGGGCTGCCCGATGGGCCTTCCAAAAAACTCGCCCAGTTTCTGTATCGCCAAACCAACGGCGAACTTGTAGATTTTAAAAAGAAACTCGAAGACTGGTTCAATGAAGTGATGGATCGCGCATCCGGCGCCTACAAACGCACTTCGCAACGCTGGTTGGTGGGTATTGGCCTCGCGCTGGCCATTGTGTTCAATGCTGATGTGATCAATATTTACCACAGCCTGAGCATCAATTCCACACTCAGCAATATGATTGCCGATCAGGCCACGACCTTCGTCAACACACAACCCGCCCCGACAGCGCCCAACCTGGAAAACCCCGACATCGCACAAGTAAAACAAAAAGTCACATCACTGGTCAACGACAACATCGCTGCACTGGAATCGCCGCTTGGCCTCGGCTGGAGCACCGTCAACTGGCAACAGGCCGACGGAAAATGGTGGCTCTACAAAATCATTGGCTGGCTGACCACAGCCCTGGGTATTTCTCTGGGCGCGACATTCTGGTTTGAAATGCTCCGCAAATTGGTCAGCCTGCGCGCTTCGGGCCCACCACCATCGGCGCCACCCATCACCACCACTACCATCACACAAACGACTCCGGCGCCCTCGCAAACATCGGTCAGCACTGGCGGCGCACTCACCACCGCCCCCAGCGACAGCGTACTGGAAAGCCTGCCCGCACCCAAAACGGCGGCGAAGCCGAAACCGAAGAAAAAGAATGATGAATGATGAATGATGAAT